>NZ_JAPNLK010000369.1 GCF_026627505.1 Streptomyces sp. H27-H5 | reverse complement strand
ACTGGCAGAACTGGCGAGACCGACACCGAGCCAGAGCACGCTGGCACCACCGGAGGACCCGTCTCGGACGGCCCGTCGAGAACCCGTACCCGCAGGTCACGTAACGAAGTGCGGCTGCCGTACCGGGCCGTAGACCTGCTTGACCTTGGAGTCGAGGTCGACGAAGACCACTTCGTCGTCCTTCGGGACGAGGCCGGTGTGGGCGGCCAGGTTGCAGGTGAACGTGCTTGTGGCCGACTCCAGTTGGCGTACGTGCCCCCAGGTGAAGGCGCGCAGGAAGGTGCCCAGCGTGGAGGGTGCCCGGACCCCGCCGAACAGCTTCGGCAGCCCGTCGTGCCGCAGGACGTCCAGGCCGTCGATGGAGTCGCCACCGGCGACCATGCCACCCACGATGCTTGTCACCTTCGCATCGGCGGCCGCGCCGGCGCCGTTCTTCGCGCCGTTCAGCTTGACCTTCTCGGCCACCAGGGCCGGCAGACAGCACCGCTCGGCAAGCCGGACGATCGGGACAAGTCCGGCATGCGCGATCAGATTCGGCTCGTCGAACGCCGCGAACACCGCCGCCGAGCTGTGGGAGGATTTCACTTACGAGGTGCC
>NZ_JAPNLK010000368.1 GCF_026627505.1 Streptomyces sp. H27-H5 | reverse complement strand
CCCTGCGCCAACGGAGCCAACGGAACACCGTAACCGGGCCCGCCCCAGGTGTCCCCGGGCCACCCCTACGCGAGGACACCTGGCGCGGCTCCGGGGATGAGGCCGCACCTTGACCCCTGTCACTGAACGGCCGGTTACCGGCTGTTCAGTGACAGGGCATGCCTGCTGTGCCGACACTCCGAGACCGCGCGTCACCGGTCGTGAAGGTGCCCAGGACTGAACAGCCGCCTCGCAGACGGAACGCTGCCCCCACTGCTCGGCGCCTGCGGCTCGAGCAGAAGGTCTCCCTGCCGTCTCTCCGCAGGTTCCCAAGGGCAGCAATGCCCTACCTGCTCGCGCTGTTGTGCTGTTGGGGGCAACTACCCCGGCAACGTCAGGAGGCCGGGAGAGGCGGGGCGGCAGGAAGCACACAGCCTGCCGCGGCGGCCGCGGTCTTGAGGGCTGCGGCAGCCGCGTCGTTGGCCGTCTTCTGGGCTTTGAGGGCTTCCCCTGCCGTGGCCTGGGCCACGGCAGGGTCGGCGGCGATGACCAGGGCGGCGGCCATGCTGGCCGAGTAGGTGACGTTGGCGGCCTCGAAGGCCGCGGCCGCGGTGGCCGCATCCTTGAGCAGGCCCAC
>NZ_JAPNLK010000367.1 GCF_026627505.1 Streptomyces sp. H27-H5 | reverse complement strand
TGTCAATCCCCTCGAAGTGTGGAGTCCTTCCTATGCGGCCAGCCCCACAGTGAGGCCGGTTCAGTACTCGCGTTCGTAGTCGATCGGACTCTTGAAGTCGCACACGCTGTGTAGCCGACGGGCGTTGTAGAAGTCGGTGATCCAGGTGGCGATCCTGATCCGGGCCTCGGCCCGGGTGGCGAAGGTGCGCCGGTGGACGTACTCGACCTTGAGGACGCTGTTGAACGCCTCGCTCACCGCGTTGTCGAAGCACGATCCCACGCGCCCCATGGACTGGAAGACGCCCAGCTTGCGGCAGGCGCGGCCGAACTTCCGGGACGTGTATTCGGCGAGTTCAACCGGTGGTTGCAACACCGGGTTGTTGAAGCGAGCGTAGCTGCTCTTCGAAGACCTCGGCGGGTGTCCGCCAGCCGAGAGTCTTGCGGGGCCGGTTGTTGATCGCCATGGCGACGGCTCCGAGGTCTGCGGAAGACCAGCGGGAGAGGTCGGTGCCCTTCGGGAAGTACTGGCGCAGCAGGCCGTTCGTGTTCTCGTTCGTCGGTCGTTGCCAGGGCGAGTGGGGATCGGCGAAGAACACCTTCGTCCCGGTATCGAGGGCGAACTGGGCGTGGCCGGAGA
>NZ_JAPNLK010000366.1 GCF_026627505.1 Streptomyces sp. H27-H5 | reverse complement strand
GCGGAGTCGAGGTAGGAGCGCACGGCGAGCCAGGCCGTCGCACCGTGTTCGGACTGGTGGCAGCCGGAGATCTTCAGCTGGGTCTTGACCGGCCGAAGTGCTCTCTCTCCGCAGTTGTTGGTGAAGGCACCTCCAGCACGACGACAACCCGACCCAACGAGCCTGCCGCACCAGCACCCACCCCATGCCTGACCAGGAAGAATCAACCGATCAAGCGACGGCCCTTCCGGTTCAGCAACGGCTTCTCAGTCAGCACCCTGCGGGCCTATCACAAGCCAGCAGGGGACTTCTCGGACATCGCCACGTAGTTCTCGCGCGAGCCCTAACACCGAGGCGAGGCCATGACGCCGGCCCCGACGATCACGCGGATCCGGCAGAACACTCAACCGAACGCCAACGACGGGAAGCTCACGCTGCCCACGCGAAGGCGACTTGATCAAACAGACAGTGGCAGACTGACGGCACATCGAAGCTCCGGTGATCAGGCGACTTTGAGCCTCGATCCACCGTGTAACGGCCGGGCTGTGGACGGGGAAACGGGAGGAGGTGCCCGCTGACCTGGGATGATGGGAGTTCTCACGCTTCCACCAGCACCAACCGGCAAGGCACCTCTCAAGTG
>NZ_JAPNLK010000365.1 GCF_026627505.1 Streptomyces sp. H27-H5 | reverse complement strand
CCCGCCGCCTGCTGCGACGCGGCGACTTCGCCTCCCGCGACGACCTCGAAACCCAGATCACCACCTACACCATCCGCTACAACCGCACCGCCCGCCCCTACCGCTGGCGCTACGACGCCGACGCCGAGCACGCCCGCTACCTCACCCGCCACCTCCAACCCGCCCCCGCCATCTTCACGCAAGCCGCGTAACGCTCGCCGGGTACCGGAAGCGGGATTCTGGCCGTGGTGCTCCGCGGCACGTTCATACAATGGCCGGATGCCAGTCTCGAAGCCGCGCAAGAAGAAGCCGTCACAGTCCGCCGCCGCGGCGAGGCGGTCGGGGAATCCCGCCACTCGCAGGGCCGGACAGGAAGCAGCGCCGTGGGGGCAGTCGGCGCGAAGCCCGTGGGGGGAGTTGGCCAACTTCGGGGAGTACCGTCGCCGGATCGACCGGCAGCGGATGGATCTCGCGGCCCGCGACGCCGAACCGATCGTCGCGGGTCTGGTCGCCGCGGACGGCTCGGCATCCTGGACCGAGGACGAGTTGTGTCGCCGTCTGGGCGGGACGCTTTCCGGGCAGGACGCGGCGAGCGAGGCGCGGCGGGAATCAGGGGCCGCCGAGATCCTCGACACCTACAGCCCGGACC
>NZ_JAPNLK010000364.1 GCF_026627505.1 Streptomyces sp. H27-H5 | reverse complement strand
CTTACGAGGTGCCCTCTTGCTCGGGTCTGATGGAAGCGTAGAAACTCCCATCATCCCAGGTCAGCGGGCACCTCTTCTGATTTCTCCATCCACAGCCCGACCACTACGCGGTGGATCCAGGCTGAACCGGGGCAGGGATCCCGGACGGACGGACTGGATATGAAGAAGGCCCCTCGATGAGGGGCCTTCTTCATATCCAGCCAATGCGGTGCGTAAAGCACGCACGAGGGCCATCCCCGGCAGTCCGAGGACGCGACGGCCTGTGCTCGTAACGTGAGCTATCCCCGCTGATGCAGGGAGCATGGAAAGCACTTTCCGTAGAACGGTTCATCCCCGCTGGGCGGTTGCGAGGAGCAACCCCACCGGAGCAGGGCAACGACCACAATGTCACGTCCGGCTGACACGCGGGGGTGAATCGCAGAATGAGAACACATCACCCACATCCGTCCCTGCTGCGGTCCACCTCGAAGTCCACGCACCATGTACTTTGCAAGCCGCCCCGCGCTAGGTCCTGTATGGAGTCCAGATCACGGTTTGGGTAATCGGCGCCGCGGAACCGGTCGCTCTTGATAAACCATCGGGCATGGCACGTGGCGACCTCACCGACGAGCAATGGGCCCTGATCGAGCCC
>NZ_JAPNLK010000363.1 GCF_026627505.1 Streptomyces sp. H27-H5 | reverse complement strand
GCCCGCATGTCCGGGGCGGCCACCACGGTGCCGCCGATACCGGACCGCACCTCGGCGCGGACGTAGCGGCGGGCCAGCTGACCGAAACTTGTGCCGGTCGTGTCCCCGAGCTCCAGCGGGGCGGTGCTGTTGTAGATGGAGGTGACACCGGCGGTCACGACAGGGTCGCCGAGCTGCGTCCAGGGCCCTGCCAGGGTAGTTGCCGTGTAGAACGTGACGGTGTTTCCGCCCGCGCCGTTGTTGACGTCGAGGGTGGCGCGGACGGCCATACGACGCAGCACCGGGACCGGCTGCGTCGCCACGATGAAGGTGTATGCCGACGTTCCGTCGGGCGACCAGCGGAACTGGGGGTGGCCGCTCGGGCTCATCAACAGCAACCAGGAGCGCTGGTTCCCCGTCGCCTGATATTTGCCCATGATCTCCCAGATCGGGGCGGCGTAGGTCCCGACCCAGGCGGAGGGGATCATCTCGACGCGCACGTCGATGTCACCGGTGATGTCCAGGGACGCATGATCGGGGGTGGAGATCTGAGCGCCCGCCACCGCGGGTACGTCGAGGTACGAGTAGCTGCCCGGGACCGAGAACCGAACCGGTGTGTTCCTGCCGATCAGCCCGTAGTTGATGCTGCGGGCATTCCTCGGGG
>NZ_JAPNLK010000362.1 GCF_026627505.1 Streptomyces sp. H27-H5 | reverse complement strand
TGCTGTTCGTTGAGGCGTCGGGTGTGCTGGATGGCGCTTTCGTCGGGGTGCTTGGCGATGATCTTGCGGGCGGCGGTGAGGCGGGGGTCGTTGGAGTAGGAGGTGCCGTCTCGGGTTCCGGCGGGGCCGGCGAACGCGGCCGGGCCAGGGAGCTCGCGGGGCCATAGTTCCAACTGCTGGTGGTGGGCGCGGTGGATCGCGGCGATCCGCTCGGCGACGGCCGTTGCCTCGGCGTCGACCTGGTCGGCCGGCTGCTCCGTGGCCCTGCCGGAGCTGGTGGTCGAGCGTCGGGTGTCGGTGGTGCGGATCGTGCTGGGGCGGCGTGTCGGCATGTCGGGGCAGTGTCCGCCCTCGTTGTCCCATTGCTCGGTCGCTGCGCGCTGCGCGGCGGTCTCCTGCGCTGCGGCTTCTTGTTCGGCGAGGGTGACCGGCCGCCGGTAGGCGCGCATCGCGGCGGAGTCGAGCGGGGGCAGGCGGCGCCCGGCGGCTTTCTTGTCGTCGCGGCGTTTGTGCCGGCTGGCGACCCTGATGGTTAATTCGTGTGGCTGAGGGTGCTGGTGGGAGCGGGTGGGCAGGTTGTTCCTGTGTCGGTAGGGTCCGGCCGGGGAGGGGCTTGTTGTGTCGATGTCGCCGCGGTCGTGGCCGGA
>NZ_JAPNLK010000361.1 GCF_026627505.1 Streptomyces sp. H27-H5 | reverse complement strand
ACTTACGAGGTGCCCTCTTGCTCGGGTCTGATGGAAGCGTAGAAACTCCCATCATCCCAGGTCAGCGGGCACCTCTTCTGATTTCTCCATCCACAGCCCGACCACTACGCGGTGGATCCAGGTTGAGGTCCTCGCTGATGCCCACGAAGCGCGGGTCACCCTTGGCGGCCTCGATCAGCTCGCCACCGTTGTCGGTGTCGAAGTCCTGCAGATGGAAGTAGAGCCCCCGGTATTCGAAAAGCTGCCGGCGACGCGTACCCATGCGGTGGGGCATCTCGGTGGCGTCGAACTCACCGAAGAGTTTGGCGACGTCAATGCTGGAACCGGGATCCATCCGCGCCACGATCAGAGTGCTGTGCATTCGTTCCCTCTCCTCACGACCCATGAATTGGAATTAAGTATGCGAGGCCCGAATGACGTTTTCAACGACGATTACGTCAGGGAATTGTCAGGACTCGCAAGAATTCCGCAGACGAATTCAGCGGAATGCCATGTATCAGTCCTTGATCTCGCAGATGCCGGCGCCGGAGGTGAGGGACGCGCCGACTTCGGCCTTGAGGCCGACGATGGTGCCGGAGCGGTGTGCGTTGAGGGGTTGTTCCATCTTCATGGCCTCGAGGACGACGATCAGGTCGCCTTCGTTGACC
>NZ_JAPNLK010000360.1 GCF_026627505.1 Streptomyces sp. H27-H5 | reverse complement strand
CATTCCAGCACCTCCAGCACGACGACAACCCGACCCAACGAGCCTGCCGCACCAGCACCCACCCCATGCCTGACCAGGAAGAATCAACCGATCAAGCGACGGCCCTTCCGGTTCAGCAACGGCTTCTCAAGGCTCAGAAGACGGCCAACGAGGCGGCGGCCGCAGCTCTGAAGACCGCGGCGGCCGCCGAGGGTTGCGTACTGCCGGTCACCCCGCCTCTCCCGGCATCCTGACGTTGCCGGGGTAGTTGCCCCAGCGGCACAACAGCGCGCGTGGGGGCCGTCGACGACGTATACCAGGCACAACCGGTCATGCCGCAGGCCCGGGGAGCAGGTAGGGCAACACTGCCCTCGGGGAACCCGCGGAGGGACGGCAGGAAGACGTGCCGCTCGAGCCGCAGGGGCCGAGCCGTGGGGGCGGTCCGTCTACGAGTCGGCTGCTCAGTTCCGGGCACCTTCACGACCGGTGACGCGCGGTCTCGGAGTGTCGGCACAGCAGGCATGCCCTGTCACTGAACAGCCGGTAACCGGCCATTCAGTGACAGGGGTCAAGGTGCGGCCTCATCCCCGGAGCCGCGCCAGGTGTCCTCGCGTAGGGGTGGCCCGGGGACACCTGGGGCGGGCCCGGTTACGGTGTTCCGTTGGCTCCGTTGGCGCAGGG
>NZ_JAPNLK010000035.1 GCF_026627505.1 Streptomyces sp. H27-H5 | reverse complement strand
GAGCCAGGATCAAACTCTCCATGAATGTTTACCCGTAATCGGGTGCACACGCACTTAGAGCGGGCCGATCATGTCGGAATAAGACCGATCGACCACTGCGTCCTCGCTGTGTAATCGCCTGCAAGCATCACAATCCCGAGGGATGGTGACCTCACAGGTCTTTTTCAAAGGAACCTCATCCATCGAAATGGACGGGGTATCAACTTTTGGCGTTGATTTTTGGCACGCTGTTGAGTTCTCAAGGAACGGACGCTTCCTTTGTACTCACCCTCTCAGGCTTTCCTCCAGGCGCTTCCTTCGTTTCCGACTCTATCAGACTCTTTCATGTCCGATTCCCGGTCGAAGCGGGTTTTGCTTTTGCCTTCCAGGGGGCCGCTTTCGCGTTTTCCCTTTTCGGCGAGTCCGACTCTACCAGCGGATTTTCACGACTCCGACCACGCACCGTTCTGCCAAAAGGCACACGGAAAGGCGGAGAGTGAAGATCAATACTGGAGAGGGGTTCCCGTCCATCAGCAGTTCGCGAGATGTTCACGCGGTGCGTCCCGGCGGGAGTCACGACAGTACAGGTCGACCAGTGCCCAGGCAAATCGATTCAGGCGTATGGTCTAGTCCACTACGTTGGTGTCGCGGCCGCACGTCGCAGCCCCTTTCGAGGGGTGCGCTTCATGCGGAACCGGGACATCTCATGACTTACCCTTCTCAAAGTATGCCGTCCAGGACAGGTTGTGACGGCGACACGAAGAAGCCCCACCCCTGGGAGGCCCCCATGACCAGCGTGACGTCCCCACTTGCCGGGCGCGCCATCGGACTCGCGGCAGTGCCCGATCCGGTGTTCTCCGGCGCGATGGTGGGACCGGGCACCGCTATTGATCCCGTGCGCGAGCCCTCGGAGGCGGTGTCCCCCGTCGACGGTGTGGTCGTCTCCCTGCATCCGCACGCGTACGTGGTCGTCGACGGCGAAGGCCACGGGGTGCTGGTGCACCTCGGCATCGACACCGTTCAGCTCAACGGCGAGGGCTTCGAGCTGCTCGTGAACAAGGGCGACACCGTAACGCGCGGCCAGGCCGTCATCCGTTGGAACCCCGCCGCGGTCGAGGCCGCCGGCAAGTCCCCCGTCTGCCCCGTCGTGGCGCTTGAGGCGACTGCCGACTCGCTCTCCGACGTCGTCGACGACGGTGACGTCAAGAGCGCTGACGTTCTCTTCAGCTGGCAGTGACGTGTCCGCCTCCACAGGTGGGTCGGACATTCATCGCGGCGGCGGGGCCGTCGCTCAATCGGAGACGGGTGTAATGGAGACAACGCTGCGAGGCGTCGGCGTGAGCCACGGTGTGGCGATCGGCGAGGTCCGGCACATGGGCACGGCCGTTCTCGAGCCGCCGGCCAAGCAGATCACCGCGGCCGAGGCGGAGCGCGAACAGGGGCGCGCCCGTCAGGCCGTGGAGGCTGTGTCGGCCGACCTCGTCGCGCGCGGCCAGCTGGCCGGGGGCGAGGCCCAGCACGTGCTGGAGGCCCAGGCCATGATCGCGACGGACCCCGAGCTGATGGCGGACGTCGACCGTCGGATCGCCGTCGGCAGCACGGCCGAGCGCGGCATCTACGACGCCTTCGCCTCCTACCGCGACCTGCTCGCGGGGGCCGGTGAGTACATGGCCGGGCGCGTGGCCGACCTGGACGACGTGCGCAACCGCATCGTGGCGCGCCTGCTCGGTGTGCCGATGCCGGGCGTGCCCGACAGCGACGAGCCGTACGTGCTGATCGCCCGGGACCTCGCTCCCGCCGACACCGCGCTGCTCGACCCGGCGCTGGTCCTCGGATTCGTGACCGAGGAGGGCGGGCCGACCAGCCACAGCGCCATCCTCGCGCGGGCCCTGGGGGTACCGGCGATCGTGGCGCTGCCGGGTGCGGGTGAGATCGCCGAAGGCACCCTGATCGCCGTCGACGGCAGCACGGGTGACCTGTTCGTGGACCCGTCGGCCGAGAAGCGGGCCGAGCTGGAGGCCTCGGCGGCCGAGCGCAGGGCGGCTCTCGCCGCCTCGTCCGGTCCGGGCGCCACCTCCGACGGTCACAAGGTGCCGCTGCTGGCCAACGTCGGTGGTCCGGCGGACGTGCCGGCGGCCGTCGAGGCCGGGGCCGAGGGTGTGGGTCTGTTCCGCACCGAGTTCCTGTTCCTGGACGACAGCAAGAAGGCGCCGTCCGAGGAGAAGCAGGTCGAGTCGTACCGCAAGGTGCTGGAGGCCTTCCCCGAGGGGCGGGTCGTCGTACGTGTGCTGGACGCCGGGGCGGACAAGCCGCTGGACTTCCTGACCCCGGGCGACGAGCCGAACCCGGCGCTGGGTGTGCGCGGCCTCCGGTCGCTGCTGGACCACCCGGACGTGCTGCGCACGCAGCTCACCGCGCTGGCCAAGGCCGCCGCGGGGCTGCCGGTCTACCTTGAGGTCATGGCCCCGATGGTGGCCGACCGGATCGATGCCAAGGCGTTCGCGGACGCGTGCCGCGAGGCCGGACTGCAGGCGAAGTTCGGCGCGATGGTGGAGATCCCCTCCGCCGCGCTCCGGGCGCGCTCGATCCTCCAGGAGGTCGAGTTCCTGTCGCTGGGCACGAACGACCTGGCGCAGTACGCCTTCGCGGCCGACCGTCAGGTCGGGGCCGTGTCGCGGTTGCAGGACCCGTGGCAGCCCGCGCTGCTCGACCTGATCGCCATGTCGGCCGACGCCGCCAAGGCCGAGGGGAAGAGCTGTGGCGTCTGTGGCGAGGCCGCCTCGGATCCGCTGCTCGCCTGTGTGCTGACCGGTCTGGGTGTCACCTCCCTTTCCATGGGTGCCGCCTCGATCCCCTACGTGCGGGCGACGCTCGCCAAGCACACGCTCGCGCAGTGTGAGCGTGCCGCCGCGGCGGCGCGTGCGACGGACACCGCCCAGGAGGCCCGTGCGGCCGCCCAGGCGGTGCTGTCCGGCGAGTAGCCGGGGCACGTCGTTCGATGGAGGGGCCTTCGCCGGTGGCGAGGGCCCCTCGGTCGTCTCCGCGGTCGGTTGCCCCGCCCGTTCGGGTCAGTGGTGGGGGCCGGGATCGTCCACCTCGTAGCCGGGGCAGTACTCGACGCCCGGTTCCGGGGCCACCGGCTCACCGGTGTCGGCGTCGGTGCAGTAGGCGTTGAACACCGCCGCCGCGGAGAGGGGGACCAGCCGGCCCCGGTCCAGGCGCCAGCCGTGGACGCGGTCCCCGAACTCCTCGGTGGTGCTGCGCAGGACCAGTCCCCCGGCTCCGCCCAGGGCGATGCCGGCGGCCAGGACGGTCATGAAGTCGAGGCCTTCGCGGCCCTCGATCCGGGGTGGGCGGTCCTGGTCGGCGGTGGTGTCCGCGTGCAGCACGGCGACGAGCTGTTCCGTGTCGGTGGGGATGCTGCACACGAGGTGGTGGTGGCCGGGGCCGGCTCCGTCGACCAGGCGTTTCACCGCGTCGGCGGCCCGCTCGAAGGAGGCCCGGCCGATGTCCTCGCCGCAGTCCGCGCAGGTGCCGGCCTCGGCGAGGAGGGTGCCGGCGTACTCCCACGTGGCCTGTCGGACGGCCTCGTCGAGGAGGAGCGGGACCAGTTCGTCGATGGGTTGGCCCCGGTAGGGCAGGGCCGCGCCGCTGCCGGCGAGCCCGGCGGTATAGCGGGTGCGGGTGTCGGCGGTGTCCGGGTCCAGGCCGTGGTCCGCGCAGTACTCGGCGTACTCCTCGGGATCGAAGAGGGCGACCGTGGTGTGGATGCCCTGGGCCGCGAGGGAGCGGAGCAGAGCGTCCACGTGGCGGAGGTAGTCCTGGTGGTCGTCGAAGGTGAAGCTCCGGTAGCCGCGCATGGCCGCGAAGTCCCCGGCGTCGGCCAGGAGGCCGACCGTGCCGGGCACTTCGCGACGCAGGGTGCGGCGCAGGGACCGGCGGCGCCGGGTTCCCGGGGTGTCGTTCGAGCGGGTGTTCTTCGGTGGCATGGCTCCCCCTGAGTGATGCGACGATTCGCTCACTCAGCGTAACCATGACCACTGACAGTCACTTTCGGGTGCGGGCCAGCTCCGCGTAGAAGTCGAGGAGTTCCGGACGGTCGACCGAGCCGAGGTTGACCGCCTTGGCCAGGGGCGCGCCCTGGAGGAGGCGCTTGACCGGGACCTCGATGCGCTTGCCCGTGAGGGTGTGCGGGACCGCCGGGACCTCGATGATCTCGTCGGGGACGTGCCGCGGGGAGAGTTCCGCGCGGATCGTGGCCTTGATGCGGTCGCGCAGGTCGTCGTCGAGGGTGGCGCCGGGCGCGAGGTGGACGAACAGCGGCATCCAGTAGCCGCCGTTCGGTTCCTCCAGGCCGATGACCAGGGACTCCTTGATCTCCGGAAGGCGTTCGACGGCCTCGTAGATGTCGGCGGATCCCATGCGGACGCCCTGCCGGTTGAGGGTGGAGTCGGAGCGGCCGTGGATGATCACCGATCCGCGGTCGGTGAGGGTGATCCAGTCCCCGTGGCGCCAGACGCCGGGGAACATCTCGAAGTAGCTCTCGTGGTAGCGGCTGCCGTCGGGGTCGTTCCAGAAGTGGATCGGCATGGAGGGCATGGGGTTGGTGACGACGAGTTCGCCGACCTCGCCGATGACCGGCTTGCCGGCGGGGTCCCAGGCCTGGAGGTCGGTGCCGAGGCCGGGCGCCTGGAGTTCGCCGATGTACACGGGGAGGGTGGCGACCCCGCCCGCGAAGCAGCTGCACACGTCGGTGCCGCCGCTGACGGAGACGATCCAGAGGTCCTCGGCCACCTCGTCGTGCAGCCAGCGGAAGCCGTCGGGCGGGAGCGGGGAGCCGGTGGTGGCGACGGCCTTCACGGAGGAGAGGTCGAAGTCCCGGGAGGGATGGACCTCCGCCTTGCGGCAGGCCATCACGTACGCGGCGGAGGTGCCGTACAGGGTGGCCCGGGTCCGCTCCGCGATCCGCCACTGGGCGCCGGTGTCGGGGAACCCGGGGCTGCCGTCGTAGAGGACGACCGTGGTGCCGGTGAGCAGGCCGGAGACGAGGAAGTTCCACATCATCCAGCCGGTGGAGGTGTACCAGAAGAAGCGGTCCTCGGGCCCCAGCTCGCAGTGCAGGCCGATCTGCTTGAGGTGTTCGAGGAGGATGCCGCCCTGGGACTGGACGATGGCCTTGGGCAGGCCGGTCGTGCCGGAGGAGTAGAGGACCCACAGCGGGTGGTCGAAGGGGACCGGCTCGAAGACGGGCTCGGTGTCGGCGGCGGTGAGGTCGGCCCAGGCGCGGGTGCCCTCGGGGGCTGGGGTGCCGAGGAGGGGGATGTGTACGACGGCGCGCAGGGAGGGGAGCTCGGCGCGCAGCTCGGCGACGGTGTCGCGGCGGTCGTGTTCCTTGCCGCCGTAGCGGTATCCGTCGACGGTGAACAGGACGACGGGTTCGACCTGCTGGAAGCGGTCCAGGACGCTGCGGGCGCCGAAGTCGGGGGCGCAGGAGGTCCAGACCCCGCCGACGGAGGCGGTGGCGAGGAAGGCGACGACGGCTTCGGGGATGTTGGGGAGGTAGCCGCTGACGCGGTCGCCGGGGCGTACGCCCGCGGCGCGCAGTTCGGCGGCGAGCGAGCCGACCTGGCGGCGGAGCTCGGCCCAGGTGACGGGGGTGGGCTCGTGGGTCTCGTCGACGCTGATCAGGGCGGGTTCGTCGGCGCGGGCCGGGTCCTCGCCGGCGCGCAGGGCGTGTTCGGCGTAGTTGAGGGTGGAGCCGGTGAACCAGCGGGCGCCGGGCATGGAGCGGTCGGCGAGCACGGAGGTGTACGGGGTGGTGAACCGTACGTCGAACCATTCGGCGATGGCCTGCCAGAAGGTGTCGAGCGCGTCGACGGACCAGCTGTGCAGGGCCGGGTAGCCGCCGTCGGCGGGGGCTCCGAAGCGCTCGGCGGCCCAGGCCTGGAAGGCGGTGATCCTGGCCGCGGCGATCCGGTCGGGGCTCGGGGACCAGAGGGGTTCCGGCTGGGTGGCTGAGGTCATGGGTCGGCTCCCGGTCAAGTCTGTGGCTCGCGCTTCGTGTGCGTGGGTGCCGTCGCGCGTTCGGTGCGCGCGCGGCGGCTCACAGGGACCATGCCATGTGATCGACAGCAGCACCAGGGTCGTCATGGGCGGCGCGTTGTCCGCCCGCGTCGCCCGGCCGGCGGGTGAACGGGAGCTGAACGCCGCCCGCGCGGCCGAGGGGCGGTGGCAGGGTGAGCGGCATGGACGGTCGTGATCTGGTGCGTGCGGTGTTGGAGATCGGTACGGCGGGTGGGAGGCGCGCCTGGCGTTCGGCGTTGCGTCACCGGCGTGCGGACGCGGTGGGGCTCGCGCGCCGGGGCGCGGAGCGGGCGCGGGTGCCGGGGGTGCTCACGGGTACGGAGCCCCGGCCGGGCGGTGGTGTGCTGCGGTTCGCGCGGTCGGAGCTGCTGGTGCGGGTGACCGTGGGCGGGGCGGTGTTCTGGGGCTGGGACGGGGCGGAGCCGTCTCCGTCGCACGCGGTGGTGGGAGGCGGGCCGGAGCCGGATCCGCGTGCGGTGTTGGAGCCGGACACCGGGGGCGGCTGGCGGGTGGTGTCGGAGCGGGTGACGGTGGCGGTGTCCCGGCTCGGGGCGGTGGAGGTGCGCACGCCGGGCGGGACGGTGTTGCGGAGGGAGCTGCCGCCGCGCTGGTGGGAGCCGGTGGAGGGGGGCCCGGGCGGGGGTGGCGGGGCGCGGTGGCTGGTGCGGGCGGAGGTGCCGGCGGACGCCCGGTTCTTCGGGCTGGGTGGTCGGGCGGGCGGGCCCCGGCTGCGGGACGGGTCGTACCGGCTGTGGAACACCGATCCGAAGGGTGGGTTCGGGCCGGGTGACGATCCGCTGTACATCACCATGCCGGTGCAGTGGGTGGTGGCGGACGCGGGCACGCACCTGGCGTTCCACGACAACACGTGGGACGGGCGGGTGCTGCTGCGCGAGGGGCAGGAGGGGGCCGGGTCGGGGGCGGACCGGCCCGGTACGAGCGAACTGCGGCTGGAGGGCGGGCCGTTGCGCTGCTGGGTGTTGGTGGGGACGCCGGCCCGGGTGGCGCAGGGCTGGGCGGGGCTGACGGGCTCGCCGGCGGTGCCGCCGGAGTGGGCGTTGGGGTACCAGCACGCGCGGTGGGGGTTCGGGAGCGCGGCGGAGGTGCGGCGGGTGGTGGCGGGGTACGTGTCGCGGGGGTTGCCGTTGTCGGCCGTGCACCTGGACATCGACCACTACGACGGGCACCGGGTGTTCACGGTGGACCGGGAGCGGTTCCCGGATCTGTCGGGTCTGGCGCGGGAGTTGTCGGATCAGGGGGTGCGGCTGGTGTCGATCGTCGACCCGGCGGTGAAGGCGGGCGACGCGCTGCACGACGCGGGTCGGGAGGTGGGGCCGCGCGGGGCCTTCGTCCGGGACGCGGCGGGTGAGGAGGTCCGGGGTGAGGTGTGGCCGGGTGAGTGCGTGTATCCGGACTTCACGGATCCGGCGGTGCGCGCGTGGTGGGGCGGGTTGTACGAGGAACGGCTGAAGCAGGGCTTCGCCGGGGTGTGGCACGACATGAACGAGCCGGTGTCGTTCGCCCCGTTCGGGGACGCGACCCTGCCGAGGTCGGCGCGGCACTCGCTGGAGGGGGCCGGCGGGGATCACCGGGCCGCCCACAACGTGTACGCGCTCGGGATGGCGCGGGCCGGGTGGGAGGGGTTGGTGCGGTTGCGGCCCGAGGAGCGGCCGTTCCTCTTCTCCCGTTCGGGGTGGGCGGGGATGCAGCGGTACGGGGGCACCTGGTCGGGGGATGTGGAGAGCGGGTGGGAGGGGCTGCGGGCTTCGCTGGCGCTGGTGTTGGGGCTCGGTTTGTGCGGGGTGCCGTACTCGGGGCCGGACGTGGGCGGTTTCGGTGGTTCGCCGTCCCCGGAGCTGTACCTGCGGTGGTTGCAGTTGGGGGCGTACCTGCCGTTCTTCCGGACCCACTCGGCGATCTGGGCGGGGCGGCGGGAGCCGTGGGAGTTCGGGCCGGAGGTGGCGGAGCACGCGCGGGGGGTGCTGGCGGAGCGGGAGCGGCTGCGGCCCTACCTGGTGACGCTGGCCCACCTGGCGCGGCGGACGGGCGCCCCGTACGTGCGGCCGTTGTGGTGGGGGGCGCCGGAGGACCGGGTGCTGCGGGACTGCGAGGACGCGTTCCTGTTGGGGGACGCGCTGTTGGTGGCGCCGGTGTTGGAGTGCGGGGCGGACCGGCGGGCGGTGCGGCTGCCGCGCGGGCGCTGGTACGACACGGTGACGGAGGCGGTGTACGAGGGGCCCGGGCAGGTGCTGTCGGACGCTCCGCCGGGCCGGATGCCGGTGTTGGCGCGGGCGGGTTCGGTGGTGCCGGTGCGGGGCGGGGACGGGTCGGTGGTCCTGGAGGTGTGGGCTCCGGCGCGGGGGCGCACGGGCGGCGGGGTGGTGATCCGGGATCCGGGGCCGGGGTTCGAGCCGGGCGTGGTGGAGCGGTACTCCGTGCGGTGGGTCGGGGACGCGGTGGTGGTGGAGGACGAGGCCGGGGAGGTGGTGGAGGGGGCCGTGGTGCGGGGGCTCTGAGGGCTGTCGCCGGGGGGGTCAGGCGTAGGAGCCGGCGAACCAGGCGGCCGCCGCCTCGGTGTGCAGGGGGAACGCCAGGTCGGTCGGTTCGCGCAGCAGGTGCCAGCCGGTGGTCTCGTCGGTGGGGACGGACGCGGGGAGGTCGGCGGCCGGGCGGCGGGGCAGCAGGCCGAAGAGGAGCAGGTGGCCGGCCGGTGAGCTCTTGGCGTCGGCGAGGGTGACCTCGCGGGCGTCGGCTTCGATGCCGGTCTCCTCGCGCAGTTCGCGGACCACCGCTTCCCGCCAGTCCTCGCCGAAGTCGATGAAGCCGCCGGGGAGGGCGACGCCGCCCAGGGCCGGTTCGATGGTGCGGGTGATGACGACCAGGCCGGTGCCGTCGGCGTCCTCGACGGGGAGGAGGGTGACGGCCACCGGGAGCGGGTTGCGGTAGGCGGTGGCGCCGCACGCGGTGCACGTACGGGGCCAGGCGGTGGTGTCGAACGGGGCTCCGCAGGTGGAGCAGTGCGCGTCCCTCGGCTGTTCCGGCATCCGGTGATGGTATGCCAGGGCGCATGAGGACGATGGTGGTCGTGGCGTTGTCGGGTGCGCTGGTGACGGGTCTGACGGGGCCCCCGCCGCCGGGGTTCGTGGCGGAGGAGGTCGCGCCGGCGGGGTTCGTGGCGTTGGCGGACGTGGATCCGACGATCGGTCAGGACGTGCGGTACGCGTCGGCGCGGAATTTCACGGGTCGGCCCGTCGAGGGGTACGAGGAGCCCGTCTGTCTGCTCGCCCGACCGGCCGCGGAGGCCTTGCGGAGGGCTCAGGCACGGCTGTTGCGCGCGGGCCTGTCGCTGCTCGTGTACGACTGCTACCGGCCGCAGCGGGCCGTGGACCGGTTCGTGCGGTGGGCCGCGGACGAGGGGGACCGGTCGACGAAGGAGGAGTTCCATCCGCGGGTGGACAAGTCCCGGCTGATCCCGGAGGGCTATGTGGCCCCGAGGTCGGGGCACAGTCGCGGGAGCACGGTGGACGTGACGTTGGTACGGGTGCCGGGTGGGGGGCCGGTGGACATGGGGACGGCGTTCGACTTCTTCGATCCGCTCTCCCACACCGCCGATCCGCGGGTGGTCGGTGCGGCGCGGGAGAACCGGGAGGTGTTGGGGCGGGCGCTGGCCGGGCACGGTTTCGTGAACCTCCCGCAGGAGTGGTGGCACTTCACGTACCGCCCCGAGGCCTTCCCCGACCGGTACTTCGACTTCCCGGTCTCTGTCGCGGCGGTGCGGCCCTGAGTACGGTGCCCGCATGACTTTCGGTTCGTACGAGGAATTCTGGCCCTACTACGTCGCGATGCACTCCAAGGCCGCCACCCGCTGGGTGCACCTCGCCGGGACGCTCGGCGGGCTCGCCCTGTCCGTGTACGGGGTGGCACGCGGCCGTCGACGCCACCTCGCCGCCCTGCCGCTGATCGGTTACGGGACGGCCTGGCCGGCGCACTTCCTCATCGAGGGGAACAACCCGGCCACCTTCGGGCATCCGGGCTGGTCGCTGCGCGGGGACGCGCGGATGATCCGGATGATGCTGGCCGGGCGGGACGCGGAGCTGGACGAGATCGCCCGGAAGTGGCTCGCCGAGAACCGGTGACCGGGAGCCGACCCCGTGCGAGACTTTCTGACGATCCGTCAGAAGTCGATTCGGGGAGGGGCCTTGGAACGCACACGCACACCCGTCGTGAGCGGGTGGTTCACCGGGACGGAGGCGGGCGGCGATTTTCGGCTGCTCGGCACCCGGTGTTCCGCCTGCGCCGCCGTGTTCTTCCCGCGCGAGGACGCCTGCTGCCGCAATCCGCACTGCCCGGGTGACGGGCGGCTCGTGGAGGTGCCGCTGTCCCCGCGCGGGCGGGTCTGGTCCTACACGGACGGGCGGTACCGGCCCCCCGCGCCCTACGTGTCCGACCCCGCCGAGCCCTGGGAGCCGTACACCCTGGTCGCGGTGGAGCTGGAGGCCGAGGGCATGGTCGTGCTCGGGCAGGCGGCGCCCGGGGTGACCGTCGCCGACCTGGCGGTCGGGATGGAGGTCGAGGTGGTCGGCGGGGTGCTGAACGAGGACGACGAGACCGTCTGGACCACGTGGCGGTTCCGGCCGGTGGAGGTGCGCGCGTGAGCGCCGACGTGGCCGTCCTCGGGGCCGGGATGCATCCGTGGGGCAAGTGGGGGCGGGGGTTCGTCGAGTACGGCCGGATCGCCGCCCGGTCGGCGCTGGCCGACGCACGGCTGGACTGGACCGACGTGCAGTCGATCGTCGGGGCCGACACCGTGCGGTCGGGCTATCCCGGTTACGTGGCCGGGGCGACCTTCGCGCAGGCGCTCGGCTGGCAGGGGGCGCGCGTGACCAGCGTGTACGCGGCCTGCGCGTCCGGTGCCCAGGCCATCGGGGCGGCCCGGGCGCAGATCCTGGCCGGGCTGGCCGACGTGGTGCTGGTGGTGGGCGCGGATGCCGCCCCCAAGGGGTTCTTCGCCCCTGCCGGCGGGAACCGGCCGGACGATCCGGACTGGTTGCGCTTCCGGGTGCTGGGCGCCACCAACCCGGCGTACTTCGCGCTGTACGCCCGTCGGCGGATGGCCCTGTACGGGGACACCGGTGAGGACTTCGCGCGCGTCAAGGTGAAGAACGCGGCGGCGGGCGCGCTCAACCCGCACGCCCGCTACCGCAAGACCGTGACCGCCGAGGAGGTGGCGGCCTCCGCGATCGTCGCCGACCCGCTGCGGCTGCTGGACATCTGCGCCACCTCCGACGGGGGCGCCGCGCTGGTGCTGAGCAGCATGGACTACGCCCGCTCGCGGGGGGTGGCGGACCCGGTGCGGATCCGGGCGGTGTCGACGGTGACGCCCACGTATCCCCGTACCGTCCTCGACCTGCCGGACATCGCCACCGATTCGATGACCGCCGTACGGCCTGCGGCCGGGTCCTTCCGGGCGTCCATCGCGCGCGCCGCGTACGAGGAGGCGGGGCTGGGGCCGGACGACCTGTCGCTCGCGGAGGTGTACGACCTGTCCACGGCACTGGAGTTGGAGTGGTACGAGGACATCGGCCTCTGCGGTGAGGGGGAGGGCGCCAAGCTCGTCCGGGAGGGGGCGACCGCGCTCGGGGGCCGGGTTCCGGTCAACACCAGCGGCGGGCTGGCCTCCTTCGGGGAGGCGGTGCCGGCGCAGGCGATAGCCCAGGTGTGCGAGCTGACCTGGCAGTTGCGGGGCACGGCCGGGGAGCGGCAGGTGCCGGGCGCGCGGGCCGGGATCACCGCGAACCAGGGGCTGTTCGGGCACGGATCGGCCGTCGTCGTCGTACGGTGACCCGCGCACGGCGGCGGCTGTGGTCCGGGGTCTTGACGACCCCTGGTGGCGGGTTCACACTCGCTGCACGGTCCCGCGCCGCGCCCGGAATCCCGTGACCCCCCATGTGAGCTGCGGCCCGTACCCCAGTCGGCGGGGGTACGGGCCGCCTCCATGCGCGGGGAGCGCCCGGGGGCTCGGATCCCGGTCGACCCGGTTCCGCGCGGGGCGCTCGTTCAGGCGCCGGCCGCCGTCATCCGGCGGCGGGCCCGGGCCAGTGACATGGCGTGCTCCACGACCCCCACCAGCACGTCCTTGACGGACTCGCGGTCGCGGGCGTCGCACAACAGCACCGGTACCCCGGCGTCGAGGTCGAGGGCCTCCCGGACGGTCACCACCGGGTGCCGGTCGGCGCCGTCGAAGCAGTTGACCGCGACCACGAACGGGATGCCGCGCCGCTCGAAGTAGTCGACGGCGGCGAAGCAGTCGGCGAGCCGGCGGGTGTCGGCGAGGACGACCGCGCCGAGGGACCCTTGGGCCAGCTCGTCCCAGAGGAACCAGAAGCGATCCTGTCCGGGGGTGCCGAACAGGTAGAGCACCAGGTCCTCGCGGAGGGTGATGCGGCCGAAGTCCATGGCCACGGTGGTGGTGGTCTTGCCCTCCACTCCCCCGATGTCGTCGATGCCGATGCCGGGTTCGGAGAGTTGTTCCTCCGTCCGCAGCGGTCTGATCTCACTCACCGCACTGACCAGGGTGGTCTTGCCCACCCCGAAACCGCCCGCGACCAGGATCTTCAAGGTCAGCGGCTCGACCGGCGACACGGCATGCATCGCGCCGGTGCGGCTAGAGCGCCCGAAGGCCATTGATCACCTCACGCAGAATGGATTCGTCGGGCAGTTCGGCCGGGGGCACCGGCCGGGTCACGTGGACCAGTTCGTCGTCCACGAGATCGCCGATCAGGACGCGGACGACCCCGATCGCCAGGTCCAGCTCGGCGGCGAGTTCCGCCACCGACTGGGGGCGCCCCCGGCAGAGCCCCAGGATGTGGGCGTGTTCCGGGGACAGGGTCACGTCCCAGACCGGGTCGTCGGCCGCCGATTCGGCGACGACGAGCGCGATCAGGTCGAGGCGGTGCTGACCCGAGTGGCTGGTCCGGCCTCGGGTCATCGCGTACGGGCGGACGACCGGGCCCGCGTCGTCGTCGAACCAGTGCGTGGGATCGGGCACCGTCTCGGGGCTGCCGGGGATGTCGGCGGGGTGGTCCTGACCTGAATCGCTCATGCCGTCCGACTCACCCTCCGGCTGGCAGCCCGGTGCGCGGGGCGGTCGCCAGGTGGTCGCCCACTCGCTTGACCATCAGGGTCATCTCGTACGCGACCTGGCCGACGTCGGACTCGGCGTCGGCCAGCACGGCCAGGCAACTGCCGTCGCCGGCGGCCATGACGAACAGGAAGGCCTCGTCGAGCTCGACGACGGTCTGGCGGACCCGGCCGGAGTCGAAGTGCCGGCCCACGCCCTTGGCCAGGCTGTGGAAGCCGGACGCCACGGCGGCCAGGTGCTCGCTGTCCTCGCGCGTCAGGTCCTTGGAGCTGCCGGTGGGCAGGCCGTCACCGGAGAGCACCACCGCCTTGCGGATGCTGCCGACCTTGTCGACCAGCTCGTCGAGGAGCCAGTTGAGCGGGCCGGAGCCGCGGCCCCAGGTGTCGTTGCCGGTCTGCGGTGCGGTCATCGACCGTCCCCTTCGTTCTCGTATCCGGGATCCGCGGCGGCGGGGGTGCCTGCCGCCGCCGCGGACTGCTGCGATGCGTGCTGATTGCGTCCCGCGGTCCAGCCGCGCTGGAGGGCGGACATGCGGGTGCGTACCTCCTCCGCGTCCCGGTCCTCGACCGGTTCGACGGCGGCTTCGGCCGGGGCGGCGGCCGGGGAGTTCTTGAGCTGGGGCGCCAGGTTGGCCTGGCGGACCCGGCGGGGCAGGCCGGCGGGGGCCTGGGCCGGCCTGGGGACCCGGGCGGCCCCGGAGGCCTGGGGGGATCCGGGCGCCTCGGGGCGGGAGGCCTCGGTGCGGAAGGCCTCGGCGCGGGGCGTCGTACCGGAGCGGTCCTGGCCGGCCCGGCCGACCGGCGAGAGCGGGGGCGTCGCGCGCGGTTCCACGCGCCGGCCGTGTTCCGCCACCAGGGTCGGGGCGGGACGACGACGGGGCAGGGGGACCGTGCCCGAACCGCGCGGGGCCTCCGGGCGGGGCGTGGACACGGTGTCCGGGCGCGGGTGCGCGGGCCGCACGGGGCCGGTCGGGGTCAACGGCTCGCGGTCGCCGTCGCCGTCGTGCTCGCGGTTGAGTTCCCGCCGGCGGTCCGCGCCGCGGTCGCCGATCCGGTCGCCCTTCCAGGCCGCGCCGCGCTCCGCGAGCCGGTCGGTGTTCGGGCGGCCGGCGGGGCGCAGGCCCAGCAGGGCGCTGCGCGGTATGCCTCCGGGCGGGGTCTCGTCGTCGAGCGTGGCCATCGGCGGCCGGCCGCCGACCCCGGTCAGGCCGGCGATCCCGGCGGCGACCTCGTCGGGGGTGGTGGGTTCGTCGATGTCGTCCAGTCCCAGGAGGCCGGGGGGGCTCTCCAGCTCGACCGGGCCGTTCAGGACGCCCGGGGGCAACGGCCGACCGGCCGGCGCCCCCTCGATGGCGGTGGATCCCGGCCGGCCCGCGCCCTTGCCGAGCTTCGCGGCGGCGGCGGGCTTGAGCCCGTCGAGGCGGATGCCGGTGCCGTTGGTGTCGGGGGCCTCGGTGAGGAGTTCCACGGGGAGGAAGACCACCGCGGTGGTGCCTCCGTACGGGCTGTGCTGGAGGACGATCCGGATGCCGTGGCGGCGGGCGAGCCGGCTGACCACGAACAGGCCCAGCCGGTCGGTGTCGGACAGTTCGAACTCGGGGGTCTCGGCGAGCCTGAGGTTGGCGTCGAGGAGCGCTTCCGGGTTCATGCCGAGGCCGCGGTCGTGGATCTCCAGGGTGAAGCCGTTGGCGACGCGTTCGCCGTGTACCTGGACCGCGGTGTGCGGCGGCGAGAACACGGTGGCGTTCTCCAGGAGTTCCGCGACGAGGTGGGTGACGTCGGCGACGGCGGGGCCCTCGATGCCGATGCGCGGGAGGCGGCGCACCTCGATGCGCTCGTAGTCCTCGACCTCGGCGACGGCGGCGCGCACGACGTCCATGAGCTGGACCGGCTTGCGCCACTGGCGTGAGGGGGCGGCGCCGGAGAGGATCACCAGTCCCTCCGCGTGGCGGCGCATGCGGGTGGTCATGTGGTCCAGGCGGAAGAGGTCCGCGAGTTCCTCGGTGTCCTCGGTGCGCCGTTCCATGGTGTCGAGCAGGGTCAACTGGCGGTGCAGCAGGACCTGGTTGCGGCGGGCGAGGTTGACGAAGACCTCGGAGACGCCGCGGCGCAGTTCCGCCTGTTTGACTGCCGCTTCGACGGCGGCGCGTTGGAGGCTGTTGAGCGCGAGGGCGACCTGGCCGACCTCGTCCTTCTCGAACTCCAGCCGCGGGGCTTCCGTCTCCACGTCCACGTGTTCACCGGCGGCGAGCCGGCGCATGACGCCGGGGAGGCGGACGCCGGAGGCCTCGTGGGCGTCCTTGCGGAGCCGGGACAGGTCGCGGATCAGGTCGCGGCCGATGCGGACGGACAGGATGAGGGAGACGAGCAGGGCGATGAAGCCGAGGATGCCGGCGACGGCGGCCTGGACGAGGACGTTCATCGCGGCGGGTTCGACCCGCAGCTGGTAGCGGTCTCCGGCCTCGGTGCCCATCGTGGCGAGTTCGTCGAGGACCTTGCCGGCGGCCTCGTCCCACTGGGCGGCGGTGACGGCGCGCGGGTTGCGGCGGGCGCCGTCGGTGATGAACCGTTCCTCGGCGTCGCGCAGGGCCTTGGTCTCGGGGCCGTTCCAGTAGTTCTCGAAGAGGGTGCGGTCGTCGGCCGGGAGGATGGCGAGGTTGAACTCGTAGAGCAGCGCGCGGTTGGCGGCGAGGTCCGAGACGCTGCGGACGTCGACGGGGCTGACGACCTTGGCCGCCAGGGCCGCGGCGACGACGGCGTCCTCGCGGGAGAGCGTCTCGCGGGCCCGGGTGATGCCGACGAGTGCGCGGCCCTGCTTGTCCATCTCCACGTTCTCCAGGGCGTGGAGATTCATGAGGAACTCGTGGCCGGGGTCGACGAGTCGGCTGTAGAGCTCCAGGGCCTGGTTCGTGTCGAGGCTGTTGCGGTCGACGGAGCGGCGCAGCGCCTCGATGCCGCGGAAGGCTTCGAGGATGGAACGCAGGCGCTGGGCGGTCTCGGGGGCGAGTTCGTCCATCACCTCCGGGTCCTTCGCGTTCTCGGTGATGGTCCGGACGGCGGCGTCGGTGGCGGCGCGGCTCCTGGTCAGCTCGGCGGTGGCAACCGAGGCCCGCGGGTCGCCGATGAGGACGAGGGTCTGGCGGCGTTCCTTCTGGATGACCCGGACGACGTCCTCGATGGGGTAGCCGACCTTCTCGATGACGTAGGCGACGTCGAGGAGTTGGACGGCCTGTCGGCCGGTGATGACCGTCGAGAACCCCCAGAGGGCGGTCAGGGAGACGAGCGGCACAAGGAGCAACGCCACGATCTTCCGGCGGATGGACTTCCCGCGAAAGCGCATGGCCTCCCCAGCCTCCCCCAGCTCAACCCCGTTGTCGGGGGTAGGTGTTCCGTCATTTAAACGGCGTGAGCCTACTACTGCCACCCGGTGCCTTCGAAGGCCTGTCCGGACGTTTTCGGCCGACACCTCCGACGTAGATCACGAGTTGTCCGATAGATCCGGTCAAGTCCAGCCCGATATGTGGCACATGACACCTGGTGGGACGTCGGTTCCCGCAAGGGAGCGGATGGCTGGAACTCTTCGTTCCGTGCTGTTCGGGCGCTCGGAAGGAGTCCGTGATGCGGGAATCTCCGGGGCGTCCCGGACGTCTCTCTGTTCGAGGGGACGTTTTGGGGACACTTTGGTGGAGACGTTCGGATCGTCATCGTCGGGCACGCATGGCGGACGGCGTTGTGGGGAGTGAGCGGAACATGAGGATGTACGAAGAGGACGGCGCGGTGACGGAGGAGCCCGGGCACGGGCTGTGGATCGAGGAACCGGCCAGGCGATACCGCCTGCCCGACCCGGTGCGGACGTCCGCGGTGCGGGCGGTGCTGATCGTCTCGGTCACCCTGATCCAGTCCACGATCACCTTCTTCCTCGCGTTGACCGGGTCCTGGCTGGTGCTGCCGATGGCGCTCGGCGCGATAGCCGGCACGGTCGTGGCCACGTGGGGCGTACTGGACGTACTGATCACCCGACAGACGTGGAACCAGCGGTACGGGGTCGTCTCGGCGCCCGGCAGCGCCGCCCGCGCCGGGCGCCGGGAGCAGCGGCGGGACCGGGGGCGGGCCGGGGCGGGACCGCCGGCCGCCCGCCCGGCCCGCATACGACACCCCGCCCCCGGCCGGGGGTAGTCCGGTCCGGAGCGGGGCGACGAGGTGCGGGGCGGCCGTGGGCGAGGAGGCCGCCCGGCCGGGGCGGGAGCGGTCAGGCGCCCACCGCGGAGCGGCGGTACATGCGGGTGGCCGTGATCTCGCCGTGGATCGTCTCCTCGTCGGGCGACTGCTGGGGCAGACCCGGACGCAGGTGCTCCTCGACGCTGATGTACTTCAGACCCGCGCGCAGGTCCGCGTCGTTGCGCAGCCGGATGACCAGCGGGAACTCGGCGAGCGCCGTGGTGTCGAAGAGGCCCGTGGTGTAGAGGAGCTGGACGCCGAGCGCGTCCGAGACGGCCCGCTGGAGCTCCAGCAGGTAGGTGGCGTTGGCGCGGCCGATCGGGTTGTCGAGGAACAACGTGCCCGCGTGGCGGTGCTTGTCGCGGCCCCGGTCGTTGCTGCGCAGCGCCGCCATCGTGCAGTACAGGGCGATGGCGGCGGTGAGCAGCTGCCCGCCGGAGAACACGTCGCCCATCTGGCCGACCGGGACGCGCTCGGCGCGCAGGACCGCGTCCGGCTTGAGGATCTCCACCGCGATGCCCTTGGGCTCCAGTGCGGCCTGGACCCCGCGCAGCAGTAGCGACATGCCGTCGCGCCGGCCCTCCCCGAAGGAGGCGGCGCTGTTCTTCTTCACGGCCGCGCGGGTGGCCTCGTCGATGACCTCGCCCAGCCGCTCGGTGAGCGTGGCCTGGTCGGGCTCCTCGAAACGGATGCGCAGGAACTCCTGGCCCGACCACTCCCCCAGGCCCTCGGGGAGTCGGGAGAGCCGTTGGGCGGAGCGCAGGGTGGCCAGGGCGGATTCCACGAGGCCGCGCAGTCGGTCGACGATGCTGCCCCGGTTGCGTTCCAGCTGTTCCAACTCGTCGGTGAGCACGCGCAGTCGGGGCGCGAAGGCGGTGGCCCAGGCGGCGGCGTGTTCGGGCAGGGCGGAGGCGGGGAGTTCGCGGATCTGCTGGCGGGCGGGGGTGCGGACCTGCTCGTAGCGGTTGGCGTTGGCGTGCCGGACGAGGATGTCGCTCGCCTCGCGCACGGCGGACTCCGCGGCGGAGAGGTCGGCGGCGCAGCCGCGCAGGGAACGGCGTGCCTCGGTGGCCGACTGGCGGGCCTCCTCCAGGGTCCCCGGGTGGGGCACCGGCTCCTGCTCGTCGTCCTGGTGGGTGTGGTCGCGCAGCAGGTCCCGGAGCAGGGTCGCGGTCTCGTCGAAGCCGCCGGCGCCGTCCTCGGCGGTGCGGTGGGCGCGCAGCAGGTCGGCGTGGGCGGCCCGGGCGCTCTCCACGGCGGCGGTGTGGGCGGCGAGCCGGGCGGTGGCGGCGCGCAGCAGGCCTTGGGCCTGTTCCACGTTCTCGGGGACGAGGTCCTCGGGGAGTTCGGTGTGCGCCTCGCCCTCGGCGGGTGCGTGCCGCTCGGCCTCGCCGCGCAGTCGGCCGAGCTGTTCGCTCGCGGTCGAGGCGCGGGTCTCCAGCATCTGTACGAGGGATTCGGCGCGGGCGGCTGCGGCCTGCCGGGACGGGCCGTCGGCTCCGTCGGTGCCTTCGAGGAGTTGGGCGGCGCGGGTGCGGACCTTGTTGGTGAGGCGGTCGAGTTCGGCGAGGGCGGCGCTCTCGGCGCTCTCGGCGCGGGCCTGTTCGGCGCGCAGGTCGGCGCCGACTCCGACCTTCTCGTAGAGCTGTGAGGCGGCCCGGTAGGCCTCGCGCAGGTCGGGCAGCGGGGCCTTGGTCGAGCCGTCGTCCGCGGGGAGCGGCTCGGGGGCGCCGGCGATCTCGGAGCGCTCGGCCCGCAGTGCGCGGGAGGTGCGGCGGGCGTCGTCGGCGGCGCGCTGGGCGGCCCGGCGGTCCTCGTCGGCGGCGCGGGCCCGGTCCAGGCAGACCTCGGCGCGGGCCTCGGACTCGGCTGCCTCGTCGGCGAGTTCGCGCAGCCTCGTCTGCCAGCCGGCGCGCTCGCGCAGGCGGTGGGCGAGGCCGGCGAGGGCGTCGGCGACGCGGCGGGCGCGCTGGGCGGTGTCCTGGCGTTCCTCGCGGACGCGGGCGGCGTCGGCGGCGGCCTCGTCCGCCTCGGCCCGTACGGTGCGGGCCTCGGCGAGTTCGGCGTCGGCCTCCTCGGCGAAGGCGCGGGCGGCCTCGGCGAGTCGGGCGAGTTCGGCGAGCCGGCCGGGCGGGCAGCCGGTGCGCCAGGAGCCGAGTCGGGCGGCGAGTTCGCGGTCGCCGGAGAGCCGGGCGGCCAGGTCGCGGATCTCCGTGTCGCGGGCGGTGGCGCGGCTGCGCAGGGCTTGGCGCTCCGTGTCGGCGGCCTGCTCGTCGTGCATGGCCGGGTTCGGCGACACGATGAAGATGCCGGAGACGTCGCTGTCGGCGTCGGTCGGGGGCAGGGGCGCGAGCAGGGCGGCGGCGGTGCCGACGGCGACGGTGGAGCGGGGCAGCAGCGCGGCGCCGGACAGGGCCTCGCGGGCCCGGGCGTGGGTGTCGGGGTCGGTGATGACGACGCCGTCGACGAGTTCGGGGCGGGCGGCGAGGACGGCGGCGTGGTCGGCGGGGTCCACGGACTGGGCGAGGTAGCGCCAGCCGGGGAGGGCGGGGATGCCGTGTTCGCCGAGGTACTCGACGGTGGCGAGGACGTCGGGTCCGGGCGGCAGGAGTCCGCCGTCGCCGAGGGCGCCGAGGATGCGGGCGTCGTCGGCGGCGGCGGTGCGCAGCTCGAAGAGTTGCCGTTCGGCGGCGGCCACCGAATCGGTGAGCAGTGCGCGGAGGTCGTCGGCGCCCCGGTCGAGGTCGTCGACGGTGAGGCCGCCGTGGGCGGCGGGGCCGTCGGAGGCCTCGGGGCCCTGGTCGGGGGACGGGGGCGTGCCGTTCGGGCCGTCGTCGCCGCGCGGGTGCGGGACGGTGGCGTCGGGGGCGGCCGGGAGGCCCAGGAGGGCGGCCAGGCGCGGGGCTTCGGCGAGCGAGGCGGCGGCGCGGGACTCGGCGGCGTGGGCGGACTCGGCGGCGTCGGCGGCGTCCGCGGCGCGGGCGGCGGTGAGTTCGGCGCGGGATTCCGCTCCGGCGGCCTCGCGGGCGGTCTCGGCGGCGGCGCGGGCTGCCTCGCGGGACTCGTTCCAGGCCGCGACGGCGGTCTTCTCGGCATCGCTGGCGGCGAGGGCGGCGCGGGCGGGGTCGGCGTCGGGTTCGGAGTCGTCGAGCCAGCCGGCGTCGACGGCCTCGGCGGTCTCCTGCCGGACCTCGTCGAGGCGGGCCCGCAGGTGTTCGGCCTCGCTGCGGGCGCGCTGGGCGGCGGTGGCGGCGGAGGTGGCGTCGCGGTGGGCGCTCTCGCCGACGGCCTGGAGTTCCGCGGACCGTTCCTCCTCCTCGTTGGCGCGGGTCTCGCCGTGTTCGGCGGCGGTGTGCAGGGCCCGTACGAGTGCGGCGGCGGCGGTGGCGCGGGCGGCCAGGGCCGGGGCGGCGTCCCGTTCGGCTTCGAGGATGGCGGCGGCGACGCGGGTGGCGCGGTCGGCGGCGGCCCGGTGGCGGAGCACGATCTCGGCGGCCTGCCAGGCGGAGTGCAGGGTGCGGGCTTCGAGGAGTTCGCGGCGTTGGGCGGCGGCGGCCTTGTCGGCGACGGTGAGGGCCAGCGAGGCGTGCCGGTAGGCGAGTTCGGCGGCTACGGCGGCGCTGCGGCCGCGGGCGGTCTCGGCGCCGGTGACCTCGTGGGCGGCTTCGGTGACCCGCTGGGCGAGGTCGGCGGCGCGGCCCCGTTCCTCGACGGCGCGGGCGGACAGCCGGCGGGCGAGGGTGCGCGTGCGGCGTTCGGCGCCGGCGTGGACGTCGCGCAGCCGGGAGCGGGTGTCGGCGGCGTCGACGATGCGGTGCAGGAGGTCCACGGAGCCGGCGGTGAAGTCGCGTTCGGCCATGAGTTCCGCGCGGCGGCCGAGTTTGTTGCCGAAGCCGTGGACGAGGTCGGCCAGTCCGTCGGTGTCTCGGGTGTCGGTGACGGCGCGCAGCAGCAGGTCGGTGAAGTCGGAGTCCTTCTTGACGGCGAAGAGGCCGGCGGCCTCGCCCTCGTCGGCGTTCATCTCGCGCTGGTAGCGGAACAGTTCGGGGTCGAGGCCTACCTCGGTGAGGTGTTCGTTCCAGCGGTCGTGGATCTCCTCCCAGTACACCTCCAGGTGCGGGTACGCCTTGCCGGCCTCGGTGAGGGCGTCGCGGAAGCCCTTCATCGTGCGGCGGCGGCCCTGGGCGCCGGACGCGCCCTCGACGGGCGGTCGCACGGCGGTGGCCTCGGCGACGGGGAGGTTGTCGAGGCCGAGGCCCGGGCCGGGGCGGAAGGAGTACCAGGCCTCGGCGAACTTGCGGGGGTCGTTGGAGACCTGGCGGCCGCGCCATTCGCTGACCTTGCCGACGACCACGCACTCGCCGGTCTGGGTGTGCTGCCATTCGAGGGCGACGTGGCCGCAGTCGTCGGCGAGCAGGAACTTGCGCAGGACGCCCGAGCTGGCGCCGCCGAGGGTGTTGCGGTGGCCGGGCAGCATGACCGAGAAGATCAGTTTGAGGAGGACGGACTTGCCGCCGCCGTTCTCCAGGAAGAGCACGCCGGCGGGCGCGGGGCGCCGCGGCGGGCCGGTGGGCTCGTCCTCGAAGAACTCCGCCTGGGTGGGCGCCGGGTGGGGCACCGGTTCGCCGACTCCGCGCAGGTCGAGCACGGTGTCGGCGTAGCGCGCGCCGGCGGGCCCGATGGAGTAGAGGCGGATCCGGGACAGCTCGTACATGGCGGCGGACTCTCGTGGTCTCTCGTGGGTCGTACGGAGGACAGGGGTCGTACGGAGGACGGTGGGGCGTACGGCGGGCGGGTGGCGCGGTGGCTCGCTCAGGCGTGGAAGGGGAGTCCGGCGTCGGCGGCGAGCTCCAGGTCGTCGCCCTCGGGCGGCGGCAGCAGGGTGGCGGAGCCGTCGCTGACGGGGACCACGCCGAGTTCCAGCAGTTCGGCCATGGCCGCGCTGCCCGCCATGTCGCGGACCTGGAGCTGGTAGCGGGGGGTGGTGCGGTAGGTGCCTCCGGCGTCGTCGCCGGTGCGCTGGAGGAAGCCGGATTCGGTGAGGAACGCGGCGGCCTTGCCGACGATGCCGGTGGTGGAGCCGGCGAGCCGGCGGGCGTCCTTGGTGGCGCCGGTGGCGGAGCGGCGGGCGTAGACCCGCCAGGCGGCCTCCAGGCCGGGGGCGTCGGAGGCGGGGTCGGTGTTCTCGCCGAGTTCCTCGGCGCGCTCTTCGAGGCGGCGGCAGGTCTGCCGGACGAAGGCGTCGACGCCGTTGACGGTGATCCGGCCGATGTAGCCGTCGTCGGCGAGGTCCTCGGGGCGCGGGAAGGCGAGGGCGGCGACGGCGAGGTGGGCGAGGCCGTGCAGGAAGCGGTCGCCGCCGTCGGCGGTGGTGCGGCGGGCGTAGTCGCCCATCCGGACGGCGAAGACGGAGTCCTCGCCGGCGGCCACGGCCATGCCGGCGCGGGGGGAGACCTCCAGCACGATCAGGCCGAGGCCGGTGGCGACGGCGTCGGCGAGGCGGCCGAAGGCGGGCTCCTCGCGGTAGCGGCGCAGCAGTTCGGCGTACTCGGCATCGCGGGCGGGCAGCAGCTTGGGCTGGAGTCCGAAGGCGACGAGGCGCGCCGCGTCGGCGGCGTCCGCCGGGGTCACGGGGTGGGTGGTCCCGGTCGGAGCCGACGCCGCGTCGGGCTCGCTCCACGCGGGGTGCTCGGCGTGGGTCTCGCTCACGGGTGCGGCTCCTCGGCAATGCGGTACGGGTGGTGGTGGTCTCGGGGGGCGCGGGCCGGGTCGGCGCCGGGCCGGGGGGCGGGGCGCCGCCGGGGCCGCGGGAGTGCGTGCGCCGGGGGCCGGTGGCCGTCCGGGCGGTGGGCGGCCGGCGCCGGTTCAATGGGCGCCCCGGTCGAGGTAGCGCCGGTGGTGCTCACGCCGCCTCCGTGCGGTCCGCGGTCATCGCGGCGGAGTCGAGGAGCGCGGTGCCGACGATCAGGTCTGCGCCGCCGAACTCCGGGTCGTCGAGTTCGGCGCCGTCGTCCACGGCGAACAGCAGGCGTTCCTCGCCCTGGCGGTAGGCCGTGCCCACGGCGGGGCTCGCCGCGTGGACGGCCAGCAGTGCCACCAGGTACGGCAGGTCGGGGTCCTCGCGGCGGGCTTCGGCGAGCAGGCCGGAGAGCCGGCGCGGGGCGTCGTGCGGCAGGTCCAGCAGCTTCATGGCGGCGGCGAGCTGCTCCTCGCTGAACCGGCTGTCGTCGGGGGTGGCGATCAGGTCCGGTTCGGGCATCTCCACGCCGAGGTGTTCGCGTTCCAGGGGCGGGGTCAGCAGGATCTCGACCAGGTCCGTCATCCGGACCGAGACGGGGGTGCGCAGTCCCGTGCCCGCCGCGAAGAAGGCGTCGGTGACCCGCGTCGCCTGTTCCAGCGGCAGCGGCAGGACCGGGGAGACGAGTTGTCCGTACAGGTCGATGCCGGTGCGCGGCGCGGGGGCGGCGAAGGCCTGGCGGTCCTGTTCGGCGCGGAAGAGCGGACCGGCGTCGAGCAGCCGGGACTGGAGCTGGGTGTGGCGGCGGATGCAGTCCTTGACGATGTCGACGAGTTCGGCGGCGCGCCGCTTGTTGTCGGGGTCCTCGGCCTCGTCGCGTGCCTTGCGGATGTTGGTCAGGATCGCGTTCTCGTGCCGGTAGCGGTCGGCGACGTGGTCCAGCGCTTCGGCGATCATGTCCGGGACGGCCTCCAGCCAGTCCACGGCGCGTACGTTGCGGCGGGTGGCGTCCAGGGTGCGGCGCAGGGTCTCGGCGTACTGGACGGTCCGGTAGCGCGCCTGTTCGGCGGCCAGTTGGGCGTCCGCGAGGCGGCCCCGGCTGATCAGCACCTCCAGCTTGACCTCGGCGGCGATCTGCGCGCTCGTGACGTCGGTGTCGAGGGCTCCGACGAGGACGTTGACGGCCTCGTCGGTGGTGCGCAGGTAGACGGCCCCGCCGTGGCCGGGGACCTCTTCGATCAGCTTGAAGTCGTAGTCGCGGCGGACGTACACGCCGTCCGGGCCGAAGGTGCCGTAGATCGCGCGGAAGCCCCGGTCGACGCTGCCGACGTTGATCAGGTTCTCCAGGACCCAGCGGGCCACCCGCTCGTGCTCGGCGACCGGCCGGGCGGGTGCCTGTGCCGCGACGCGCGGCAGCAGCCTGGCCACTATCTGTTCGTGGTCCGCGCCGGTGTCGAAGTCCATGTTGAGCGTGACCAGGTCGATCGCGGACAGGGCGACCTCGGCCATCGCGTAGACCCCGTACTCGCCGGCCAGATTGGCCTTGCGCACGTCGAGGTCGTGGAGCGGGGCGGTGCAGGCGAGGGCGCGCAGCCGCCGGGCCAGGCCCTCGTCGGCGGCCGGGCCCGGCGCCGGGGACGGAAGGGTCTTCGCCGGGGCAGGGAGAGTCACGACGGAAAGACTAGGCGCTGACACGGACAACATCCCAAACGGCATGGTTCGGCCGGATCGTCCCCGGTCGTTCGGAGCGGGCGCTGTTCTACGCTCACCGCATGGCTTCCATGATCACACCGATGGCCACGCCCGCGTACCCGCCCGTGATCGACCTCAACGCCGATCTCGGCGAGGGCTTCGGTCGCTGGACGCTGACCGACGACGAGGCGCTGTTGTCCGTCGTCACGAGCGCCAACGTGGCCTGTGGTTTCCACGCCGGGGACCCGTCCATCATGCGTCGCGTGTGCGAGCTGGCCGCCGAGCGGGGGGTGCGGATCGGGGCGCAGGTCTCCTACCGGGACCTCGCCGGTTTCGGCCGGCGGGCGATGGACGTGCCGGCGGGCGAACTGGCGGACGAGGTGGCGTACCAGATCGGGGCGCTGGAGGTGTTCGCGCGGGCGGCCGGTTCCCGGGTGTCGTACGTGAAGCCGCACGGCGCCCTCTACAACCGCACCGTGGGCGACGCGGAGCAGGCCGGGGCCGTCGTCGCGGGCGTGCGGTTGGCCGCCGGGACGGGCGGGCTGCCGGTCCTCGGTCTGCCCGGGTCGCTGCTCCTGTCCGCCGCCGAGGAGGCGGGGTTGACCGCGGTGCCGGAGGCGTTCGCGGACCGGGCGTACACGGCGGCGGGGACGCTGGTGCCGCGCGGCGAGCCGGGGGCGGTGGTGCACGACCCGGACGCGGTGGTCGCCCGCGCGGTGCGGATGGCCGCCGAGCGGTCCGCGACCGCGATCGACGGGTCCCCGGTGGCCGTGCCGGCGCGTTCGCTGTGTCTGCACGGGGACACGCCGGGGGCGGCGGACCTCGCCCTGCGGGTGCGCCGGGCCCTGGGCGCGGCCGGGGTACGGGTGGAGGCCTTCGCGTGAGGGCGCTCGCGGTGGGCGGCCGGGCCCTGCTGCTGGAGGCGGACTCGGCCGAGGAGGTGGCCGCGCTCCATGCCGAACTGCTGCGGCGGCGCGCGGAACTGGGCGGCGTACGGGAGATCGTGCCGGCCGCGCGGACCGTCCTGCTGGACGGGGTGGCGGAGCCCGCCGCGCTGGCGGCCCGGATCGCCGGGTGGCAGGTGCCGCCGCTCGCCGGGAGCGAGGGGCCGCTGATCAGCGTCGCGGTTCGCTACGACGGGCCGGACCTGGCGGAGGTCGCGCGGCTGTGGGGGGTGGGGCCCGGGGAGGTGCCGGGCATCGTGGGGTCGGTCGAGTTCCGCGTGGCGTTCTGCGGGTTCGCGCCCGGCTTCGGGTACCTGACCGGACTCCCCGAGCGCTTCCACCTGCCGCGACGGGCCACGCCGCGCACGGCCGTGCCGGCGGGCTCGCTGGCCCTGGCGGGCGCCTACGCGGGGGTCTACCCGCGCTCCTCCCCCGGCGGCTGGCAGCTGATCGGAACCACCGGGGCCGTGCTCTGGGACCCGGGGCGGGAGCCGGCGGCGCTGTTGTCGCCGGGGGTGCGGGTGCGGTTCGAGGAGGCGGGGTCGTGAGCGGGCTGCTGGTGGTGCGGGCGGGTGCGCTGACCACCGTCCAGGACCTCGGCCGGCCGGGGTACGCACATCTGGGCGTCCCCCGTTCGGGCGCGTTGGACGTCGGGGCGCACGCCCTGGCCAACCGGCTGCTGGGCAACGCCCCGGACGCGGCGACGCTGGAGACCACCCTCGACGGGGTCGCGCTGCGGGCGTCGGACCCGGTGACGGTGGCGGTCACGGGGGCGCCCTGCGCGGTACGGGTCTCGGGACGCCCGGTGGCCTGGGGGGCGCCGGTGCCGCTCCGGGCGGGGGCGGAGCTGGAGGTGGGGGCGGCGGAGTCGGGGCTGCGCAGCTACGTCGCGGTGCGCGGCGGGTTCGCCGTGCCGCCGGTGCTGGGGAGCCGGGCCACGGACCTGCTGTCGGGCCTGGGGCCGCCGGTGCTGTCGGCGGGCGCGCTGCTGCCGGTGGGGCCGCCCGGCCGGGAGCCGGTGCGCGGGGTCGACGCCCTGGGGGTGCCGGGGGCGCCGACGGAGCTGGTGTTGCCGCTCGGGCCGGGGCCGCGGGCCGACTGGTTCGAGCCGGACTCGGTGGCCCGGCTGCTTCGGGCCGCGTACCGGGTCTCGGCGAGGTCCAACCGGATCGGGCTGCGCACGGAGGGCGGTCCGGCGCTGGTCCGGCGCCGGGCCGGGGAACTGCCGAGCGAGGGCATGGTCCTGGGCGCGGTCCAGGTCCCGCCGGACGGGCTGCCCGTCGTCTTCCTGGCCGATCATCCGGTCACCGGCGGCTATCCGGTGGTGGGCGTGGTTCCCCCGGGCCCCGCCCTGGACGCGGCGGCGCAGGCCCGGCCGGGGGTGACGGTCCGCTTCGTGCGGGGCCGGTGAGGCGCCCGAGGTGTCACCGGGGTGCGGGCGGCCTCGCGAGCCGCCCGCCGGCACCCGGCGGGTCCGCAGGGGACGGCCTACACCGTCGACTCCGGTGCGATGCGACTGCGCACCGCCGACTGCACGTCTTCCTCCTCCGCCGGGTCCGCCGCCAGGCGGCGCAGCCGGGGGGCGACGCGGGCGTCGGCGGTCTCGGCGTGGCGGGCGGCCACCTCGCGGGTGGTCTCCTCGCAGTCCCACAGGCATTCCACCGCGAAGCCGGCGGCGAACGACGGATCGGTCTGGGCCAGGGCCCGGGCGACGCGGCCGCGGAGGTGGGACGAGGCGGTTTCGCGATAGACGTGGCGCAGTACGGGCGCCGCGCAGCCGATGGCGAGGCGTCCGGCACCGTCGACGAGGGCGAACAGGCTCCGGGTGTCCGGTCCCGAGCCGCGCACCGTGGAGCGCAGGGCGCCCAGGACGAGTCCGGCGTCCTCGGCTCCGCCGCGGGCCGCGAGGAGGGTCGCGGCGGCCGCTCCGAGCGCGTCGGGGCGGTGCACCCAGCGGCGGGCCCGTTCCACCGCACCGGGGCCGCACATGCGTTCGTAGGCGGCCACGGCGGGCTCGTCCCCGGCGACTTCGATGAGGTCCAGGACGGCCGGGTTCTCCGGTTCGGCGAGGACGAGGTGGTGCAGGGCGGTGGCCCGGGCGGCCTCGCCGGAGGCGCCGGCCGCGGCGGCGAGGATCGCGGAGCGGTCCTCGGGCGCGGCCACGGCGGCCAGGCAGCGGGCCGCGGGGACGTGCAGCGGGGTACCGCGATCCAGTCCGTCGGCGGCCCAGTCGAAGACGGCCTGGACTCCCCAGCCGGGCTGCGGGCCCTTGGGGGTGAGCTGGCGCTGCCAACGGTCGAAGGAGCCCTGCCGGCGGGCGGCGCGCAGGCGTTCCCCGTGGGGCACGGACTCCTCCCACAGGCACCAGGGCCGGGGCTCGTACGCGTCGCGGATGGCGGCGGCCAGCCGCGCCTCGCCCTCGGCGGTGGCGGGGAAGCGGGCGACGACGGGGGCGGCGAGGGAGCGCAGCCCCTCGTCGTCGTCGCGCAGGGCCAGCTCGTCGAGGGCCCAGGCCCAGTTCGCGCCGGAGGCGGCGTAGCGGCGCAGCAGCATGAGCGCGTCGTCGCGTCCGTACGAGGCGAGGTGGCCCAGGACGGACAGGGCGAGCCCGGTGCGGTGGTCCTCCTCGTCGAGGAGGTCGTCGGCGCTGAAGAGGTGGCTCTCGATGGCGCCGAGGGGGCCGTCGAGATCGAGGTAGAGCCGGGCGTAGTAGAGCGAGCGGTTCTCGACCTGCCAGTCCTGGCGCGGATCGCTGATCACGCACTGGTCGAGGGCCTCCAAGGCCTCCGCCCGGGGCGCCGCGAGTGCGTGCAGCGTGCCGTCGCCGCGGCCCCTCTGGAGGAGCCCGAGCAGGGTGCCGCTTGGCGCTATGACTGGTTCGAACATGGGAATGGCCTCAAATCAGGCTGGGGACGCAACCGGGAATCGGGATTCACAGGGCCGCGTAACAGCATGTGAGGACGTTCGCCGTCATGTTCCGCTCGATGTAGCCCATTGCCTTCTCACTCTCGTCGGTGCTTCGCGACCACGGCGGCCGGTCCGGCAGGGAGGGTATGGACACCTCTTGTGTCCAGCCCGCTCCTGCCCGTCCGTCAAGTTCGCGAATCGAATCCGACGCCATGATGACCCAGTCGGTTTGTGCACCGCGACCACATTTACGGCCGCCGTGACCAACCCGTGAGGTCCGGGACCGGTCAGACCTTGCCAGGTCACGGCCAAAACCGGACTACTTGGCTCCGAACAGCTCCAGCAGGTCGGCCTTGGCGAACATGCGCGCCGTGTCCACGGCGGAGGGGGTTCCGGCCTCGGGGTCGGCTCCGCCGGCGAGCAGCGCGCGGATGACGGCCTCCTCGCCCTTGAAGACGGCGCCGGCGAGCGGGGTCTGGCCCCGGTCGTTGGCGCGGTCGGCCTCGGCGCCGCGGGCGAGCAGGGCCGTGACGGCGTCGGCGTGGCCGTGGTAGGCGGCGAGCATGACGAGGGTGTCGCCGCGGTCGTTGGTGAGGTTGGCCGGGACCCCGGCGTCGAGGTACGCGGCCAACGTCTCGGCGTCACCCTGTCGGGCGAGGTCGAAGATCTTGGTGGCCAGTTCGATGACGTCCTCGTCGGGAACGCCCTGCGGGCCGGCGCCTTCCGGGGTGTGCTCGCTCATCGTTCGAACCGCCTTTCGCTTCGCTGTCACGACACCCGTTTCCCCAGGCCGGCGGGCTGGGCACGGCACGGCACTGCGTCCGTGCGGGTGAAGCGTCAGAGTAGCGCCCGATCCGGCACATGACGGGCGCGGCCCGAGGCAAGGATCACCCCTGCACCCCTGATCGCCCGGCGCGCCAGTCGGGCGGGTCCAGTCAAGTGAAAAATTACAGGATTCACCCGTATGCACCTTTTGTCGCATTGATACTTGCTGTGAGCCTGGAAGGACTGACGGTGACCGTCCCCACCCACCAGGAGAACTTCTCATGGTCCTGTCCATCTCAGGTGTCGTCCTGCTCGGAATCATCTGCTTCCTCTTCTTCAAGAAGGACGGGATGAAGCTGTCGCACGCGTTCGTGTGCGCGCTCTTCGGCTTCTTCCTCGCCGGCTCCGCCATCGCGCCCAGCATCACGGCGAGTACGGCGAGCCTCGCGAGCCTTCTCGGCGGGATCAAGCTCTAGGTCGTCTCTGCGACGTCGTCGAAGTGACGCCGGCCGGACACCGGCGGGCGGGACTTCGGCGACCCGCCCCGGGTCCCCGACCCGCACCGTCCCGCCACCACCACGACTCCAGGAGACGCCCGTGGCCAGGCGCCCACTCCCCCGCATCCTCAGCAGCGGCACCGTGTCGCTGGCCCGGGGCCGCGACTTCGCCCGCACGGCCGCCGACAGCGCCACGGACGTCCTCCATCCGCTCCTCGTCATCGGACGCGGCCTGCGCGTCCTGGCCTCCGCCGGGCGGCGCAAGTGGTCCGACACCCCCAAGGACAAGCGTGGTCCCGCGCTGTTCCTGGGAGTCGCCTGCGTCCTCGTGATCGCGCTCGTCCCGTACGGCCCGATGATCGCCCTGGTGAGCGTGATGGCGGCGGCGGGCTGGCACGGACGCGACCGCACCCCGGTGAAGACCGGTCCCAGCGACGCCGAGACGGAGCGGCTCGCCTCCCTCTACGAGGCGCTCGTGCCGTACTTCTCCATCCCCGAGGACCCGAACCCGCTCTTCGCCCACGGCGGGGAATGGGACCGGGCCTTCAGCGGCCACGTCTTCGACGACGCGGGCCGCGTCACCCGGCTCCGCATCCGCTACCCGGCCTACTTCGCCGACGGGGAGCTCGCCTCGCGGGCCCGGATCGAGGCCCTGCTGCACGCCAAGTCCGGGCGCGGGCGGGAGTACCTCTTCGACTGGGACGAGGAGGCCAACAAGCTCGACCTGAGCGTGCTGGAGGCGCTGCCGACGGGCATCGCCGCCCAACGGTTCGTCACCTCCCCCGGCGAGACCGTCCTCGGCCTCACCGACGCGGGCGGCGTCCAGCGCACCCTGCCCGTCGCGGAAGGGGAACAGACCCGGGACGTGCCCCCGGTGATCTGGCGCACCGGCCCCCGCTCCACCGAACCGCACCTGCTGGCCGTCGGCCAACCCGGCAGCGGGACGTCCACCCTGCTGCGCTCGATCGCCCTCCAGGCGCTCCACCACGACGGCGACGTGCTGATCGTCGAGGGCGGCGGCAGCGGCGAGTACTCCTGCCTCTCCGGCCGCGCGGGCGTCCTGGCCGTGGAGTGCGGCCCCAAGGGCGCGCCGGCCATCCTGGAGTGGGCCGCGCACGAGACCGAGCGACGGCTCGTCGCCACCCACCGGGCCCGCGAGGCCGGCCGGCCCCTGCCCGAGGACACCCGGCGCCCGCTGTGGATCCTGCTCGACCGCCCCAGCGTGCTCACCCACCTCGCGGCGGCCGAGGGGCGGCCCGACCCCCTCGCGCGGCTCCAGGTGCCGTTGCGTCACGGTCGGGCCGCGCACGTCACGGTCGTGGTCGCGGAACAGTTCGAGCACCTGGAACTGCTCGACGACGCCGTCTGGCAGCACACCCGGGCCCGCGTCGTGCTCGGCTCCGCCTCGATCCAGCAGATCACCGACGTGCTCGGCCTGCCCCCGCACACCACCCCGACCGCGATGGTGCCGCCCGGGCGCGGGTACGCGCGGCTCGGCACGGGCCCCGTGCACCGGGTGCAGGTGCCCGCGACCCCGGACCCGTACGACGACGCCGCGCATCCGGCGCACCGTCAGGCGGTGCTGGAGCTGCTGCCGGAGCGACAGGCCCGGCCGCCGGCGGTCGAGGAGCACGTCACGCCGTCGAAGCCGCTGCACATCGTCCAGCCCCCGGCCCAGGCGCAGGGCCCCTCGATCGACGCCCCGGAGAGCACGGAGGTGCCGGCGGAGACACCGCCCGCCCGCGGCCCGTGGCCGGTCGGGCCGTAGCGGGCACCCGACCGTCGGCGGCCCTCAGGCGACGAACGTGCGCGGGGGTTCCGCCCCGCTGCCGCCGGCGCCCGTGCCGACCAGTCGGGCCGCCGCCGCGAGCCGCGAGGCGGCCTCCTCGGCCACCGGGCCGCCGACCGTGAACGGCAGCCGGACGTACCCCTCGAAGGCCCCGTCCACGCCGAACCGGGGGCCCGAGGGGACCCGTACGCCGACCCGCTCCCCCACCTCGGCCAGCCGGGACCCGGACAGTCCGCCCGCGCGGGCCCACAGGGTGAGGCCGCCCCGGGGGACCTGGAACTCCCAGTCGGGCAGTTCCCGGCGTACCGCGGCGACGAGCGCGTCGCGGTTCTCCCGGGCCTGGTCGCGGCGGATTCCGACGGCCTCCTCCCAGCCCCCGGTCCGCATCAGCCAGTTCACCGCGAGCTGTTCGAGCACGGGCGTGCCGAGGTCGGCGTACGCGCGGGCCGCGACCAGGCTGCGGATGACGTCGGGGGCCGCGCGGACCCAGCCGATGCGCATGCCGGCCCAGAAGGCCTTGCTCGCGGAACCGACGGTGACGACCGTGGAGCCGGCGGGGTCGAAGGCGCAGACCGGACGGGGCATCTCCACGTCCGGGTCCAACCGGAGTTCGGCCATGGTCTCGTCGGCGACGAGCACGGTGCCGGCCGAGCGGGCCGCCTCCACCATCGCGCGGCGCTGTTCGTCCGAGGCGAGGGCGCCGGTGGGGTTGTGGAAGTCGGCGACCACGTAGGCGAGCCGGGGGGCGGAGTCGCGCAGCACCTGCCGCCAGACGTCCATGTCCCAGCCGCTCAGCCCGGCGGCCATCGCGACGGGTACGAGGCGCACCCCGGCGGCGCGCATGAGCTGGAGGATGTTGGCGTAGGACGGGGATTCGACGGCGATGCGTTCGCCGCGTCCCGCGAAGAGGCTGCAGATGGCGTCGATGGCGCCCATGGCCCCGGTGGTCACCATGATCTGCTCGGGCATCGTGGGGATGCCGCGCTCGGTGTAGCGGTCGGCGAGCATCCTGCGCAGGGCGGGCAGGCCGGCGGGGTAGTCGCCGTGGGTGTGCGCGTACGGCGGCAGTTCCTCCAGGGCTCCCTGGACGGCCTTGGTGAGCCAGGGCTCGGGGGCCGGCAGGGCGGCGCAGCCGAGGTCGATCATCGAGCCGAGGGACTCGGGCGGCAGGGGTTCCAGGCCCCGGGCGGGAAGCGGGTTCCCGGCGGGCACGGCGGTCCAGCTGCCGGCGCCCCGGCGGGATTCGAGGAATCCTTCGCCGCGCAGGGCCTCGTAGGCGGCGGCGACGGTGGTGCGGCTGACGGTGAGCGCGACGGCCAGCTCCCGCTCGGCGGGCAGCCGGGCGGCGACGGGGACGCGCCCTTCGAGGACGAGGAGCCGGATGCCGTCGGCGAGGCTGCGGTAGGCGGGCGGCTTGCGCGTGCCGGACGTGGCGGAGCGCCCCTGCTGCGAGGTGATGAGGCGGGCGAGCTGTGCGGCGCCGACCGCCGAGGTCCACTGAGCCATGCTGTCCGGTCCACCTTCGTCGAATTGGCCCCGTCCGGTCCGAGGGGCGACCGGTATTGGATTGGTTCTGCGCGATCCAGGGTGTCACGGGGCGGTCCATTCGAGCCAGGGGGCTCCCGGGAGGGCGGAAGGGGGCACGGCGGGGGCCCTCCGACGCGGTCGCGTTCACCCCGCGGCCATCCGGACGCTCCCGTCCCACCGGCGGCAGGGGGCATACTGCCGCCGTGACGCACGTACGCCTTCGGCACCCGTATCTGGACCACCCCGCTCCCATCCCCTTCGCGCACCGGGGAGGGGCCGCGGACGGGCTGGAGAACACCGCCGCCGCCTTCCACCGGGCGGCCGACGCGGGTTACCGCTACTTCGAGACCGATGTGCACGCCACGGTCGACGGGAAGCTGGTCGCCTTCCACGACTCCACCCTGGACCGGGTCACCGACGGGAGCGGTCGGATCGCCGAACTGCCGTGGAAGCGGATCCGGGAGGCCCGGGTGGCGGGCTCCGAGCCCCTGGCCCTGTTCGAGGACCTCCTGGAGGAGTTCCCGGAGGCCCGCTGGAATGTCGACGTCAAGGCCGAGAGCGCCCTGCACCCGTTGGTGAACCTGATCGCGCGGGCCCGGGTCTGGGACCGGGTGTGCGTGGGCTCCTTCTCGGAGAGCCGGGTCGCCCGGGCCCAGAAGATCGCCGGTCCCCGGCTGGCGACCTCGTACGGGGTGCGCGGTGTGCTGGGGCTGCGGCTGCGGTCGTTCGCGATCCCGGCGGCGCTGCGCGCGGGAGCGGTGGCGGCGCAGGTTCCGGAGACCCAGGCCGGCGTCCGGGTGGTCGACCGGCGGTTCGTCCGGACGGCGCACGAGCGGGGACTCCAGGTGCACGTGTGGACCGTGAACGAACCGGAACGCATGGACTCTCTTCTCGACATGGGAGTCGATGGCATCATGACCGACCGGATCGACATCTTGCGCACGGTGCTGGACCGGCGCGGAGCCTGGGCCTGACCGCCCGTTCGGACTCCCCGCCGGCCGCGGCGGCCGAGGCGGCACGGGACAGCGAGGGGGCACCGGAGTGACTGCGCGAGACCTATCTCCACCAGAGGAAGCGGAACCGGGGACGGAGGACGGAAGAGCCGGCGCCGCCGCCCGCAAACGCGAACAGCACGGCTGGTACTTCTACGACTTCGCCTGCTCGGTCTACTCGACCAGCGTGCTCACGGTGTTCCTCGGTCCCTACCTGACGGCCGTGACCAAGGCCGCGGCGGACGCCGAGGGCTACGTACACCCGCTGGGCGTCCCGGTCCGGGCCGGTTCCTTCTTCGCGTACGCGGTCTCCGCGTCCGTGCTGCTGGCCGTGCTGATCATGCCGCTGGCGGGGGCCGTCGCGGACCGGAGCGGCCGCAAGAAGCCGCTGCTGGCGGTGGCGGCGTACACGGGCGCGGCGGCGACGGCCGGGATGTTCTTCCTCGACGGCGAGCGCTATCTGCTCGGCGGGCTCCTGCTGATCGTGGCGAACGCCTCGCTGGCGGTCTCGATGGTGTTGTACAACGCCTTCCTGCCGCAGATCGCCACACCGGACGAGCGGGACACCGTCTCCTCGCGGGGTTGGGCCTTCGGCTACACCTCGGGCGCCCTGGTGCTCGTCCTGAACCTGGTGCTCTACCAGGGCCACGACTCCTTCGGGCTGTCCGAGGGCGCGGCGGTACGGATCTGTCTGGCGTCGGCGGGCTTGTGGTGGGGCGCCTTCGCGATCATCCCGTTGCGACGGCTGCGCGACCGGGGGGTGGTCCGGGAGGCGGGTGGGGCGCCGCCGGTCAGCGGGTGGCGGCAGCTGGTGGCCACCTTGAAGGACATGCGGCGCTATCCGTTGACGCTGTCGTTCCTGCTGGCCTATCTGATCTACAACGACGGCGTGCAGACGGTGATCTCCCAGGCCTCGGTCTACGGGTCGGAGGAACTGGAGCTGGAGCAGTCCACGCTGATCGTGGCGGTGCTGCTGGTCCAGGTCCTGGCGGTGGCGGGCGCGCTGGGGATGGGTCGACTGGCAGGTCTGTACGGCGCCAAGCGGACGATCCTCGGTTCGCTGGCCGCGTGGGCGGTGACGCTGGCCGCCGGGTACTTCCTGCCGGCCCGGACGCCGGTGTGGTTCTTCGCGCTGGCGGCGATGATCGGGCTGGTGCTGGGCGGGAGCCAGGCGCTGTCGCGTTCGCTGTTCTCGCACCTGGTCCCGGCGGGCAAGGAGGCCGAGTACTTCTCCGCCTACGAGATGAGCGACCGGGGGCTGAGCTGGATCGGACCGCTGGTCTTCGGACTGACGTACCAGGTCACGGGCAGTTATCGGGACGCGATCATCTCGTTGGTGGTGTTCTTCGCACTGGGTTTCGTGCTGCTCGCGAGGGTGCCGGTGCGGCGCGCGGTGGAGGCGGCGGGCAATCCTGTTCCCGAGAGGATCTGACAGCGGGTCCGAGAAAGAATTCGGAACGAATTTCGACGTTCAAGCGAAGGGCCGGTAGTGTACGCCTTTGGCCTGCCAGGCGGACCGTTACTGCGCGCTCACGAAGAGCGGACGTTGGGTGACATCTGCTGCCAGATGTGACAAAACGGGCACTGGTGGGTACAACAAGGGGCGGTACGACGGGCGACGCATGACCCGGAGCGGGAATCTATACCGCCGACCGGACGTTGACCGGATGACGACGACAGCGACACCTGTCCTGTGGGCGACAAGCCCGGGAGGCACGATTCATGAGTGAGCGAGCTCTCCGCGGTACGCGGCTCGTGGTTACCAGCTACGAGACGGACCGCGGCATCGATCTGGCCCCGCGCCAGGCGGTGGAGTACGCATGCCAGAACGGACATCGATTTGAGATGCCGTTCTCGGTTGAGGCAGAAATTCCGCCGGAGTGGGAGTGCAAGGCGTGCGGCGTCATGGCACTCCTGGTGGACGGGGACGGGCCCGAAGAGAAGAAGGGCAAGCCTGCGCGAACGCACTGGGACATGCTCATGGAGCGACGCACCCGCGAGGAGCTGGAGGAAGTGCTTGCCGAGAGGCTCGCGGTCCTGCGTTCCGGCGCCATGAACATTGCCGTGCATCCGCGGGACAGCCGCAAGTCCGCCTGACAACCGGACTGAGAACAAAGCCGAGGGCCCCCGCCACATCCGTGGCGGGGGCCCTCGGCTTGTCCGGCCGGACGGCCGCGGAGCCGGGTGGCTCAAGGTCCGGGATCGGCCCCTCAGGGGGTCAGCGGCGGCCGATGACCGGCGTCCGGGCCGGCCTGGCCCGGTCCGGGCCCCGGCCGGTCCTCGCGGATGACCTCGCCCTGGACGACCTTGCCGTCCGGCTGGTGGATCCGGGCCTGCTGGAAGGCGTCGCCGAAGGTTCCGGCGGGCGCGGCGGCCATCCTGCGTTCCAGGGAGCGCGTGGCCCGACGGCTGATCAGTGCCCGGACGGGCGGGAGCAGCAGGAGCAGTCCGGCGGCGTCGGAGATCAGCCCCGGCAGCATCAGGAACAGGCCCGCGAGCATGATCAGGCCGTTGCCCTGGCCGGGCTGTTGCCTGCCCTGCTCGGGCCCCTGTCCCTGCTGGGCCCGCTGGAGGGTGTCGGTGAGGTTCTTGAAGGCCCGTCGCCCGGCGCGCTTGATGACCACGGCGCCGAGGAGCATCCCGCCCGCGATCAGCAGGGCGACGGTCAACCCGCCGGCGGCTCCGGCGACCAGGCTGAGCAGCCAGATCTCCAGGATCAGCCAGGCGGCGACCGCCAGGGGAAGCAGGGTGCGGGCGGGCGAGCGCCGTCGTGGGGCCGTCGAAATGCCGGTCGTCATGTCACCAGTGTGCCTGGGGCGGTGTAAAAGCGACCTCAGTCGGAGGTAGCGGACATCCCTTAAGGGATGTCGGGGGGAGAGGGTGTCCGGGCGGGTCAGTGCGGGGGCCGGCCGGTCAGCTTCGCGGCCCGGGCCTTGATGCCCCACTGGGTGACCCGCCACAGGGCCTCCACCACGATGTCCCTGCTCATCTTGCTGTCGCCGAACTCGCGCTCGACGAAGGTGATGGGCACCTCGACGACCCTGAAGCCCTGGCGGACGGCCCGACGGGCCAGGTCCACCTGGAAGCAGTAGCCGGCGGAGGCCACCTCCTCCAGGCCCAGGCCCTCCAGCGTCTCGCTGCGGAAGGCGCGGTAGCCGCCGGTCACGTCGCGGATCGGCACGTCCAGGAGCAGCCGGGAGTACGTGGAACCCCCGCGGGAGAGCATCTCGCGGCTCTTGGGCCAGTTGACCACGCGACCGCCCGGCACCCAGCGGGATCCCAGGACCAGGTCGGCGTTGCCGAGGGCGGTGAGCAGCCGGGGCAGTTCCTCGGGGCGGTGGGAGCCGTCGGCGTCCATCTCCACGAGGACCCCGTAGCCGTGCTCCAGGCCCCAGGCGAAGCCGGCCAGGTAGGCGGCGCCGAGGCCTTCCTTGCCCTTGCGGTGCAGGACGTGGACCTGCTCGTCGGCGCAGGCCAGTTCGTCGGCGAGCTTGCCGGTGCCGTCGGGGCTGTTGTCGTCGGCGACCAGGACGTGCGCTGCGGGGACGGCGGCGCGGACCCTGCCGACGATGGGGCCGATGTTCTCGGCCTCGTTGTACGTCGGAATGATCACCAGGATGGTGCCGAGCGGCCCGTGGGTCCGCTGTCCTGCCTCGCTCACTGGGTCCCCTTGCGTGTTTCTCGTCCGGCCGGCCTCGTACGTCCCGTCACAGCAGGATGATTTTAGAACAGCGATCGGAGCCGGCGGTCCTTCGGGCCGGCCCGGTTCCCGCTGGCTGCGGGTGACCGTGACCGTTGTCTACTGGACCGCCGGGCCCCGACCTGAGGCCACCAGCCGCCGGCGAAACCTTCCCTCGCCCCCGAGGCGCGGGTGCGCTGAGCGGACGGATCCGTCCGGTACGGACGTCCTGTTGGTGGACCCGGCCGAACCTATCCGGGTCCGGCCGTCGGGACCGAACCGAGGCCGGTCGGATCACCCCTGTGGGCGTACGAAAACCTCCCGGCCACCGACGACCGTGGCCAGGCACACCGGCAGTTCCCCGCCGGGGGTCAGGTCGGGCAGCCCCGGGGTGCCCGAGCGCGGGTCGGTGGACCAGCGGGCGACCCGGTCGTCGGGAGCCTGGACGACCAGTTCCTCGGTCCGCCAGACGGCGTAGTCGGCCGGGGCGCCGGGGACGAGGGTGCCCGCGTCGTCCCGGCCCAGGGCCCGCCAACCGCCGCGGGTGTGGGCGGCGAAGGCGGCCCGTACGGAGATCCGGTGCTCGGGGGTGCGGTGGAAGGCGGCCGCCCGGACGGTGCCCCAAGGGTCGAGCGGGGTGACGGGCGCGTCGGAGCCGAAGGCCAGCGGGACGCCGGCCTTCAGCAGGGCCGCGTACGGGTTGAGGGTGCGGGCGCGCTCCGCGCCGAGCCGGTCGGCGTACATGCCGTCCTCGCCGCCCCAGGCCGCGTCGAAGGCGGGCTGCACGGAGGCGGTGAGGCCCAGTTCCGCGAAGGCGGCGATGGTGGCCGGGGTCATCATCTCGGCGTGCTCGACCCGGTGGCGGGCGGCCCGCACCCGGGCGAGGCCCACGGTCTCGGCGGCGGCCCGGACGCCTTCGACGACGGCGCTGACGGCGGCGTCGCCGATGGCGTGGAAGCCGGCCTGGAGGCCCTGTTCGGTGCACGCGGCGACGTGCGCGGCGACGTCACGGGCGTCCAGGTAGCCGGTGCCGGTGTGCGCGGCGTCGGTGTACGGGGCGTGCAGGCACGCGGTGTGGGAGCCGAGTGCGCCGTCCACGAAGAGGTCGCCGGCGGCCCCGACCGCGCCGAGCCGCTTGGCCAGGTCGAGGTCCCGATCGGCCCAGTAGCCGAAGACGCGCGGGCCGGGGTGGGTGCGCGCCAGGTCGAGCAGGGCGGTGAAGTCCTCCGGGGAGGAGATCTCCGGGCCGCCGCACTCGTGCACGGAGCCGATGCCGAGGGAGGCGGCCCGGTCCAGGGCGGCCCGCTGGGCCTCGGCGCGCTGGGCGGGGCCGACGGCGCCGAGGGCGACCGCGCGCACGGCGTGGTGGGCGTCGGCGGTCAGCGGCTCGTCGCCGGCGACGTGGCCCGCACCCTCGGGGACGAGGTCGAGCAGCGCGGTGGTGACCACGGCCGAGTGGACGTCGATGCGGCTCAGGTAGAGCGGACGGCCGCCGGTGGCCCGGTCCAGTTCCTCGCGGCGCGGGGCGCGGCGCTCGGGCCATCGGGCGGCGTCCCAGCCGTGTCCGAGGAGCACCCGGTCGGCGGGGCGGCGCTCGGCGTGGGCGCGTACCCGGTCCAGGGCGTCCGCGAGGGTGCGGGCGTCGGAGAGGTCCAGTCCGGTGAGGGCGAGACCGGTGGAGGTGGTGTGCACGTGGGCGTCGGTGAACGCGGGCGTGACGAGCGCCCCGTCGAGGTCGACGACCTCGTCGACGCCCTGTGCGAAGGCGTCGGCGGCGCCTTCCGAGCCGACCCAGGCGACGTGGCCGCGCTCGACGACCATCGCGGTGGCGAACGGGTCGGCGGGGCTGTGCACCTCGCCGCCGCGCAGGAGGACGGTGCGGTCGGGTACGGGGGCTCCGGCGGCGTCGGCGGAGGCGGTGCGGTCAGTCATGGGACCCAGTCTCGCGCCTCCGCCGGCCGGGCCCGACCTCGGGTCCCGCCGGGGCGGGGGTCGGGGCCGGGCGGCGCGGAAGACGGGTCAGGGCGGCGTCACACGCGCGGCGGGCGGGACTCGTACGGGGTGGACAGCACCACCGTCGTGCGGGTCGAGACGTGCGCCAGGGCGCGCAGTCGGCCCAGCAGGTCCTCCAGCTCCAGGGGCGTGCCCACGCGGACCTTGAGGATGTAGTTCTCGTCTCCGGCCACGCTGTGGCAGGCCTCGATCTCGGGGACGCCCGCCAGGCGGTCGGCGATGTCGTCCGGGGCGCTGGGATCGAACGGCTTGACCGAGATGAACGCCGTCAGGGGCAGCCCCACGGCCTCGGGGTCGACCACGGCGGCATAGCCGCGGATCACCCCGCGCTGCTCCAGGCGGCGTACTCGCTGATGGACCGCCGACGTGGACAGTCCCGTGGCCTTGCCCAGATCCGTGTAGCTCATTCGCCCGTCCCGCACGAGCAGATCAACGATCTGGCGGTCCAGCTCCTCCATTGCGCTCATAGCCGCTCAACCTATTGCCCAAGACCGCTTCCGGCACAGCGGTGTCCACGGGTTGGGTGGCACCTGCGGCGGGCATGTGACCAAGGCCACAGGAGTACGGGGGCGTACCGGGGGTGGTTGTGGTTACTCGTGCCGCTCGACGGGAAGTGCTTGGTGTGGCCGTGGCCGAAGAAGCTGCCCGCCCGGCCCATTCAAGGGGGAGTACATCCATGCTGAACGCCAAGCGCGCCGGTCGCATCGAACCGGAGCCTCCGGAACTGCTCGATTCCGACGAGGACGGCTACCTCGACGAGGCCGAGGGGTTCGAGATCCACCACGCGATCTGCCCCGACTGCGGCCAGTCGATCGCCCTCGTCGCGGACGAGGAGTACCTGCCGCAGCACGCCCTCTGCCCGTCCCCGTGGAACCCGTTCGGGCTCACGGTGTGCGCGGGTACGGGCCGGCCGGCTTCCGACGCGCTGCCGACCGTGGGCGGGTTCCCGCACGAGGTGCAGGAGCTCGACCCGATCGTGCACCTGTCGCTCCCGCAGGGCCTCGACTGGCGTACGCAGCCCTTCTCGCACGTCGGCGGTCCGGGGTCGCGTCCCGTCCGCGTGACGGCCCCGCTGCCGCCGCAGATGCGCCAGCACGCGCAGGCCGCCTGACGGGCCGCGTCCTACCAGTACGTGCCCCGCACCATCGCGTCGAGGGTGGCGTGGTGCAGGATCAGGCCGTCCGGGTCCGCCGGGACCTCGACCTCCCCGAAGTGCGCCTGTCGGTAGGCGATGCGCAGCATCACGATCCCGTGCCGCAGGGCGGCGTAGAGGGTGTGGAACCCCATGTCCCGCGGGGTGTGCCCGGTGAGTTCGGCGTACCGGCGTTCCACATCCTCGCGGCGCAGGAAGTCGGGCAGGCCCGGCTGGCCGAACCCGACGGTCAGGTCCTGGAAGAACCGGTGCAGGTAGACGGTCCAGCCCAGGTCGACCTCCCGGGGGGCGTACGAGGCCATCTCCCAGTCGAGCACGGCCACCGGATCGAAGCCGTCGGCCTGGTAGACGACGTTGCCGATGCGGGCGTCGCCCCAGTTGAGGACGGGGTCGCCCTCGTCAGCCGGCCAGAGTTCCTCCAGCCGGTCGAAGGCCCGCTCCAGGAGCGGTGAGCGGGCCAATGTGGACACCACCCACTCGTAGTAGGCGCGTTGGGCCGTGACGTGGCGGCGCAGCGGGCTTCCCTCCCCGGGCGGGAGGAGGAACCGCGCCTCCTCTGCGGGGAACTGGTCGTGGAGGCGGGCGAGCAGGGAGATGCTCGCCTCCTGGAGCCGGGCGCGTTCGGCGTCGGTGGCGGAGTGCAGCCAGTTGCCCTCGTACGTGTAGGGCATGACGTCGGGCGGTACCCGGCCCTCGGCGCGGGCCATGACGAAGAAGGGCGCGCCGAGCGGGCCCGGATCCTCCTCCAGCCAGCGCACGCGCGGGACGGGCAGGTCGGTGTGGGCGGCGACCAGGCTCATCACGCGGTGCTGGCGGGGCATGTCGTAGGTGGGGAAGACGGTGTAGGCGGCCGGGTCCGCGGCCAGGCGCAGGGCGCAGGCCCGTTCCGGGGTGTCGGGGTGCTCGATGTCGAAGAGCAGGGTCTCGCTGGACATGCCGTTGGAGCCGGGGACGGAGGTGTTGACGACCTTCGCGCCGGGGAGGGTCGCGTCGAGCCAGGCCGCGAGGCGGCGGCCGAGTTCCTCGGGCTCGCGGGTGGAGGTGCGGGGACGTGGTGCCGTTGCCATGGCGGGTCCTGCCTTCCCTTCCGGTGGGATGTCGTCCTCGGGGCTCTCCCGACGTCCGCTCTCGGTCACGGGGCCACGGAGGTGTGGTCGGTGAAGCCGCTGGGGTCGTGGCGGCCGAAGCTTCCGTGCTCGAAGATGCCGTGTCCGACCCGGCCGTCGAGGGTGAAGCGGGCCGAGTGGTCGGTGACCCCGTAGGCGGCCACGGGGTGCGCGGCGGGATCGGAGAGGTCGTAGGCGCGCCGGTCGGTCCAGGCACGGCCCTGCCAGGTGCCGTGCTGCCAGTCGGCGGCGGGCGGGTAGCCGGCGCCGACGGCGAGGGGGGAGGAGTTGAGGACGCGGACGCCGAGTTCGAGGGGTTTGCGGGTGGGGTCGATGAGGTGGACGACGGCGCTCTCGGGGTGACGGCTGCCGGGGCGATAGCGGATGTCGGTGTGCGGCCAGCCGAGTTGGACGTCGTTGCGGTCGTCGCCCTCGGGGAAGACCTGGACGGCCTCGTTGAGGGTGCGATGGCCGTCGGCGTCCTCCTGGACGACGACCATGAGGAACCGGTCCTCGAAGCGGACGGGTATCCAGAGCCAGTGGAAGCCCTCGGGGCGGTGTTCCTCCGCCGCCCGGCCGCCGTCCTCGCCGGGGATCGGGCGCACTCCCCAACTGCGGTCGCGGGTACCGGTCCACGCGCCCGGCGTGAGGGTGAGTTCCTCGCCCTTGACGCGGATGGTGCCGGTGACGTTGCCGGCCTGGACGAAGCGGCGGCCTTCCAGCATGAGGCGATCCCCGCGGCGCTGGACGTGATGGGGCTCCCAGACGGCGGGGAACTCGGCGGTCCAGGTGATGTCGTACGAGAGGCCCTCGGGGTCGTCCGGGTCGGCGTCGCAGTGCAGGCCGATCCGCTTGAGGGGCTCGTCGACGGTGATGCGGAGCGGGCCGACGGAGAGGTTCATCCGGTCGTCGCCGAGGGCGTCGGAGGCTCGGACGGCGAGGAGTTCGTCGCCGATGCGCAGGGTGGCGTAGGCGTCGATGACGCCCGCGTTGGGGTAGACGCCGAGGCCGAGGATGAGGACGGCCCGGCCGGCGTGGTCGAAGACGTGAAAGATGCAGCGGTCGTAGGCGTTGCGGTCGCCGCTGACGAGGTGCTTCATCGACAACGGCGCCTGGTGGATGGGGTATTCGTCGAGCGGGACGGGCCGGTCGGCGGGCATGGCGGACCTCCTGGGCGCGGCCGCGTGGCGGCGCGTGACGTGGCGTGGCGCGGTTGGCCTGGTGTGCGACGGTGTGCGACTCGAGCGGATATGACGGTACGTCAGAACCTGTTTCGAGGAACAGACTTGTGGCACTACGCGACAGGAAGGCACGTCCGGACACGTGGACCGGGAGGGGTATGCCTGCCCACCGACCGGCCACCGCCTCCCGACCGACCGCACGTCGGCGGGGCGGCGCGGTCGGTGGAAGCGTCGGGGACACGTCGAACGGATGGCCGTGGGCGGGGGCCGGTTACCCGTGGGCTGATCTCGCGTTTTGCCGTGCATGACCACGCTTGAGACGTCCACGCCGAGAACGGGTCGCAGGCGGCGGCCCACGCCTCACGGGTACGAAGAATCGGTTCCGCTGCGGAACCCCGACACGCCCGTCTACAACGCGCTCCTGGCCCGCTGGACCGCCGAGGGCCGGACGGTGCCGGGGCGGCGCGATCCGGAGTGGTCACGGGTCGCCTCGTCCCCGATCTGGCCCAGCGGCCCCCTGTACGGAGGCTGAGCCGGACGCTCCGGCGGGAGGGCAAACGCACGGTCGGGCCGGCCGAGCGCCCGACGGGCCGGGGCCGGGCCGACCGGGCCGCGGTCCGCCGGCCGGGGCCCGTCGGGCCGGACGGCGCCCCGGCCCGGGCGCCTCAGCGGGTCTCGGGGCCCGCGAGGTGGCGGGCGATGACCATGCGCTGGATCTGGTTGGTGCCCTCCACGATCTGGAGCACCTTCGCCTCCCGCATGAGCCGCTCCACCGGGAAGTCCGCGGTGTACCCGTAGCCGCCGAGGACCTGCACCGCGTCCGTCGTGACGGCCATCGCGGCGTCCGTGCAGAACAGCTTGGCCATGGCGGCCTGGCGGGAGAAGGGCTTGCCGGCGTCCCGCAGGCGCGCGGCGGCGAGGTACAGCGCCCGACCCGCCTCGATCTTGGTCGCCATGTCGGCCAGCATGAAGCGCAGCCCCTGGAAGTCCGCGATGGGGTGTCCGAACTGCTTGCGATCCAGGGCGTAGACCAGGGCCTCGTCCAGGGCCGCCTGGGCGACGCCGATCGCGCAGGCGGCGATCCCGAGCCGGCCGGCGTCCAGGGCGGCCAGGGCGATGGTGAAGCCCTGCCCCTCCTCGCCGATGCGCCGGGTGTCGGGGACGCGTACCCCGTCGAAGTGCAGCTGGGCGGTGGGCGAGCCCTTCATGCCCATCTTCTTCTCGGGGACCGCCGCCGTCAGGCCGGCCGCGTCGCCGGGGACGAGGAAGGCGGTGATGCCCTTGGGGCCGTTGACACCCGTGCGCGCGAGGACGGTGTAGAAGTCCGCGACCCCGCCGTGCGTGATCCACGCCTTGGTGCCGGTGATGATCCAGTCGTCGCCGTCGCGGACGGCCTTGGTGGTCAGCGAGGCGGCGTCGGAGCCGGCGGCCGGCTCCGAGAGACAGTAGGCGCCGAGCAGGCCGCCGCCGAGCATCGCGGGGAGGTGCGCGCCCTGCTGCTCCTTGGTGCCGTAGCCGGCGAGGCCGTGGCAGGCCAGGGAGTGCACGCTGACACCGAGGCCGACCGTCAGCCGGGCCGCGGCGAGCTCCTCCAGCACCTGGAGGTAGACCTCGTACGGCTGCTCACCGCCGCCGAACTCGCCGGCGTACGGGAGCCCCAGCAGGCCGGCCTCCGACAGGAGCGTGAAGACCTCCCGGGGGAAGCGTCCGTCGTCCTCCTCCTCGGCGGCCCGGGGGCGGATCTCCCGCTGCGCGATCTCTCGTACGAGCGCGAGCAGATCACGGGACTCTTCGGTGGGCAGCTGTCGGTCCACCGGCTGCGGGGCGCGGTCGGTCATGGCGGCGCTCTCCTCCCTGGTCGGGCACGGCGGCGACGCGTGAGGTGTGGGACGCGCCACCGGATCTCGGTGCTCTCACAGCCGATACTGCCCTCCCGGATCGCGGAAGGGCCTGTTCAGTGGCTGCGGCGGCTTGAGTATGCCCGATCAGGGGCTTCCCGTCACCGGTGCATGATCATCGGGATCCCCCGGGGCCTCGTGCGCCGGTGGAGCGGGGTGGTCGGGGGCGAACTCCTCGATCACCGTCAGGGTCGCGCGCAGCTGCCGCACGAGGAGCGCCGCGACCTCGTCCCGGCCGAGCCGGCCCTCCCCGTCGAGCCCGCCGATCCACTCCAGGGTGATCCCCTCGACCCCGGAGAGCCAGCCCACGAGCGCGAGCCGGGCGAGCGGCGAGACCGTGCGGCGGCCGTACGCGGCCTCGGCGATGGTGGCGACCAGTTCCTCGCGGACCGCGTCGCGGATGGCGAGCACCTCGGCGTCGGAGCCGACGCCGCCGGTGACGATCGTGCGGTAGGCGGCCCGGTGGTGTTCGGCGTAGTACAGGTAGCCGTCGATGGTGCGGCGGGCCCGTTCCGAGCCGGCCAGTTCGGTCTCCGCGGCCGCGCGGGCGACGAGTTCGGCGACGGACTCCTCGACGATGGCGAGGTAGTAGCCGCGCTTGCTCTTGAAGTAGTAGTAGATCAACCCCTTTGCGACACCGGCGTGTTGGGCGATGTCGTCCATGGAGAGCGCGTCGTACGAGGTGTCGGCGAACAACTTGCGCCCGATCGCCATGAGTTCGGCCCGACGGGCCTGCGAACGGCCGGTCGCGCCGCGCTGTTGACTATTATTCAAATTCGGCCCTAGCCTCGAACTCCCACAGGAAGCCCGCAGTATGGCAGACCTGTCTCATGCACTTCCCTGCGCACGGACGACGTACGGGAGGCACCTCCATGAGCACGAACAGCGGCCGCGAGGGCCGGGTCAAGTGGAAGAAGACGGTGGCGGTCGCACTGCCCGCGGTGATCGCGGTCGGGGCGATGGGCGTCGTCATGGCGCAGGGCGCGCTCGCCGCGTCCTTCGCCGTCTCGGGGACCTCCTTCCAGGTCTCCTCATCCAAGTTGAGCAGCAAGGGCCTGGCGTCCTACGTGCAGACGGACCGTTCCGTCGACGGCAAGGGGCATCCGGTCGCCCTGCTCGGCATCGGCGAGGCCACGCTGGCCGACATCTGCCAGTCCGCCCGGGTGAACACCCCGGTGGGCACGGTGGTCTTCAAGCTGAGCGCCGGCGGACCCGCCGGCCAGGTCACCGCCGAGAACCTGGTGATCGACGGCGAGGACCTCGACGGCGACGCCACCTTCGGCACGGCGCAGATCGGCCGGGACGCCTCCACCCTCGACCAGGTCGAGGGGGTCAGGGGCGAACCGGGCGCGTTCGGTCTCCAGGCCGGGAACATCGAGGTCCTGAACGTGCGCTCGCACGCCTGGTCCGCGACCGGCGGCAACTTCCGCCTCAAGGGCATGAAGTTGAGCGTCGGCCTGGACGGCAAGCAGTGCTTCTAGGGGCGCGCCGACCCGCGGATCCGGGCACGGGGCGGTGGGCGCCGCGGCTCCCCCTGCCCGGCCCGCGGCGACGACTGCGCGCCTGGCGGCGGACCCGGCCGTTCTGGGGCGGGCTGCTGTTGGTGTCGGGCGGGATCGAGCTGCTGTTGATCCCCCTCTCCCCGCTGACCGTGCTGGTCAGCCTGGGGCTCGGCGGGATCGCGGCGATCGGGATCGGGGCGGCGCTGGTGGTGGCCGGGCTGTTCCTGTGGTTCCTGCCGCAGGCCAGGGCGTACGTGTCGATCCACGCCCTGCTGCTCTCGGTGCTGTCCTTCGTGGCGACGAACCTGGGCGGCTTCCTGGTGGGGATGCTGCTCGGCATCGCCGGCAGTGCGCTGGCCTTCGGCTGGACCCCGCTGCCGGAGAAGGAGAAGGAGGCGGCCGACTCGACGGAGGGGGACGCCGCCGCGACGGCGGGCGCCTGGCCCGGGAGCGTACCCGGTCCGGGTGGCGCCGGGTCACGCGTGACGGCGGTGGCACTGCCCCTGGCCCTGCTGGTCGCGCTGGCCTCGGGGGCCCCACCGGCCAGGGCCGACGCGACCGCGCAGGGACCTCCGAGGGCGGCCCGCACTCCCCCGACGGTGACCACCTCGCTGTTCGCGCCCCAGGGCTTCGCCCTGGCGGGGGTCACCGAGCTGGACACGATCGACGGGCCGCGCAAGGTACTGGTGCTGCGGATGGCGGCGGCCTCGCTGTACGACTACCGGCTGCGCACCCGGGACGGCGGGGACGAATACGACCTGGCGGCCCGGTCCTTGACCCTGCGGGGCGACGTCACCCTGTACATGACCCGGTTCAGCGGCTGCATCGAGGGGCTGCTGTGCGTCACCTTCAGCCCCGAGGGGTTGCCCGCTCCCCCGGTGATCCCGCCGTTCGTCTTCATGACGCGGGTGACCGCCGAACAGGCACTGGTCACCTCGGACGTGATCGTCACCGACGGGCTGCGCCTGGACGCCTCGTGATCCGGCGGCGCCGTTCCTCCGCGCGCCGCCGAGGACTCCGGCCTAGAGCCAGCCGACCTGGGTGACGAACATGGCGATGACGACCACCAGGGTCCAGCCGAGCACGTGCTCCAGCCAACCGGAGCCGTCCTTGGGGCCGCCCGTGCGGGCGAGGCTGCGGGCGCGGTCGGTCGGGGCTGCGGCATGTGTGGTCATGCCGTCCAATGTGGCAGCATTCGCTGCTCTTGCGGTAGGGACGAGAGACGAGCGTCACGGGTGGCGCACGTCACGCCCGCCGGGGTTCGGCGGGCGTGACGGGGCGGTGCGGTGCGGTCAGCCCGTGCGGCGGTCCCGGCCGGCCATGCCCGCCATGGCCAGTGCCAGCACCAGCGCGACAGCGCCGGCGATGACGTTGCTGAGCACGGTGCGGGTCGTGGCGACGTCTCCCGCGATGACCCACGGGGCGACGATCGTCCAGGCCGCGATGACGACGGCGGTCCACGCCATCGCGTGCGTGCGCTCGTAGGCGGACCCGAGGCCGCCCATGCACAGGCAGTACGCCAGTCCGGCGATCAGGTTGTTGACCGCCAGCGAGCCGAAGCCGCTGAACCCGACGATCCACGGCGACGCCGCGATGTAGAGGCCGGTGATCAGGGCCATCGCCTCGACCGCTTGCGCGCGGGGCGTGCTGGTGACCTGCTCGAAGCGCGTGCGCATCTCGGCGAGGTCGGGGTGTTGTTCGATGTTCGGGTGGGTGGTCATGGCGGGCCGCCTCCTGTTGAACCTTGAATCTGCCCTGTGCCTACACACGTTCTGTGCCCTTTATGCTCCACTTACAACCCATTCGGGTCAACGGAAACGGGCACGGACTTTTTCGTGCTTCCGACAAGCGTGCGGGTACGTGCGACAAGCGGACCGCCCGCCGGCCCCGTCAGAGCACGCCCACCGTCCGCAGCGCCCGGATCGCGGCCGCCGACGGGCGGGCCGGGACGTACAGGTAGCAGATGCCGCCGGTGCCGGAGACCTCCTTGCCCGCGGCGTTGCGGCGCTTGGTGCGGAGCCAGATCGTCTCCCACTCCTTGCGCCGGTAGACGCGGCGGACGGACGGGTTGTCCGCCGAGTTCGGGTCGTTGGCGATCACGTCCCCGGCGGCCGTGAAGCCGATGACGGTCATCAGGTGGCCCGCCGTGCCGTAGCCGGCGCCGGTCAGCTCCTCGGCGCGGAAGGACTGCGAGGTGATGGCCGGGATCCCGGCGCGGACCAGGACCTCCAGGTCGGCGAGGGACGTCAGCCGGGTGACGACCCCGGCCATGTCCCGGTACGTGGCGGCGTAGGCGGCGTTGAAGGGCCAGTTGCCGCAGCCCTTGTACGCCGCGTCGTACGTGGACCGGGCGGCGTGGCAGACCTGCGGGTCGGAGTAGCCCTTGCGGACCCACCCCACGGCCGCCGCACTGGCCCTGCGCCCCCAGAACTCGATGATCATCTGGGAGGAGGTGGGGCTGCACCAGGCCTCGCCGCCGTTGTCGTACTCGGGGTACCGGCCGATGTGGACCTCCTGCGAGTACCTCGGGACCTTCAGTTCGTGGGCCGTGCCCGACGGGGCGGAGGCGGGGACGGTGAAGCGGTCCGGGACGTCGGAGACCATCGCGCCGGCCAGCCAGACCGTCGGCCCGCGCTCGGCGCCGGGCTTGCGGTAGAGGGTCAGGCGCAGTTGCCAGTCACGGATGCGCAGGCCGGCGGCCTTGGCGGGCCCGTCGAGGGCCAGCGTGTCGGTCCAGACGGTGCTGCGCCCGTCGCTCTGCCCGTCGACCGAGGTGCGCCGGATGTCGCCGTCGCCGGAGGCCCAACGGCCCATGACGTACCACGGGGTGGCGGTGCCGTCGGTGTACGTGCCGCGCAGCTCGATCCGGATCCAGGTGCCGGCCGGGGTGCGGGCGTTCCAGGACGCGATGGCCTCGGTGGCGGGAACGGTCGAGCGGTGCACCGGCGAGGTCCAGGAGGCGTACTCCCAGGTGGCCTTCCGCGCGGTGTGCGGGTCGGTGTACTCGGTCCGGCCGGCCGGGACCTTCATCTCCAGGCCGGGTCGGGCGCCGCCGACCGCCGTGGTGCCGTGGTGGGCGCCGGCCAGCCAGTGGGCGTGGGAGTACCAGAAGCGGTTGTCGACCGTCCGGCCCGTGGCGGCCTCGGCGGACGCGCCGGCGCCCGGGGCCGCGGGGGTCTTCGCGCCGCCCCGGGACGGGCCGGCGGCGGAGGCCGCCCCGCCGGGAACGGTGGCCGCGGCGGCGGCCGCGAGGGCGACGGCAAGCAGGGCCCTGCGTGGTGTGGGTGCGGTCATCGGTGGCCCCCATGGGTCGGTGCGGTGGCTCGGCTGGTCCACCCTTCCAGTTCCCGGCTGCGGGGCGGCGAAGCCACGGGCCCCGTGTCGGCGCTGCCACTCGGCCGGTCCCGCCGGGCGGATTCCCCCGCGGGCGCCCCCGCCGCCACCGCCTAGGCTGGCCGGGTGGAGCCACATCCGTCACCCCCGTCACCCGATCCCCTCGCGGCCGTGGAGTCCCACGGGCCCGCCGGGGCGGGCGGCCCCCTGGAACGGCTCGCGCGGGAGCTGGCCTCCCTGCCGCCGTCACTCGGTCCGGTGCGGCTGATCGGCATCGACGGGCACGCCGGCTCCGGGAAGAGCACCTTCGCGGAGCGGCTCGCCGAGGCCCTGGGCGGGGCGCCGGTGATGCACCTGGACGACGTGGCCACCCACGAGGAACTGTTCGCGTGGGACGGGCGTCTGGGTGCCCAGGTGCTGGAGCCGCTCCGCGCCGGCCGGCCCGCGCTCTGGACGCCGTACGACTGGGTGGAGCGCCGGTTCGGCCCCGCGCGGGAGCTGGAGCCGGCCCCGGTGCTGCTCGTCGAGGGGGTCGGGGCGGGGCGGCGGACGCTGCGGCCGTGGCTGGCGAGGCTGCTGTGGATGGAGACACCGCGCGCGCAGTCCTGGGGGCGCGGGCGAAACCGGGACGGGCGCGAACTCTCCGACTTCTGGGACGGATGGGAGCGCGCGGAGCTCGCGCACTTCGCGGACGACCCTTCGCGCCCCTTCGCCGACACCCTGGTACGCCAGAGCGGTACGGGATACGAGTGGACTTCCGGGGCCGGTGCGACCGCGGGAACCACCTCTTCCGTCACGGAAGGTGACGGGCTCCCCCGCGCCTGAGCGGATCCGGAAATCCGTCCGCACCGGCCCTCTCCGACCGGCTTGACCTGGCGCCCGCGACGGCCTTACGTTCTGAATGCCCGGTCCGCAAGGGCCGCGGCGGACGTGAAGCCCCCGGTTGTTCCCCCGTGACCGGGGGCTTCGTTCTGCCCTCAGCGGGGCCCACCGCACCCGGCCCTTCACCCTGCGTCACCACAGCGGCCCGAAACGCGCCCCCGACGCACACCCCCCGCACCCTGGGTAAGGTGCGTCACCGCAGGTACGATGCAGCCCTGATTTCATCTGGCGCGGTAGGCAACTCGCGGGACTGACGCGGGGGTTGCCGCGTACCACGGGGGCAGGCTTGTGGGGGATGTGATGGACTTCGGCACGCCGGGCAGCGCGCACGCCCCGGCCGAACTCGCCTGGCTGCGCGGGGTGGACGCCTGCACGATGGGTGCCTATCCGCAGGCCGAGGAGGAGTTCCGGGCGGCCGTACGGCTCGATCCCGCGATGGCCGACGCCTGGCTGGGTCTCCACGCGCTCCGGGTGGACACCACCAACGCGTTATTGCGCATGTACGCCCATCGGGACCGGCTCGGCGAGCAGCGGGCCCGTCACCGACGCATGCTGAACTCCTGGTACTGGCTGGGCTGGTGGGTGCAGCCGGTGCTGGAGAGTCGCCGGGACCTGTTGTTGGCCCACGCCTCGCACTGGCTGGACGGCCGTCACGTGCCCGAGTTGGACCAGGCGTTGGCCGCCCTGCCCCCCGTGGACACCGATGCGCAGGTGCGCTTCCTGCACGCCTGCCGGGCGTATCTGGTGAAGGACTGGGACCAGTTGGTCCGGCACACCGAGCCGCTGGTCGACGATCCGCTGCTGGGCATCGAGGCGGGTCTGTTCGGCGGGATGGCCCGGGTCCGGCTGGAGATGTACGGGCAGGCCGAGCCGATGCTGTCGGCGGCGCTGATGCGGTGCCGCAGCGAGCAGCCCCAGCGCAAGGAGCTGCGGTACTGGCTGGCGCGGGCGCACGAGGGCACGGGGCGCAGCGCGGCGGCGCTGCCGCTGTACCGCGCCGTGCACCGGGTGGATCCGGCGTTCATGGACACGGTGGCGCGGCTGACGGCGATCGAGGACGCCGACTTCGTGGACGGGGCCGACGGGTACGCGGGGTACGGGCACTCCGGCGAGGGTTTCGCCGGGCACGGGCTCTCCCCGTCCGGCGGGGACTTCGCGGCGGTGGCGCTGGGCGGCGGCTCGGGCCCGGTGCAGGACATCGCGGCGGACGGGCAGGTCGAGCCGGATCCGCCGACGGTTCTGGAGCCGCCGGATCAGCGGTTCGGGCCGGGTGGGGTGCCGCCCGGCCCGAACCGGTTGGAGGGCGTGCGCCGCAAGGTGGTGGTTCCGCCCCGGGCGGCGGGTCTGCCGGCCGGGCCCGCCGATCCGCAGGCGTTGGCCGAGGCGCTCGCCGAGTTGGAGCGGATGGTGGGCCTGGAGCCCGTCAAGCGGCAGGTGAAGGCCTTGTCGGCGCAGTTGCACATGGCCGGGTTGCGGGCGAGTCAGGGGCTGCCGGTGCAGCCGCCGAAGCGGCACTTCGTCTTCTCGGGGCCCTCGGGGACGGGCAAGACCACGGTCGCGCGGATCCTGGGCCGGGTGTTCTACGCCCTCGGCCTGTTGGGTGGCGATCATCTGGTGGAGGCCCAACGGGCCGACCTGGTCGGCGAGTTCCTGGGGCAGACGGCCGTGAAGGCGAACGAACTGATCGATTCCGCGATCGGCGGGGTGCTGTTCGTCGACGAGGCCTACAGCCTGTCCAACTCCGGTTACAGCAAGGGTGACGCGTACGGGGACGAGGCCCTCCAGGTCCTGTTGAAGCGGGCGGAGGACAACCGCGACCACCTGGTGGTGATCCTGGCGGGCTATCCGGCCGGGATGGACCGGCTGCTGGCCACGAACCCGGGGCTCTCGTCGCGGTTCACCACCCGGGTGGACTTCCCGAGCTACCGGCCGCCGGAGCTGACCGCCATCGGCGGGGTGCTGGCCGACGCGAACGGGGACTGCTGGGACGAGGAGGCCCTCGACGAGCTGCGCAGCATCAGCGGGCACGTCGTCGAGCAGGGCTGGATCGACGAGCTGGGCAACGGCCGCTTCCTGCGGACCCTGTACGAGAAGAGCTGCGCGTACCGGGACCTGCGGTTGGCGGGGTTCGCCGCGGATCCCTCCCGGGAGGACCTGGCGACGCTGCGGCTGGCCGATCTGATGCAGGCGTACGGGGAGGTCCTGTCGGGCCGGGGCCCCCAGGACCGCACGGAGCCCCCGCCGCTGTAGGCGACGGGGGCTCCGGGTCGGGCCGGCGGGGTCAGCTCGCCATGGCCTCCTCCGAGACGGGTGCCCGGCGGGCCGGCGGGGCGGTGCGGTGCGCGGGATCGCGCACCTCTCCGACCAGCATCTCCAGTACGTCCTCCATCGCGACCAGGCCCAGCACCCGGCCGGCCGGGTCCGCGACCTGGGCCAGGTGGGTGGCGTCCCGGCGCATGACGGTGAGGGCGTCGTCCAGCGGGAGGGTGGAGCACACCGTGGTCATCCGGCGCCAGACCCGCTGGGGCACGGCCCGTTCCCGGTCCTCCAGGTCCAGTACGTCCTTGACGTGCAGGTAGCCCATGAAGGCACCGCTGTCGGACTGGACGGGGAACCGGGAGTAGCCGGTGCGCACCGTCAGCTGTTCGATCTGGCGCGGGGTGACCGCCGGGCTGACCGACACGAGCCGGTCGTGGGCCAGCAGCACGTCGGTGACGGGGCGGCTGCCCAGTTCGAGGGCGTCCTCGAGCCGTTCGTGCTGCACCTGCTCCAGGAACCCGGCCTGCCGGGAGTCCTTGAGGAGGCGACCGAGCTGGGCGCTCGTGTAGACGGCCTCGACCTCGTCCTTCGGCTCGACCTTGAAGAGCCGCAGGACGAGCGTGGCGCAGGCGCCGAGGGCGGTCGTGACCGGGCCGCAGACCCGGGCGAAGGCCACCAGGCCGGGGCTGAACCACAGGGCGGTCTTCTCGGGGGCGGCCATGGCGAGGTTCTTGGGGACCATCTCGCCGATGACCAGGTGCAGGAAGACCACGGCGGCGAGCGCGACGGCGTAGCCGAGGGGGTGGATCAGGCCTTCCGGCACGTGCGCGGCGTGGAAGACGGGCTCCAGCAGCCGGGCCACGGTCGGTTCGGCGACGGCGCCGAGGGTGAGCGAGCACATGGTGATGCCGAACTGGGCCGCCGCCATCATGCGCGGCAGGTTCTCCAGGCCGTGGAGCACCTGGCGGGCCCGCTTGGACCCGGCCGCGAGGGGTTCGATCTGGCTGCGGCGTACGGAGACGAGAGCGAACTCGGCGCCGACGAAGAAGCCGTTGGCCAGGACCAGGAGCAGGGCGAAGACGAGCTGGAGGGCGTTCACCGGCCCACCGCCTGGGGCTCGGCCGGGGTGGGGACGGGGGCCGTGCGGACCAGCCTGACCCGTTCGGCGCGGTAGCGGCCGACCTGGCGGACGGACAGCTTCCAACCGGGGAGCTCGGCCCGGTCGCCGGGGGCGGGGATCCGACCGAGCAGGTCGGCGACCAGTCCGGCGACGGTCTCGTAGGGGCCCTCGGGCACCTCCAGGCCTATGCGGCGCAGGGTGTGCACGCGGCAGCTGCCGTCGGCCTCCCAGGAGGGGCGGCCGTCCTCGGCGGGTACGGCGGCCAGTTCGGGCGTGCCGTCCTCCGCGAGGTCGTGCTCGTCGCGGACCTCTCCGACGAGTTCCTCCACGATGTCCTCCAGGGTGACGACTCCGGCGGTGCCGCCGTACTCGTCGACGACCACGGCCATCGGTTGTTCGCTGCGCAGCCGCTCCAGCAGGGGCTGGACCGGCAGGGAGCCGGGGACCAGCAGCGGGGCGACGCAGATCCGGCCCACGGTGGTGCGGGCGCGCTCGGACTCGGGCACGGCGAGGGCGTCCTTGAGGTGGACGACGCCGGTGATCTCGTCGATGCGTTCGCGGTAGACCGGGAAGCGGGACAGGCCGGTGGCCCGGGTCAGGTTGAGCACGTCGGCCGCGGTGGCCGTGTGCTGGAGGGCGCTGACCTTCACCCGGGGGGTCATGACGTGCTGGGCCGTGAGCTCGCCCAGCGAGAGGGTCCGTACGAAGAGGTCGGCGGTGTCCTGTTCGAGGGCGCCGGCCTGGGCCGAGTGGCGGACCAGGGAGACGAGTTCGCCGGGGGTGCGGGCGGAGGCCATCTCGTCGGTGGGCTCGACCCCGAGCGCGCGGACGAGCCGGTTGGCGACGGCGTTGAGGGCCGCGATGACCGGCCGGAAGGCGCGGGAGAAGACCTGTTGGGGGCCGGCCACGAACCGGGCCACCTGGAGCGGTCGGGAGACCGCCCAGTTCTTCGGTACGAGCTCGCCGACGACCATCTGGACGGCGGAGGCGAGCAGCATGCCGATGACGACGGCGACGCCGGAGACGGCTCCCCCGGGCAGGCCGGTGGCGGCGAGCGGCCCGGACAGCAGGGCCGCGAGCGCCGGTTCGGCGAGCATGCCGACGACGAGGGAGGTGATGGTGATGCCGAGCTGGGTGCCGGAGAGCTGGAAGGAGAGTTCCTTCAGGGCCTCGACCACCGTGCGGGCACGGCGGTCACCGTCGGCCGCGGCGCGTTCGGCCTCGGGTCGCTCCACCGTGACGAGGCCGAATTCGGCTGCCACGAAGAAACCGTTGGCGAGGATCAGGACGAAAGCCGCCACGAGCAGGAGTAGCGGGATGGTCATGCCGCCGCCTCCATCGGGAGGGCGGCGCGGGTACTACCGGACGATCCGTCCATTGCTGGAGGGAGTCACTCCTCAAGTCGCAGTTGCCCGCGGGCCACGGGGTCCCGGGGCCGGTGGGAGGGCGCACGGCTGCGCCCCGCCACCAGGGTAGTCACTCGGATCGCCGCCGCAATGGGACGCGGCGACGATCCTGGGCGGGGTCAGTGGTCGTGTCCGCCCGTTCCGCGGCTCTCGGCCAGGGCGCGCAGGGCGCGGGCGTCGCCGATCGCCTGGGCCCTGGCGACGCCGGGCTGGATGCCGAGTGCGGGCAGGCTGGTGCCGTCGTTCAGGTCGAGGAACACCCACGGGTCGCCGGGGCGGAGGTTGACGCGCAGGATCTGCGCCCACTCCAGTCGGCGGGTCGTCGTGAGGTTGACCACGGTGACGCCGGCCTCGTCCGCGACCACCTTGGGGCGGCTGAGCAGGACGAGGACGGAACTCAGCAGGGCGGCGGTGAACAGGAAGCTGATCCGCTCCCCCGGGCTGAGGTTCTCCAGGAGGAACGCGATCGATCCGATGGTCACGAACATGACGGTCCCGACGCCCAGCAGGACGGCCCGGGTGCGGTTCGGCCGGAAGGTGACCGGCAAGGCGGGCGGTGCGGGCTGGGCGGCGGACTCGGCCATGGTGTGCGCTCGGTTCTGCTCGGAAGGTGGTGCGTCTGATGGGCCGGTGGAGTGGCGGATCCGCGGTGACGGCGGATCCGCCGGACGGGACGCGTCAGAGGCGGCAGGCGTGGATCGAGGTGGTGAGGATCGCGCGCGCGCCGAGCTCGTACAGGTCGTCCATGATCCGCTGGGCTTCCTTGGCGGGGACCATGGCGCGGACGGCGACCCAGCCCTCGTTGTGCAGCGGGGAGACGGTCGGCGACTCCAGGCCCGGGGTGAGGGCGACCGCGCGCTCCAGGTGCTCGGCGCGGCAGTCGTAGTCCATCATCACGTAGCTGCGGGCCACCAGGACGCCTTGGAGGCGGCGCAGGAACTGCTGGGTGCGCGGGTCCTCGGCGTCGGCGGTGTTGCCGCGGATGACGACCGCCTCGGAGGTCATGATCGGCTCGCCGATGACCTCCAGGCCGGCGTTGCGCAGGCTGGTGCCGGTCTCGACGACGTCGGCGATGATCTGGGCGACGCCGAGCTGGATGGCGGTCTCCACCGCGCCGTCGAGGTGCACGACGGAGGCGTCGATGCCCTGGTCGGCGAGGTGCTTGGCGACGATTCCCTCGTACGAGGTCGCGATGGTCATCCCGGTGAAGTCCTCGGGGCCCTTCGCGGTGCCGGGGATCGTGGCGTAGCGGAAGGTGGACCGGCCGAAGTTCAGCGGCAGGATCTCCTCGGCGCTGGCGCCGGAGTCGAGCAGCAGGTCGCGGCCGGTGATGCCGATGTCGAGCTTCCCGGAGGACACGTAGATCGCGATGTCCTTGGGGCGGAGGTAGAAGAACTCCACCTCGTTCTCGGGGTCGACGACCACGAGCTCCTTGGACTCCTTGCGCATCCGGTAGCCGGCCTCATGGAGCATCGCCGACGCAGGTCCGGAGAGTGCACCCTTGTTGGGGACGGCGATGCGCAGCATGGGGCTTCCTTTGGTGCGTGGGTTGCGAAAGGTGGGGACGGGTGGCGGGCGGGGGGCCCGCGGGAGGGCTGCCGGTCTAGAGGTGCGCGTAGACGTCGTCGAGGGTGATCCCGCGCGCCACCATCATCACCTGGACGTGGTAGAGCAGCTGGGAGATCTCCTCGGCGGCGGCTTCCTTGCCCTCGTACTCGGCGGCCATCCAGACCTCGGCGGCCTCCTCGACGACCTTCTTGCCGATGGCATGCACGCCCTGCGAGACGAGCTCGGCGGTGCGGGAGGTGCCGGGGTCGCCGTTGGCGGCCTTGAGCTGGAGCTCGGTGAAGAGCTCTTCGAAGCTCTTGGGGGATGTGTTCGCCATGATGGTCCTCAGAATAAGGGGTCCCCCGCCGCCACTCAGCGCCAGGGTTCGCTGACGGTCCGCAGGGTCATGGCGGTGGAGACGGCGGCGGTGACCGCTTCGTGCCCCTTGTCCTCATTCGACCCCTCAAGCCCGGCGCGGTCCAGCGCCTGCTCGTCGTTGTCGCAGGTCAGCACACCGAAGCCGACGGGGACTCCGGTGTCGATCGACACCTGTACCAGGCCCTGGGTGACGCCCTGGCAGACGTAGTCGAAGTGCGGGGTGCCGCCGCGGATGACCACTCCGAGGGCGACGATGGCATCGTAACCGCGACCGGCGAGTACCTTCGCCACGACCGGGAGCTCGAAGCTGCCCGGGACCCGCAGGAGGGTGGGCTCGTCGATGCCCAGCTCGTGCAGGGCCCGCAGGGCGCCGTCGACCAGACCGTCCATGACCTTCTCGTGCCACTGGGCCGCGATCACGGCGACTCGCAGGTCTCCGCAGTTCTTCACGCTCAGTTCGGGTGCGCCCTTGCCGCTCACAGCTCTGCTCCTCGGGTGTTGGTCGGGTGGTGCTCGGGGTGGTGTCGGGTTGGCTCGTACGTGTTACTGGTTGCCGCAGGCGGAGGTGGACACGGCCTCGTCCAGCCAGGGCAGGTCGTGGCCCATCCGGTCCCGCTTGGTGCGCAGGTACCGCAGGTTGTGCTCGCCGGCCTCGACGGGCATCGGCTCCCGGCTGTCGACCGTGATGCCGTGGCGGACCAGGGCGGCGGCCTTGTCGGGGTTGTTCGTCAGCAGTCGGACGCCGTGCACGCCCAGGTCGGCGAGGATCCGGGCGCCGGCCCCGTAGTCGCGGGCGTCGGCGGGCAGGCCGAGTTCGAGGTTGGCGTCGAGGGTGTCGCGGCCGCGCTCCTGGAGCTCGTACGCGCGCAGCTTGGACAGGAGGCCGATGCCGCGGCCCTCGTGGCCGCGCAGGTAGACGACGACGCCGCGGCCCTCGGCCTGGATGCGGGCCATGGAGGCGTGCAGCTGGGGGCCGCAGTCGCAGCGCTGGGACTGGAAGATGTCCCCGGTCAGGCACTCGGAGTGCATGCGGACCAGGATGTCGCCGCCGTCCCCCACCTCGCCGTGGACGAGGGCGATGTGCTCGACGCCGTCGACGGTGGAGCGGTAGCCGTACGCGGTGAACTCGCCGAAGGCGGTCGGCAGGCTGACCTCGGCCTCGCGGCGCACGGTCGGCTCCGCCGAGCGCCGGTAGGCGATCAGGTCCTCGATCGAGATGATCGTCAGCCCGTGCTTGCGGGCGAAGGGGATCAGCTCGGGCAGGCGCAGCATGACGCCGTCCTCGCCGGCGATCTCCACGATGGCGCCGGCCGGGCGCAGGCCCGCGAGGCGGGCGAGGTCCACGGCGGCCTCGGTGTGGCCGTTGCGGACCAGGACGCCGCCGGGCTTGGCGCGCAGCGGGAAGACGTGGCCGGGGCGGACGAAGTCCGAGGGCTCGCAGGAGCCCGCGGCCAGCAGGCGCAGCGTGGTGGCGCGGTCGGCGGCCGAGATCCCGGTGCTGACGCCGTGGGCGGCGCTCGCGTCGACGGAGACGGTGAAGGCCGTCTGCATGGACTCGGTGTTGTTCCGGACCATCTGGGGAAGTTCCAGCCGGTCCAGCTCGGGGCCCTCCATGGGGGCGCAGATCAGGCCGCGGCACTCGCTCATCATGAACGCGATGATCTCGGGGGTGGCCTTCTCCGCCGCGATGACGAGGTCCCCCTCGTTCTCGCGGTCCTCGTCGTCGACGACGACGATCGGGCGGCCCGCGGCGATGTCGCGGATGGCCTGCTCGACCGGGTCGAGGCGGAAGGTCTCCTCGACTGCGGCGGGCATGTCCGGCACGGGCTTGAGGGGGGTCATGCCGTTGCTCCTTCGAGGGCCGGGGCGGGGGTGCGGCGCGAGCGCTGGTACCAGTCGTACGCGCCCCACAGGACGAGCGCGAAGTAGACGACGTAGACGAGACCGGAGAAGGCCAGGCCGTTGTTGAAGGCGAGGGGGACGCCGACGAGGTCGACGAGGAGCCAGGCGAACCAGAACTCCACCAGGCCGCGGGCCTGGGCCACCATGGCCACGATGGTGCCGACGAAGATGTAGGCGTCCGCCCACGGGCTCCACGACAGGTGCGGGAACAGCGTGAAGAGGCCGCCGACCGCAAGGGTGCCGAGGGCCGCGCCGGCCAGGAGCAGTCCGCGCTCCTTCCAGCTCGCCGTGCGGACGGCGATGGAGCCGTCCTGGGCCTGCTGCCGGCCCTTCTGCCAGGCCCGCCAGCCCCAGACGGCCACGCCGATGACGAGAAGCTGCTTGCCGACGCCGCCCGCGAGGTGGGCGGAGGCGTAGGCGGCGATGAGGATCAGGCCGGAGAGGAGCTGGGCGGGCCAGGTCCATATGGAGCGGCGCCAGCCGAGCGCGAGGGCGGCCAGGCCCATCAGGTTGCCGATCATGTCGGACCAGATGACCTTCTGGCCGACGACCTCGAAGGCCTCGGTGTTGAGCCAGGTCAGGGCGCTCACTTCGATTCCTCCCGGGCGTGCAGGGGGTTCACTCCGGCGGCGAGCAGGCGTTCCACGTACTTGGCGAGGACGTCCACCTCCAGGTTGACCGGGTCGCCGCTCTGCTTGAGGCCGAGCGTGGTCAGGGCGAGGGTGGTCGGGATGAGGCTGATCGTGAACCAGTCGGCGGCGGCCTCGACCACGGTGAGGCTGACGCCGTCGACCGTGATGGAGCCCTTCTCGACGACGTACCGCGCGAGGCCGGCGGGAAGGCCGACCTTGACGAGCTCCCAGTGCTCGGAGGGGGTGCGGGACAGGATCGTGCCGGTGCCGTCCACGTGGCCCTGGACCAGGTGCCCGCCGAGCCGCCCGCCGAGTTCCATCGGGCGCTCCAGGTTGACCCGGGACCCCTGGGTGAGGGCGCCGAGGCTGGAGCGGTTCAGGGTCTCCTGCATGACGTCGGCGGTGAACTCGCCGTCGGCGGTCTCCACCACGGTCAGGCAGACGCCGTTGACGGCGATCGAGTCGCCGTGCTTGGCGCCGTCGGTGACGAGGGGGCCGCGCAGGCGGAAGCGGGAGGCTTCCGCGAGCTGCTCGACGGCGGTGACCTCGCCCAGTTCTTCGACGATTCCGGTGAACACTCAGTGCTCCTTGGGGGCGATGGGGGCGGCTTCGGGGACTGCGGTGACGCGGATGTCGGTGCCGATGCGGGTCGTGTCGGTGATGCGGAGACGGAGCGCGTCGGTGAGGGTGGCGACGCCGGCGTCGGCGAGGGCGTTCGGGCCCGCTCCGAGCAGGACGGGGGCGAGGTAGCCGACGACCTTGTCCACGGCGCCCGCCGCGACGAACGCGCCGGCCAGCGTCGGGCCGCCTTCGAGGAGGACGGAGCGGGTGCCGCGCCGGTACAGCTCCGCGAGCAGGGCCTCGACGGAGAGTCCGTGCGCGTCGCCGGGGAGGCGGACCACGTCGACTCCGGGCAGGTGCCGGGTGTCGGCGTCCTCGCCGACGGCGAGCAGGGTCGGCGCGGCGTCGTCCAGGACGCGGGCGCCGGGCCGGATGCGGGCGTGGGTGTCCAGGACGACCCGCAGCGGCCGGCCCGCGAGGGCCTGCACCGCGGGTCCGCGCACGGCGAGGTGCGGGTCGTCGGCGCGCAGGGTGCCGGCGCCGACGAGGACGGCGTCGACCTCGGCGCGCAGCCGGTGGACGTCGGCGCGGGACTCGGCGGAGCTGATCCAGCGGCTGGTGCCGTCGGCGGCGGCGACGCGGCCGTCGAGGGTGGCGGCGTACTTCCACAGGACGTGGGGGCGGCCCAGGCGCACGGAGGTCAGCCAGGCGGCGTTGCCGTCCTCGGCCTCGTCGGCGAGGAGGCCGACCTCGGCGGTGATCCCGGCCGCGCGCAGGGTGGCGGAGCCGCCGCCGGCCTGCGGGGTCGGGTCGGGGACGGCGTAGAGGACGCGGGTGACGCCGGCGTCGACGAGGGCCTGCGCGCAGGGGCCGGTGCGGCCGGTGTGGTTGCAGGGTTCGAGGGTGACGTAGGCGGTGCCGCCGCGGGCCGCCGCCCCGGCCGCGCGCAGGGCGTGGACCTCGGCGTGCGGGCCGCCGGCCCGTTCGTGCCAGCCTTCGCCGACGACGCGGCCGGTGGCGTCCGTGACGACGCAGCCGACGACGGGGTTGGGGCTGGTGGAGCCGAGTCCGCGGGCCGCGAGCTCGATGGCTCGGCGCATGGCGGTTTCGTCACGCATGGCGTGCGCGTCACGTGCGGACGCGTCGTCGTGGTGCGTGTCGGCGTGTGGCGCCACCGGGTCCTCCTGCCTCAATCGGGCACGGACTCCGGGGCCTGTCGGGATACGACAGATGAAGCGGGTGGCACACGCGGGGACGCCGAGGCCGGATGAACGGTCCCTTCGAGACGTATCCGCTGGATACGCCGATGGACCGCCGACGGCGGCGTACCGGTGACTGCCCGCCGCGCACTGCCTCCCATCCGGACTTTAACCGTCGGTCCAGGAATTTCACCTGGTCAACCGGCCGCTGGCTGCGGACGGGTCGCGGACTATAACCGCCGGTTCGGAATTACACCGACCCCGGAGTGCGCTGCTACTGGTACTCAGGCCAGTGTGCCACGGGTGATCGGCGGCCATGCGGGTGAGCGTATGTGGCCTGGATCACAAACAAGCCATTCTTGAGCGCCACTGTCGCGCCGGCCGCGCGCCGCCGGCGCGGGACGCGCACTTCCGACCGAGCGTTGGTCCAGACCTATTGACGGGTTGGTCTAGTCCTCTTAACGTTCCCTTCATCTTCCCAGGGAGCCGGCCCGTCGGATGTGCGCACGTCGCGGGCCAACCAGCGTCACCCTTCCGCATGTTGATGCACGTTGTGTCCTGCCATCCTCCCCTCCCCAGGAGGCACCATGCCGTCCCCCACACGTACGAGAGCGATGCTCCTGGCATCCGGCGCCGCAATCGCCGGACTGCTGGTCGGCGGGCTCTCGGCCGGCGTCTCGCACGCCGCCGACAACGAGTCGTGTCGCCCCGACGGGCTGTACAAGACGGCCGGAGTCGACGTCCCGTACTGCTCGGTCTACGACTCCGAGGGCCGCGAGAAGATGGGCGCCGACCACCAGCGGCGCGTCATCGGCTACTTCACCGGATGGCGCACCGGCAAGGACGGCACCCCCGCCTACCTCGCCAACAACATCCCCTGGTCCAAGGTCACCCACCTGAACTACGCCTTCGCCCACGTCGGCGGGGACAACAAGATCGCCGTGGGCGCGGACAACGCGAACAACGCGGCCACCGGGATGACCTGGCCGGGTGTCGCGGGCGCCGAGATGGATCCGGCCCTCCCCTACAAGGGCCACTTCAACCAGCTGACGAAGTTCAAGAAGCAGTACCCGAACGTGAAGACCCTGATCTCGGTGGGCGGTTGGGCCGAGACCGGCGGCTACTTCGGCGACGACGGCAACCGGGTCGCCTCCGGCGGCTTCTACTCGATGGCCACCAACGCCGACGGCTCGGTCAACCAGGCCGGCATCGACACCTTCGCGAACTCCTCCGTCGAGTTCATCCGCACGTACGGGTTCAACGGCGTCGACATCGACTACGAGTACCCGACCACCATGAAGGACGCGGGCAACCCGCTGGACTGGCAGCTCTCCAACGCCCGCCGGGCCGGGCTGGTCAAGGGCTACGCGGCCCTGATGAAGTCGCTGCGCGAGAAGCTCGACCGCGCGGGCGCCACCGACGGCAAGCACTACATGCTCACCGTCGCCGCCCCGTCCTCCGGCTACCTGCTGCGGGGCATGGAGACGTTCCAGATGCAGAAGTACCTGGACTACGTCAACATCATGTCCTACGACCTGCACGGCGCCTGGAACGAGTACGTCGGCCCCAACGCCTCGCTGTTCGACGACGGCAAGGACGCCGAGCTGGCGGCCGCCAACGTCTACGGCAGCTCCCAGTACGGGGGCGTCGGGTACCTCAACACCGACTGGGCCTACCACTACTTCCGCGGCTCGATGCCGGCGGGCCGCATCAACATCGGCCTGCCGTACTACACCCGCGGCCACAAGAACGTGCAGGGCGGCACCGACGGACTGTGGGGCAAGGCGTCCGCGACGACCTGCCCGGCCGGCGCCGGTCTGACCAAGTGCGGTGACGGCGCCGTCGGCATCGACAACCTGTGGCACGACAAGGACGCCAACGGGGTCGAGTCCCCCGCCGGTTCCAACCCGATGTGGCACGCCAAGAACCTGGAGAAGGGGATCGTCGGCGACTACGTCACCAGGTACGGCTTCCCCGCGAACACCGCCCTGACCGGCACCTACGTCCGCAAGTACGACGCCAAGCTGGTCGCGCCGTGGCTGTGGAACGCCCAGAAGAAGGTCTTCCTCTCCACCGAGGACGAGCAGTCGGTGGCGGCCAAGGCCGACTACGTCGTGGACCGCGGCATCGGCGGCACGATGGTCTGGGAGATGGCGGGCGACTACGCCTGGAACGCCACGAAGGGCCAGTACGAGATGGGCGACACGCTCACCTCGCTGATGTACGACAAGTTCAAGGCGGCCTCCCCGTACGGCGCGAGCAAGTCCAACACCGCGCTGCCGAAGAAGGCCGTGGACGTGGCGACGGAGTTCACCGAGTTCAAGCTCGGCGACTCCAACTACCCGATCACCCCGAAAATCAAGATCACCAACAACACCCGGACCACGCTGCCGGGCGGCACCGAGTTCCAGTTCGACTACGCGACCTCGGCTCCGAACAACGCCTCGGACCAGTCCGGATTCGGCACGAAGGTGATCAGCAGCGACCACACCGGCAGCAACGTCGGTGGTCTGAAGGGCGACTTCCACCGGGTCTCCCTGAAGCTCCCGGCCTGGCAGACGCTGGCCCCGGGCGCCTCGGTCGACCTGGCGTTCAACTACTACCTGCCGGTGTCCACGCCCTCCAACTGGACGGTGAACATCTCCGGCACGACCTACGCCCTCGCCGGCGACCTGGCGCGCGGCACCACGGTCGTGGAGCCGGGCACCACGACCCCGCCCACCACCCCGCCGACGACTCCCCCCACCACCCCGCCGACCACCCCGCCGACGACGCCTCCGGGCGGCACGTGCACCAACCCGGCGTACGTCGCGGGTCAGGTCTACAACAGCGGCAACGTGGTCTCGCACAAGGGCCGCAACTGGAAGGCCGGTTGGTGGACGCAGAACGAGGAGCCCGGCACCACCGGTGACTGGGGCGTCTGGAAGGACCAGGGCGCGTGCTGACCCCCGGTCTGCCCGCTTGATCCGACGAGTGTGAGGACCCGGTGGCCCGGCGGCCACCGGGTCCTCGCGCGTTCGCTCGTAGGCTGGGGCCGTGACCACGGACAACGCCGCGACCGGAGCGGAATTCGAGGAACACCGGCAACGGATGTTCGGCATCGCCTACCGCATGCTGGGCTCCGCCCACGAGGCCGAGGACGTCGTACAGGACGCCTGGTTGCGGTGGAACGGCGCCGACCGGGAGCCGATCGCGCATCCGGGGGCCTGGTTGGCCAAGGTGGTCACCCGGTTGTGCCTCAACCGGCTCACCTCCGCGCGCGCCCGCCGCGAGGAGTACGTCGGCCCCTGGCTCCCGGAACCGGTCCTCACCGGGGACGGGACGCTCGGCCCGCTGGACTCGACCGAGCGCCGGGACGGCGTCTCGATGGCCCTGCTGGTGCTGTTGGAACGGCTGACGCCGAAGGAGCGCGCCGTGTACGTGCTGCGCGAGGCCTTCGGGTACGGGCACCGGGAGATCGCCGGGCTGTTGGACGTCACCGAGGCCAACTCCCGGCAGCTCCACCGACGGGCGGCGGAGCGGGTGGACACCCCGCGGCCGCGGTTCCAACCCGATCCCGAGCGGTGGCGGGGCCTGGTGGAGACCTTCATGTCCGCGGCGCGCGACGGGGACCTGGCCCGGCTGGAGAGCCTGCTCGCGACCGACGTCCGGTACGTGTCGGACGGCGGCGGGGTGGTGGGCGCGGCCCGGCGGCCGATCCTGGGCCGGGAGAACGTGGCCCGTTTCCTGGTGGGCGCGCTGCGCAAGTTCGTCGGCGAGGAGGCGGTCGCCTTCGCGGAGGTCAACGGGGCCCCGGCGCTGGTCTTCGGCGAGGTGGCGGTGTTCCTGCCGGAATTCGAGAATGGACTGGTCAGCGGCGCGCGGGTGGTGGTCAACCCGGAGAAGCTGGGGTTCCTGCGACGACAGCTGTCACATTCCGGGAGGCTGCCCGGTCCAGGCTGGTGAACGAACCCCCTCGGGAAGGAACGGACACCGTGAACACGATCGTCGTCACCGGAGGCACCGGAAACCTCGGCTCGCTCGTCACCACGCGCCTGCGGGCGGCGGGGCACGAGGTACGGGTCCTCAGCCGGCACGCGCCCGACCACCCGGTGGACCTCACGGACGGAACCGGTCTGGACGCGGCGCTGCGCGGCGCGCAGGTGGTGGTGCACTGCGCGAGCGCCCCGCGCGGGGGTGACGACGTGGCCGCGGGGAACCTCGTGGAGGCGGCCCGGCGGGCCGGGACCGTGACCAACATCGTCTACATCTCGATCGTGGGCGTGGACGTGGTGCCGCTGGGCTACTACGTCACCAAGCTGAAGGTGGAGCGGCTGCTGGAGGCCTCGGGGCTGGGCGTGACGATCCTGCGGGCCACGCAGTTCCACGACCTGGTCGCGCAGGTGGTGGGCGCGGCGGCGAGGCTGCCGGTGATGCCGCTGCCGAAGGGGGTGCGGGTACAGCCGATCGCCGTCGAGGAGGTCGCGGACCGGCTGGCGGAGCTGGCGGTGCCCGTCCCGGCGGGGCGGGTGGACGACATGGGCGGCCCGGAGATCCGGAGCCTGCCGGACCTGGCGCGTGCGTACCTGAAGGCGACGGGAAGGCGGCGCCGGATCGTCGCGCTGCCGCTCGCGGGCCGGGCGTACGCCGGTTTCCGGCGCGGGGGGAACCTGGCTCCGTCGCACGCGGTGGGCCGCGGCACCTTCGCGGAGTTCCTGGCCCGGCGGTAGTCGTGCGCGCGGGCCGGGCGTGCGGGGGCGGTGCGAGGGGCGCGGGCCGGGCGGGGTCAGCCGCCGCCGAAGAGGACGGCCTGTGCCTCCTCGCGGGCGGCCAGTCTGGCCCCCGCCAGTACCGCAGCGCCGCCGAGGACCGTGGCGCGGACCTCCGTGGTGACCGGGGTCAGGGTGCTCAGGCGGGCGGCGACGCGGGCGGCCAGCGCGGGGCCGCCGGCGTGGCCGAGTTCGCCCGCCAGGACCACGCAGCCCGGGTCGAGGATCGCCGCGACGGCCGCCGCCCCGATCGCGAGGCGTTCGGCCAGCGCGTCCAGGAACGCCTCGCCGGCGGCGCCGGCGACCGCCTCCTCCGCCGGTCCCCGGAAGCCGTGTTCGGCGGCCAGCGCGGTGACGGCACGGCGTCCGGCGAGCGCGTGGAAGCCTCCGCCGCAGTCGGTGTCCGACGGCAGTGCGGCGGTCCCCGGGACGGGCAGGAAACCGATCTCGCCCGCCCCGCCGGAGGCCCCCCGGCGCAGCCGCCCGTCCAGGACCACCGCCGCGCCCACCCCGGCGCCCAGCCACAGCAGGACGAAGGATTCCACGTCCCGGGCCGCGCCGATCCGCTGTTCGGCGAGGGCGGCGAGGTTGGTCTCGTTCTCCACGACCACCTTCGCCGGCAGCCGTCGCCGCAGGGCCACCACGAGGTCCCGGTGCCAGGACGGCAGGCGCAGGGTGTCGCCGAGGTGGCCGCTGTCCGGGGAGACCAGTCCGGGAGCGCCGACGACCACGGTGTGCAGGGGTGCCGCGCCGACCTCCCGCGTCAGGGTGTCCAGCCGGTCCACGGCCTCCTCGACGGCGTCGACCGGCAGCGAGACCTCGGCCAGTGGCAGGCCCAGCAGGTCGGTGACGACGGCGGTGGCGCTGTCGGTGCGCACGTCCAGCGCGGCCAGGTGGGCGCGGCGGGCGACGATCCCGTACAGGCGGGCGTTGGGGCCGCGCCGCTGTGCCCCGGACTCCCCCACGACCTCGATCAGTCCGGCTTCGGTGAGTCGTTCCACGAGGTCGGCGACCGAGGGCCGCGACAGGCCGGTCAGGTGCTTGAGCTGGGTGGCCGTGAGGGGTCCCTCGGACTGGAGGAGTCCGAGGGCGAGCCGGTCGTTGATGGCTCGGGCCGTGCTCGGCGACGCGGGCGAGGGAGCGGCGGCCGTCAGGGCCTTGGCAGGGATCACGGCGCCCATCTTAGGGAGTCCCGGGGCATTAACCATCAGGCAGGGTCCCTGATAGTTTGCGTGTCATGACCGGGGAAACCGACCTCAGCCCGGCGCGACTGCGCCATGCCCGCTTCGCCATAGCCGCCGTGTTCTGCGCCCACGGCGCCGTCACCGGCTCCTTCGCCACCCGCATCCCCTGGATCCAGGACCATGCGCAGCTCAGCGCCGGCACCCTGGGGCTCGCACTTGCCTTCCCCGCCCTGGGAGCGGCGCTCGCCATGCCGCTGGCCGGGCGGATCAACCACCGGTTCGGCGCGCGCACCGCGCTGCGCGGACTGCTGTCGATGTGGACGCTGTCGCTGATCCTGCCGAGCCTCGCCCCGAACCTGGTGACGCTCTGCCTCGCGCTGTTCGTCTACGGGGCGAGCGCGGGGATGGCGGACGTGGCCATGAACGCGCTCGGCGTGGAGACCGAGAACCGGATGGGCCGCTCGATCATGTCCTCGCTGCACGGCATGTGGAGCGTGGGCGCGCTCCTCGGCTCGGCGGCCGGCACGCTCGCGGCCCACACCGGGGCCGACGCCCGCCTGCACCACCTGATCGCCGCGCTCGCGCTGACCGCGGCCGGGCTGTTCGCCGTACGGGGCGTGCTGGACCTACGCAGCGCGGAGAACGCGGAGGCGCCGCCGGGCTTCGCCCTGCCCCCGAGGTCGGCGCTGTTGATCGGCGCGATCGGCTTCTGCGCGGTCTTCGCGGAGGGCGCGAGTCTCGACTGGTCCGCCGTGTACCTGCGGGACGTGCTGCACACGGACGCGGGTCTGGCCGCCGCCTCGACCACCGCGTTCGCGCTGACGATGGCCGTCGCGCGGCTCGTCGGGGACCGGGTGGTGGACCGGTTCGGTGCGGTGCGCACCGTCCGCGTGGGCGGCGTGTTGGCCACCCTGGGCGGGGTGTTGGTGGTGACCGTGCGGCATCCGGCGGGGGCCCTCACGGGGTTCGGACTGATCGGGCTGGGCATCGCGGTCGTGGTCCCGTTGGCGTTCGCGGCGGCGGCGCGCAGCGGTCCGGCGCCGGCCCAGGCGATCGCCGGGGTGGCGACGATCACGTACACCTCCGGCCTGATCGCACCGTCGGCGATCGGCGCGGTGGCGGACGCGACCTCGCTCGTGGTCTCCTTCGGTCTGGTCACGTCGCTGGCGCTCGCGCTGGTGGTGGGGGCCGCCGTGCTGCGCCCGAAGCCCTCGGCGGGCAAGGCCGTCGCGACCAACCGGGACGAAACCGCTCGAATCCGGCCGTAATATGTCGGCTGGCTCCCGTGGTTCGACACGCGGTGCGGCCCGGATGGTTGACCGGTTGGTGAAACGGGAGTGGTGGAACATGGGCTTCGGCGTGCGCTGGACCCTGCACGGAGACGGGCGGACCCCCGCCCCCGGCGCGGTGGTGCGGCCCGATGAGCGGCTGTCGTGGCCGCGGACGGCCGGGCTCGGCGCCCAGCACGTGGTGGCCATGTTCGGCGCGAGTTTCGTGGCGCCGGTCCTGATGGGCCTGGACCCGAACCTGGCCATCATGATGTCGGGCGTCGCGACGATCATCTTCCTGCTCGCGACGCGCGGTCGGGTCCCCTCGTACCTGGGCTGTTCGCTCGCCTTCGTCGGGGTCGCGGCCGCGATCCGGGCGGGCGGCGGGGACAGCGCGGTCGTGACGGGCGCGGTGTTCGTGGTCGGCGTGGCGCTGTTCCTCGCGGGCCTCGCGGTCCAGCGGTTCGGGGCGCGGATCATCCACGCGGCGATGCCGCCGGTGGTGACCGGCGCGGTGGTGATGCTGATCGGCTTCAACCTGGCGCCCGTGACGGCCTCGACGTACTGGCCGCAGGACCAGTGGACGGCGCTGCTCACCATGCTGGTCACCGGACTCGCCGTGGTGTGTCTGCGGGGATTCTGGTCCCGGATCGCGATCTTCCTGGGCCTCGTCTTCGGGTACGCGCTCTCCTGGATCCTCGACCTGGTCTTCGGCAAGATCTACTCGACCACGGGCGGGCCGGACAAGGTCGACCACTGGCGGCTCGACCTCTCCGGGGTCTCCAGGGCCGATTGGATCGGGCTGCCGAGCTTCCACGCGCCGGCCTTCGAATGGTCGGCGATCCTCATCGCGTTGCCGGTGGTCATCGCGCTGATCGCGGAGAACGCCGGGCACATCAAGGCCGTCGGCGAGATGACCGGCGACCCGCTCGACGACAAGCTCGGCACCGCCATCGCGGCCGACGGGGCCGCGTCGATGCTGTCCACGGCGGTGGGCGGCCCGCCCAACACCACCTACTCCGAGAACATCGGCGTCATGGCGGCCACCCGGGTCTACTCGACGGCCGCCTACTGGGCCGCCGCCGGCTTCGCCCTGCTCTTCGGCCTGTGCCCGAAGTTCGGCGCGGTCGTCGCGGCCATCCCCGGCGGGGTGCTGGGCGGCATCACCGTGATCCTCTACGGCATGATCGGCCTGCTCGGCGCCCAGATCTGGATCAGCGGCCGGGTGGACCTGCGCAATCCGCTGAACCTGGTGCCGGCCGCGGCGGGCATCATCATCGGCATCGGCGGCGTCACGCTGAACGTCACCGACAGCTTCGAGTTGGGCGGCATCGCGCTCGGCACCATCGTGGTGATCACCGGCTACCACACGCTGCGGTACTTCGCCCCGGCGCACATGAAGCGGGAGGAGCCGCTGCTCGACTCGGGCACCTCCGACTACGACGGCCCGGAGGGCGAGGACGGGCCCGGGGACAAGCGGGGTTGACGCGGCTTCGCCCGAACCGGCGAAGCGCACGGCCAAGTTCCCCACACGGCGCGTTCCTGCTGCGACGCTGCCTCCCATGGAAGCGGTGCTCGCGCGGATGCGCGCCCTGGAAGAGCGGCTCCCCGCGCAGGACGGTGTGGCCGTCTTCAACCGGGTGTACCTGACGGTGACGCAGACGCTGCACGAACGGCTCGCGCGCGGGGCGTTCCCCGCCCCGCGCAGGGCGCAGACCCTCAGCGTGTGCTTCGCCGAGCGCTACCTGGCTGCCGTGGAGGCGGAGCGGGCCCCGGCCTGCTGGCGTCCGCTCCTCCAGTACCGCCGACACCCCGGGATCCGGCCCCTCCAGCACGCGCTGGCCGGCATCAACGCGCACATCGGACACGACCTGGCGCTGGCCGTGGTGGCCACCTGCCGCCACCTGGACTGTGAACCGGCCGCCCTGGAAGGGGACTTCGACCGGGTCGGCGACACCCTGGTCTCCCTGGAGGAGCAGATCCGCGAGGACCTGATGCCGGGCCCCGACCTGCTGGAGATCGCCGACCCGTTGACGCACCTGGTGGGGTCGTGGAGCCTGGAGCGCGCCCGGGCCGGCGCCTGGTCCGCCGCCCGCCTGCTGTGGACGCTGCGGCGCGCCCCCGAACTGGCCGAGGAGTTCGCCGACTCCCTGGACGCCGGCGTCGGACTGGTCGGCCGCTGCCTGCTCACCCCGCGCGGCTGAAACCCCCGTGCGGGCGGGACGGGCCGCCGGCTACGCTCCCCCGGTGAGCAGCTTCGCCACCCATCGCCTGCGGGTCCTCGACCCGACCCGTACGCCTCGGCGACGGTTCGCCGCACTGCGCACCTGCGTCACGGAGTTCGCCCCGTACGGATTCCGCGCCACCTTCGACCACCTCGCGCGCAGCGCCCGCATCCCCGCCGACCTGGAACGGGATCCGGACGCGGTGGTGCGGGCGGTGGAGGAGCTGCACGCGGCGCGCGAGGTCTGGTTCGCGGCGTTCCGCCCCTGGCAGGAGCTGCGCCGGGCGCAGAAACGGGCCGGTGTGCGCGTTCCGCGCCCGCCGGAGCCCTGGCGTCGGCTGCACTGCCCGGACCCCGGGTTCCATCCGGACGCGCCGCTCCCGGTCGTGATGCCGAGCATCCTGCGGGCCGGCGCCGGCCCGTGGCCGCCGCCCGTCTGCCCGGTCTGCGCGCGGGACCGCGGCACGCGGGAGCTGCGCACCGGTCACCGGGTGTACCGGTTGTGCGCGGGGTGCGGGGTGGGCCTGGGCCGGCGGGACACCGGGTTCGAGCCGGCCGTGGCCGCCGCCCGCGAGGAACGCTGGAAGTCGATCTGGCTGCGGCGCGCGTGACGAGACGGCGGCGGGCACGAGAACGGGCCGCGGGATGTGGGAACGGGCGCCGGGCATGAGAACGGGCCGCCGCCGCGCTGTCGGCGCGGGGGCGGCCCGTGGTCACGGGGTCCGGGAGGGGTCAGTCCTCCGGGAGCTCCACCGGCGCGATGTCGTCGTAGACGTCGCCCGGACCCGGGTTCGTGGTGTCGGTCGTGCCGCCGAGGTGGTGCATGACGCCCCAGACCGCGTTGAGGGCGGTCTGTACGGCGCCTTCGGCCCAGCCGGCCGTCCAGGAGATGTCGTCGCCCGCGAGGAAGATGCCGCGCTTGTCCTCGGGGAGGCGGTCCTGCATGAAGTGGGTGAACAGGCGGCGCTGGTAGCGGTAGTGGCCGGGCAGGTTCGCCTTGAACGCGCCCATGAAGTAGGGCTCGTTCTCCCAGGACACGGTCACCGGGTTGCCGATGATGTGGCGGCGGATGTCGACCTTCGGGTAGATCTCGCCGAGGGACTTCAGCATGACCTCCATCCGCTCGTTCGCGGACAGCGGCAGCCACTTGAGGCTGTCGTCGCACCAGGTGTACGAGAGGCAGATGACGGCGGGCTTGTCCGGGCCGTTGTCCAGCAGGTACGTGCCACGGGTCATGCGGTCCGTGAGGGTCATCGACATGACGTCGCGGCCCGTCTCCTCGTCCTTGTCCAGCCAGAACGGCCGGTCCACGGGGATGAAGAGCTTGCTGGACTCCATGTAGTGGGTGCGCTCGATCGCCGTCCAGTGGTCGATCGGGAAGAGCGTGTCGTCGCACTCGATCTTGGACAGCAGCATCCACGACTGCGCGGTGAAGATCGCGGCGCGGTACGTGCGGATGTCGCCGGTGGCGTCGGTGACCGTGATCCGGTTGCCGGCCGTGCGGTGCAGGCGGGTGACCGCCGGGCGCGGGGTGCCGTCGTGCAGGGTGGACAGCGAGGTGCCCTGGGCCCAGTGCACGATCTTGCCGGGTGCCCGGTCCCACAGGCGCAGGGGCAGCTGCTGCGAGCCGCCGACGATGCCGCGGTGGTGGTCGTCCGCCTCGGTGTAGACGACGCGGAGGATCTCCAGGATGGAGTTCGGGAAGTCGGTGTCCCAGCCGCCCGTGCCGAAGCCGACCTGGCCGAAGATCTCGCGCTTGCGGAAGGACTGGAAGGCCTCGGACTTGCAGAGGAACCCGTAGAAGGTCTCGTCGTCGAGCTTCTCGACGAGCTTGGCCCAGATCTCGCGGATGCGCGGGACGTCCCGCTCGCGCATCGCGGTGTTCATGTCGGAGAAGTCGGCGCCCTCGTCGAGGCAGGCGTTCCACGCGGCGGCGACGTCGCGGTAGACCTGCGGGAGGTCGGCGATGGTCTCGGCGTAGTGGGTCTCGCCCTTGAGGTCCACGACCGTCGAGGGGGTGGCCTCGGCGAGCGGGTTCGGGAAGGGCTCGGTGACCAGGCCGACGAGGTCGATGTAGTGCTGGAGGGCCGTGGAGGACGGCGGGAAGCGCATGGCGCCCATCTCCGCGGTCAGTTCCTCGGTGCCCGCGCCCTCGAAGCCGACGGTGCGCAGCCGGCCGCCGATCTGGTCGGCCTCGTAGACGACGGGCTTGAGGCCCATCTTCATCAGCTCGTACGCGGAGATGATGCCGGAGAGACCGCCGCCGATGACGGCGACCTCGGTGCCGAGCTCCGTCGCCGGGATCTGGCCGAGTCCTGCCGGGTGGGCCAGGAAGTCGTCGTACGCGTACGGGAAGTCCGGGCCGAACATGGTGATCGGGGGCTGTCCGTCGCTGTGCGGGACGGCGGTGGTGGGCACCGTGGACGTCATGGGGTACGGCTCCTTGCGAACGGACTCGGGCAGGGTGGGGGCGGGAGGGCGGACCGGGGGCGGGCCCGGGGGATCCTGGAGGGTCAGACCAACGAGGCGTAGAGCCCCGGGCGGCGGTCGCGCAGGTAGGGGTTGGTCTCGCGCGAGGCCCGCAGCAGTTCCGGGTCGGCCTCGCCGAAGACGAGTTCCTCGCCGCGGCCGGCCCGGGTGCGGGTGACCCCGTCGGGGCCGGCCAGGCAGCTGAGGCCGACGAACTCGAACTCGCCCTCGGGGCCGGTGCGGTTGACGTACGCGATGTACATCTGGTTCTCGAAGGCCCGGACGGGGACCAGTTGCTCGGCGACGAACTGGAACGGGTGCATCTGCGCGGTCGGGACCAGGAGGAGGTCGGTGCCGGCCAGCGCGTGCGCGCGGACGTTCTCGGGGAACTCCACGTCGTAGCAGATCAGGATGCCGATGCGGAGGCCGTTCAGGTCCGCCTGGACGACGGGGGTGTCGCCGGGGGTGAAGGCGTCCTGTTCGAAGCCGCCGAAGAGGTGGGTCTTGCGGTGGTTCGCGAGCGCGGTCCCGTCGGGACCGATGAGCTGCGCGGAGTTGAAGACGGCGTCGCCCGCGCGCTCCGGGTAGCCGTACAGGACGGCGACGCCGTGGCGGCGGGCGATGTCGCCGATGGCGACGGCGGACGGGCCGTCGGCCGGTTCGGCGATGCCGGGGATGTCCTGGAGGTCCAGCGCGTAGCCGGTCAGGAACATCTCCGAGGTCACGAGGAGCCCGGCCCCGCCCTGTGCGGCACGCGCCGCGGCCTCGTCGAGCGCCTTCAGGTTCGCGGCGGTGTCGCCGAGCCGTCCGGAGCTCTGGAGGAGGGCGGTGCGCAGCGGGGGCATGGGCGTACCTCTGTGACAGGTGGGGAGGGGGTCATTAGACGGTACGTTCGGGCGTTCGACCGGGGCAAGCCGTCACCGTTGCGCTCGGAGGATCGATTCGTTGCGCATTCGGCGGGTCGAACGGTGATTCGTTGCACGCACCCCCTCCGCCCCCGATTCACTCGCCCGAACGGAAGGCCGGATGGGCGCGGAGACGACCCAGGTACGAGCGTGCGGACGGCCCCGCCTCCGCCGCCGCGGGGTGATGTCGCAGCGCCACCCACAGGTCGACGTCGGTGACGGTCGGCCGGTCGCCCAGGGCGTACGGGGACCGGGCCAGGCGCTGTTCCAGCAGGGCGAGGGCGGCCGACCGCCCGGCCGGGGGCGCGGCGTCGTCCAGGAGCGTCCGGACGGCGCCCGCGAGCGCGGCGGGGGCGGGCGGCGCCAGGTCGGGGCGGCCCGCGAGCCCGACGACCAGGTCGTCGAGGATGTCGGGGGTGTGGTTGCTGACCACGCGGCCGCTCCAGGTGTCACAGAGCGCGGGAACGGTGAGGGTGCCGTCGTAGTGGTGGCCGGCGGCCTCGTACGCCGCGCGCAGGTCGGCGTGGGAGGACGGGTCGCCGAGCAGGGTGGTGCCCACGGAGTCGGCGAGACCGAGGAGGCGCAGGGTGGTGGTCACCCGGAGCGAGAGCGGACAGCCGGCGGAGAGGTAGAGGTGGTAGCGGCGGGGGTCGGGCGAGAAGCCGCTGCCGATGCGACCTCGCGGGGCCGGGACGGGCGCGGTGCGGGGCAGGGTGATCTGGAGCATGGCTCTCCTCGGTCGTCGGTACCGGGGCCCTGCGGGGCCCCGGGTCGGGGCGTCGGTGAACGGGGGCCGGGGCGGGGCGGCCCCGGATCCGGGCAGGAGCAGGTGCGGCGGCGGGCAGGGGCGCGCCGCGGCGCGAGCGGCCCGGGCACGGCAAGCCCGCACACGTCGGCGGGGGCGGCGTGGCATGGCATGGCCGCGGATCGGCGGGGCCTGATCGGCCGGGCCGTGAGGTGGGGAGGGCTTCAGGCGTGCGCGGCGAAGGCGCTGCAGACGCGGAGCAGGTCGATGTGCAGGCGTCGGGTCAGCCACGAGCGGCGCAGGGGATGTGTCCCTGCCTCGGGTGTCCGGGCCATCTCCACCGATCTCGTCCTGTCCTCGGGGCATAAACCCGCCCGTCGCGGGCGCTGACGATCCTGACCGTCCCCCGCAGTCTCACGGCGTCGCGCGAGGCCGTCAAGAAGTCGGTCACGAACCGACGACCCCGCGTATTCGACGGAAGGATCCCCGCACGTGATGTCCCCCGACACGGACACCGATACACATCCCCTCGACAACCCGGTCTGGGCGGCGCTGAGCGGCCCGCACCGCGACTTCGCCGTGTCCGGTGGGCGCGCCGCCCGGTACCGGACGGACGCGAACCCCTTCGCGGCCCTGGACGACCCGGACGACCCGCGCGCCTGGGAGGACCTGGCGGCGCTGGTGGGGCCCGGCACGGAGGTCTGGTTGACGGGGTTGCCGACGCCGCCCGCCGGCTGGGAGACGGTGTTGGCCGTACCGGGCGTCCAGCTCGACGGCAGCGCGGTGCCGGGCGAGCCGGCGCCCGAGGCGGTGCGGCTCGGGGCGGCCGACGTCCCCGAGATGCTGGACCTGGTCCGGTTGACCGAGCCGGGTCCTTTCCTGCCGCGCACCGTCGAGCTGGGCACCTACCTGGGGATCCGGCACGAGGGCCGGCTGGTGGCGATGGCCGGGGAGCGGATGCGGCCGCCGGGCTGGACGGAGATCAGCGCGGTGTGCACGCACCCCGACCACCGGGGGAAGGGCCTGGCGGCGCGGCTGATCCGGGCGGTGGCCGCAGGCATCCGCGAGCGCGGGGACGTTCCCTTCCTGCACGCCGCCGCGGGGAACGTGAACGCCATACGTCTGTACACGTCGATGGGCTTCGTCCTGCGCCGCGAGCCGGTGTTCATCGGGGTGCGGACCCCGGGCGCCCCGGACGCTCCCGATGCCCCCGATGCCCCGGCCGACGAAAAGAAGGCTTAACACGGGGTTCATTGAGTGCGTGCGTCCGGCGCCTTAGGTTCGGGGTGGGTAGCGATGAACAGGGGGGTGGCGATGGACACGCTGCGTACGGGCGCCCGTCCCACCCCCCGGCTCGCTCCGCGCGGGCCGGTCCGGTGGTGCTCCCGGACCCGCGTCGCCCCGGAGCGGGATCCCGGCGCCCGCCGCCGTTCCTGATCAACTCTTCGGTTCCTGATCGACTCTTCGGCGCCCGGCCCCGATCGGCGCCCGCGGCGCCCTGCCGGCGCCCAACACCCTTCCGTGAGCGGTGAGTCGGCGTCTTCTTGCGGGCCCGCGCGCCTGCTCCCGGTCCGTCGCCCCGGCGGGTTCGAGGGAGCGGGCCGGCGGGTCGGCCTTCCCTTGCGGGCAAGGATGTTTCAGGGGGCACGGAGCGGTCACACGCGGGGGAACCCACGTACCCCTCGGAAAGGAACTGCCATGACCGACGTCTCCCGCCTGCGGGACTCCGCCCCCGACAACTGGCAGTGGCAGTCCCGGGCGGCGTGCCGGGACCTGGGGTCCGGCCGGTTCTTCCATCCCGCCGGCGAGCGGGGCGAGGACCGCGAGGACCGGGACGAGGCCGCCAAGAGGATCTGCGCCGGCTGCCCGGTGCGCACGGCCTGCCTCGAACACGCGCTGCGCGCCCGTGAGGCCTTCGGGGTCTGGGGCGGCCTGACCGAGGAGGAGCGGCACGCCCTCCTGGGCGGTCGCCGCGCCCCGGCCCATGTGTAGAAGAGCCGCTCGGGCGCGCGGAACAGGACAGGCGGCAACGACGACGGGTCGGACGCGGTGAACGCGTCCGACCCGTTTCGCTGCGCCCGACACCCTGCCCGGAGACGGACCGGCTGCGGATCGCCCGCTGACCGGCGGGAGCGGGCGGCGCCATGGCCGCCGGGATAAAATTGACCGGCTGCGCGCATCGGCCGCGCGAAGGCGCATCGGCCGCGTGAGGAGGTTCTGTCGACCGGGGGTCCCACGAGAGGAACACCCATGAAGCGACGCTTCCGTCTGATCGTGCTCACCCCCCTGGCGACGGGCGCCCTCGCCGTCGGTTCCCTGGCGATCTCCTCGGGCGGCGCCGAGGCGGCCGCGCCGGCGGCCACCTGCTCCGCGTCGGCCACCCGGCCCGACGGAACGGTGTCCGTGTCCGGCAGCGGGTTCGCGCCGGGCCCCGCGGTCCTCTCCTCGCCGACCGCCCAGGGCGGCCGGTTCGAGGTGGGCCCCGACGGGGCCTTCACCCTCCCGAAGCGGCAGAACGGGGCGTACACCGTGTCCCAGGGCGGCCGGGACACCAGGTGCGGCGGCGCGGACGAGGCGGACGCGCACGCCCGGGCGGGTGGCGCCCCGTACAAGGCCGGTGTCGTCGCCGGGTGGGGCGCCGTCAAGGGGAGCTGTGACGCGACCGCGCCGCCGTCGGCGAATGAGGGGTTCTCGACCGGCTGGAAGAAGGGCGCGGCCGTGGCGCGCGAGGCGTTCTGCTGAACGCCCCCGGTCCGCCGCACGCCCCGGTACGCCGAAACGCCCCGGTCCGGGGACCGGGGCGGTGGCTACGCGGGTGCGCCGGAGGTGAAGCGGCGCAGCAGCGGGGAGAGGACCAGGACGGACTTGGTGCGTTCCACGAACGGCTCGCCCGCGATCCGTTCCAGTACGCGTTCGAAGTGCCTCATGTCGGAGGCGAAGACCTGGACGAGGGCGTCCGCGTCACCGGTGACGGTGGACGCGGACACGACCTCGGGGTACCGCTCCAACCCTCGCCGGATGTCGTCCGGCGAGGTGTTGTGGCGACAGTAGATCTCGATGAAGCCCTCGGTCTCCCAGCCCATGGCGGCGGGGTCGACCCGGACGGTGAAGCCGGTGATGGCTCCCTCGGCACGCAGCCGGTCCACGCGCCGTTTGACGGCGGGGGCCGAGAGTCCGACCTCGGAGCCGATGTCCGCGTAGGAACGTCGGGCGTCCTCGGCGAGGGCGTGCACGATGCGTTCGTCGAGATCGTTCAGTCGCACTGCGGGTGGATCACTTCTCTGCTGTGGCCAGTCGGGAGCGGCGAATGCCGTACAGGAAGTAGAACACGAGACCCGCTGCCATCCAGCCACCGAAAACGATCCATGTGACGGTGTCCAGGCTGAACATCATGTAGCCGCAGGCGAGGAAACCGAGGATCGGCGTGATCGGGAAGAGCGCCACCTTGAAGGTGCGCGGCATGTCCGGCTTGGTGCGGCGCAGGATGATGACGGCGATGTTGACCAGGCCGAAGGCGAAGAGGGTGCCGATGCTGGTGGCGTCGGCGAGCTTGCCGAGCGGGATGAAGGACGCGAGGATCCCGCAGAAGAGGGAAACGATCACCACGTTGGCGCGGGGGGCGCCGGTCTTCGGGTTGACCTTGGCGAAGACCTTGGGGACGAGGCCGTCGCGGGACATGGCGAAGAGGATGCGGGTCTGGCCGTAGAGCACGGCGAAGACCACGGAGGCGATGGCGACGACGGCGCCCGCGGCGAGGACGACTCCCCAGAAAGTGTGGCCGGAGACGTCGGTCATGATCTGCGCCAGCGCGGCCTCGGTGCCCTCGAAGTCCTGCCACGGCATGGCGCCGACGGCGACGAACGCGACGAGGACGTAGAGCACGGTGACGATGCCCAGCGAGAGCATGATCGCGCGGGGCAGGTCGCGCTTGGGGTCCTTGGCCTCTTCACCCGCGGTGGAGGCGGCGTCGAAGCCGATGTACGAGAAGAACAGCGTGGAGGCGGCGGCGCTGATGCCGGTGATGCCGAGCGGGGCGAGCGGGGTGTAGTTGCCGGCCTTGATGCCCATGAAGCCGATGCCGATGAAGAGCAGCAGCGTGACGATCTTCACGCCCACCATGATCGAGTTGACCCGGGCGCTCTCCTTGGCGCCGCCCATCAGGAAGACCATGGCGAGCAGGACCACGATCAGCGCGGGCAGGTTGATGAAGCCGCCCTCGCCCAGCGGGGCGGATATCGCCTCGGGGATGGTGACGCCGATGGTGCCGTCGAGGAGCTCGTTGAGGTACTCGCCCCAGCCGACGGCGACCGCCGCGACGGACACGCCGTACTCCAGGACCAGGCACCAGCCGCAGACCCAGGCGACGAGCTCGCCCATGGTGGCGTACGAGTAGGAGTACGAGGAGCCGGAGACCGGCACGGATCCGGCCAGCTCCGCGTAGGAGAGCGCGGAGAACAGGGCGGTCAGGCCCGCGATGACGAAGGAGATCGTGACGGCGGGGCCGGCCTTGGGGGCCGCCGTGCCGAGGACGACGAAGATGCCGGTGCCGAGGGTGGCGCCGATGCTGATCATCGTCAGCTGCCACATGGTGAGCGAGCGGCGCAGCGAGCCGCCCTCGCCCTGGCCGCCCTCGGCGACCAGCTGCTCGACCGGCTTGCGGCGCAGCAAAGGATGGGCAGGCTTGCGGGGCTCGGAGGTGAGCGGTGGCGCCTGGCCGGTTTCGAGCACGAGGGGACTCCTTTGACACTGCGGGTGGGGATTCAGGCATCGACCACAGCGGTCCGGAGCAGGCGGGCAGGAGCCGGCCTGGGCATGGGGACCGCCGAGCAGGCGGTCCACGCCACTCCACGTACAGCGAGTGAGCCTACGAGCTGAGTGATACCGCCCGTAATGCACCATCCTTGCACATTGGCGCACGATCGTTGCGCGGATCTGTCCTGGATGGTCCTTTGTTGCGCGCGGACGATCGATCACTGCGCGACCCCCTTCCGGGCCTCCCCGGCGGCACCTCCTTGACACTTCGTCAGAACTGCCGCACCGTGCCGCCAGGACGGCGCCGCCGCGGACGGGGACCGGCCGGGGTTCGCACCCATGACGGGTGTTCCCGCACGTGACGGGGCAGACGGGGGTGGTCGACCGCGGGTCGGCGCGAGGTTCCCCTACCCGGCGATCGGAGGCGACGAGTGAGCGTGGAGAGACCACTGGAGGCGGACGGCGGGTGGTTGGACCCCGGGCCTTTCCTGCGCGGTGTCGCCTGGCTGGACGAGGGCCGGCCCGTGCGCGCCGACCCGGCGGACACCATGCGGCTGCCCTGGGACACCGGCGAGCGGGCCGCCCTGCCCATCGGGGTGCGGTTGGAGTTCACCACCGAGTCGGCGCACGCGCTGGAGATCCGCTACCGGGCGACCGTGCCCGGGCCCACCGACGCGCTGCGCGACCTCGCGCACGGCTTCGCGCTGTGGAACCGGCACGGCATGCTCACCGAGGTCTTCACCGAGCCGGCCGCGGAGGCCGTCGTACGCGTCGCGATCAGCGGCGGGCGCGGACCGTTCACCGTCCACCCGCCCGAGGCCCAGTCCCCCGTGATCCTCGGGGTGCGCGGGATCGGCGGCCCCATCGCCCCCGCCCCGACGGCCCCGCGCTGGGTGGTGCACGGCGACTCCATCACCGAGGGCTGGTGGTCCACCCGCCCCGCGCACGGCTGGCCCGCCGTCGCCGGCCGGTCGCTGGGCTGGGACACCGTCAACCTCGGCTACGCGGGCGCGGCCCGCGGGGAACTCGCCACCGCCGAACAACTCGCGGGGCTCCCCGCCGACGTGCTCACCCTGGCCTTCGGCACCAACTGCTGGTCCCGGGTGCCGTTCACCCCGGCGATGCTGTACGAGACCACGCGCGCCTTCCTCGACCTGGTCCGGCAGGGGCACCCGAGCACCCCGCTGCTGCTGCTGTCCCCGGTGCTGCGCCCCGACGCCGAGCGGACGCCGAACAGGCTCGGCGCCACCCTGGGCGTCCTGCGCGACGCCATGGAGCGCGCCACCCGCGACCGGATGGCCGCCGGGGACGGCCGGCTGGCACTGCTGCCCGGGCGGGACCTGCTGGGGCCCGAGCACCTCGCGGACGGACTGCACCCCAACGACAACGGACACCAGGTTCTCGGCCTCGCTGTGTGCACGGCTCTGCGCCGCGCCGGGTTCGATGCCGGCTAGGTGAAAGACGACACACCTCTCGCGCTGAACGGTTCGCTCCCCCGACGACGTGTCCTGCACAAGTTGCCGACGCTCCGGCGACGGACTCGGCAGTCATCACACGTGGGAGAGATCAAGATGGGCTTCAAGCGCGGAACCACCCTGGCAGTCGTCGCAGTCGCCGTCGCCCTTTCGGCCACGGCGTGCGGCGGAGCCGACAAGGCGGGCGGCAACACCCAGCCGGCCGGGGCCGTGGCTCCCGCGGCGGACCCCTACGGCGCCGGCGCGTCGGGCGGCGCGGACCCCGCGGCGGCCGCCGATGCCAAGCCCGCCGGGGAACTGACCATCGCGCAGAACGACAAGCTCGGCTCCGTGCTCACCGACAGCGCCGGGTTCACCCTGTACCGCTTCGACAAGGACACCCCGAAGCCGCCGAAGTCGAACTGCGAGGGTGCCTGCGCCAAGACGTGGCCGATCGTCCCCGCCGGTGACGTCACGGCCGCCACGGGCGTGGACCCCGCGCTGCTGGGCGAGGTGGAGCGCGCCGACGGGAGCCGTCAACTGACGGTGGCGGGCTGGCCGATGTACCGGTACAGCAAGGACGGCAAGGCCGGTGACACCAACGGCCAGGGCGTCGGCGGCACCTGGTTCGCCTCCGCCCCCGACGGCAAGAAGGCGGCCAAGGACGCGGCGGCGGCCCCCGCTCCGGCCGGTGCGGGCGAGGCGTCCGGCGCGCTGACCGTGGCCAAGGACCCGAAGCTGGGCGAGCACATCGTCGACGGCAACGGCATGACCGTCTACCGGTTCAAGAAGGACAGCGCCTGGCCCATGAAGTCCAACTGCGAGGACGCCTGCGTGGCCAAGTGGCCGGTGGTGGCCCCGGTCGACAAGGCCAACGCCAAGGGCATCGTCGAGAAGGGCTACACGGTCCTGAACCGCCCCGACGGCAAGAAGCAGCAGTCGATCGACTGCTGGCCCATCTACACCTTCAGCGGTGACAAGAAGGCCGGCGACACCAACGGCCAGGGCGTGGGCGGCACCTGGTACGCCGTCTCCCCCGAAGGCAAGCTCATCACCACCGCCAAGTAGGCACCACGGACCATCCTGAACGCGCGACCCCCGCCCCCTCCCCCCGGCGGGGGTCGCGCCCCGTTCCGCCCCGACGGGGCGGAACCTAGTGCTGCTCCGCGAAAGTTCGTGGAGGGGGGTTCAGGCTTCCTGGAGGGGGCTGGCGGCGTAGGTCCACTTGAAGGGGCGGGCGGTCTCGTTCCGTTTGATCATGTAGTCGTCCATCTTGGC
>NZ_JAPNLK010000359.1 GCF_026627505.1 Streptomyces sp. H27-H5 | reverse complement strand
CAGAAAGAACCTCGGAGAACCCGCCACCGGGACGGCCACCCGGGATACCGGCCTGCCCGAATCCGGAAACCCACCACAAAAGCAATCACACCGCGTGATCAAAGATCACGCGGTGGATCGAGGTTCAAGGCCTCGGGGGCCGGCATTCCGAAACGCTCTTCGAACGTGCTACCGCTCCGCATAGCGCAGGAACTGCCAGCCCAGTACGGCCAGAGCAAGCATCTGCGCAAGGGAAACGATGACAAGTGGCGTCTGGGCGGCGGGAGAGCGCCAGAATGCAGTCATGCAGATCATAGGCAAGGCCAGGTAGGTCAGCAGATCCACAGCGGTCTGAAGTCGCTTGCGCGTGGTGCGACTCGCATCGGCGCGATGGTAGGTCTCCCAGCCGAACACTGTGCTGCGGGCGGCAGTGAGCTCGCCCAGTCGTGGTCCCAACTGTTCCCGGACGTAGCAGCCGATCGACGAGATCTTCTCGTCGTTGATCAGGTAGGTCCAGCCCAGAACCAGGCAGATCACGGGGACGGCGAGCAGCAGTTGAGCCTGGATCCACCGCGTAGTGGTCGGGCTGTGGATGGAGAAATCAGAAGAGGTGCCCGCTGACCTGGGATGATGGGAGTTTCTACGCTTCCATCAGACCCGAGCAAGAGGGCACCTCGTAAGT
>NZ_JAPNLK010000358.1 GCF_026627505.1 Streptomyces sp. H27-H5 | reverse complement strand
CTTACGAGGTGCCCTCTTGCTCGGGTCTGATGGAAGCGTAGAAACTCCCATCATCCCAGGTCAGCGGGCACCTCTTCTGATTTCTCCATCCACAGCCCGACCACTACGCGGTGGATCCAGGATGAGGTGCCTGGCGTGGCTCCCACCTCGAACCGCGTCCCACGCTCGTGACGGTGAACCTGCGGACTGGCCATTCTCTGGCGTACGGCCTGGTATTCGAGATTGAGGGCGGTGAGAATCACCACCAGATCTTGCGACATCTATTCCCCTTCCCCTCTTGATGTCTCTTACGTCGTGGACGGTGCAGTTCGGATCAGCGGTGGGAACAAGACGGTCTTCGGTCCGGCCCGGTACAGTCGCGCGGGCCGTCCCCCCGTGGTCCTGCGGTCCGATCCAGCGGGGATGATGAATCCCTTCGCGGCTTGGACTTTTCGATAGAAATTGCGGGTGTCGAGTTCGGTGCCCCAAACCGCCTCGTATACCTGCTGCAATTCCGCTATGGAGAAAGTCTCTCTGCAAAACGCTGTGGCCAGTGCTGAGCCTCGATCCACCGTGTAGTGGTCGGGCTGTGGACGGAGAAACCAGAAGAGGTGCCTGCTGACCTGGGATGATGGGAGTTCTGACGCTTCCACCAGTACCAACCAGCAAGGCACCTCTGAAGT
>NZ_JAPNLK010000357.1 GCF_026627505.1 Streptomyces sp. H27-H5 | reverse complement strand
CAGGCCACGTGCAGCCAGCGGCGCACGCTGCCGATACGGGTGGTCGTCTCGTCCGCGTGCAGGACGTGCCCCATCACGAGCAGGGCCCGGATCAGGTTCACCGAGTCCCCGACCAGGCCGGCGGCCTGGCCAAGCAGGGAGGCCACCCAGCCGGTGGAGACCTCCGCCCCCGTCACATCCTTGATCAGCCGCGCGGTCCGCTCGACGGGAATGTGCTGGAAGACCAGCAGGTAGACGGCGAGCGCGCGCAGGTTCGGCCCGTATGAGGACGGCGACCCTGCGAGGGCGGCCGGCATCGGGGAGGCGGTGACGGTGCCGCACGAACACCGGCAGCGATGCGCCCGATGCTCGGTGACGGTGACCGTGGACAAGGGGATGTCGCGGACCTGGCGACGCTCGAAGCCGATGCTGTCCACCTCGCCCAGCACGCCCCCGCAACCGGTACAGGCCACCGGAAGGTGGTCCTCGGTGACATCGGGCTTCTCGGTCATGGCCAGCCCGGCCCCGCCCGCACCGGGCTGCCGCCCCCGCTTACGCCCACTCTTGACCTGCGGCTTCTTCACCGGCCGCCCGAAGGCATCCGAAGACGGCGGCAACGAGGAGTTGCCCGAGTTCCGGCCAAGACGCCGCTCCAGCTCCGCCACCCGAGCCGTCAACCGCTC
>NZ_JAPNLK010000356.1 GCF_026627505.1 Streptomyces sp. H27-H5 | reverse complement strand
CTTACGAGGTGCCCTCTTGCTCGGGTCTGATGGAAGCGTAGAAACTCCCATCATCCCAGGTCAGCGGGCACCTCTTCTGATTTCTCCATCCACAGCCCGACCACTACGCGGTGGATCCAGGCTCAAGGCCCCGGCCGAACTCACGGGCAAGGAACGAGGCAAAGACCTGCTCGCCGACGTCCACAGCCTGCCGGTCCTGCTCGCCCGCGAGGGCGTGGACCGCGCCGATGCCGAACTGAGAGACCTGCTCGCGGCCGGCCCCGTCCCGGCCGCGGCCCTGCCCCGAGCCCTGGAACTCTTCGAACGCTCCACCGCGCTGGACGAGGCCGAGGCCGTGATGCACCGGCGTCTCGACCGTGCGAAGGCCGCCCTCGACGGCCTGCCCCCGCTGCCCGCCCACCGCGCCCTGCTCGCACTCTGCGACCACGTCGCCCTCCGCACCCACTGAACCGGCAAGGGAGCCCCCGCCATGACCATGGCCGAACGGGTCGCCGAACTCGCCCGCATCCGACAGGAAGCACAAGCCGGCGCACCCGCCGCCACCGAGGCGCAGCACGCCAAGGGCAAGCTGACCGCCCGTGAGCGGATCGCTCTGCTGCTCGACGAGGGTTCCTTCAAGGAGGTCGAGCAGCTCCGCCGGCACCGGGCCACCGGTTTCGGCCTG
>NZ_JAPNLK010000355.1 GCF_026627505.1 Streptomyces sp. H27-H5 | reverse complement strand
GGATCCGCTCCTACATCTCCACCGTCCGCAAACACGGCATCAACCCCCTCACCGCCCTACGCGACCTCTTCGCCGGACGGCCATGGATGCTGCCCACAACCAGCGGAAACCCCTAAACAGTTACATGTGCGCTGTCAACTCATGTCATCAAGTCACTCTCAGGAGGTCAGATGAAAAAGGCTCCAGGCACTACATCAATGGCCCGTCATAGTCGAGCTTTTACACCGCTCCGAGGACGCGACCCGAAAAGGCACCCGCCGGGCTCTTCCCGCCTGGCCCCAGGCAGGGAGACCCTGAGCTTGTTCGCCTTCGGTTCCAGGCAGGCGCTGAAGAGACCTGTGACCTGTGAAGACACGAAAACCTTGTCACCCGGGGGTCAACCTGAACAAGCGCACTGATCACGTGGCCTAACTCCGGTATGGGGCCGCAAGGACGCAGGTGCGGCCCTGGTGGCTGCGGCAGCTGCCTTGCCGTTGTCGGGAGCCACGCCAACTCCGAACAGACATGCGCTGTCGATACCCATAATTTGTTGGCAAGGAGAGATACGGCAGCTGTAGATAGATCTGCTGATGCTCGTCGGTGCTGGTCAGCGGCTTGATGGGGGTGGCTGCGGGCATGAGGGCGGCCGCCTTGATCATGATGTGGTATGACACAACATCAGAACGAG
>NZ_JAPNLK010000354.1 GCF_026627505.1 Streptomyces sp. H27-H5 | reverse complement strand
ACGGCATCCACGCCCGGCGCGGGAGGGAGGCGATGGACGAGCTGGGGATCCTGCCCGCGTTCACCGGCACCCTGGTCACCGACGCCCTGGCCTCCTACACCGTCTACGGCAACGATCAGGCTCTGTGCGGGGCGCACGTGTTGCGCGAGCTGATCGCGGTCACCGAGGACACCCGCCGCGACCCGGCCTGGGCCCAGGCCATGATCGACGTACTCATCGGGGCGAAGGACGCAGTCGCCCAGGCGCTGGCCGCCGGGCAGGACGCCCTCGCCCCCGCCGCCCTCGCGGCTTTCCAAGAGGACTACCGGCAGGCCGCGTTGTGCGGAATCGCCGCCAACCCCCGCCCCGTCACGGGCCCGAAGTCCAAGGCCAGAGCCCTGGCCGAACGCCTGCGGGACCGTGCCGACGAGTACCAGCGCTACATGGTCAACTTCGCGGTCCCGTTCGACAACAACGCCGCGGAACGCGACCTGCGCATGATCAAAACGCAACAGAAGATCTCCGGATCCTGGCGCACCCTGACCGGCGCACAACGTTTCGCCCGGATCCGCTCCTACATCTCCACCGTCCGCAAACACGGCATCAACCCCCTCACCGCCCTACGCGACCTCTTCGCCGGACGGCCATGGATGCTGCCCACAACCAGCGGAAACCCCTAAACAGTTAC
>NZ_JAPNLK010000353.1 GCF_026627505.1 Streptomyces sp. H27-H5 | reverse complement strand
CCCCGCTGGAGCTCGGGGACACGACCGGCACAAGTTTCGGTCAGCTGGCCCGCCGCTACGTCCGCGCCGAGGTGCGGTCCGGTATCGGCGGCACCGTGGTGGCCGCCCCGGACATGCGGGCCCTGACCCCGGGTACCACCTCGTGGGCCGACACGGCCGGCCGTACCTGGACCGTGGCCGCCCCGGCGTCCGTCACCAACAGGCAGTACAGACTGCAGGCCGAGGTGTCGTCGTGGACCTCACGCGCGGACACCTCCGGACAAGACGTGGTCGTACCGGTCGAGGGAGCCGGGATCCTGCGGCGCCTCGGCCAGGGCGCCAAGGCGCTCGACAGCACGCTGCGCCGGCGGATCCCGTCCGTCGGCAGCCCCCGCGCGTACTGGCCCATGGAGGAGGACCGCGACGCGACACAGGCCTATTCGCCTGTCCCCGGCGTGGCACCGCTACAGGTGACCGGCTTCGAGTTCGCCGCGGATGACACGCTCGGCGGATCGCGGGCCGTCCCGAAACTGAACGCGGCGGCCAGCATGCGCGGCACGGTCCCCGCGCACACGGCTACCGGATCCTGGCTGGTCGGCCTGGTCTACTACTGGGAGACCGCGCCTGCCGGCACCACGACCATGCTGGAGTACGCCACCACCGGCACCGCCCGCCGAGTCGTGATCACCGTGGAC
>NZ_JAPNLK010000352.1 GCF_026627505.1 Streptomyces sp. H27-H5 | reverse complement strand
GCGACGCTCCCACGGCTTGTAGGCACACGGTTTCAGGTACTATTTCACTCCGCTCCCGCGGTACTTTTCACCATTCCCTCACGGTACTATCCGCTATCGGTCACCAGGGAATATTTAGGCTTAGCGGGTGGTCCCGCCAGATTCACACGGGATTTCTCGGGCCCCGTGCTACTTGGGAGATTCTTAAGCAAGCCGCTGATGTTTCGTCTACGGGGGTCTTACCCTCTACGCCGGACCTTTCGCATGTCCTTCGACTACATCAACGGTTTCTGACTCGCCGACCGGCCGGCAGACCGATCAAAAGAATTCCCACAACCCCGCATGCGCAACCCCTGCCGGGTATCACACGCATACGGTTTGGCCTCATCCGGTTTCGCTCGCCACTACTCCCGGAATCACGGTTGTTTTCTCTTCCTGCGGGTACTGAGATGTTTCACTTCCCCGCGTTCCCTCCACACTGCCTATGTGTTCAGCAGTGGGTGACAGCCCATGACGACTGCCGGGTTTCCCCATTCGGACACCCCCGGATCAAAGCTCAGTTGGCAGCTCCCCGGGGCCTATCGCGGCCTCTCACGTCCTTCATCGGTTCCTGGTGCCAAGGCATCCACCGTGTGCCCTTAAAAACTTGCCCACAGATGCTCGCGTCCACTGTGTAGTTCTCAAGCAACGACCAGTCACCCATCACCC
>NZ_JAPNLK010000351.1 GCF_026627505.1 Streptomyces sp. H27-H5 | reverse complement strand
AGATGATCTCCGGCGGAAACCGGAAACCCCGGTACGACGGCGTGTCCACGCGAAGCCCCTCCCGGCGATCCGACCAGACGGATGATCATGCCACCGGAAGAGGCCTCCACCCAACCTGACAACGCCATTCTGGCAGGTCAAGTGGCTGACTGACTCTCCGCCTACGGCATCGCCGCAACCCCGACAAGAACTTCATACAGGAGTCGGCAAAGGATCCACCAGGCCCTCTCTCCGTGGCTTTCCGTCACCACCGGATGTGAGGCCCTGTCTCACATCCGGTGGTGACGGCTCGTGAGAATCGACTGCTGTCGGTTGCGGAGAGTGCATCTGATGCCCTGACCTCGGTGTTTCAGGAGCGGCAGACTCACCATGGGATGTCGACCCGGGCACCCACCAGCGGCAGTTACGCATGTTGCCGATTCGATGCAACGGCTACCCCCAGCGCACGGACCTGCAATTCCGCGATCGATAGCCCTGTCCGCTGCAGTCATCACCATCCGTTACCACCGGGTGTGAGACGGAGCCGGATGTGAGACAGACCCATTCCTTTTGCAGACCCGGCACTGTGCCTGGCCGGATGGAGGGTCCTGACATCTGGCGCCGGCATCGCCGGACGCGCGACGGGACCCCGCTCGTCCCAAGGGGTTGAAGACGAGAGGTGTCTCAGATGTCAGGACCCAGGGACCACA
>NZ_JAPNLK010000350.1 GCF_026627505.1 Streptomyces sp. H27-H5 | reverse complement strand
GAAAGAACCTCGGAGAACCCGCCACCGGGACGGCCACCCGGGATACCGGCCTGCCCGAATCCGGAAACCCACCACAAAAGCAATCACACCGCGTGATCAAAGATCACGCGGTGGATCGAGGCTCAGTCAGATCGATGCGATGCATCACAGCACGTTCGAATTGCTCACGGCCCGGCTCGCGCGCCGAGATGGCTTCACGATAGAGCGCGCGGGAGGCGGGGCCGGCGACCTGGGCGCCGACGTCATCGCCGTCGCCCCTGACGGCAAGACCAGAGTGGTCATCCAGTGCAAGCACGGGACGGCCAAGACCACGGTCGGCTCACCCGCCATCCAGCGGCTCAACGGCACGGCACGTCCCGTACACCGTGGCGACCGCGTACTTGCCGTCACCAATGGGACTTACTCCATCCCGGCGTTCAAATTTGCGTCCTCGCAGAGCATCGATCTCGTGGCCCGCCCGATCCTGGAGCGTTGGGCAACCTGGGGCACCCCCCTGTCCGAGATCCTCAAACTGGACGACAAGGAAAACGCGCGAAACGCTGCCTGACCGGCAAAGTGCAGCCCCCCAGGTGCTGAAGCTCCTATTGGCTGTCAAGCGGCAGTGAGCCAGTCGCGGTAGGCGCTGGCGAGGTCGTCGTCACGTCGGGTGCCGCGCTCGATGCAGGAGATGACCGCGGGCCAGACACTGAAGTGGTGGG
>NZ_JAPNLK010000034.1 GCF_026627505.1 Streptomyces sp. H27-H5 | reverse complement strand
ACCACCTCCGACCTGGACGATCTCCTGGCCAGGCTCGACCAGCACACCGCCGATCACCCAGAAGAATCCTCCGCCGCCAAGGCCGCGTGATCAACCCCCGAAGGACTTACGACGCAGACCACTTAGCCAGGGATGCTGATGACCCTCGAATCCCCCAGCTCCACGCCCGGGGCCATACCCGGCGCCAGACGCGTCGCCCGCGTCGCGGCCGCCGCAGGCCTGGTGGCCGCGCTCTGCGCGACCGGAGCCGTTCCCGTCTTCGCCGCGACGGGAGCCACTGACCCCGGCTCCTCCGCGCCGGTCAAGTCCGCGGACCAGAAGCTCGGTTCGGCCGACGCCGAACTGCTCCAGGAGGCCAAGGCCAAGGGTGACAAGAACGTCACCGTCATGGTCGCGACCGCCCCGGGCGAGACCAAGCAGGTCGCACAGCAGCTCGACGCCGTCCAGGGCGCCTCGGTGGGCCGGACGTACGACAAGCTCGGCTACGTGCGCGCCACCCTGCCGACCGACAAGGCCGAGGCCGCGCTGAAGGCGGCCGGCAAGCTGTCCTCGGTGCACGGCATCGACCTGCGGCACGAGATCCAGCTCCCGGACCCGCGTCCCGACGCGGGCAAGGAGGCCGGCAAGGCCAAGAAGACCGCGGCCGAGACCTACCCGGCGCCGGGCAAGGACACCCCCGCGAAGAACCCGTACAACCCGTCCTTCGAGACCGGCGCGGTGGACTTCGTCAAGAAGAACCCGAAGGCCGACGGCCGCGGCGTGACCATCGGCATCATGGACTCGGGTGTCGACCTCGGCCACCCGGCCCTGCAGAAGACCACCACCGGCGAGCGCAAGATCGTCGACTGGGTCACGGCGACCGACCCGATCACGGACAACGACGCCACCTGGCGCGCCCAGATCACCCCGGTCACCCCCGCCGGCGGCAGCTTCACCGCGGGCGGCCAGAGCTGGAAGGCCCCCGAGGGCACCTTCCAGTGGAGCCGCTTCAGCGAGTCGATCACCGCGACCGGCGACGCCAAGGGCGACGTCAACCGCGACGGCGACACCACCGACCGGTTCGGCCTGCTCTACGACCCGGTCGCCGGGACCGTCCGCGTCGACACCGACCAGGACGGCGACTTCACGAACAACGAGCCGATGAAGCCGTACAAGGACGGCTACCAGATCGGCTACTTCGGCACGGACAACCCGGCGACCGAGATCGCCGAGCGCATCCCGTTCGTGATCGAGATCCGCAAGGACGTCCCGATGGACCCGCTGGGCGGTGACTGGGTCGGCAAGAAGGCCGACTTCGTCAACGTCGGCATCATCGAGTCCGAGCACGGCACGCACGTCGCCGGCATCACCGCCGCCAACAGCCTCTTCGGCGGCAAGATGAACGGCGAGGCGCCCGGCGCCAAGCTCGTCTCCTCGCGCGCCTGCTCCTGGTCGGGCGGCTGCACCAACATCGCGCTGACCGAGGGCATGATCGACCTCGTCGTCAACCGCGGCGTGGACATCGTCAACATGTCGATCGGCGGCCTGCCGGCGCTGAACGACGGCAACAACGCGCGCTCCGAGCTCTACAAGAACCTCATCGACACCTACGGTGTCCAGCTCGTCATCTCGGCGGGCAACGAGGGCCCCGGTGTCAACACCATCGGCGACCCCGGTCTCGCGGACAAGGTCATCTCCGTGGGCGCCGCCGTCTCCAAGGACACCTGGGCGGCCAACTACGGCTCCGGCGTGAGCAAGAAGTACAACATGTTCCCGTTCTCCTCGCGCGGTCCGCGTGAGGACGGCGGCTTCACGCCGACCATCACCGCGCCCGGCGCGGCGATCAACACCATCCAGACCTGGCTGCCGGGCGCGCCCGTGGCCGAGGCCGGATACGCCCTGCCCGCCGGTTACGGCATGCTCCAGGGCACCTCGATGTCCTCGCCGCAGGCGGCGGGCGCGAGCGCCCTGCTCATCTCGGCCGCCAAGCAGCAGCACATCGCGCTGACCCCGGCGAGCCTGCGGGTGGCGCTCACCAGCACCGCGAAGAAGATCGCCGACGTCCCGGCGCACGCCCAGGGCTCCGGTCTGATCGACGTCGTCGGCGCGTGGGAGTCCATCCAGCGCAACGCCAAGGCCGAGGAGTTCACGGTCAAGGCCCCGGTCGACACCGCGATCGACCAGTTCCTGAAGACCCCGGGCTTCGGCACCGGCCTCTACGACCGCGAGGGCGGTCTGAAGGTCGGCCAGAAGAAGGTCTACGACGTCGTCGTCACCCGCACCACGGGCGTCAAGTACGGCACGCGGCACGACCTGACCTGGCGCAACAACGACGGGACCTTCAAGGTCATCGGCGGCTACGACTACGTCACGCTGCCGCTGAACAAGCCCGTCACCATCAAGGTCGAGGCCAACGCCAAGTCGGCCGGCGTCCACAGCGGCATCCTGCAGCTCGACGACCCGACCACCGAGGGCATCGACAAGCAGATCCTCACCACGGTCGTCGCCGCCACCCCGCTGGCGAAGCCGTCCTTCACGCTGTCGGACACCTCCTCGGTGCAGCGCAACAGCCACAAGTCGTACTTCGTGACGGTCCCGCAGGGCGCCAAGACCCTTGAGGTCGCCCTGGGCGGTCTGAAGGACGGCAGCCAGACGCGCTTCATCTCGATCCACCCGTACGGCGTGGGCGTCGAGGACAGCGCGACGACCCAGTGCTACCCGAACTACAACAACCCGGCGAACACCTGCCGCCCCGACCTGCGGTCGTACGCCGACCCGCAGTCCGGTGTGTGGGAGATCGAGGTCGAGTCGCGCCGTACGTCGCCGCTGCTCGACAACCCGTACAAGCTGGACGTCTCCGTCCTCGGCGCGGTCTTCGACCCGGCCGTCAAGGTGCTGCCCGAGGTCAAGCAGGGCACCCCGGCGCCGGTCCGGCTGACCGTCAAGAACGAGGCCGCGGCCATCTCCGGCGGCAAGCTCCAGGGCGGCCCGCTCGGTTCCGCGAAGGTCGCCAAGCCGACCATCGCCAACGGTGAGACCCAGACCAGCGAGGTCACGATCGGCGAGGGCGTCTCCCGCCTCGACGTCGCGATCGGCAAGGTCTCCGACACCGGCGCGGACCTCGACCTCGAGGTCTACAAGGACGGCGTCAAGGTCGGCACCTCCGCCGACGGCGACTCCGAGGAGGCCGTGAGCCTGGTCAACCCGGCCGCCGGCACCTACTCCGTGAAGGTCATCGGCTACGCGATCCCGGCCGGTACCACCACGTACGACTACCGCGACGTGTTCTTCTCGGCCGCCCTGGGCTCCGTCCAGGTCGACGAGGCCGCCGCGGTGAACCTCGCCACCGGCGCCACCGCGCAGGTCTCGGCGAACGTCCTGGTCAACAGCCCGGCCCCCGAGGGCCGTCAGTTCTTCGGCCAGGTCAAGCTGCTCAACGCCCGCGGCACCGCCGCCGGCACCGGCAGCGTGCAGATCGAGAAGGTCCTGCCGTAACCCCGTAGGACCCTGAAGAAGAGGGGGCGGTGCTCTGACGAGCACCGCCCCCTCCTCGTTCCCCCTCGTCCCCCTCGGTCCTACCTGCCCAGCGACCTCAGGTCGGCGGCGTAGGTGCCGACCGCGTGCGCGATCACGTCGAGGTTCGTGTCGAAGGCCTTGAGGTCCACGTTCTTCAACGTGTCCCCCGCCCCGTGGTAGTTCGGGTCGTACGGCGCGCCGGCCGTGCCGCCGTACCGCTTGGCCTGCTCGGGCGTCTTGATTCCCTCGGCGCCGGTGAACGTGCCGCCGGCCGGGATGCCGTTCGCGATGAACGGGCCGTAGTCGGAGCGGCCGTCGAAGTCGCTGCCCTCGTGCGGCTTGCCCTTCCTGTCGAGGAAGCCGTTGATCAGGGACTCGATCTGCGCGGAACCGGCCGGACCGGCGCCCGCGCCCGTCTTGTCCGAGTCGTCGCCGTCATAGACGAACTGCGCCGGGTTCGGCGAGGCGATCATGTCGAAGTTCAGGTGGAGGGCGATGTCCTTCCGCTGCTTCTCGGTCAGGCTCGCCACGTAGTGCTCCGAACCCAGCAGCCCGAGCTCCTCGGCCGACCACCAGGCGAAGCGCACCTTGTTGGCGGGCTGCCCGCCGTTGCCGCCGCGCGTCTCCTCGGCCAGCTTGAGGGCGACCTCCAACAGGCCGGCCGAGCCGGAGCCGTTGTCGTTGATGCCCGGGCCCTCGGGAACCGAGTCCAGGTGGGCCCCGACGGTGACGACGCGGTCGGAGCGGCCTCCCCTGGTCTCCGCGATCACGTTCCGGGTGGTCTTCTTGACGTGCTCCTGGTCCAGGTCCAGGCGGACCGTCACCTCGCCCGCGGCCGCCGACGCGGCGAGCGCCTCACCGTCGGCCAGGCTGATGCCCGCGCTCGGTACGAGTCCCTCGGCGGGCGAGGAGAAGGTGCCGCGCACCGGGGTGGTGCCGCTGTGGTTGTAGACGATCACACCGGCCGCACCGGCCGCCACGGCCGCCTTCTCCTTCTCGAAGAAGGTGCACGCGCCCCTCTTGACCAGGGCGATCTTCCCGGTGAAGGAGCCGGCCGCGTAGTCCTCGGCCTCGCAGCCGGGGGTCTCGTCGACCCGGGCGAGCGCGAGCGGGGCGGTGAGCCCGCCGGCCGGGGTGGACCGGGTGAAGGTGAAGGCGGCGGTGGCGAGCTCGCGGCCCCCGGAGCCGACGACGGTGGCCTTCTCCGTCCTGGTGTGGGCCTCGAAGATGTCGAAGTCCTGGTACGAGACCCGGTAGCCGGCCTTCTTGAGCGTGTCGTGGACGTACGCGGCGGAGGCCGCGTGGCCCGGCGTGCCCGCGGCCCGGTTGCCGCCGTTGGCGTCGGCGATCTGCTGGAACCTGACCAGGTGCCGGTAGGCCCCGCGGGCGGTGACCTCCTCGACCAGTTCCTTGGCCAACGCTCCCTGGCGCGGCCCGTGGGCGTTCGCCGGGGTGGAGGTGAGCAGGACGGATGCGGCGACGGCGACGGCCGCGAGGGCGACCGGCGCCGGTATGGACCGGCGGCGGTGGCGGATGGCTCGCACGATGGTTCTCCCCGAGTCAGTCGTTTCGATGTCCGATACGCCATGTCCGGATAACGGTCACGGCCGGATCAGACGCTAATCGGCTCTGAACTGGGTAAACGGGCCTTTCAGGGTGGTGCAACACACCCGCCACGGAGTCCTCACGGGGGTTCACGTTCAGGACACCGTCCGCACCTCGGACAATGGATTGGACAAGGCTCGTGGGGTCGAACGCATGATGGCTCCACGCGCGCCCGCGTCGTACGTACCAAAAGGAGTCACCGTGAGGGTCGGAATCGTCGGAGCCACCGGACAGGTCGGCGGAGTCATGCGCGGCATCCTCGCCGAGCGCAAGTTCCCGGTGGACGAGCTGCGGCTGTTCGCCTCGGCCCGTTCGGCCGGTTCGACGCTGGAGTGGCAGGGCCGCGAGATCACCATCGAGGACGCCTCCACGGCCGACTACTCGGGCCTGGACATCGTGCTCTTCTCCGCCGGTGGCGCCACCTCCAAGGCCCTCGCCGAGAAGGTCGCCTCCCAGGGCGCCGTCGTGATCGACAACTCCTCGGCCTGGCGCAAGGACCCCGAGGTCCCCCTCGTCGTCTCCGAGGTCAACCCGCACGCGATCAAGAACCGCCCCAAGGGCATCATCGCGAACCCGAACTGCACCACCATGGCCGCGATGCCCGTGCTGCGCCCCTTGCACGACGAGGCCGGCCTGACCGCGCTGATCGCCACCACCTATCAGGCCGTCTCCGGCTCGGGCGTCGCGGGCGTCGCGGAGCTCGACGGCCAGGTCAAGGCCGTCGCGGGCGAGGCCACCGCGCTGGTGCACGACGGCGAGGCCGTGACCTTCCCCGAGCCGGGCGTCTACAAGCGTCCGATCGCCTTCAACGTGCTGCCGCTCGCGGGCTCGATCGTCGACGACGGCTCCTTCGAGACCGACGAGGAGCAGAAGCTCCGCAACGAGTCCCGCAAGATCCTCGAACTCCCGGAGCTCAAGGTCTCGGGCACCTGCGTGCGCGTGCCGGTCTTCTCCGGCCACTCGCTCCAGGTCAACGTCCGCTTCGCGCGGCCGCTGAGCGTCGAGCGCGCCTACGAACTGCTGGCGGACGCCCCGGGCGTCGAGCTCTCCGAGATCCCGACCCCGCTCCAGGCCGCCGGCAAGGACGCCTCGTACGTGGGTCGCATCCGCACCGACGAGACGGCCGAGAACGGCCTGGCGCTGTTCCTCTCGAACGACAACCTCCGCAAGGGCGCGGCGCTGAACGCCGTCCAGATCGCGGAGCTGGTCGCCGAGGAGCTGCGCGGCTGACCCGCCCGCCCCGCCGTACGTCTCCGGCCCGTCCCACCGTCCCGGTGGGGCGGGCCGGCGTCGTGTCCGCTCCTTCATCGCATCGGAACGACCCCTTCCCGACCCGATTGTCACCACCCCGTCACAGCGCCGTCACCACGCCGCCGCAGCCCCACGCGCCCCTCGGAAACCCCTTTCACCAGGGCTTTTGCATGATCTACATTTCATCTTGCCTCCCAGGGGGGGAGGTCAAGACAGCAGTCCTGGGGGACATCTTCATGAACGCCCGCACCACCTCTCGCCGCTTCCGCGTGCTCACCTGCACCGCCCTCGCCCTGGCCACCGGGATGATCACCGCCGGGCAGGCCCTCGCCTCCGAGCCGCCGGTCGTGCCCGGCAAGCCGTCCGCCGCGGCGCAGGCCGTCCCGCAGCCGGGTGGCGCCGTCGCCGCCCCGAAGGCCAAGACCGCCGCCAAGACCGCCGGCAAGACCGCCGCGGCCGTCTCCCCGCGCCTGGACATCGACGGCAACGGCAAGGACGACTTCCTCCTGCGCAACGTGTGGGGCGGCTGGTCGGTGCGCTACGACTCCGGCGCCACCGCCGCGTTCCCGATCGCCGGGGAGATCAAGAACGTCGACGAGCACAAGGAGGTCGTGCCGGTCGGCGACCTCGACGGGAACGGCAGCCCCGAGCTCCTGACCATCAACACCCTGGGCGGCATCCAGCTGCACACCGCGACCACGCAGGGCAGCACGCCGACCGGCTGGGCCTCCGGCGGCTGGCACGTGTTCAACAAGGTGGCGGGTGCGGGCGACCTGACCGGCGACGGCCACCCGGACCTGCTGGCCCGTACGACCAAGGGGCAGCTCTTCCTCTACCCGGGCACCGGCAAGGCGGACACGACCAGCCCGTACGCGGACCCGATCGAGGTCACGGGCAACCAGTGGAACTTCGCCAACCTCGTCACGGGCTACGACTTCGACAAGGACGGCCTGGCCGACCTGATCATCCGGTCCTCGGACGGCCTGCTGTACTTCCTGCCCTCCACCGGCAAGACCGACGCCCCGTTCGGTGCGGCCGTTCCGATCGGCCACGGCTGGCAGGAGTTCGACCAGGTCCTCGCCCAGGGCGACAAGGACGGCAACGTCCGGCTGCTGGCCCGCAAGAACGACGGCGGCGCGTTGGTCTACACGAGCCTGGGCAACGGCAAGCTGGACCAGACCGGCGTCTACCCCCTGGAGTTCCCGCACTTCCTCGGCTTCGCCGGTGACGACTCCCCGAACGGTGCCTACGGCAAGAAGAGCCTGATCGCCCGTGACGCCGGCGGCTCCATGTCGGCGTACCGCTCCAGCGGCCGCAACCGCTTCGAGGGGCCGACCGGTTACTACGCGTTCAGCCAGATCCCGAGCAGCACCGACACCCTGATCCACACCTCGGGACTCGGCACCAACCCGAACGGCAACGTCCTCAAGATCACCGCCGGTGGTCAGCTGTGGGCGCTGCACGAGAAGGGCGATGTGAACCTGGGCTCCGGCTGGGGCATCTACAACACCGTCATCGGCGTCGGCGACCTGACCGGGGACGGCCGCGGCGACCTGCTGGCCCGCGAGAAGGGCGGCGACCTGTACCTGTACCCGGGTCGCGGCACCGGCACCGGCTTCTACAACCGCCTCAAGGTCGGCAGCAGCTGGAACTCCCTGGACCGGATCACCGGGGCCGGTGACATGACCGGCGACGGCATCCCCGACCTGGTCGGCCGCGGCACCGACGGTCGCCTCTGGCTGTACCAGGGCACCCACGACACGGCCGTGCCGTTCGCGCAGCCGGTCCAGGTCGGCAGCGGTTGGAAGGACATGACCGCGATCGTCTCCCCCGGCGACCTGAACGCCGACGGCCTGTCCGACCTGGTCGCCCGCGACTCCCAGGGCAAGCTCTGGCTGTACACGGCGAGCGGCCTCACCCCGACCGTCCCCGATGCCACCTTCGAGCCCCGGACCGCCCTGGGCTCGGGCTGGAACCAGTTCACCGACCTGATCTGATCCGGTCGCGTCCCCCCACCGCGGGCGACGCCCCGGTGCCCTCCCCTCGCCGCGCCCCATCGGATTCCTCCGGTGGGGCGCGGTGCCGTGCCGGGACGAAACGCCCCAGAGGGGATGCCGCGTTCGCCCGTGGATGAGTCCGGGGCGGTTGCGCCGCCCGCGTGGAAGGATGGCGGGGCAACGACCATCGAAGGAGATGAACGCGTGCCTGGCACGAACCTGACCCGTGAAGAGGCCCAGCAGCGAGCGAAGCTGCTGACCGTCGACTCGTACGAGATCGAACTCGATCTCAGCGGTGCGCAGGAGGGCGGCACCTACCCCTCCGTGACCACCGTGCGGTTCGACTCCGCCGAGGCGGGCGCCGAGACCTTCATCGACCTGGTCGCGCCGGCCGTGCACGAGGTCGTGCTGAACGGCAGGGCACTGGACGTGGCCGCGGTCTTCCGGGACTCCCGGATCGCGCTGGACCACCTCGTCGCCGGGGCGAACGAGCTGCGTGTCGTCGCGGACTGCGCCTACACCAACACCGGTGAGGGCCTGCACCGCTTCGTCGACCCCGTCGACCAGCAGGCCTACCTGTACACCCAGTTCGAGGTGCCGGATGCGCGGCGGGTCTTCGCCAGCTTCGAGCAGCCCGACCTGAAGGCGACGTTCCGGTTCACCGTGACGGCCCCCGAGGGCTGGACGGTCGTCTCGAACTCCCCGCGGGAGATTCCCGAGGGGGCGGAGGCCGCGGACGCCAAGGACGACGTCTGGCGCTTCGAGCCGACCCCGCGGATCTCCTCGTACATCACCGCGCTGATCGTCGGTCCGTACCACGCCGTCCACAGCTCGTACGAGGGTCCGGACGGGCAGTCGGTGCCGCTCGGCATCTACTGCCGGCCCTCGCTCGCCGAGTTCCTCGACGCGGACGCGATCTTCGACGTCACGCGGCAGGGCTTCGACTGGTTCCAGGAGAAGTTCGCGTACGACTACCCCTTCGCGAAGTACGACCAGCTCTTCGTGCCGGAGTTCAACGCGGGCGCCATGGAGAACGCGGGCGCGGTCACCATCCGCGACCAGTACGTCTTCCGCTCGAAGGTGACGGACGCCGCGTACGAGGTGCGCGCCGAGACCATCCTGCACGAGCTCGCGCACATGTGGTTCGGCGACCTGGTCACCATGGAGTGGTGGAACGACCTGTGGCTGAACGAGTCGTTCGCGACGTACACCTCGATCGCCTGCCAGGCGTACGCCGAGGGTTCGAAGTGGCCGCACGCGTGGACCACGTTCGCGAACTCCATGAAGACGTGGGCGTACCGGCAGGACCAGCTGCCGTCCACGCACCCGATCATGGCGGACATCCGTGACCTGGACGACGTGCTCGTCAACTTCGACGGGATCACGTACGCCAAGGGCGCGTCGGTGCTCAAGCAGCTCGTCGCCTACGTCGGCATGGACGCCTTCTTCAAGGGCGTACAGGCGTACTTCAAGGCGCACGCGTTCGGGAACACGCGCCTGTCCGACCTGCTGGGCGCGCTGGAGGAGACCTCCGGCCGCGACCTGACCGCCTGGTCGAAGGCGTGGCTGGAGACGGCCGGCATCAACATCCTGCGTCCGGAGGTCGAGACCGACGTCCAGGGCGTCATCACCGCCTTCGCCGTCCGCCAAGAGGCACCCGCGCTGCCCGCCGGCGCCAAGGGCGAGCCGGTGCTGCGCCCGCACCGGATCGCGGTCGGCCTGTACGACCTGCGCGACGGCCTGCTGGTCCGCTCGGACCGGATCGAGCTGGACATCGACGGCGAGCTGACGGCGGTGCCGGAGCTGGTGGGCCGCGCCCGCCCGACGGTGGTGCTGCTCAACGACGACGACCTGTCCTACGCGAAGGTTCGCCTGGACGAGATCTCGCTGGCCAACGTCACCGCGCACCTGGGCGACTTCACCGAGTCGCTGCCGCGCGCGCTGTGCTGGGCCTCGGCGTGGGACATGACGCGGGACGGCGAACTGGCCACCCGCGACTACCTGGCGCTGGTGCTGTCGGGCATCGGCAAGGAGTCGGACATCGGTGTGGTGCAGTCGCTGCACCGCCAGGTGAAGCTGGCCATCGACCTGTACGCCGACCCGGCCTGGCGCGAGCAGGGCCTGGCCGACTGGACCGAGGCCACGCTGGAGCACCTGCGTGCGGCCGCGCCGGGCAGCGACCACCAGCTGGCCTGGGCCCGTGCCTTCGCGGCGACGGCCCGGACCGAGGGACAGCTGACGTACCTGTCGGCGCTGCTGGACGGCTCCGCGGAGATCGAGGGCCTGGCCGTCGACACCGATCTGCGGTGGGCGTTCCTGGAGCGCCTGGTCACCACGGGCGTCCTCGACGAGCCGGCCATCGCGGCCGAGCTGGAGCGGGACGCCACCGCGGCGGGCGAGCGCCACGCGGCCACCGCCCGGGCGGCGCGTCCGACGGCGGAGGCCAAGGCGCAGGCATGGGCCTCGGTCGTCGAGGGCGACTCGCTGCCGAACGCGGTACAGGAGGCGGTCATCGGCGGCTTCGTGCAGACCGACCAGCGCGAGCTCCTCGCCCCGTACACCGAGAAGTACTTCGCGGCGGTCAAGGAGGTCTGGGACACCCGGAGCCACGAGATCGCCCAGCAGATCGCGGTGGGCCTGTACCCGGCGCTCCAGGTCTCCGAGCAGACCCTGACGGCGACGGACGCCTGGCTGGCCTCGGCCGACCCGGGCGCGGGTCTGCGCCGGCTGGTCTCGGAGTCCCGTTCGGGCGTCGAGCGGGCGCTGAAGGCCCAGGCGGCGGACGCGGCCGCCGCGTCCTGACGGCGCGGGCCCGACCCGATGAGGGGCGTCCCCGGTGCGCGACACGCGTACCGGGGGCGCCCCTCGCGCGTGGTCGCCGGGTCCCGGCGCCGGGGTATCAGCCCGCCGCCGCTCTGAGCGCGGCCAGTACGTGGGCCAGCGCCGGCGCCGACGCGGAGCCGCGCCTCAGGGCCGCGACCACGTGCCGGGTGGGCCGGTCGTGGGCCAGGACCCGGACGGCGACGCCGCAGGCGCGGCCCGTCACCATGCGCGGGACGAGCGCCACGCCCATGCCGGCCTCGACCATGGCGAGGATGGCCGTCCAACCCGACGCGGAGTGGGCCTGTTCGGGGACGAACCCGGCCGCCTCGCACGCGTTGCGGGTGATCTCCGACCAGGGCCCGCTGCCACCGTAGATCCACCGGTCCCCGGACAGGTCGGCCAGCCGCACGGCCGGCGCGGCCGCCAGCGGGTGGTCGGGGGGCAGGGCCACGTCCAGCGGGTCCTCCAGCAACGTGACCCGGGTGAAACGGGGGTCACGGGCGGTCGGGGCGTGGGCCGCGAGGGAGAGCGCCAGGTCGACGGCGCCGGCAGACAGCAGCTCGTACGATTCGGCGGCCTCGGTCTCCCGCACGCGCACCTCCACGCCGGGGTGGGTCCGGCGCAGGGCTGCGACGGCCGGGACGACGAGGACGGGCACGGCCGTGGAGAAGGCGCCGATCCGGACCTCGCCCGCGTCCCCCGACAGGTAGCCGGCCAGTTCGGCGTCGGCTCGTTCGAGCTGGGCGAACACGGCCTCGGCGTGCCGCAGGACCAGGTGCGCGGCGTCGGTGAGCCGCACCCTGCGCCCCTGGGCCTCCAACAGGGGGACCCCCAACTGCCGGGCGAGGTTGGTCAGCTGCTGCGAAACGGCCGAGGGCGTCATGTGCAGCGCCTCGGCCGTCGCGGTCACGGTGCCCCGGTCGGCCAGGGTCCGCAGGATCCGCAGCTTCTTGATGTCCCACTCGATCATGAGACCGAACCTACCGCCGGGCACCGAGGGCCACGCCGCCCAGGATCAGCGCCATGCAGAGGAGTTGGGCGGGTCCGGTCCGCTCGCCCAGCAGCAGCAGTCCGAGGCCGGCGACGCAGACGGGCTGGAGGTAGTACACGACGCCGGCGCGGGCGGCGCCGATCACCGCGACGGCCTTGTTCCAGGCGAAGAAGGCGACGGCGGAGGACATCACGCCGACGTAGAGCAGCATGCCCCCGGCGGCGGGGGTGAGGGCGAAGCCGCCCTGGACGGACAGGGACACGGCGTACGCGGGCGCCAACATCAGCGCGCCGAGCACGAAGGTGGCGAGGAGGAAGGCGAGTCCGCCCAGTTCGGCGGGCTTGCGCTTGAGCAGGGCGCTGTAGGTGGCGAAGGAGAGGGCGGCGCCGAACATCCACAGGTCGCCGGCGGTGAAGTCGAAGCCGAGCGAGCCGTCCCCGACGAGGAGCAGCACCCCGAAGGCGGCCAGCAGCATGCCGAGGACGCGGCGGGCTCCGAGTCGTTCGCCGCCGAGGCGGGCGTACAGGGCCATGATGACCGGCGAAGCGGCCATGATCATGCCCATGTTGGAGGCGGAGGTGGTCAGTCCGGCCTGGTGGACGAGGGTGTTGTACAGGGTGACGCCGAAGAGGGTGGCCAGGCACACGTAGCCGAGGTGGGCGCGGAGCAGGGCCCGCTGGGCCCAGGCCTGGCGGGCGGCGAAGGGGGCGACGGCCACCGCGGCGATGAGCCAGCGCCAGAAGACGGCCTGGATCGGGGGCACGCTGTCGGCCATGCCGCGGGTGGCGACGAAGCTGCCGGACCAGACGACCGTCGCCACCAGGGCGAGCGCGACGCCGAGTCCGGCGGCCCCCTTCGCGCCGGTGCCTCCGGGGCGCTCGGGCTGCCGGGTCTGCGAAACGGTGCGGGCGCGGTCCGTGACGGCCACTGGGTGTCTCCTCCTGAGGGTGGGGTGCGGCGGTGTTCTCCACCGCGGTGTGATCCACCGCAGTGTGGGATCTACCGTCGCATCGCACCATTGCCCAGGTCCATCGAAACATTACGATCGTTCTTTTCAGCAGAACTGAACGTTTCGACGGGGATCACCTCAGCCTCGTCCGCCGGTCCGGGCGCCTTGGGCGTCCGCTGCGCGAGCTGCCCCGCCACGGTCGCGCCGAAGGCGATCGCCATGCCCAGCACCTGCACCGGGGTCAACGCCTGACCGAGGGCGGCCCAGCCGATGACGGCGGCGGTGAGCGGGGACAGCGGGCCGAGCAGGGTGACGGAGGTGGCGGTCAGCTTGCCGATGCCGCGGAACCAGAGCCAGTACGCGATCCCGGTGTTGATCAGCATCATGTAGCCGTAGCCGAGGAGGGCCTTGCCGTCGAGGGCGGGCGGCGCCCCCTCCACGAGGGCGGCGATCGGGATGATGAACAGGCCTCCGGCGGTGAGCTGCCAGCCGGTCACGGCCAGCGGGCCGACGCCCTCGGGGCGTCCCCAGCGCTTGGTCATCACGGTGCCGGCGGCCATGGAGGCGGAGGAGACCACTCCGGCGACGATCCCGACGAGGTCCAGCCGGGCCTGCGCGGTCAGGACGACCATGCTCACCCCGAACGCGGCGACGACGGCGGCGAGTACGGTCCGCATCCGCGCCCGCTCCCCCAGGAGCAGCGCGGCGAGCCCGACGACGAACAGCGGTCCGGCGGCGCCGAGCACGGCGGCGACTCCGCCCGGCAGCCGGTAGGCGGAGAGGAAGAGCAGCGGGAAGAAGGCGCCGATGTTGAGGGTGCCCAGGACCGCCGACTTCCACCACCACGCGCCCTTGGGGAGGGTCCGGGACAGGGCGACGAGCAGCAGTCCGGCGGGCAGGGCCCGCATGACCCCGGTGAACAGGGGCCGGTCGGGCGGCAGCAGTTCGGTGGCGACGGCGTAGGTGGAACCCCAGGAGACGGGGGCCAGGGCGGTCAGGGCGACGGTGGCGAAGCGGTTCACGAGAACTCCTCGGACGGATGGGAGAAGACAAGGGAGCGGGACCGGAGCCCGACTCAGGCGGCGCCGGCGACGCGCTCGCGGGGGATCGGCGCACCAGCCGTTGCGGGCGTCGCGGTCGCCGGGGTCGGTGCGGACGTCGGGGTCGGTGCGGGCGTCGGAGTCGCCGCCGCGGCCGGGGGCGTCGCGTACACGGCCTCCGCCGGGAGTCGGCGCTCCAGCCGGGTCAGGGCCAGTGCGGCGCCGAGGGCGGCCCCGGTCAGGACGGCCCAGGGCAGTCGGCCGTCGACCGAGAGCAGGGCAGTGAACAGGGACGGGGCCAGGGCCGAGGCCAGGGAGTACGACAGTTGGGAGGTGGCGAGGTAGCGGCCGCGTACGGCCTCGGGGGCGGCCGACCCGGCCAGGCCGGTCACGGTGAGCACGACGCCGACGAGAGCGAAGGAGAGTCCCGTGACGTGGTGGAAGAAGACGAGCGAGAAGGGGACGTACATGCCGATCCCGATCGCGCTGATCCCCACCCCGAGGAGCAGGGACCCCGCTCCCCCTCCACCCGTTCCCCCGCCGGCCGCCGCCTCGCGTTGTCCTCGCCCACGTGGACCACTCCCCCGTTAGATTGCTTGGAAGTAGCTTAGCCCTAAGCTACTTTCCGTCAAGCAACTTTCTTGCGTTCAATCAAACGGAAGCCGGATACTGCGCCCATGACCGAGGACAACAAGGACGCCGTCGACGCGATCGCCGCCCAGTGGTACGCCGTACGACCGGATCTCGACACCGCACCCATGGCCGTCTTCGGCCGGATCTACCGGATCACCAAGGCCATGGGCGACGAGATGGAGCGGACCTACAACCGCTACGGGATCTCCCGCGGGGAGTTCGACGTCGTCGCCACCCTGAGGCGATCCGGAATCCCGTACACCCTCTCGCCCCGGCAGCTGTCCGCGACGCTGATGCTCACCACCGGCGGCATGACGGGGCGTCTGGACAAGCTGGAGAAGGCCGGACTGCTGACCCGCAGCCCCGATCCGCACGACCGGCGCGGGCTCCACGTGACCATCACCGACCGGGGTCTGACGCTCATCGACGAGGCCGTCACCGCGGGCCTGGAGGTACAGCGCGCCGCGCTCACCGGGCTCGACCCGCAGGAGGTGGAGGTGCTCACGGGCCTGCTCAGGAAGCTGCTCGCCGGAACCCCGTGAAGGCCTGCCGTCGGGGCCCCGCGCACGTCGCCGGCCGGGACCCCGGGAACACGACGGGGCGCCGGGGGTCCGCGACACGACCGACACGCGTCGGCGTACGGACCCCCGGCGCCCCGGAAGTCATGAAGGGTGACCACCCGCCGCGGGGGCGGTCACGTGAGCGGACGTCAGTCCGTGGCCTGCTGCTTGCGCGACTTGTCGCCCACCATGACGAGGCCCGCGATGACCAGGAACAGCACGATCGGCGTGGCCACGAACAGGCCGAGCGTCTCGCCAATGCTCAGGGGCGGAGCCGGGTCGTCGCCGTCGTCGCGGGTCAGCGCGAGGGCGGGAGACGTCATCAGCAGCATCATCAGCGTCGTTCCGGCCGTGACGGCGCCGGCGCGCAGTGCGTTCTTCTTGTCCACGGTGCAAAAGTAGCGAACACCTAAACGGAGCGCGCGCCCGGGGGTGCCGTACGGGTCCGTACGCCCTCACGCACCGCGCTCAACAGGGCATTCGCGCGCGGTGAGGCCGTCAGCGCCTCCAGCGTCAGCGGCCGCCCCGAACCGTCGGCGATCGGCAGCCGCCAGTTGGGGTACTGGTCCCAGGTCCCCGGCAGGTTCTGCGGCCGTCGGTCCCCCACCGCGTCCGGCAGCCACACGCCGACCAGCCGGGCGGGCGTGCGCAGCAGGAAGCCGTACAGGGCCAGCACGGCGGACTCCTCGTCCTTCGTCTCCAGCCCGAGCCGGTCGAGCACGGCCAGCCACTCGGCGGTGTCGGCCTCGTCCTCGGCCCGTTCCACCTCCACCGGGCGGGCGAGCAGACCGAGTCGGTCGCGCAGTTCGACGTGGGCGCCGGCCAGCTTCGCGGCGGTGGGCGGCAGGTCGTGCGTCGTGGCCGTCGCCAGGCAGTCCGCCCGCCACTCCTCGGGCTCCAGCGGGGCTCCGCCGCCCGCCCAGTCGCGCTCGAACCACAGCACCGAGGTGCCGAGCACCCCGCGCCGGGCCAGGGCGTCGCGGACCCGGGGCTCCACCGTCCCGAGGTCCTCGCCGACGACCAGGGCCCCGGCCCGGTGGGCCTCCAGGACCAGGACCGCCAGCATCGCCTCGCCGTCGTGCGAGACGTACGTGCCCTCCGCGGGCGGGGTGCCCCGGGGGATCCACCAGAGCCGGAACAGCCCCATGACGTGGTCGATGCGCAGCGCGCCCGCGTACCGGAACACCCCGCGCAGCAGGTCCCGGAAGGGCGCGTACCCGGCGGCGGCCAGCGCGTCCGGCCGCCAGGGCGGCAGCCCCCAGTCCTGGCCCCGCGCGTTGAAGGCGTCCGGCGGGGCGCCCACGGAGATGTCCTCGGCGTAGTGGCGCGGGCCGCCGACGTCCGAGCCCTGCGGATGCACGCCGACCGCCAGGTCGTGCACGATGCCGACCGCCATGCCCGCCTCGCGGGCGGCGCTCTGGGCGGCGGCGAGCTGCTCGACCGTCAGCCACACCAGCCAGCGGTGGAAGTCGACCCGCTCCCGTGGATCCTCCCCGGCGTGCCCGGCGCACCAGGCCGCGTGCCGGTCCAGCGGGTCCCCCTGTTCGGCGCGGAACGTGGCGTAGGCCGCGGCGCGTCCGGCCGTGCGCGGAACGGCGTACAGCAGCTCCAGGGCCCGCCGCTTCAGCTCCCACACGGCGTCCCGGTCGATGAGCTCGCCCTTCTCCAGGACCGCGCGGCGCAGCTCGGCGCCGCGTGCGGCGAGGTCGTCCAGGGCTTCCCGGTCGGGGCAGTGGGCGTACTCGGGCACGTCTTCGATGCGCAGGTGGACCGGGTCCGGGAAGCGGCGGGTGGAGGGCCGGTACGGGGAGGGGTCGGTCGGCGTCCCGGGAACGGCCGCGTGCAGCGGGTTGACCTGGATGAACCCGACGCCGTGGGTGCGGCCCGCCCAGCGGGCGAGTTCGGCCAGGTCGCCGAGGTCGCCCATGCCCCAGGAGCGCTCGGACAGCAGCGAGTAGAGCTGGACGAGCAGCCCGTGGGTCGTCCGCCCGGGCGCGGCCGGGGCCCGGTCGGGGGCCACGATCAGCGTGGCCTCGGCGGTGCGACCGTCGGGCCCCTCGGCCGTGAGCCGGTGCACGCCGAGCGGCAGGTCCGGGCCCCACGGGGCCTCCCCGCCGTCCTCCAGCAGCACCCGGCTCCCGGCCGGCGCGGCGGGCAGGGGCTCCCCCCGCCAGTGCACCACCGTGCGGGGCAGGGGCCGCACGGCGGCCTCCAGGGCGGCTTCCGTGACGGCGGCCCGGATCTCCTCGGGCGTGTCGGCGGGCACCCCGAGGCACGCCAGCACCGTCGTGATGGTGGCGTGCGGGACCTGGACGGTCACCTCGGCGGCGGGCTGGTAGCTGGTGGCGATGCCGTGCAGTTCCGCGAGCCGGGTGAGATCGTCCATGTCAGTCCCTGTCTAGTGCTGTGGCCGGAAAGGTTTGCCGGGTCGCGGTGTCCGGTGCGGTGCATCGCAAGGCGGAGGACTGCCGCTTGTACTGGACGTACTCGGGCGGTTCGACAACGCGGCGAGGTGCCGTGCCGGGCGCCGTGACACGGTGAACCTTTCCGGTCACAGCACTAGTTGCCCGCGGCCGCGGCGGGTGTGGTCGGCTCGCTCGTCAGCGGGGCCTCGGCGGTGAGGGGCGGCTCGCTGGTCAGCGGCGCGTGCGCGGAGTCGGCGAGCGGGGGCTCGCTGGTCAGGGGGGCGTCCGGCAGTCCTGCCTGGGTCGGCAGGTGGTGGAGCGGGGCGATGGGATGGGCGGAGGGTTTGCGGGCGGTGCGGATCGTGCGGGTGGTCCGTACGTTCATCTGAGCACTCCTTCGAGCGGGTTCGGTGGACGTGCCCGGGGAACAGCCTCGTGGCACGCGTGTCGGAACAGAGCGGACCAACGCAGCCCTACCCAGTCGACGGCCGCGCATTCCTGGCGAATCCGCTCCAGATCCCCCATCCGCATTGACACCCCCACCGTACGAATGGTGGGCTCTGGCTCGTTCGTACGAGCGGGGGACGACTCGGGACGGGGAGGCTCCGTGCAGCTCAGGGGCAAGAAGCGGGCCACGGCGGCGGCGATCGCCGTCATGGGGACGCTCTTGGGCGGAGCGACGGCCTCCGGGCCCCAGGTGATGTCCGCCTCACCCTCCGCACCCGACACGCCCGACACGCCCCCGTCGACGCCGGGGGCGGGCACCGCCGCGGCGAACGGCGCCGCGCCCGCCTCGTCGGGCGTCTCGCCCGGCCCGGTCCTCGATCCGGGCTCCGACACCCCGCGGACCGCCGCCGACGGACCGGCCGTGTGGCCGCGCCCGCAGTCGATGAGGGCCGATCCGGCGCACGCGGTGCCGGTGGGCACCGAGGCCGTGCTGGTGGCGGCGCCCGACGCCGACCCGTACGCCGCCGAGGTCGTCCGGACCACCCTGCGCGGGGCGGGCGTACGGACCCTGCACGAACGGGCCCCCGGGGACGCGCTGCCCGCACACGGCCTCGTCGTACGCCTCCAGGGCCCCGACGCCCTCGCGGCGTTGCGCGCGCTGGGCGCGGCCGAGGCGGGGGACCTGCCGGCCGGGGGCTACCGCATCGCGGTGGGCAGGGTCGGCGACCGGAACACCGTCGCGCTGGCCGGCGTGGGGGACGACGGCCTCTTCAACGCGGCGCAGACCCTGCGCCAGCTCCTCCCGTCGGGCACCGCGAAGGCCCCCGGGGTGCGCGTACGGGACTGGCCGACGGCTCCCGTGCGCGGTGTCACCGAGGGTTTCTACGGGGATCCCTGGACCCGGGAGCAACGGCTCGCCCAACTCGACTTCATGGGGCGCACCAAGCAGAACCGGCTGTTGCTGGCGCCCGGCGACGACACCTACCGCACCACGCGGTGGCGCGAGGACTACCCGCCCGAGCGGCAGGCCGAGTTCCGGGCCCTCGCCGAGCGGGCGCGCGCCAACCGGGTGGTGCTCGGCTGGGCGGTGACCCCCGGCCAGTCGATGTGCCTGTCCTCGGCGGCCGAGCGGGCGGCGCTCACCCGCAAGGTGGACGCGATGTGGGACCTCGGCTTCCGGGCGTTCCAGCTCCAGTTCCAGGACGTCAGCTACACGGAGTGGGGCTGCCTGGAGGACCGCGAGCGGTACGGGAGGGGCCCGGCAGCCGCCGCGAAGGCGCACGCCGAGGTCGCCAACGAGCTGGCCGCGCACCTCGCCGCCCGCTATCCGGGGGCGCCCGCGCTGTCGCTGCTGCCGACCGAGTACTTCCAGGACGGCTCCACCGGCTACCGGAGCGCGCTCGGCGGCGCGTTGAACGCGCGCGTGGAGGTCGCGTGGACCGGCGTCGGGGTGGTGCCCCGCACCATCACCGGCAGGGAACTGGCCGGGGCCCGGGCGGCCTTCGGGCAGCACGCGCTGGTCACCATGGACAACTACCCGGTCAACGACTGGGATCCGGGCCGGATCTTCCTCGGCCCGTACACGGGCCGGGACCCGGTGGTGGCCGGCGCCTCGGCGGGGCTGATGCTCAACGCGATGCCGCAGGGCACCCTGTCGCGGATCCCGGTGTTCACGGCGGCGGACTACGCGTGGAACCCGCGCGGCTACCGGGCGGGCGAATCGTGGGCGGCGGCGGTACGCGATCTCGCGGGCCCGGACCCCCGGGCCCGCAAGGCGCTGGCCGCCCTCGCCGGGAACACCGCCTCGTCGGGGCTCAAGCAGGAGGAGTCCGCGTACCTGAGGCCGCTCGTCGAGGAGTTCTGGCGGGCCCGCGCCGCGGGCGACCGGGCGGCCGGCGAGCGGCTGCGCGCGGCCTTCACCGTGCTGCGGGAGGCCCCCTCCCGGCTGCCCGGCCTCACCGGCGAGGCCGGGCCGTGGCTGGACCGTCTGTCGGACTACGGCACCGCCGGCGAACTGGCCGTGGACATGCTCCGGGCCCAGGCCCGGGGGGACGGGACGGCGGCCTGGAAGGCCTCGCGCGCCCTCGCGCAGGCCCGCGCCGGGCTCGCGGAGGCCGGCGACGCCCGGGTGGACACGGCCGTACTGGATGCCTTCCTCACGAAGGCGACCGCCGAGTCGGACAGTTGGACGGGCGCGTCGCGGACCGTCGGAACGGTGTCGCGGGGCGCCGACGCGTGGACCGTCCGGCTGGACGGCGTACGCCCCGTGTCGGCGGTCACCGTCATGACGGACCCGCTCGCGCCCGGGACGCTCGCGACGGTGGAGGCCCACGTACCGGGCGAGGGCTGGCGCAAGGTCGCCGACGCGGGCGCCTCGGGGTGGACCCAGGCCGACCTGCGCGGTCTGCGGGCCGACGCCGTACGGCTGGTCTGGCCCGGGGCCTCCCCCGCCGTGCACCACGTGGTGCCCTGGCTCGGGGACGGGCCCGCGGCCCGCTTCGAGCTGGCCGGTGGCGGGCGGGCGGACGTGGAGATAGGCGGCGCCCCGCTGCGGGTGTCCGCGGACCTGTCCGCCCTGCGGCCCGGCGAGGTCCGCGGCCCGCTGTCGGCGGCCCCGCCGCGGGGGATCGCGGTCCGCGTCCCGGGCGAGGTGAAGGCGCCCCGGGGCACCCTGGTCAGCGTTCCGCTGGAGGTCACCGTCGCGGCCGGCACGCCGGCGGGGATCTACACCGTCCCGGTGACGTTCGCCGGTCAGTCGCGCACCCTGACGGTCCGTGCGGTGCCCCGCACGGGCGGCCCGGACCTGCTGCGAGGCGCGAAGGCCTCCTCGTCCGGCGACGAGACCCCGGCCTTCCCCGCCTCGGCGGTGCTGGACGGCGCCGACACCACCCGGTGGTCGTCCCCGCCGGTGGACGGGGCGTGGTGGCAGGCCGAACTGGCGGCCCCCGCCCGGATCGGCCTGTTGACACTGCGCTGGCAGGACGCGTACCCGTCCGCCTTCCGGGTCCAGACCTCCGCGGACGGGGTCACCTGGCACGCGGCGGCGACGGTCGCCTCCCGGGGCGGCACGGACACCGTCCACCTGGACGCGCCGGGGGCCCGGTTCGTCCGCGTCACGTGCGACAGGCGCGCGACGCGCTTCGGCTGCAGCCTCTGGTCGGCCACGGCCCAGGCGGTAACCCCCTGACGGGCCGGACCCCGGCCGCGCGAATCAAGCCTCGTCGGCATTTGAGGCGCGGTTCCGGGCGGAGCCCGGTGCCCGGCGGAGCCGGGTTACCTGGGGCTCCGCCCCAGACCCCGCGCCTCAAACGCCGACGAGGCTGAAAGTGCCGGACCCCGCCCCGCCCGGGCCGGAGGCTAGGACGCGGCGGCCGTCGCCGTCACCCCGACGCCGATCCGATCGAGCGCGTCATCGGCCCCGTACGGCTGGAGGTACGGCATCCACCGCGGGTCCCGGTGCCCGGTGCCGATGATCCGCCAGGCGAGGCCCGACGGCGGTGCGGGCTGGTGGCGCAGCCTCCAGCCGAGCTCCAGCAGGTGACGGTCCGCCTTCACGTGGTTGCAGCGTCGGCACGCGGCGACGACGTTGTCCCACGCGTGCTGCCCACCCCGACTGCGCGGGATGACGTGGTCGACGCTGGTGGCGACGGCCCCGCAGTACATGCAGCGACCGCCGTCGCGGGCGAAGAGCGCGCGACGGGTGAGCGGAACGGGCCCCCGGTAGGGGACCCGCACGAAGCGCTTGAGCCGGACCACGCTGGGAGCGGGGACGGCTCTCGTCGCGCTGTGCAGAAAGGCGCCGGATTCCTCCAGGGAGACTGCTTTGTTCTCCAGGACGAGGACGAGCGCGCGGCGGAGCGGTACGACGCCGAGCGGCTCGTACGACGCGTTGAGGACCAGGACGTGCGGCACGGACTGCCTCCTTGTACGCCGGCGGCGCGTGGCTCGCGCCGGGACGATCTGCTCTCCAGTCTCCCCTTATGGCAGGTCGAAGCGCCACCACGCGCTCGTAACGGGTCCGGGGTGTTTTCAACCACACCCGCCTTCTCCCCGGGTGAGTCTGGTCTCTCCCCCGCGGACGACAACAAGGTCGGGCGAGTGCCCCGTTAGTGTGGTTGGTCTGCCCGCACAAACCTCTCGCGGACAGACCGCTATGCCTGGAGGTTCCCGCCGTGCCCTCGCCCGCCACCCTGCTACCGCTGGCAGCGACCACCGACGACGCCGCGGAGAGCGTCACGAACGCCGCGGACTTCATCGAGCAGAACTGGGCCGATTGGCTGGCCATGGGGCTGCGGATCGTCTTCATCCTGGTGATCGCGTTCGCGCTCCGCTCGGTGATCCGCAAGTCGCTGACCAAGCTCATCTCCCGGATGAACCGGGGTGCGGCGGCCGTCGAGGGGACGACGCTGGGCGGGTTGCTGGTCAACGCGGAGCGCCGGCGTCAGCGGTCGGAGGCGATCGGTTCGGTGCTGCGGTCGGTGGCCTCGTTCCTGATCCTCGGCACGGCGGTGCTGATGGTGCTCGCCGAGCTGAAGATCGATCTCGCGCCGCTGCTGGCGAGTGCCGGTGTGGCCGGTGTGGCGATCGGTTTCGGCGCGCGGAACCTGGTGACGGACTTCCTGTCCGGCGTGTTCATGATCCTCGAGGACCAGTACGGCGTCGGCGACAAGATCGACGCGGGGGTGGCCTCCGGTGAGGTCATCGAGGTCGGGCTGCGCGTGACGAAGCTGCGCGGAGACAACGGCGAGATCTGGTACGTGCGCAACGGCGAGATCAAGCGGATCGGCAACCTCAGCCAGGGCTGGGCCACGGCGGGCGTCGACGTGCAGGTCAAGCCGACCGAGCGGCTCTCCCGCCTGCGCGAGGTGGTCCAGGAGGTCGCGGACGCCATGGCGAAGGAGTCCCCGTGGGACGAGCGCCTGTGGGGTCCGGTGGAGGTACTGGGTCTGGACGAGGTGCTGCTGGCCTCGATGACGGTGAAGGTGTCGGCGAAGACGATGCCGGGGCAGCAGTTCGCCGTGGAGCGCGAGCTGCGCTGGCGGATCAAGGAGGCCTTCGACGCGGCGGGCATCCGGATCATCGGCGGGCTGCCGGACACGGAGGAGGCCGAGGAGGCCGCCGACCCGTCGGCCTCCGTGGCGGCGCCGTCGGCAATGTCGAACCCGACGTCCCCGCAGGCTCTGGCCACCACGCCGATCCCCGGACCGAGCGCGCCCGGCAACCCCCGGATCACCAAGTAGCCGGCGCACCCACCGCTTCCGCTGCCCCGCAGGTCACATCCTGCGGGGCAGCGCCATTGACAGGGCTCGAACGGTGATAGGAAACTTACCTAACAGTTCATCTCGGTGAGGGAGAAACGCTCCATGCCCGCCGCCACCCCCGGAACGCCCAGCCTGTTGCGCGCCATGAACGACCGTGCCGCCCTGGAGCTGCTGCTGACGCACGGCCCCCTGTCGCGGACCCGGATCGGCCGGCTGACCGGACTGTCCAAGCCGACCGCCTCCCAACTGCTGGCCCGGCTGGAGGAGACCGGACTGGTCGTGGCCACCGGCACCGACGGCGGCCGCCCCGGTCCGAGCGCCCAGTTGTACACGCTCAACGCCCGGGCCGCGCACGTCGGCGGACTGGACGTCACCCCCGAGCGGGTCGTCGCGGCCGTGGCCGATCTGGCCGGCACGGTGGTCGGCAGCTTCGAACTCCCCTACGCCGAGGGCACGGGCGCCGTCGACCAGGTCACCGAGGCGCTCGGCGAGGCCGTCAAGGCCGCCGGGCTCCAGCGCTCCGACCTGCACCGCCTCGTCATCGCCACCCCGGGCGCGTTCGACCCGCAGACCGGCCGGCTGCGGTACGCCAGCCACCTCCCCGGCTGGCACTCCCCCACCCTCCTCGACGAGCTGGCGGCGGCGCTGCCCATGCCCGTCGAGTACGAGAACGACGTGAACCTGGCCGCCGTCGCCGAACAGCGGCTCGGCGCCGCCCGCGGCCACGAGGACTTCGTCCTGCTGTGGAACGAGGAGGGTCTGGGCGCCGCCCTGGTGCTCGGCGGCCGGCTGCACCGCGGCTGGACGGGCGGCGCGGGCGAGGTCGGCTTCCTCCCCGTGCCCGGACACCCCCTGGTCCGGCAGGTTGCCCGCGCCAACACCGGCGGCTACCAGGAACTGGCGGGCGTACAGGTGCTGCCCCGGCTCGCCGCCGAGCTGGGCATCGACGTCCCGACCGGCCCGGAGGTCGCCGTCGGCGTCACGCTGCTGGAGCGGGCCGCCGCCGAGCCCGAGGGCGCGCACCTGGGCTTCCTCCGCTCGTACGCCACCGTCCTCGCGACGGGTCTGGCCTCGCTGGTCTCCGTGCTCGACCCGGAGATCGTGGTCCTGTCGGGGGCCCTGATCGGTGCGGGCGGCGCACCGCTGCACGCCCTGCTGGAGACCGAACTCGCCGAACTGGCCCCCTCCCGCCCCCGCCTGGTCGCCGGCGAGGTGCGCGAGCGGCCCGTCCTGCGGGGCGCGTTGGAGAGCGCCCTGGCCACGACCCGCGACGAGGTCTTCGACACCTCCCGCCGGCCCCTGCACCAGCCCCCGCGCTGACACCTCCCTCCTCCCGATCCACCGCGGCACCCCTCACGGAAGTTCCTCACGCAGAGAGCGAGCCCCGCCATGCCCAGAACCGGACGACCGATCCTCACAGCCGCGCTCCTCACGGCCATATCCGTCCTCGCCGGCGCCTGTACGGGCCAGGCCGGGTCCGCCGCCGCGGACGACCCCAAGGCCGAGGTCACCCTCAACTTCTGGCACGGCTGGTCCGCGCCCGGCGAGGTGAAGGCCATCGAGGACAACATCGCCCGCTTCCGGCGGGCACACCCCAACATCAAGGTCCAGGTCACCGGCAACATGACCGACGACAAGATCAACCAGGCGTTGCGCGCGGGCGGTGACAAGGCCCCCGACGTGGTCTCCTCCTTCACCACCGACAGCGTCGGCAAGTTCTGCAACTCCGGCGCCTTCGCGGACCTGAACCCCTTCCTCGCCAAGTCCGGCGTCGACAAGACGAAGGTCTTCCCCAAGACCCTGCTGGAGTACACCCGGTTCAACGACAACCAGTGCACGCTGCCGCTGCTGAACGACGCGTACGGCCTCGTCTACAACAAGACCGCCTTCGCCGCCGCCGGGATCACCGCACCCCCCAAGACCTGGAGCGAGCTCGTCGAGGTCGCGCAGAAACTGACGGTGGCCCGCGGGGACACCTACGACCGGCTCGGCGTCATGCCGACCTTCCACGGCTACGAGACCACCCCGATGCGGCTGGCCGCGCAGTGGAGCCCGAAATACTTCGACGCGCGGGGCAAGTCGAACCTGGCCGAGGACCCGGGCTTCGCGAAGATGCTGACCGCGCAGAAGGACCTCGTCGCCAAGCTGGGCGGCTACGAGAAGCTGGAGCGCTTCCGCAGCACCTTCGGTGACGAGTGGAGCGCCGAACACCCCTTCCACCGGGGCCAGGTCGCCATGCAGATCGACGGCGAGTGGCGCCCCGCGATGGCCAAGGAGGCCGGGGTGGAGTTCGAGATCGGGACGGCGCCGCTGCCCGTCCCGGACGACCGGCTCGCCGAGTACGGCAAGGGCTACCTCTCCGGCACGGTCATGGGCATCTCCGCGGCGAGCAGGAAGCAGAACGCGGCCTGGGAGCTGGTGAAGTACATGACCACCGACACCGACGCGGTGGTGGACTTCGCCAACGCCATCCACAACGTGCCCTCCACGCTGGCCGCGCTGGAGTCCCCGCGGCTCCGGGTGACCCCCGAGTTCCGGACCTTCATCGACATCGCCCGGCACCCCGCATCGGGCACCACACCGGCCCAGGCCGACGGCGGCACCTACCAACTGACCTTCCAGGACTTCGCGTACCGGGTCGAGAAGGGCGACGTGCCCGACATCGCGGCCGGTCTGGCCGCGGCCGACCGGCAGATCGACACCGACATCGCGAAGGCCAAGTAGCCCCGATGACCACGCACACCTTGCGGGCGAAGCGCCGCAGGGCGCGGCTGCGCACCGCGGCCTTCATGTCGCCCTGGCTGATCGGGTTCGCGGTGTTCTTCGCCTACCCGCTGCTGTCCACCGTGTACTTCTCCTTCACCCGGTACGACGGCTTCCGTCCGCCCGTCTTCAACGGCCTGGACAACTGGGCGTACGTGTTCTCGGACTATCCGCTGTTCTGGCCCGCGATGCGCAACACGCTCTGGCTGGTCGTGGTGATGGTGAGCTGCCGGGTCGTCTTCGGCCTCGGCGTCGGCCTGCTCATCACGCGGATCAAGACGGGCGCCGGGATCTTCCGGACCCTGTTCTACCTGCCCTACCTGGCCCCGCCGGTGGCCGCCACCCTGGCCTTCGTCTTCCTGCTCAACCCGGGGACCGGGCCGGGCAACGTGCTGCTGGACTCGGTGGGGCTGCCCACGCCCGGCTGGTTCACCGACGCCGACTGGTCCAAGCCGGCGCTGACCGTGCTCGCAGTGTGGGGCGTGGGCGACCTGATGGTGATCTTCATGGCCGCGCTGCTCGACGTACCGAGGGAGCAGTACGAGGCCGCCGAGCTGGACGGGGCCGGTGCCTGGGCCCGGTTCCGGCACATCACCCTGCCGAACATCTCGCCGATCATCCTGTTCGCGGTGGTCACCGGGGTCATCCAGGCGATGCAGTACTACACCCAGCCGCTGGTGGCGGGGAAGGTCGCGGCGGGCGTCATCGGCGGCTCGGGGCAGCAGTTCGAGCCCGGCTACCCCGACCGGTCCACGCTGACGCTGCCGCAGGTCGTCTACAACGTCGGCTTCCAGCGCTTCGACTACGGGAGCGCGTCCGTGGTGGCGCTGGTCCTCTTCGCCCTCTCCATGGCCTTCACCGCGCTCCTCATGCGCCGCCGTGGCGGACTGATCGGATCCGGTGACTGACATGGCCGACTCGACCGCGCTCCCCCGGGGCCGCAAGCCGCTGCTGCACTGGGTCGCGGTGCACTCCCTGGGGGTGGCCGCCGCCCTGTTCTTCGTCCTCCCCTTCGTCTTCCTCTTCCTCACCTCGCTGATGAGCGACCAGCAGGCGCTGACCCGCGACCTGTGGCCGCGCACCTGGGAGTGGGACAACTACGTCCAGGTCTGGAACACCCCCGGCTTCCTGACCTGGTGGCGCAACACGCTGCTGTACGCCGGACTCGGCACACTGCTGACCGTGGTGTCCTCGGTGCCCGTCGCCTACGCGCTCGCCAAGTTCCGCTTCCGCGGCCGGCGGCTGTCGCTGCTGCTGGTGATCGCCATGATGATGCTGCCGCCGCAGGTGGTGGTCATCCCCATGTACCTCTTCTGGGCCAAGCAGTTGGACCTGTCCGGGACCCTGTGGCCGCTGATCGTCCCGATGGCGTTCGGCGACGCCTTCTCGATCTTCCTGCTCCGCCAGTTCCTGCTGACCATCCCCGACGAGTACCTGGACGCGGCCCGCGTCGACGGCTGCGGCGAGGTGCGGACGCTGCTCCGCGTGGTCCTGCCGATGGCCAAGCCGGGCATCGCGGCCGTCGCCCTGTTCCAGTTCTTCGCCGCCTGGAACGACTACTTCGGCCCCCAGATCTACGCCTCCGACAACCCGGCCGCCTGGACGCTCAGTTACGGCCTGGAGTCCTTCAAGGGCGCGCACCACACCAACTGGAACCTGACCATGGCCGCGACCGTACTGGTCATGGCCCCGGTGATCGTCCTCTTCTTCTTCGCCCAGAAGGCGTTCGTCGAGGGAGTCACCCTGACCGGAGTGAAGGGCTAGACACGATGAAACTCGCAGTGGTGGGCGGCGGTTCCACCTACACCCCCGAACTGATCGACGGCTTCGCGCGACTGCGCGACACCCTCCCCGTCCGCGAACTGGTCCTGATCGACCCGGCCGCCGAACGGTTGGAGCTGATCGGCGGCCTCGCCCGGCGGATCTTCGCCCGCCAGGACCACCCCGGGCTGATCACCACCACCTGCGACCTGGACGCGGGCGTGGCCGACGCCGACGCGGTACTGATCCAACTGCGGATCGGCGGCCAGGCCGCCCGCCTCCAGGACGAGACCTGGCCGCTGGAGTGCGGCTGCGTCGGCCAGGAGACGACCGGTGCGGGCGGGCTCGCCAAGGCGCTGCGCACGGTCCCGGTGGTCCTCGACATCGCCGAGCGGGTGCGGCGCGCCAACCCGGACGCCTGGATCATCGATTTCACCAACCCGGTCGGCATCGTCACCCGCGCCCTGCTGAAGGCCGGGCACAAGGCGGTCGGGCTGTGCAACGTCGCCATCGGCTTCCAGCGGAAGTTCGCGGCGCTGCTGGACGTGGCCCCCGCCGAGATCCACCTCGACCACGTCGGGCTCAACCACTTGACCTGGGAGACCGCCGTACGCCTCGGCGGTCCCGGGGGCACGGACGTGCTGCCGGGGCTGCTCGCCGAGCACGGGGACGCGGTCGCCGCCGACCTGCGCCTGCCGCGCGCCGTGCTGGACCGGCTGGGCGTGGTCCCGTCGTACTACCTGCGCTACTTCTACGCCCACGACGAGGTGGTTCGGGAGCTCGGCGAGAAGCCCTCGCGGGCCGCCGAGGTCGCCGCGATGGAGAAGGAACTGCTGGCGCTGTACGGGGACCCGGCGCTGGACGAGAAGCCGGCGCTGCTGGCCAAGCGCGGCGGGGCCTTCTACTCGGAGGCGGCCGTGGACCTGGCGGCGGCGCTGCTGGGCGGCGGCGCCCCGTCCGTGCAGGTGGTCAACACCCTCAACAACGGGACCCTGCCGTTCCTCGCGGACGACGCGGTCATCGAGGTACAGGCCCGCGTCGACGGCTCGGGACCGGTGCCGCTGGCCGTGTCCCGCCCGGACCCGCTGTACGCCGGGCTGATCTCGCACGTGACGGCGTACGAGGACCTCGCGCTGGACGCGGCCCTGCGCGGGGGGCGCGAGCGGGTCTTCCGGGCGCTGCTCGCGCACCCGCTGGTGGGCCAGTTCGACCTCGCCGAGGGGCTGACCGACCGGCTGCTCGCGCACAACAAGGAGCACCTGGCATGGGCGTGAGCCGGCCCGGCCCGGCGGCGGTCCTGGCCGTCGACGCGGGCAACAGCAAGACCGACGTGGCACTGATCGGCGCGGACGGCACGGTCCTCGGCACCGGTCGGTCGGGGGGCTTCCAACCGCCCCTGGTCGGCGTCGAACCGGCCGTGGACGTGCTCGGCCGGGCCGTCGCGGAGGCCGCCGAGGCCGCCGGACTGCCCCGGCTGCGGCCGGGCGCCCCGTACGCCGCGCAGGTTTCGGCCTGCCTGGCCAACGCCGACCTGCCGGTCGAGGAACGTCGACTGGCGGACGCGATCAGCGCGCGCGGCTGGGGCGCGGCGACCGAGGTGCGCAACGACACCTTCGCCATCCTGCGGGCGGGCCTCCCGGACAGCGGGCCGCCGCGCGGGATCGCGGTGGTGTGCGGGGCCGGCATCAACTGCGTGGGGATGCTGCCCGACGGGCGGACCGCGCGGTTCCCGGCGGTCGGCCGGATCTCCGGCGACTGGGGCGGCGGGGGCGGCCTCGCCGAGGAGGCCCTGTGGTGGGCGGCCCGGGCCGAGGACGGCCGGGGCGGGCCGACGGAGCTGGCGCGGGCGCTGCCCGGGCACTTCGGGCTGGGCTCCATGTACGAGTTGATCGAGTCCCTGCACCTGGGCGGGGCGCCCCGGGCGCGGACGCACGAACTGGTGCCGGTGCTGTTCGCGGTGGCCGCCGCGGGCGATCCGGTGGCGGCGGCGATCGTGGAGCGGCAGGCGGACGAGGTGGTGGCGATGGCCTCGGTGGCGATGGCACGCCTCGACCTGCTGGGCGAGGAGGCCCCCGTCGTGCTGGGCGGCAGTGTGCTCGCGGCCGGGCATCCGCGGCTGAACGGGCGGATCGAGGCGGGGCTCGCCGAACGGGCCCCGCTGGCCCGGATGTCGGTGATCGTGGCCCCGCCGGTGCTGGGGGCGGGGCTGCTGGGGCTGGACGCGCTGGACGCGCCTGCCGGGGCCCGTGAAAAACTCCGTGCCCATTTCGGGTGAACCCGCCCCGGGGGGCGTCCCGTCTGGAACCGTGGCGGTCACGTGGACGTATAGACGCTGAAGGGGTGGCGGGAACGACGCGGTGGGGGTCGCGGCGACGACACCGGGGGAGGGCTCGGGACGTATCGCCCAAGAGCCGGCACCGGGTGCTGTGGTTGACCGCCACTACGTCCATACTGCTGCGACGGGGGTACCTTCCAGCGGTGGCTGGGGGATTTCAGGACCGAGGGGGAGGTCACGGTGGCCATCACAACACGCGCGCCCGCGCCCGGCGGCGGTGTCTCCGCACCGCCCGCCGGGGCGCCCGCGGGAGCGCCCGAACCGCCCGGACGGGGAACCGCGTGGGCCGAGGGCGTGGACCGGCTGCGTGAGGCCGCGACCACCGAACCGGGCCGGCTGCGGATCATCGGGGCCGCGCTCGCCGCCCTGGTCGTGCTGTTCGGCGCGGTCACCGTGTGGGAGATCTCCGACCGTGCCACCGCCGCCGACGACGTGGTGGGCCACAGCCAGCCCCTCAGCGCGGACGCGGCGAGCATCTACCGCTCGCTCGCGGACGCGGACACGGCCTCCTCCAGCGGCTTCCTCGCCGGCGCCCAGGAACCCCGCGAGGTCCGCCAGAGATACGAGAAGGACATCGCCAACGCCTCCCGGCTGCTGGTGAGCGCGGCGGCCAACACCGGGGCCGGCGTGGATTCCCGCAAGGAGATCGCGCTCCTCGGCGAGGAGCTGCCCCGCTACACCGGGCTGATCGAGCAGGCCCGGGCGACGAACCGGCAGGGGCTGCCGCTCGGCGGCGCCTACCTGCGGTACGCCAACGAACGCATGAGCACCGTGCTGCTGCCGGCGGCCCAGCGGCTCTACGAGGCGGAGACCGGCCGCCTCTACACCGACTACGACGACGCCCGTTCCTGGCCGTTCGCCTCGATCGGCGCGGGACTGCTCGGCATCGGCGCCCTGGCGTGGGCGCAGCGACGCAACTACCGGCGCACCCACCGGGTCTTCAACCACGGCCTCGTCGCGGCGACGGCCGCCTCGGTCGTGGTGCTCCTGTGGCTCGTCGTCGGGACCACGGTCGCACGATCGGGGCTGAGCGAGGCCCGGTCGGACGGACAGGAGTCCCTCAAGGTCCTCAACGACGCGCGGATCGCCTCCCTCCAGGCCCGGGCCAACGAGAACCTGACGCTCGTCGCGCGGGGCGCGGTGCTGGCCGAGGACAAGAAGTCCGACAAGTACGACGTGGACTACACGAAGAACATGAAGGAACTGGACGCCGGGCTGTCGGCGGCGCTGCGGCTGGCCGACGACGACAGCGGCGAGGAGCCGGTCTCCAAGGCGGTCGCCGGTGTCACGCAGTGGAAGCAGCGGCACGCGTCGGCCCGGGAGAGCGACATGCGGGGCGACTACGACCTCGCGCTCGTCCAGGTGGTCGGCGACAAGGACCAGAAGGACAGCAGCGGGGCCTCCTTCGACACCGTGGACGCCTCCTTGGAGCAGGCCGTGGTCCACGAGCAGAAGGAATTCACTCAGGCGGCCCGGGGTGGACTCGGGGCGCTGGGCGGGCTGACGACGGGAGCGGCGGCCCTGGCGGTCGTCGGCGCGGCGGCGGCACTGCTCGGCATCGGTCGCAGGCTTTCGGAGTACAGGTGAGATCGATGCGGATACGAGCGGGGCGCGACCAAGAGCACGGCACGGACGGCCGGACCGGCGCCGACGGCGTCCCCGCGGCGAGCGGACTGCGCCGGGTGACGCGCCGGCTGCGCGGCTGGGGCGGGGTGAGCGCGATGGCCGCCGCCTGCGCGGTCACGGCCGTCGCCGTGCTGCTGCCGCTGGCCCACGCCACGCCGGACACCGGCGGTTCCGGCCCGGTCCGGCCGCCCGCCACGATGGCGATCGCCCCGGCGGGCCCGGCCGACACCTGCCAGGACCCGGAGGCCAGCCTGCGCCCGTCCGGCGTCGACGGCCCGACCATCGAGCGGATCCGGCAGGCGGGCAAGCTCGTCGCGGGCGTCGACCAGAACAGCTTCAAGTGGGGCTACCGCAATCCCGACGGCCACCTCGACGGCTTCGACATCGCGCTGGTGAAGGCCATCGCCAAGGACATCCTGGGCGACGAGAACGCGGTGATCTACCGGGCCATCCCCACGAGCCAGCGCGTGCCGGCGCTCCGGGAGAACCGCGTCGACGTCGTCGTGCGGACCATGACGATCAATTGCAAGCGGCTGGAGGACGTCGCCTTCTCGACGGCCTACTTCGAGGCGGGCCAGCAGGTCCTGGCCCCCAAGGGTTCGCCGATCACCGGGTACGACACCTCCCTGAACGGCCGCCGGATCTGCACGGCGGCCGGTTCCACCGCCGAGAGCGCGCTCAAGTCCCAGTCGTACGGTTCGCGGCCCGTGTCCGTTTCCAACCAACTGGACTGCCTGGTGCGCCTCCAGCTCGGCGAGGTGGACGGCATCATCACGGACAACGCGCTCGCCGCCGGCCAGGCGGCGCAGGACCCGTCGGTGCAACTGGTCGGCTCCCCGTTCACCCGGGAGTTCTACGGCGTCGCCATGAACAAGGACGCCTCCGACCTGGTGCGCCGGGTCAACAAGGTGTTGGAGGACTACCGCGCGGGCGGCGACGGCAGCCCCTGGATGCAGTCCTACCGCAAGCACCTGGAGGCCGTGCTGCCCAAGGTGACCGCCCCGCCCGCGCCCAAGTACCGGGACGGCTGAGGCCCGTGACGGAGGCAGAGCCCTACATGAGCGGTGTGGTCGGACCGGGGCGTCCGCAGGAGGGTCCCGCGGTCCTGGACGCGGACGGGGTGGATCGTGCGCTCAGCCGCCTCGCAGCGGAGCACGAGGCGGTCGAGACCTCCCTGCTCGCCCTCCAGGACCACTCGGGGCGACGGCTGCTGGAGGGCGCGGCCCTCACCGGGGTCACGAAGGAACGCTGGACCGCCGCCGACGCCGCGATCACCCGGCTGTGGACGCTCTTCGACGCCTACAGCGGGGCGCTGCGCGCCGCCCGGGAGATCCGCGAACGCCGCCGCCGGCCGAACCGCGAGGACCTGGTCGAGCTGACGGAGCGGCTGTGCGGGCCCGGTGTGCTGATCGCCGGCGCCGGGCTGGAGGGCGCCGCGCTCGCCGAGCGGATGTCGCTGGCGGAGCTGGTGGCCCGGATGAACGAGCTGTACGCGTCCTCCCTGGACGTGGTGGTCGCCGCCGACGCGGTCTGGTCGGCGCTGCCCGCGCGGATCGACCTGCTCGCCGCCGAGCTGCACCGCACGCGCTCCCTGGCGCGTTCGGTGGGCATCCGGCCGGGCGAGCACCCCTCGGGGGACGACCTGGAGGAGATCACCGCCGAGCTGACGGAGCTGCGCGCGCGGGTCATCGCGGATCCGCTGGCGTTCTGGTCGGCGACTGCGGGGAGTTCTGCCCCGGGCGGCGGCCGTCCGGACACCGCGCGCTACGACCGGGCGGCCCGCGCCCTGGACGACGTGCGCCGGGAGATCGAGGCGGTCCTCGACGTGCGGCAGGACTCCGAACAGCGGCTGATCAGCCTGCGGGACGTGCTCTCGCGGGCCGACCGGACGCTGGCCGAGGCGCGGACGGCGCGCGGCGAGGTGCTGGCGAAGATCGCGGCGTCGGAGGTGCCCGCGGTCAGCGGGCCGCCGACCGCCCTGCAGGAACAGTTGGCCGCGGCGGCCGAGTACCGGCGGCAGTCGCAGTGGCACCGGTTGTCGCCCCTGCTGGAGTCGCTGGAGGAACGGGCCGACGAGGAACTGCGCAGGGCGCGTGAGTCGTTGACCGCCGTGACGGCCCCGCTCGCGGTGCGGGCGGAGTTGCGCGGCCGGCTGGACGCGTACAAGGCGAAGGTGGCCCGGCTCGGGATGGCGGAGGATCCGCTGCTCATCGAGCGGTACGACACGGCCCGGCGGATGTTGTGGAGCGCTCCCTGCGATCTGCGGGCCGCCGAGGAGGCGGTGCTGCGCTACCAGTGGGCGGCGGCCGAATCGTCGGCCCCACCTCCGCCTCGGGACGCACCGGCACCGCCGGGCACGGTGCCCGCGGACCGCTCCGACGAACACTGGCCCCACCGGCCGGGGAAGGATGACGCATGAGCCCGAGCGGAACCGCGTGCGTTCGCCCCGGCTGCCCGGGGACGTACGAGGACATGGGCGGCGGCGAGCTGTACTGCGACACCTGCGGGCTGGCGCCGATCGGCTCCGTCGCGGCGGGCGCGGAGGAGCTGGTCTCGCCGCCGACGGGGATGACGAGCGCGGCGCGCCACGGTGACTCCCGGGGCTCCGCGGGTTCCCGCGGCTCGGAGCGTTCGGGCTCCTCGGCCTCCGCGCGCTCCTCCCGGTCCTCCCGTTCCTCGTCCTCGCGGCGCTCGGTGTCCGGCCGGCTGTCGCGGTCCCTGTCGGGGGCCGCGTCCACCCGCTCGGTTTCGGTGCGCAGTTCGGGTTCGGCGCCCTCGGTCTCCGGGCGCGGCCGGCTCGGGGCCGGGCTGGTGAACGTACCGGAGGTGCCCCGTCCGGATCCCTCGGCGGCGGTGCTGGAGAACCCGGAGGTCCCGGAGCGCAAGCGGTTCTGCTCCCGCTCGGACTGCGGGGCCCCGGTGGGCCGGGCGCGCGGCGAGCGACCGGGCCGGACGGAAGGGTTCTGCACCAAGTGCGGGCACCCGTACTCCTTCGTGCCCAAGCTGCGCACCGGCGACGTGGTGCGCGGCCAGTACGAGGTCGCGGGCTGCCTCGCGCACGGCGGTCTCGGCTGGGTGTACCTCGCGGTGGACCGGGCGGTGTCGGACCGCTGGGTCGTCCTCAAGGGCCTACTGGACACCGGGGACCAGGACGCGATGGAGGCGGCGATCTCCGAGCGGCGGTTCCTCGCGGAGATCGAGCACTCCAACATCGTGCGGATCTACAACTTCGTGGAGCACCTGGACCAGCGGACGGGTTCGCTGGACGGGTACATCGTCATGGAGTACGTCGGCGGCAAGTCGCTGAAGGAGATCGCCAACGAGCGCCGCCGGCCGGACGGCAGGCGCGATCCGCTGCCGGTGGAACAGGCCTGCGCGTACGGGATCGAGGCGCTGGAGGCACTGGGGCACCTGCACAGCAGGAACCTCCTGTACTGCGACTTCAAGGTCGACAACGCGATCCAGCAGCAGGACCAGTTGAAGCTCATCGACATGGGCGCGGTCCGCCGGATGGACGACGACGAGTCGGCCATCTACGGCACCGTGGGCTACCAGGCTCCGGAGGTCGCGGAGACGGGCCCGTCGGTGGCCTCCGACCTGTACACGGTGGCGCGCACGCTGGCCGTGCTGACCTTCGACTTCCAGGGCTACACGAACGTGTTCGTGGACTCCCTGCCCGATCCCGAGCACATCGAGGTCTTCGGGCGGTACGAGTCCTTCTACCGGCTGCTGGTGCGGGCCACCGACCCCGACCCCGGGCGGCGGTTCGCCTCCGCCCAGGAGATGGCCGACCAGCTGACGGGAGTGCTGCGCGAGGTCGTGGCGCTGCAGACGGGCAAGCCCCGGCCGCAGTTGTCCACGCTGTTCGGGCCGGAACTGCGCGTCCCGGACAACCGGTTGTTCGCCGACGAGGCGGGGGCGGAGGTGTCCCGGCTGGGGGCGCGCTCCACCGCGCCGAAGGGCCGACACGGGCGGACCGCCGGGCGGACCGCGCCGGCGCCGGTCGCCACCGCCGCACCGCTCGCGCCGTTGCCCGCGCCCACGGGGTCGGTACCCATCGGGTCGGTACCGGTGGTGTCCGGGCCGATGGCATCGGGCCCGGTGGGATCCGGGCCGGTGGGATCCGGGCCCGTGGCGTCCGTGTTCGCGGGGGGCCCGCCCGCGTCGGCCCCGGCGGCCGTCCTGGGGACCACCGCCACACACGTGTCGGCCGCGGCCGGCCCCCCGCCCCGGCAGGCGGCCGCCCCGACCGTGCCCGCCCCGGGCCCGACCCTCCTGTCCGCGCCGGTGCCCCGGCAGGCCCGCGGGCCGCTGCACGCCGGCATCGGCCTCGTGACCCTGGACTCCCGGAGCGCGGCGCTGGCCCTGCCGGTGCCGTTGGTGGACCCGGCCGACCCCAACGCCGGCTTCCTGACCGGTCTGCTCGCCTCCGCTCCCGCCGACCTGCTCGGCGCGCTGGGCGCGGCGCCCGCCGACTCGGCCGAGTTGCGGCTGCGGGAGCTGCGGGCCCGGCTCGAACTGGGCGAGTTGGCCGTGGCCGGACAGGCCCTGATCGAACTGGAACTGCGGCATCCGGACGACTGGCGGGTGGTGTGGACGCGCGGCATCGCCTCGCTGGCGAGCGGGGACGACGAGACGGCCGCCCTGTCCTTCGACGCGATCTACGACGCCTTCCCGGGCGAGCCGGCACCGAAGCTGGCCCTGGGCCTGTGCGCGGAGGTCCTGGGCCAGTTGGACAACGCCGCCGAGTACTACCGGCTGGTGTGGATCACCGATCCCGGCTTCGTCAGCGCGGCCTTCGGGCTGGCGCGGGTCCAGTTGGCCGCCGGCGACCGGACCCGGGCCGTGCGCACCCTGGAATCCGTGCCGGAGGCGTCGATCCACTACACCGCCGCCCGGGTGGCGGCCGTACGGGCACGCCTGCGCGACCGCTCCCCTGAGGAGGCGCTGCTGCCCGACCTGACGGCGGCTGCCGCGCAGGTCGAGGCGTTGGCCCGGTTCGGGCTCGACGCCGAACGCCACGAACGGCTGTCGACCGAGGTTCTGGGGTCGGCGCTGGACTGGGTACTGTCGGGTGGCCGGGGTGCAGACCCCGGCCGGACCTCGTTGCTCGGCAGTCAACTGGACGAGCGGGGGCTGCGCTTCGGCCTGGAGCGCTCGTACCGCGTCCTCGCTCGGCTGGCGCAGCGGGGCGAGGAGAGGATCGAACTGGTGGAGCGGGCAAACCGTTTCCGTCCCCGGACGTGGGTGTGATTGATGTCGATGCATCGGCCGTCGGGCTGCCCCAGCTGCGCTGAGCCCCTGGAAGAGGGGGACCGTTTCTGCGGCGTGTGCGGATACGCCCTCTCTTCCCCAACCGCGTCGGCGGACCCCGACCCGACCCTCCCGATCACCGCGCCCGCTCCCGCCCCGCCGGGTGACGCCGGCGCGGGTCGCGGCGCCGCCGGGTATCCGGACGGCGCGCCCGCGCCGGGCTGGGGCAGTGTCGCGGGCGCCGCGCCGACCCTCGTCGGGGATCCGACCGGCTGGGCCGGCGCACCGGCCCGGCCGGCTCCCGACGCCCCGTGGGGCCCGGGCGGGACGTCGTACGGCGCGTCCCCGGAACAACAGCCGAACCACGCCGCCGCGCAGGGGTCGTCGGACGGCCGCGGCGCGTCGTACGGCGCCGCCGGCGCGCCTCCCGAGGGCGCCCCGTGGGGGGCCGCCGAGCCGCCGTCCGGGCACCCCGAACCCCCGGTCGCTCCGGCCGGGCACCCGGTCGGGCACCCCGACCCGGGCCACGCGGCACCGGCCGGTCCCGCCCCGCAGGGCTTCGGCGACGCGGGCGAGCGGTACGACCCGCCCGTCCCGGCGCCCGCCGCTCCCGCGAGTTCGGCCGCTCCCGCGAACCCCCCCGGCGGCGACGCCGGCAAGACCTGCGTGGCCTGCCGCGCCGGCCGGGTGGACACCGACGGGTACTGCGAGCACTGCGGTCACGCCCAGCCCCGCGAGCGCGACCACCTGGAGGAGGAACTCGGCAGCGTCGTCGCGGTCAGCGACCGCGGGCTGCGCCACCACCGCAACGAGGACTCCTTCGCGGTGGCCGCGACGGCCCTGCCCGACGGTTCCGCAGCCACCGTGGCGATCGTCTGTGACGGCGTCTCGTCCGCCAGCCGCCCCGACGAGGCCTCGGCCGCCGCCGCCGGCGCCGCCAACGAGGCGCTGTTGGAAGCGCTCCCCCGCGGCGCGCACCCCCAGGAGGCCATGCACGAGGCGATCCTGGCGGCGGCCGCCGCCGTGAACGCCCTGGCCCCGGAGGTGCCCGGCGCCCAGAACGCCCCCGCCTGCACCCTGGTCGGCGCCGTCGTCAGCGGTGGCCTGCTCACCATCGGCTGGGTGGGCGACAGCCGCGCGTACTGGGTCCCCGACGACCGGGCCGCGCTCCCCCGGCGGCTCACCGAGGACGACTCCTGGGCGGCCCAGATGGTCGCGGCCGGCCTGATGGGCGAGGCCGAGGCGTACGCCGACGCCCGGGCCCACGCCATCACCGGCTGGCTCGGCGCCGACGCGTACGACCTCGAACCGCACACCGCCAGCTTCAAGCCGGACCACCCAGGCGTGGTCGTGGTCTGCACCGACGGGCTGTGGAACTACGCCGAGTCCGCACGGGATCTGGCCCGGATCCTGCCGCGGGACGCGGCGGTCCGGCCGCTGCACAGCGCACAGGTCCTGGTGGGGCACGCGCTCGACGGGGGCGGCCACGACAACGTCACCGTCGCCGTCGTGCCGTTCGCGGCCCTGCCGGAGGCAACCCCGGCGGCACAACCGGAACCGCAAGCGGAAGCGGACCCGCGCGCCCAGGCCTGATCTCCGACCGATCCTCCGAGGGAGTCCCATCGATGGCGAACTTCGCCAAGCCGAGCGCCCCGCGCTTCAGCGTGGAGGTGTACCAGAACGAGTTCCTCCCCGAGGGCGGCCGCGACGTCCACGCCATCGTCACGGTCACCTCCAGCGGCGGGGCCACCGCCACCCGGGCCGCCGTCCCCGCCCCCGGCGGGGCCGCGGTCGTGATCATGGTGGATTGTTCCGGGTCCATGGAGTACCCGCCGGACAAGATGCGCGGTGCCCGCGAGGCCACGGCCGCCGCGATCGACACCCTGCGCGACGGCACGAGCTTCGCGGTGATCGCGGGCACGCACGTGGCCAGGGAGGTCTACCCCGGTCAGGGCCGGCTGGCCACGGCCGACGCGGTGACCCGCGCGCAGGCCAAGGAGTCCCTGCGCGGCCTCGGTTCCGGCGGCGGCACCGCCATCGGGACGTGGCTGCGGCTGGCGGACGGGCTGCTGCGGCAGTCGCAGGCCACGATCCGGCACGGGATCCTGCTCACCGACGGGCGCAACGAGCACGAGGAACCGGCCGTGTTGCGCGCCACCCTCGAAGCCTGCGCGGGTCGCTTCACCTGTGACGCGCGCGGTGTGGGGACCGACTGGGAGGTGAAGGAGGTGACCGGTATCGCAAGCGCGCTGCTCGGCAGCGCCGACATCGTGGCCGATCCCGCGCACCTCACCGAGGACTTCACGCGCATGATGGAGAACGCCATGGGCAAGGAGGTCGCGGACGTCGCGCTGCGCCTGTGGACCCCGGTCGGCGTGGAGATCCGGTACGTGAAGCAGGTCGCGCCGACCGTCCAGGACCTGACCGACCGCCGTACCGAGGCCGGTCCGCGCGCCGGCGATTACCCGACGGGTTCGTGGGGCGACGAGTCCCGCGAGTACCACGTGTGCGTGCGGGTCCCGGGGGCGGCCGTCGGGCAGGAGATGCTGGCGGCCCGCGCGACGCTGATCGTGCCGGACGCGGGGGGCGGGACGCCGACCGTCCTCGCCCAGGGTCTGGTGCGGGCGGTGTGGACCGACGACCTCGTCGCTTCCACGGCGATCAGCCCGCAGGTGGCGCACTACACCGGCCAGGCGGAGCTGGCCCAGGCCATCCAACAAGGTTTGGAAGCACGCAAACTGGGCGATGTCGATGGTGCGACGGCCAAACTCGGACGCGCGGTACAACTGGCGAGCGCGTCCGGCAACGCGGACACTGCCAAACTGCTGGCGAAGGTGGTGGATGTCGTGGACGCGGCGGCAGGTACTGTGCGGCTGAAAGCGAAGGTCGCCGATGCCGACGAGATGACCCTTGAAACGCGTTCGACGCAGACCGTCCGAGTGAAGAAGACCTGAGAAGAGACCTGCCGCGATGACGCAGGGAGAAGGGGGAAGCGTAGCCATGCCGACCTGCCCGAACGGGCACCAGTCCGCCTCCGAGGACTGGTGCGAGGTCTGCGGCCACCGCATGGCTGCCGCCACGAGCGCCCCCGCGGCGCCTTCCTACGGCTACGGCTACCCTCCCACGGCCGGTGAGCCGACCGCGCAGGCGGAGCTGTGCCCGCAGTGCCGGACGCCGCGCGAGGCCATGGCCCCGTTCTGCGAGGAGTGCCGGTACAACTTCCTGACGCGTTCGGCGACTTCGTATACGCCGCTCGCCCAGGAGACGGGCCCGGTCGCGGGCACCGGGAGCGTGGGGACCCCGCCTCCCCCGCCGCCGCAGGCCCCGCCGACGTTCTCGCAGGACCACTTCGACTACCAGGGCTCGCGGCCGTCCCGGGTCAACCGGCCGGCCGAGCCGCTCCAGCGCGAGGACGACTGGCTGCTGCCGCCTCCCTCGCACGAGCAGCAGGCACACGGGCAGCCGTCGCACGCGCAGCAGTCACACCAACAGCCCTCGCACCAGCAGCAGCCCGTGCAGCAGCCCCTCCGGCAGGAGTACCAGCAGCCGCACTACCAGCAGCAGCCTCCGCCGCAGCAGCAGGAGTACCAGCAGCACTCGCAACATCAGCAACAGCAGGTCCCGCAGCACCAGGCGCAGCAGCATCACCAGCAGCAACAGCACTACGGGTCCCAGGGTCAGGCTCCGTCGCAGGTCGGCGGCGCCTGGAGCGCGACGGTCGGCCCGGACCGCTCGTACTTCATGGCGATGATGCAGCGCAGCGGCCCGGAGGCGGCCGGGTTGAACCTGCCCGCGTACTCCCCGGAGCAGCATCTCGCGCTCTCCGGCGGTCAGATCACCATCGGCCGCCGGCGCGCCTCCTCGGGCGAGTCCCCGGACATCGACCTCTCGGTGCCCCCGGAGGACCCGGGCGTCTCCCACCAGCACGCGGTGCTCGTCCAGCAGCCCGACGGGAGCTGGGCGGTGGTGGACCAGAACTCCACCAACGGCACGACCATCAACGGCGGTGAGGAACCGATCCAGCCGTACGTGCCGATCACCCTCGGCGACGGCGACCAGGTCCACGTCGGCGCCTGGACCACGATCACCGTCCGCCGGGGTTAGGCGGTCGTCCCGACCTCCCCCAGCGGCCACACGTACGGGCCCTGGGGGTCGTCGAGCCACGACCACTGTCCCTCCGACGTGAGCGTGACGCCGAACCGCTCGCGCGCCGGGCGCCCCTCGCGGCGCCACAGGTCCAGGGCCTCCCGGGGGTGCAGGACGCCCTCGGTGAGGATCAGCAGGAACTGGAAGCGCTCGTTGTCCACCAGCTCGTACGGGAGTCCGTGTTGGGGCAGCGAGGGGGCGTGCGGGGCCGCGCCCGCCCCGCGCAGCGGCACGAAGTACGCCGAGGTGTGCAGGAACCGGCCCTCCGCGAAGTCCGCGTCCCGCACGGTGAGCGCGATCAGCCCGGTCGACAGCGGGGCCAGGATGCGCGCCCCGGGCCGGCACTGGGCCGGCCAGGCGTGCGGGATCAGCGGCAGCGTGCAGGTGACCAGGATCCGATCGAAGGGGGCGCGGGAGGGGCAGCCGCGCGCCCCGTCGCCGGTGACGACGGTCGGGTGCAGGCCGAGCTGCGCCAGGTGCGCCCGCGCCGACTCGGTGATCTCCTCGTCCAGGTCCACCGTGGTGACCAGTTCCTCGCCGAGCCGGTGGCAGAGCAGGGCCGCGTTGTAGCCGGTGCCCGCGCCGATCTCCAGCACGTTGTTCCCGTCACGCACCTCCAGCGCCTCCAGCATCCTCGCCATCAGGGAGGGCTGGCTGCTGGAGGAGACCAGCTCCCCGTCGCGCAGCCGGGTGGCGAGCGGGGTGTCCGTGTACACGCCGCGCAGCCAGCGGGCCCGCCGTTCGGGGTCCGGGTCCTCGGCCCAGAGCCGCTCGTGTCCGGCTCCACGACCGGTCCAGAAGTACGGGACGAAGACGTGCCGGGGCACCGCGGCGAAGGCCGCACGCCAGTCGGGGTCGTCCAGGGCCCCGGCCGCGATCAACTCCATGACCTGGGCCGCGTGCGCGGTCTCGCGCAGGTCGCGTACTTCGGCATCTGCGCCCATGTCTCCACTGTGCTGCCCTGCGGGGGCGAAGGCCAACGCTGGTCGGGCGTGTTCCCGCGCGTCGCGGCGTGGCGGGCGGGGCCCCGGGCTTGCGGGGAGGGTCCTAGGACCCCGGTCCTCGGTCCGGGCGTCTGAGACGATGGTCAGGTGAATGACGATCCGCAGGGCACGGTCCAGGAGCAGACCTTCTACGAGCTTGTGGGCGGCGAGGCCACCTTCCGCCGCCTGGTCCACCGGTTCTACCAGGGTGTCGCGGAAGACCCGCTGCTGCGCCCGATGTACCCGGAGGAGGACCTGGGGCCGGCCGAGGAGCGGTTCGCGCTGTTCCTCATGCAGTACTGGGGCGGCCCGAACACCTACAGCGAGAACCGCGGGCACCCGCGCCTGCGGATGCGGCACGCCCCGTTCCAGGTGGACGCGGCCGCGCACGACGCGTGGCTGGGTCACATGCGGGTCGCGGTGGACGAGCTGGGCTTGGCGCCGGAGCACGAGGCGCAGCTGTGGCGGTACCTGACGTACGCGGCCGCATCGATGATCAACACGGCGGGCTGAGGCGGGCGGCGGAACGCACCCGCCGCGAGGCCCCGCGAGCCCGGCATGATCCGAAGGACAGGCCCTAGACCGGTCGGACCAGCAGGGCGCCGAGGCCACCGGTCCCGCCGGGGCGGCGCATGGCGACGGACCCGTACGGGGTGCGCAGCCGCAGCCATCCCCCGGACGCCAGCAGCGCCACCGGTGCGGGGGCCGCGGGCGGCCCGGTGGGACCGGCGGGTGCGGAGGCCCGTACCGGCCGCAGGAAGCCCAGGGACTGCGCGGCGTGCACGGCGCGCAGCGGAAGTTCGGTGTCCCCCAGCGTGCGGGACCAGATCTCGCGGCCGATGCGGTCGCGCTCGGACCGGGTCCGGTGCTGCGGGGGCAGGGCCTCGTCCCGGGCCCGGAACTCGGCGACGGCGTCCGCCACGGCGGCCCGCATCGCCTCGGGGCCGGGCAGGCCGTCCACCGGCTCCCAGCCGCCGCGCGGAGGCAGGACGCCCACCCAGGGCGGTCCGGTGACCGGGCCGGGCACGACGACGCTCGCGGCGCCCTCGTCCACCGATTCCAGCAGCTCACCGGCGGACACCGTCAGGTCCAGGGGCGTCCCGACGGGCGCGGCGAGCCGCACCGTGCGGACGGCCAGTACCTCGAAGGACGGCGGCCGCCCGAAAACGGCGAGCGCGCCACCGCCCGCCCGCGCCTGCAGGCGGACGGCGGCGGCGCGGTCGTAGTGCACGAGCCGGCCCAGGAAGGCGGCGAGGTCCGCCGCCTCCCCGGAGTCGGCGAAGTGCAGCCGCTCGTTCATGCCGCGATGCCCCTGGCACCGGCAGCGGCGCCGGACTTCGGCTCGTCCAGGTACTCCTGGAGGAAGAGCTTTTCCTCGGCCGTGATGCGGCGGGGCCGCCCCTCGGCGAGGTTGTACGGCACGACCACGGTCTCGGCGCGCACGTAGACCGTCTCGGGCGCGTCCTCCGTCGCCTCGTCCTTGACCTCGTAGCGGATGGTCAGGGACGCGGCGCCTATCCGGGTCACCCAGGATTCGATGAGGACCGGCTCGTGGCGGTGCACGAGGGGCAGCTTGTAGTCGATCTCGTGGCGGGCCACGACGGAGCCGCCCGTGAAGGACTCACTGCCCTCCCCCGGCGCGAGGCGGAACATGAAGTCGATCCGTGCCTCCTCCAGATAGCGGAGGAAGACGACATTGTTGACGTGTCCGAAGGCATCCATGTCCGCCCAGCGGAGGGGGCATCGGTAGCGGTGTCTGGCCATGGTCTGTGACCTCGGCCCTCAGCCTCGGGTGAGCTTCTTGTAGGTGGCGCGGTGCGGACGGGTCGCGTCCGCGCCGAGCCGCTCGACCTTGTTCTTCTCGTACGACTCGAAGTTGCCCTCGAACCAGTACCACTTGGACTCGCCCTCGTACGCCAGGATGTGCGTGGCGACTCGGTCCAGGAACCAGCGGTCGTGGGAGATGACCACGGCCGCGCCCGGGAACTCCAGGAGCGCGTTCTCGAGCGAGGACAGGGTCTCGACGTCGAGGTCGTTGGTGGGCTCGTCGAGGAGCAGCAGGTTGCCGCCCTCCTTGAGCGTCAGCGCCAGGTTCAGGCGGTTGCGCTCACCACCGGAGAGGATGCCGGCCGCCTTCTGCTGGTCCGGACCCTTGAAGCCGAAAGCGCTGACGTACGCGCGGGACGGCATCTCGACCTGGCCCACGTTGATGTAGTCCAGCTCGTCCGACACGACCGCCCAGAGGGACTTCTTGGGGTCGATGTTGGCGCGGCTCTGGTCGACGTACGAGATCTTGACGGTCTCGCCGACCTTGACGGAGCCGGAGTCCGGCTCCTCCAGGCCCAGGAGCATCTTGAAGAGCGTGGTCTTGCCGGCGCCGTTCGGGCCGATGATGCCGACGATGCCGTTGCGCGGCAGCGTGAAGGACAGGTCGTCGACAAGGACCTTGTCGCCGAAAGCCTTGTTGAGGTTGTTGACCTCGACCACGATCGAGCCCAGACGCGGGCCCGGCGGGATCTGGATCTCCTCGAAGTCCAGCTTCCGCATCTTGTCCGCCTCGGCGGCCATCTCCTCGTAGCGAGCGAGACGGGCCTTGGACTTGGTCTGGCGGCCCTTCGCGTTGGAGCGGACCCACTCCAGCTCTTCCTTGAGGCGCTTCTGGCGCTTCTCGTCCTTGCGGCCCTCGACCTTGAGACGCGTGGCCTTCTTCTCCAGGTAGGTGGAGTAGTTGCCCTCGTACGGGTGGGCGCGGCCGCGGTCGAGCTCGAGGATCCACTCGGCGACGTTGTTCAGGAAGTACCGGTCGTGGGTGACGGCCACGACGGCGCCCGCGTACTGCGAAAGGTGCTGCTCCAGCCAGTTCACCGACTCGGCGTCGAGGTGGTTGGTGGGCTCGTCGAGGAGGAGCAGGTCCGGGGCCTCGATCAGCAGCTTGCAGAGCGCGACGCGGCGCTTCTCGCCACCGGAGAGGTTGGTGACGGCCCAGTCGCCGGGCGGGCAGCCCAGGGCGTCCATGGCCTGCTCCAGCTGGGCGTCGAGGTCCCAGGCGTTGGCGTGGTCCAGGACTTCCTGGAGCTTGCCCATCTCGTCCATGAGCGCGTCGGTGTAGTCGGTCGCCATTTCCTCGGCGACCTCGTTGAAGCGCTTCAGCTTGCCCATGATCTCGGCGGCGCCGTCCTGGACGTTCTCCAGGACCGTCTTCGACTCGTCGAGCTTGGGCTCCTGCATGAGGATGCCGACGGTGAAGCCGGGAGACAGGTACGCCTCGCCGTTGGACGGCTGCTCCAGTCCCGCCATGATCTTGAGGACGGTGGACTTACCGGCGCCGTTCGGGCCGACCACACCGATCTTCGCGCCGGGCAGGAAGTTCAGGGTGACGTCATCAAGAATCACCTTGTCGCCGTGCGCCTTGCGCGTCTTGCGCATGGTGTAGATGAACTCAGCCAAGAGAAACCGTCCGGCAGATCGATGGGTGGGCAGATACACCCCATCTTGCCAGGCGTCCATAGCTGCGGGCGAATGGGTAGGTCAGGCCCCCCTGACCCGGGCCGGCCCGAGCCGGCCAGGCCGGCGGGTGCCGTGACGGCTTCCGACCAGGCCTCGCCGCAGGCGCTCGAGGGCGCGGGGTGGCCGGGGCCGGGCGGCGGGGCGGATCTCCGGCCGGGGCACGACCGCGCCCCGGCGCGTGGGCGGCGCCGGGGCGGGCGGGGTGTGGTCGTCGCGCCGCGGGCGGGGTGTGGTCGTCGCGCCGCGGTCAGCGCGGGCGGTAGACGGTGAGGGCTTCCGGCAGCTCGTCGAGCACGAAGGCGGTGGGGGCCTTGGCGTACTCCCCGTCGTAGGCGAGGGGGGTGCCGGGCGGCACGTCCGAGATCCGCAGGCTCCGCAGGCGGGTGGCGGTGTGGACCGGGGAACGGCTGAGGGGCCCGGTGAAGGCCGCGGCCAACAGGCGCGGGCCGGGACGACCGCCGCCGAAGACGAGCCGTACGTCGAGGAGCCCCTCGCCGAGGTTGTCGCGGCGCCGGGGGGCGGGGCCGCTGCCGTGGTACGTCCCGTTGCCCGCGAACAGCAGCCAGACGCTGCGCGGACGCCCGGCGAGGCTGAGCCGTACGGGCCGTTCGGCCCGCAGCACCCGCCACGCCGCCAGCAGCGCGGCCGGGCCGCTCCCGATCCGGGGCGCCCACCGCAGCCGATGGCGCAGCAGCTCGGGGTAGGCGCCGATGCTGAAGTTGTTCAGGAAGTACCCCGACTCCTCGCGCCCGGCCTCGGAACCGGCCGCGGCCACGTCCGCGGGGTCGGGGTGGCGCCGCGGGCCGGGGGTGAAGCGTCCGACGCCGACGCGGACCGCGTGCCCGTCGGCAACGGCCCGGCAGGTGTCCTCCGCTCCGGCGAGCCCGAGGTCGAGGGCGAAGTGGTTCAGGGTCCCGCCGGGGAACACCGCGAGCGGCACCCCGGCGCGCAGCGCGGCCGTGGCCGCCGCGTTGATCGTGCCGTCGCCGCCGCAGACGCCGAGCACCTGGGCCCGGGACGCCGCCGCGGCCAGTTCCGACTCCAGCTCGGCGCTCTCGCAGTGGACCAGCTCCGCCTTCGGAAGCCGGCGCTTGAGGACGTCGAGGCCGGCGAAGGCGGCGGAACCCGAACCGGAGTTGATCACCACGGTCAGGCCGTCGCCGTCCGGCAGCGCGGGCGCCCCCGCGTCCGGCCGTTCGTCACCCGGTACGACCCGGGCCTCCTGCACGTCGCGCGCGAGCCGGCGGACGAGGAACCCGGCGGCCACCCCGAGCGCCGCGCCCGCCGCCACGTCGGACGGGTAGTGGACCCCGGTGTAGACGCGGGAGAACGCGACCGACGCGGCGACGGGGGCCAGCGCGAGGCCCCACCCCGGCGCCTCCAGCGCCAGCCCGGCGGTGAAGGCGAACGCCGAGGCCGCGTGTCCGGAGGGGAACGAGGTGGTCTGCGGCTGGGTGCGCAGCTGCCGGGTGACGGGCACCCCTTCCAGCACGGGTCGGCACCGGCGTACGGACCACTTGCCGACGGTGTTGATCGTCGCCGAGGCCAGCGCGAGGGAGGTGATCCCCCGCACGGCGGCCTTGCGTGTCCGGGCCGAACCGAAGGCGGCGAGCGCCGCGGCGGCACCGCCCCACAGGACGCCGTGGTTCGCGGCCCGACCCAACCTCGGCAGCACCCGGTCGGCCCCGGGCCAGTGCCGGAGGGCCACCGCGTCGAACAACTGCCGGTCCCATCGCGCGACCGACCCCTGCCAGGTCAATTCCTGTTCAGCCATCCTCAGCGCCTACCCCGCGCCACGGATCCGGAACCAACCCCACCCGCCACCCGGGCCACCGGGCGCAGGCCGTCCTTCTCGGACCGCTCCGAGCCCACGAAGGCAGGCCCTAGACCTCGTCCTGCTCGCCCTCCAGCGGGCGCTTGCGCAGCAGCAGGACGACCATGCCGCCCAGCACCACCAGGCCGACCGCGAGGGAGGCGATCACCGGGGTGGCCGCCGAGCTGCCGCTGGTCGCGAGGCGTTCGCCGGCCGGGGAGTCCTCGGTCTCGGTGGTGGGCTCGGAGCCGACCGACGGGACGGCCGTACCGGACACGGCGCCCATCGGTACCGGTTCGGGCGCCGGCCAGAGCGCCGTCGCCGTGGCGGTGGTCGCGGATTCGCTGGAGCCCGCCACGATCTGCGCCTGGTTCGGGATGCCGTTGGCGAAGAGCCGTCCGACGGGCACCTTCGTGGAGCCCTGCACGATGACCGAGGCGAGCCCGTCGGCCGTGCCCGGCGGCACCTCGAAGTACAGCCGGGTGCCGTCGGTGGCGGCGGTCAGCGGTCGCCCCTGCTCGTCGACCACCCGCACGCCCATGGCCAGGGCCGCCGCGTCGGGGGTGACCGTGACGCTCTGGGCCCCGGTGCGCACCGTGACCGGGCCGAGCCGGCCGCCGACGGCTCCCGTCACCGCACCCGACACCTCGCCGGGGTCCAGCGCCAGCGAGGGCGGCGGTTCCGCCATCCGGCCCGCCTCACGCTGGAGGTAGTCGGCCAGTTGTTCCGCCGCCGGGTCGGAGGCTTCCACGTGCGCCCCGTCCGCCAGCCGCCAGATCGCGACCTGTGTGCCGGCGGCGGCGCTCTCCGCGGTGAGGGGGGCGGCGCCGGCGACCTTGGCGAGCTCCGCCAGGTCGTTGAGCTGGGGGTAGGAGTGCTCCAGCACCCAGCGGATCCGGCCCGCGCCGTCCTTGCCTTCGAGGGGGCTGTCGGTCCAGCCGCTCTCGGTGTACCGGGCCTCGGGCTGTGCGTAGCCCGCGACGCCGACCCCGTAGGTCTGGAGCATGCCGCCACCGTCGACCCGCATCTCGTGCAGTCCGGCCGGGACCTGCCGTACGGCTCCGTCGTTGGTGCGCAGGACCGCCTGCCCGTAGGTCTTCAGCCCGTCCAGCACGGCGCTCGCACCCTCGGGGGCCCGGCCCGGTGTGGGCTCGGAGTCCGCCGCGACCGCGGCGCCGGGCGTGGCGGCCAGGGCCGCGGCCAACAGCGCCACCGCCGCCAACGACCTGCGTGTGGAGCCCCGTCCGGGGACGGCGGGTCCGGGGACGCGTGCGGTGGCGGGTGCGGCGATGGCGGGAGCGGGATCGGGAACGGAGGATGCGGGAACAGCGATCGACACAGTCTTCCCCTTCGGGCCGAGGACCCGGGTGCCGAGGACCCGGGTGCCCGTGAGTACCGGGGAATCCTAACCGCCTCGAACACTCAGACCACCGCCGCCTTCTGAGCCGTCATCAGCGGGGTGTCCGTTGTGACGACGCGCCGGAAGGCCGCCGTCCCCCGGTTGAGGTCGTGTCCGATGGCGACGGCCTCGATGTCCGCGGAGAACCATCGCGCCCCGTCCCCGTCGGGCGGATTGTCGCGGACCCGCAGCCTTCCGTGCACGACGAGGGGTTCGCCGACGGACACGGAACTCGCCAGGTTCAACGCGAGGGTCCGTCGTGCCCAGACGGTGAAGAAGCTGGTCGCGGCGTCCGACCAGGTGTCCGTCCGCCGGTCGAAGTACCTCGGCGTCACCGCGAATCGGAACCTCGCCGACGGTCCTGTCGGCGTCTCCTTGAAGTCGATCCGCGTCGCCACGTGTCCCACCAGCGTCACCAGGGTGTCGTTCATCCCGGTCGCCCTCCCCCGCATGCCGCACCCGTGCGGACCGTCCGCACGAGGTACGACCATGCTGGCCCGACGTCCCGGATCCCGCTCAGGCCTGTGGACTACTGACGGGTTGTGGAAAACTTCGCCACCGTCGCGTACTGCTCGCGCACCTCCCGGTAGCGCAGCAGCTCGGCCGCGACGGGCTCCAGCACCCGGGCCCGCCCGCACCCGGCCGCCGCCTGCCGCAACCGGCGTTCGGCGTCCTGTCCGTACCTGCGGGCCGGTCCCCGGGCGGCGATCGAGCAGGCCCATTCGACGAGCGGCCCGCCGACGATGCCCGCCACCATCAGCAGCACCGGCGGCATCAGGTGCGGCGGCAGGACCCCGGCGATCTGCCCGACCAGCCACAGGCCACCGTAGATCTGGAGCAGGGTCATCGCGGCCTGGGCCAGCACCGCGGCGGGCCACCAGCCGGGGCGCGGCGGTTTGACGTGGGGCACGGTGACCGCCGTGCCCAGGGTCACCGCGATCTCGTCCAGTGCCTCCGGCAGCCGGTCGGCGCCGCGCACCGCGGTCTCGCGGACCGCCTGGGCCCAGGGGTCGGGCAGCCCGATGACCGCCTCGTCCGCGACCGTCCGTACGGCCTGCTCCACCCGCTGCCGGGCGGTGACCTCCTCCTCGACGGGCAACTCGGTCGCCGTCGGGGTCCGTCCGATCGCGGCGAGGGCGGCCAGGCCGGCCAGCGAGCGCGGGGCGCGCCGGCTCTCGTACCAGCGCCACAGCCGCAGCCACGGCGTCCCGCAGGCCTTGCCGGCGTTGCGCCGCCAGGCCCGTTCGGCGGCGAGACCGGCCGCGTACGCGCCGACGGCCTCGGCGAGCCGGTCCTCGAACTCGGCGCGCGCCACCTCCCCGATCTCGGGCCCGGGGTGCCCGTCGGCGACGTACAGCGGCCTGAGGTGCAGCGCGGCCCGGTCGACGTCGGCGGAGATGCGCCGGGTGGCCGCGCCCTTCTCCTGGGTGAACTGTCCGAGGAGCTCGCGCAGTTCCCCGACGCCCTCACCCGTCAGGGCGGAGATTCCGAGGACGGTCGCCCCGGGTTCGCCGTGTTCCCCGAGGGCGATCCCGTCGTCGTCCAGCAGTCGTCGCAGGTCGTCCAGGACCAGGTCGGCCGACTCGCCGGGCAGCCGGTCCACCTGGTTCAGCACGACGAACGTCACCTCGGCGTGCCCGGCCAGCGGGCGCAGGTACTTCTCGTGGAGGACGGCGTCCGCGTACTTCTCGGGGTCCACCACCCACACCACGGCGTCGACCAGCGCCAGCACCCGGTCCACGTGGTCCCGGTGGGCGCCGACTGCCGAGTCCAGGTCCGGAAGGTCCACGAGGACCATCCCCCGCAGCGCCTCGGCCTCCGCGGTCTCGCGCGGCCGACGTCGCAGCCGGCCGGGGATCTCCAGCCGGTCCAGCAGGCCCGCCGCACCGTCCGACCAACTGCACGCGATCGGCGCGGCCGTGGTCGGCCGGCGCAGACCCGTCTCGGAGATCTGCACCCCGGCGAGTGAATTGAAGAGGGTGGACTTGCCGCTTCCGGTGGCGCCGGCGATCGCGACGACCGTGTGCTGGGCCGAGAGCCCGCGCCGCGCCGCGGCCTCGTCGAGGATCCGTCCGGCCTCGGCGAGGCTCTTGCCGTCGAGGATCCGGGTCCTGGAGAGCCCGATGAGCTGGCGCAGTGCTTCGAGGCGGGTGCGCAGGGCCTGCGCCTCGGGGCTGAGCGGGGGCGCGGTCACCTTGCCGCCGTCGCTGCCGGCGCCGGAGACGGCCCGTACGAGCGCGTCGTCGCCGCCCTCGCCGTCCCTCTCCTCCTGCTCCTCGTCGAACTCCAGGGTCTGGGGGCGCGATCGCGCGATGAGTCCGTCGTCCCAGCGGTCGTCGGTGCGGTCGGTCAAGGCGGTCACCGTGTCACCTCTCCTTCTGCAGTACGGACAACGCGGCGATCAGCTCGGCCTGTGGTTCCGGGGTCACTTCGAGGGCTTCCAGGGGGGCGAGGCGGCGGTCGCGTTCGGCGCGCAGCACCTGGTCCAGGTGTTCGCCGACCAGTTCGCCGCCGCGGTCCCGCAGCCGTACGGCGGCCTGTACGCCGATCCGCTCGGCGAGCTTCTCGCCCGCCGGGCGGGCCCGCTTGCCGCCGAGGAGCGCGGCGACCAAGAGGGCCGCGACGCCGTCGGGGTCGGGCGCGGGCTGCTTGTCGAGCCGCGCGACCTCCTCCTCGGCGAGTTCCTCCAGCACGCGCCGCCAGCGGCGCACGGCCATGCCGATACGGTCCGCCGCCTCACGGTCGGGCGCCGGCAGGGCGACCGCGGCGGCCGCCGGTTCGCGCCGCCAGGCCTCCGCGATCCGCTCGTCGGCGGCGGCCACGGCGCACTGGAGCAGCGCGGCGAGCGACTCGGCGAGGGAGTCGAGCAGTTCGTCGGCGGTGGTGTCGAGGGGGTAGCCGCGCCACCTGGTGAGCGCGTCGCCGGCCAGGACCGCGCCCTTGTCGAGCCGGTTGCGCACCCGCTTGCCCTCGCGGCGGTAGGCGTCCGTGACGGCCGATGTCAGCCGTACGGCGGCGGCGTGCTGGGCGGCCACCGCGGAGGCGAGTTCCGGCATCCGGCGGCCGAGGGAGTCCAGCGCGCCCAGCGCGGTCCGCCCGACGGCGTACTGCCGGGCGGCGGGGTCCTGGGCGTGGTGGCTGAGCCATGCGAAGAGCGGCGCGACGGCGCTGGCCGGCAGCAACCCGCCCCCGCCGGTGGACTCGGGCAGCTCGGGCACCGTGAACCGGGGCACGTCGCCGAGCCCGGCCCGGGTGAGCAGGGCCCCGTACTGCCGGGAGACGTCGACGAGCACCTGGTGCGGTACCCGGTCGAGCACCGTGACCAGGGTGGCGTTGTACTGCTTGGCGGTGCGCAGCAGGTGCCAGGGGACGGCGTCGGCGTACCGCGAGGCGGTGGTGACCATCACCCAGACGTCCGCGGCGCAGATGAGGTCGGAGGCGAGGGTGCGGTTCTCGACGACGAGGGAGTCGATGTCGGGGGCGTCGAGGATGGCGAGCCCGCGCGGCAGGGTCGAGACGGTCTCGATCCGCAGTTCGCGGGTGGCGTGGGTGTTCCCGCGGGGCGGCTTCCTGGTCGCGGGAGGGGATTCGTCCTCCTCGTGGGGCACCCAGACCCGCACCAGGTCGGGCAGGACGCGCATCCCGGCGAACCAGTGATGATCATCCGGATGGCAGACAAGCACCGGGATTCGTGTCGTGGGACGCAACACCCCGGCTTCGCTGACCTGCCTCCCCACGAGGGAGTTGACGAGGGTGGACTTACCGGCCCCGGTGGACCCGCCGACGACGGCGAGCAGCGGCGCCTCGGGCGCCTTCAGCCGGGGAACGAGGTAGTCGTCGAGCTGCGCGAGCAGCTCGGCTCTGGTCTGGCGGGCGCGCGGAGCGCCGGGCAGGGGCAGCGGCAGACGCACGGACGCGACCCGGTCGCGCAGGGCGGACAGGGCATCGAGCAGCTGAGGCCGAACATCCAAGGTCACCACATGCGAAGAATGCCCAATTTAGGACCATTTTTGAAGCTTATACGTCCTCTGCGCGCCGACCGCCACCCCGGAGAGACATCCCGGGACACGACGGACGAGCGGGACTCAGGCATAACGAGTGCACAACACCCGGGGCGACGCGGCGCAAAAGCGATGCGAAAATCGCACCTGCCTGCGATTATCGGGACCGCTTCACCGAACCTCCACATCGTGGCACGCGGGTGAAGCAACCGGGACAAGGTGAGTGGAGCCCTATCCTTGACCCGGCACGGCCCACGGTCCCACCCCCACCTCGGGGCTCCAGGACACCACGGCCACCTTCCGGCCCCCGTAGCTCAGTGGATAGAGCAGGTGCCTTCTAAGCACTTGGCCGCAGGTTCGAGTCCTGCCGGGGGCACCACTTCTCCACCCCTCGAAGCCCTCCCCCACGGGAGGGCTTTCGTGCAGGTCAGCGGCGTGCCGGCGCAGTCTCCGCAGCAGCGCCGCAAGCGCATCCGGGGGCCTGACGGCGCCTCCGGCGGCCCGACCCGGACGGCTCTCGAAGGTCACCCGTTCGCCGCGCCGCCGAGTTCCCCGCCCAGTTCCCCGCCGACTTCCCCGCCGGCGCCCACGGCGACCCGAGAGGGGACAAATCGGCATTCCGGTTGAAGACGGAACGAATGTCGGATCATTCTTTCCGTCATGAGTCTCGTCTCCACCGCCGCCGCCGACGTGTCCGATCCACACGACTACGCCCTCGAATGGGCGCTGGTGGACGTGGAGACCTCCGGGTTGACGCCGCGACAGCATCGGGTGCTCTCGGTGGCGGTGGTGACGCTCGGCCCGGACGGCCGACAGACGGACGAGTTCTCGACCCTGCTGGACCCCGGCTGCGATCCCGGCCCCGTCCACGTCCACGGACTGACCGCGGAGCGGCTGCGCGGGCAGCCCACCTTCGGGCAGGTCGCGGGGCGGATCGCGGAACTGCTCCGGGACCGCGTCCTGGTCGCCCACAACGCCCAGTTCGACTACGACTTCCTGGCGCACGAGTTCGCGCGGGCCGGGGTCCACCTGCCCGTGGCGCGCCGGCTGTGCACCCTCGCGCTGAACCGGCGCGTGGACCCGCCGACCCCGGACCTGCGCCTGGGGACGCTGGCCGCCCACTACGGCGTGAAGCAGACCCGGGCGCACGACGCCCTGGACGACACCCGGGTCCTCGCCGGAATCCTGCGCGCCACCCTGAAGGAGGCGGCCCGGCTGGACCTGCCGTTGCCGTTGGTCCCCTGCCCGCCCCGGCAGGACCCCCGGTTCGCGCCCAAGGCTCCCAAGACCCCGTGTGCGTACCGCAACCCCGGGAGGCCGGACGCGGGCGGTCGCCTCGTCCAGGGCATGAAGATCTCGATCACGGGTGACACCGAGACCGCGCGCGCCGACCTCGTGGCGCGGTCCGTCGCCGCCGGCCTGAACGTGATGGGCAACGTCAGCCGACACACCAGCGTCCTGGTCACGAACGACACCGCCTCGGGGTCCGTCAAGGCCCGGCGGGCGATCGCGGAGGGCGTCCCGGTGGTCGACGAGCGCGCGTTCCTCCGACTGCTGGACGACGTACGGCCGGGAACCGCGCACGAGAACCCGACGGCCACGGAACCGGCGGCCACGGAACCGGCGGGGACGGGGACGGCGGCGACGGCCGCGATCCCGCACCAGGCGACACCGGCCGCGCGACCCACGCCGGCCGCCGCGACCTCTCCGGCCGACCCGCCCTCTCCGGCCGCCGCGCCCACACCGCCCAACGCCCCCTCACCGACCACGCCTGTCGCCGCGCCCGCCCGCCGGCCCGAGGTCCCGGCCGGGGTGCGGCCGTTGACCGGGCGGCGGGTCCTCGTCCTGGGCGGGACACATCCCGTCTCCTCGCGGGCCCGCGGCCGGATCGTCGAACTCGGCGGGTCCGCCGCCGTCAACCTCTCCGCGAGCGTCACGGACGTCGTCCTCCTCCCGGGCGCCGAGACCGACCGGCGGATGGCCCGGATCACCTCCCTGCTGATCCCGACGCACGACGCGGACTGGCTCACCACGCCCGGAACGCCCCCCACCGGCTCCGAAGCCGGCTCCGCCCACGACTCCGCCGCCGGCTCCCCGGCCGACGACGCGCGGGCCCGGTCCCCGCGGGTACTGCCGCGGGGCGGGGTGATCGACCTTCCCGGTACGGCAACGGAGTTCCGCTGGGACGTGGGCGCTTCCTGGGCCCAGCAGACGCGTTGCGAGATCGACGTGGTCGCCTTCGTCGTCGACGAGGACGAACAGGTCTCCTGCGACGAGGACTTCGTCTTCCACGGGGCCCCGGAGAACCCGAACGGATCCGTACGGCTGCTCGGCGACGGGCCGACCGAGCAGACGATCGGCATCGATCTCGGCGCCATGCCGCCTGCCGCCCGCCGAGTCGTCGTCTGCGCCGCGATCGACGGCGCGCCCGCCTTCGGCGAGGTCGGCGCCGTCCAGGTCACCGTGGCGGCGGGCACGGGCGCGATGCCGCTGGCGCAGGTCACGGTGGACGCCGCCACGACCGAACGCACCATGGTCCTCGCGGAGATCTACCGCCGCGGCCCGCTCTGGCGCTTCCGCGCCGTCGGCCAGGGGTACGACCACGGCCTGGCGGCCCTCGCGCGGACCTACGGCGTCGACGTCGCCGACTGAGCCGGCGCCCCGGAAACCGGCTCCCGAAACACCGGCCGGACACATCCGGCATGGGGTATTTTCGTATCATCGGTCACGCAGCCACCTGCGACGGAGGCCGGGAGCCGTGTCCGCACCATCCCCGCGACCGCCTCCAGGACGCCCCTCGCGACCCGACGACCGGGCGTACGACCTCTGCCCGTCCCGGCCCGCCTCGACCGCCTCGACCGCCTCGCGAACGTCGGTCGACATGACGTTCTTCGGCGGATCGATCACCGTCGACCGCGTCGCTCGCTAGCGTGATCCGTGGAAGAACGTCGTATCGACCAGACGGAAACACACCTGGTCGACTCTGAATCACTTGTGAGGCATGGGTGGGGAACCCGCAAATGGACGCGGCCTGGTCGCGTTATCAGAGCATGCTCGACGGGATGCTCCCGCACGAGGCGACGCAGCAGTTGCACGACCTCTTCGTACCGGACGAGGTGATCGAGGAGATGGTGCGCCGCCACGAGGCGGCCACCACCGAGATCGCCACCCTGCGCGAACCGCTGGCCGTGGGGCGGGAGAACGCCGTCCGCTGGTACGCGGGGCCGCGCGCCGGGGACCGGAACTGGCCCGCGTTCGAGAAGCGGTTGGGGCGCCATCTCGACCGGGACGAGGTCAGGAAGATCGACACGGCCTCCGATCGCGTCGTCGCCATGCTCGACCATCCGGCCACCCCCACCTTCCGTTCCCGCGGCCTGGTCCTCGGACACGTGCAGTCGGGCAAGACCAGCAACTTCACGGCGGTGTGCTGCAAGGCGGCGGACCGCGGCTACCGCATGTTCATCGTCCTGTCCGGCGTCACGAACTCGCTGCGCCGGCAGACCCAGACCCGCCTGATCCGCGACCTCGTGGATCTCAACCCGCCGCTCTGGCACCAGATCACCAAGGCGGAACACGACTTCCAGCCGCCGCCGAACGCCCAGTCCTTCCTGGCGTCCAAGGACCAGTGCCTGCTCCTGGTGGTCAAGAAGAACGGACCGGTTCTGAAGAAGCTGCGGGACTGGCTGGAGGAGGCGCGCGAGCAACTCGTCAACTGCCCGACGCTGATCATCGACGACGAGGCGGACCAGGCGACCATCGCCACGCGCAGGATCAATCCGCTCATCCGAGACGTCATCGGCCGCATTCCCAAGGTCTGTTACGTCGGGTACACGGCGACGCCGTTCGCCAACCTCCTCGTCGACCCGGTGGACGAGGAGGACTTCTACCCGCGCGACTTCATCCTCAGCCTGCCCCGCGGCGACGACTACCAGGGCCCGGAGACCCTCTTCGGCCGCAATCCCCTGGACCTGGAGGACCCGGCCGAGGTCCCCGGCGGCCTCGACATGATCCGGACGATTCCCGACGACGAACTCGCCCTCCTGCGACCGGCGAAACGGTCCGCGATCCCCGACTTCGCCCCCGAGGAGGCCTCCTCGCTCCGCCGGGCCGTCCTCTGGTTCTGGCTGGCCACCGCCGCGCGGCACGTCCGCGGGCAGGGCGACGGGCACTCGTCGATGCTGATCCACGCGCACTCCGACACCCGCGTCCACGACTCGTACCAGCCCGTGCTCCAGGCGCTCCGCGACGAGGCGGCGCACGGCGTCCGGGAGGACGACCCCGCCGTCGTCGGGGAGTTCCGCGACCTCTGGGACGAGGAGTCGCGTCGCGTGACGCCGCAGGACGGCGGCCCCCCGCTCGACTTCGCGTCCGTGCGCGCCGCGCTGGAGCCGGTGGTCTCCGGGACGCGCATCGTCATGGACCACTACCGCAGCACGGATCGCCTCGACTACGACTCCGGGCCCGTCAACGTCATCGCCGTCGGCGGGAACACCCTCTCCCGGGGACTCACCCTGGAGGGGCTCGTGGTGAGCTTCTTCGTGCGCTCGTCCAACGTCTACGACACCCTCCTCCAGATGGGGCGTTGGTTCGGCTACCGCCCCGGCTACGAGGACCTGCCGCGCATCTTCATGCCCGCCGAGACCCGTCGCTGGTTCACGCACCTGGCGACGGTCGAGGCGGAGATGCGCGTGGAGATCGACCGGTACATCACGGAGCACCTCACCCCGCTGGACATGGCCGTGCGCATCAGGTCCCACCCCAAGATGAAGGTGACCTCTCCGGCCAAGTCCAAGGGTGCCGTGCGCGGCGCCGCCTCCTACGGCGGTCAACTCGTCGAGACCCGCTACTTCCCCTGCGAGAAGACCGCCGAGGACGAGCGGTGGCACGAGGACAACGCGGCCGCGGTGTCGCGGTTGTTGGCCGCCGCGCACCGTGAGGGCACCCTCGACGCGAAGACCCGGGCCGGGCGGGCCCTGTGGCGAGGGATCCCCGTGGAACACGTCCTCGCGTTCGTCGACGAGTACCGCTTCCATCCCAAGGCCCTCGACGCCGCCCGCGACCTGCTCGGCGGGTACATCGGCAAGCGGAGCAAGGCCGGCGGTCTGGTCAGCTGGAACGTGGGAGTCGTCGGGAAGCGGCCCGCCGGCGGCGGATTGATCGGGTTGCCCCACGGCGGCGCGGTGGATCCCGTGGTCCGTACCCGGCTGGACCTCGGCGTGAGCGACCCGGTCGCCGACATCAAGACCCTCACCGGTTCCCGAGACGAGGCGCTGGACCTCGACATCCCCGAGGGCGAGGAGGTCAACCGCAGCCTGCTCCAGCGGCTGCGGACCTCCCAGCAGCCCGAGCGCGGGCTGATCCTGCTGTACCCGATCGACGCCAAGGCCCCGGTCCCGGTGCGCGGCGCGGCGGGACAGGAGCGGGCGGTGGCCGGTCGGGCCCCGCTGGACGCGCCGGGCGACATCGTCTGGGGCGCCGCCCTGGTCTTCCCGAAGCCGACCGGCGGCGTGGACCTCGGCGTCGAGTACGACTACCTCCAGGCCGACCTCTCGCGCGTGTTCCCCACCGCCGGCGAGGACGAGGACGAGGACATCTCGGTGCTCGAACAGGACCTCGACGGCGGCCCGGAGGGCGCCGCGTGACCGCGCGCCCCTGGTCCGCCGCAACCGTCCGGCTGCGTGAACTCTTCGAATCGCAGTGGAACGCGCTCGACCGGCGGGCGGCCGGGACGGCCGGCGGCCCGGGGTCGGGCCACGCGGCGGCGGGCGGCACGGCGTCCCACGGCCCCGGGCACGGCGGCTCGGTGATCACGGCGAAGCTGGAGATCGACACCCCTCAGGGCGCGCTCCGCCTCGGCCTCGACGGCAACGGGCTGCGTCACCTGCTGGTGCCGATCGGGCCGTCGGCCGGGGTCGAGGACGACGTGCGCAGCGCCGGCGTCCGCCTCACCACCCGGACGCTGTCGCACGACGACGGCCTCCCGGTGCGTTACGCGGACATCGCCTGCCTCAGGCGTGATCTCGCCGGGACGTTCACGGGGCTGGTCGCGGACCTCGCCGGGCTGATCCTCGCCCAACCGGATCAGGCCCCCTCGCTCATCGTCCGTACGCTGCACGCCTGGAGGCTGCTGCTGGCGGGGGCGTCCACGAGTTGGACCGTGCCGCGCCTGGCCGGGCTCTTCGCCGAACTCCGCGTCCTGGAAGCCCTGCTGGACGTGAACCCGCAGGCCGTCCGGGCCTGGCTGGGTCCGCTCGGCTGCCCCCAGGACTTCCGGGGCGCCCACCACGCCATCGAGGTCAAGGGCAGCGTCGCCGCCGAAGGCCGCGTCATCCACGTCCACGGCGTCGACCAGTTGGACACGCCGCCGGAGGGCACGCTCACGCTGGCGTGGTCGCGCGTCACCGAGTCGGCGGCGCCCGGGGCGCGCTCCGTACCGGACCTGCTCGCGGCGTGCCGCGAACGGATCGACGACCTCGGGGCCTTCGAGACGCGACTGACGGCGCTCGGGCTGCCGCGGGGCGCGGAGTCCACGATCGACCGGGTCCGGTTCCTCACCGCGGAACAGCGCTGGTACGACGTGTCGGGAGACTTCCCCCGCATCGTCCCGGGCAGCTTCGCGGGCGGGACCGCGCCCACCGGGGTGCGGAGCGTGGAGTACCGGATCGACCTGAACACCGTCACGCACAGCGCCGAACCGGAGCGCGTCCTGAAGCGGCTGGGGGCCGACCTGTGAGCGAGACAGGCTGGTACGCGCAGCCCTTCCGGGCCGACGGCGGCATCACGGCGCGCGGTCTGCTGAGCCAACTGGGCAGCCCCAGCCTGTCCCCGCTGACGCTGCTCGTGCGCGAGGCGGCCCAGAACTCCTGGGACGCCCGCCTGCCCGATCAGGGCGTGGTGCGCTTCAGGCTCGACCTGGCCACGGTCGGCGCCGGCCACAGCGCTGCCTGGCGCCGCCTGTTCGCCGGCGGATCGTCGGGCACCACCCGCTCCGACACGATGTTCCGCCCGCTCTCCCAGGCGAAGTCCCTGCGCTACCTGGCGATATCCGACCGGGGCACGATGGGCCTGGCCGGCCCGACGCGCTCCGACGCCGGGAAGACCGCCCGGCGGGAATGGGCGCGGTTCGTCCTGAACAGCGGTGACCGGGACGGAGGCAGCGGCTCGACCGGCGGAGGCACGTTCGGCTACGGCAAGAGCGCCCTGTTCCGGATGTCGAAGGTCGGCTGCGTCTTCGCCCACACCCGGTTCCGGGACGACGACGGGCGGGTGCGTTCGCGTTTCATCGGCGTCGCGATCCGCGAGTCGTTCTGGGACGGGGAGACGCGGTACACCGGCCGGCACTGGTGGGGGCTCCCGGAGGCGGAGCACTGCGAACCGCTGACGGACGCCGGGGCGGACGCCGCGGCGCACGAGTTGGGGATACCCGGGTTCGCCGGCGAGGAGACCGGCACGACGCTCGTGGTGGTCGACCCCGACCTCACGGACCCGACGCTGCCGGACTCGGACACCACCCCCGAGTTGTCCGTGGCGGAGGCGGGCGCCTACCTCGCCGACGCCGCGGCCTGGAACCTGTGGCCCATCCTGCTCACCGACCGGGACCGGCGCATGAGCGTCACGGTCACGGCGAACGGGGTGGACGTCCCGGTGCCCGACGAGGGCTCCGACGCGGCCCTGGCCTTCTTCGCCGGCGCGTACCGCCAGGTCGCGGACGGTACGGCTCAGGTGTTGTCGTGCGGCAAGCCGCTCAGGGAACTGGGCCACTTCGCCCACGCCTTCACGTTCGGCGCCCTCGTGACGTCGCCGGCGGCGCGTGAGCTGGGCATCGAGGGCGCTCCCCGGCACGTCTGTCTGATGCGCGGACCGGAACTCGTGGTCCGCTATCACCCGGGGCCCGAGCGGTCGAATCCGGACGCCGGATACGCGGCGGTCTTCAAAGTCCTGGGCGACCTCGACGAGACGTTCGCCCGGGCGGAGCCGCCGACCCACGACGCGTGGGAGTACCAGCAGTTGCAGGGCCGCGAGGCGACGTTCGTACGGACCGCGGGCCGTCGGCTGAAGGAACAGTGCGACCGGCTGAGCGGCGCCCAGGCGCGCAAGGCCGTCAAGGTCGGCACCTACGCCATGGGGTCCGTGGCCCAGCGCCTGGGCCACCTGCTGGCGGGACCGGGCGGAACGGGCAGCGCGGTACTGCTGTCCGGCGCGCATCCCGGCACGGCGCGAACCGGCGGGAACGCGGCCGGTCCCGGCGGGCAATCGGCGGGCGCGCATCCGGCGGGGCCCTTCGTCGCGCCGGGATCGGACGGGCCCGGTCAGGACGTCGGCGGCGCGACCCCGGGCGCAGGAGCGGGTCCGGGCGGCGGAGCGGCCCCGGGCGGCGGGCGGTCCGGTGTCCGCCGGCCGAGCCTGATCGCCGGACCGCGCTTCGAGATGATCGACGGAAGGCCGTACGTGGTGCAGCGGGTACGGGTCCACGGACCCGACCGGGTGGAGGGCGCGGTGCGCGTGCTCACCGGTGACGGTGTGGCGGAAGGGACGTCCCCGACGGGGGTGACACCTCCCGAGGTGCACGGCTGGCGCCTGCCGTCGGACGGCTCCCTCGTGGCCGGCGAGGTGTTCTACCACGCCGGCGACGCCACGGAGGTCGATCTGATCGTCACCGCCGTCGCCGACGTGCTCGTCGACATCAGCGTGGTGGGTCGGGCATGAGCGTGCGCGTCTGGCCCTACCGCAGACCCCTCGACCGGATCCGCGCCGCCCCGTGGCGGCTGGGCGACACCGCCGGCGACCCCGTGCCGGCCGCGCTGCCCGCCTGGGACTACGCCTCGGACCTCACGCTGGCCCGGCTGGTCGAGATCGACCTCGCCGAGCTGCGCGCGGACTGCGGGCTGCCACCCGACGCGCCGCTGCGCCTGGCCGTGCGCCACTGGCCGTCCACGTCGCTGCTCCGCACGTCCGCCCACGCGCAGGACCTCGCGCCCCACCAGGACCGGGCGACCTGCGAGGTGCTGATCTCGGTCGACAGCTCCGAGTTGGGCGGCTTCCTGACGGTGGAGACCCTCGTCGTCCTCGCCGGCGATCTGCCGACCGCCGAGCCGTTCGTGGCGGCCCGCGGCGGATCCATCCTGTGGAGCGATCAGATACGCGTGCACCTGGAGGGCGGCGCCGGTCTGCTGCCGATCGCGCCGGTGTCCTTCGCGGAAGCCGGGCTCCCCGCCGGCTCGGCCTGGTACGTGAGCATGGACGGCGGGGACTGGCAGCAGGCCGCGATGGGCAGTCTGCTCGTCCTCCTCAACGAGGACAATCCCGCGGTCAAGCAGGCGATGGAGGCCTCGCGGAGCGAGCTCTCGGGAATGCTGTGGAGCATGTTGGAGGCCGACATCGTGACCGACCTGGTGGGACGGGCACTGGACGACGACGCGTTCGTCGACGAGACGCCCTCCGACGACCCCGACGGTGACCTGACGATGGCGGGGCTCGTGCGCGCCCTGGTCCGCACCTACCTGGCACGGCCGACCGAGTCCCCGGAGCAGGCGATCAAACGACTCCGCGACGACCGGCGCAGGGACCCCTCCCGGTTCCGCGCCGACGTCCACTGCGGTGTCCGGTTCCTCACGGACAGGGAGGCCACGTCATGAGCAGCGTCACGGGCGACGCCGGGACCGGGGTCATGAGCCTGCTCTACCCGCGCCTGCTGCCCGGGGAGACGGAGCGCCGGTTCCGCATGCTCCACGAGGTACCGGCGGGCGGGCACGCGTCCATGGCCGACAACCACTCCTCGCGGGCCGTGTACGCGGCCACGGGCGGGCGGCGGGTCACGCGCGACGAACTCGACCAACTCCGGGGCTCCGTGCTGCGTGTGGCGCACGACCAGGGCTTCCCGGCCGCCCCGTCCGCGGCGCAGCGCACCGCCTTCGACCGCGAGGCGGCGCAGGTGCTGCGGGAGGGGTGCCGGATGGTGCCCGGCGAGGCCGCGCAACGGCAGGTGTGGGCGTTCCTCGCGTTCGTGCTCCTTCCGGACGTGTGCGTCTGGCGGTGGCCCGCCGACGCGGGCAACCGTTACGCGGCCGACCGCTTCAAGGGCACCGACCTGACGCGGCACGCGCTCGCCCGGCTGTGGACCCGCGCGCACGTGCTCCGCGACGACGCGGCGGACGACCCGTACCACCTGCTGGACGTGCTCGGCGAGGCCGACCTCGACCAGATCATGGCGCGGCGCTCCGCACTCGCCGGGTCTCCGGCGCTGGTGCGGGCCATCGTGCGGACCCATCGGGACGACGAGGCGGGCGGCACGGGCCCCGCCTCCCGTGCCGTGGCGTCCCGTGCCGTGGCCTCTCCTGCCGTGGCCTCGCGTGCCGTGCTCCGGGAGAGCCTGACGCGGTTGCTGCGGCTCACGGCGTTCGTCGACCTGGACTCGGCGTCGGAACCGGAGCTGGGGCGCCTGGTGCGGCAGGTGCGGTCCGAGGCGCGGGCCGCGCTGGGCGGGTGAGGAGCGGGGATCGGGGCGCGCGGCTCAGGGGGCCGGGGCGGGCGCGCCGGGCTCAGGCGCCGGGGCTTCGAGGGGGCTCGGGGTTCGGGCCGGGCTCGGCGGCCTCGCGGGCCGCGCGCCACGTCGCGACCTCGGCTTCGACGTCGAAGGTGCCCAGGTTGAGGGGCGGCCCGGGCGGGGGCATGCGCAGGGCCTTGCCGATCTTCTCGTTGATCGCCGTGAGGATCCCCCGCACCTGCCGTTCGGACCGCGCCGCCCGGACCGCTTCCTTGGCGTCCTCGGCTTCCTTGCGCAGCGCGAGCGAGGGCGGAAGCGGGGAGAAGCCCTCGCGGTGCAGCTTGCCCTTGATCCACCAGAGTTCGTCGTACGGGGCGTCGAGCGAGGCCAGCGGCTTGCCGTAGCCCGGCAGGTTCTCGAATTCGCCCCGCTCGGCGGCCTCCCGGATCTGCCGGTCCACCCAGGACTCGATGCTGACGCCCGTCGGCTTGCGCTCGGTCACGGTTCCTCCTCGGACACGAGGACCCGCGCCCGCGCGGGGATCCCTGTACGACGAACTGCTCCTGCCATCCAGCCTAGGTCGTCGTACAGGGATCGTGTCGGGGCGGGTGTCGTGCCTGGTGAGGTGGGTCGAGCCGCTCTCAGGTATGAGGCCGTGTCAGACTTCCGGCAGACTCCTGGTTCGTCCTGGGGAGGGACGCGCGCGACGCCTCCCGACCGGAACACTTGTGACCATGAAACGCCGCCCTCTCGTCATCGCCGCCGCCACCGTGGGAGCCCTCGCCACTGCCGCCTTCGCGCTGCCGAACCTCCCGCCCAACCCGGTCACCGACACCCTCAACGACCGCGTGTTCAAGGAGAAGAGCAAGCGCTTCGCGACCGTGGCGGACGCGCCGACCCGGGGTGGGCAGACGTTCGCGCTGCCCGGCTGGATACCGAAGGACGCCACCGACATACGCATACAGGCGCGCACCACCGGTGAGGCCCGCCTGATCCGGTTCACGCTGGGCGAGACCCCGCTGGACGGCCCGCAGTGCACCACGGGCACCCCCAAGGCGGTGCGCAGCCCCCACCTGGGCGCCCGGTGGTGGCCGGGCGACACCCGCGGGGACGAGCGCACCGAGTGCCGTGGCGTGCACCAGTACCAGGTCGCGGTGCGCGGCAAGAAGGTCTACGCCTGGACCGACGGGACCCGATCCCCCGGAGTCGAGTCGCAGGACGGCGCCCCGGCCGCCGTCCACGCGGTGCGGACCGGCGGCTGACGGTACGCCGGCCGTCTCCCGGCGGCCGTCCCCCGCCGGCCGTTCCCCGCTAGCCGCTCCCGCCGCACCCTGCCGTCAGCGGTGCGCCGTCAGGTGCCGTGGACGGTGGTGAGCTCGGTGAGTCCGGAGATCGTCAGGACGGGTTCCAGGAGGGGGCCGGCGATGAGCTCGATGCGGTCGGCGTGCGGGAAGAGCGCGCTGAGACCGGCGCTGTCGAGGTACTCGACGCCGGTGAGGTCGAGGACCAGGGGCCCGTCCGTGCCCGCGAGGGCGGCGGCCAGTGCCCCGGTGTTGCTCATGTCGATCTCACCGACAGCGGTCAGCAGCGCGGTACCGTCGGGCCGTCGTCCGGGGGTGAGGGTCAGGGGCGTGGTCATCAGGCGATCCTCATATGCATGTCGACGGTGGTGCCGGACGGGCCGGGGGTGATGGTGACCTGCTGCATCAGGGCGCGCATCAGGCCCATACCGCGACCGCGGTGGGTGTTGAGTTCCGGCTGCGGGGCTTTCCAGTGGCCGGTGTCGGCAACGGTCAGGTGCAGATTGTCGACGTAGGCCTCGGCCCGGAAGTAGATGGTCTCGCCGGGGGCGTCGCGGTGGCCGTGCTCGATGGCGTTGGCGCAGGCCTCGCCTGCGGCGACCAGGACGTTCTGCACCGTGGTGGGGGGCAGGTCGCACTGGGCGAGCCAGCCGCGCAGCGTCTTGCGGACAGGGGCGAGCTGGGAGGATTCGGCGGGGAAGGACATCTCCAGCGGGGCCGGGTGCCGGTAGAGCAGCAGGGCGACGTCGTCGTCGTAGCCGTCGACGGGTGCCAACCGGGACATGACGTGGGTGGCGAGGTCGTCGACCGAGGTGTCCCGGCCGTCCTGGAGGGCTTCACTGGCCTGGTCGATGCCCGCGCTGAGCGGGCGGCGGCGGCGTTCGACGAGCCCGTCGGTGTACAGCAGCAGGGTGGACCGGGCCGGGATGGTGCAGGAGCCTTCGGGGCGTTGGTTGCCGGGCCGGACGGCGAGCGGCAGGGAGCGTCCGTCCTCGAGGAGCCGGGTGGCACCGTCGGGCTGGACGAGGATGCCGGGCGGATGGCCGGCGCTGGAGTACGTCAGCTGCCCGGTCTCGGCGTTGAGGACGCCGCAGAAGACGGTGGTGCAGACCGCGCCCGGCACACCGGCGGCGAACTGGTCGAGGGCCATCAGCGTCTGGGCGGGGCTGGCGTCCTGGAGCAACAGGGCGCGGCAGGCGCTGCGCAGTTGACCCATGACGCTGGCGGCTTCGAGTCCCCTGCCGACGCAGTCGCCGACGACGATGCCGATGCGGCCGTCGGGCAGGGTGACGGTGTCGTACCAGTCGCCGCCGACCTCCAGGGGCCGGGTCGCGGGTTCGTAGCGGACGGCGAAGCCGTCGGGCAGTCGGGAGGGGCCGAGGATGGCGCGTTGCAGGGCGATGGCGGTCTCGCGCTGCTGGTCGAACTGGTGCGCGCGGTTCAGTCCCTGGGCGAGGTGGCCGGCGAGGAGGGACAGCAGCAGCTGGTCCTCTCCGGTGAAGGGCCGGTTCTCGCCCAGGTCCATCCACAGGACGAGCGGGCCTTCGGGGAACTCCAGGAGGATGCCGGCCCCGGTGTGGTCGGCGACCGGGGTCAGGATCGGTCCCTGGCGCAGGTCCTGGAGCGTTTCGCGGCGTGCGGCGGGCAGTTGCGACCAGGCGAGCGAGGTGTCGGTGGAGGTCAGTGTGGGTTCGTCGCCGTGGTCGAAGACCGCTGCCAGGACCGACCGGGCGCGCCACAGCGTCTTCAGTTCGTCCAGGGCGCCGGTCAGTGCCTCGGGCAGGCTGGTGGCCCGGGACAGGCAGGTGGCCAGGGCGGCGAGGGCGCTCTCGCGCTGGATGGCGTAGTGCTCGGCGGTGACGTCGCGGAAGGTGCCCACGGTCACGCGGCGCCCGGTGTCGGGGTCGTCGACCTGGTTGAAGGTGGCCGTCGCCCACAGCCGGTGTCCGTCGCGGTGGGTGATCGGAATGGTGTACGAGCCCTTGGTGCTGCCGAGCAGCAGGGCGAAGGCCTCGCTGACCTGCCGGTGTGCTTCGGCGTCGGTGCCGGCGTCGGGCCACCAGGGGTGGATCGGCCGGTAGGGCAGGCCTTCGGGGCCGTAGCCGAGGATGTCGGTGAAGGCCGCGTTGATCTCGATGACGGCGCCGTCCTCGTCGCAGACGAAGAAGGCCTCCTGGAGCGAGTCCACCAGCGCGGTGCGCCAGCGGGCGTGGTGGTTGCGCAGCCGTGCCAGCTCGATGTTCGCCCTGACCCGGGCGAGGAGGTCGGCGGCGGCGAAGGGCTTGACGAGGTAGTCGTCGGCGCCGGCCTGCAGGCCCTCGATGGACGCCTCCTGTCCGGCCCGGGCGGACAGCAACAGCACGGGGACCGACGCGGTGCGCGGGTCGGCCCGCAACGCCGCGACCAGGGCGAGGCCGTCCAGGTGGGGCATCATGACGTCGCTGACGACCAGGTCGAAGGCCTTCGCGCGGACGGCCCGCAGTGCCTGCCGGCCGTCGTCGACCGTGCTGACCTGGTAGCCGGCGCCGAGCAACAGACGGCTGAGGTACTCGCGCATGTCGGCGTTGTCGTCGGCGACCAGGACGTGGACGGGCAGCGCGGGGCCGTGGGGCGGTCCGTCGATGCTCTCCTCGATGCCCGTGACCACGGCGGAGGTCGCCGCGGTCTGCTCGCCGGGCAGCCAGCGAAGGGCCTCCTGTACGAAGGGGTCGGTCGCGAAGGGGGCCGCTCCGTCGCCCGCTTCGGCGAGGACGGCGTCGGCGGGCAGGTGGGCGGAGCCGAAGGGCAACCGGATGGTGAACCGGGTGCCGCGGCCCTCGGTCGACGTGGCGCTGATCTCGCCGCCGTGCAGGCCGACCAGTTCCTTCACCAGGGCGAGGCCGATGCCGCTGCCCTCGTTGGAGCGGGACCGGGCGTTCTCGATGCGGTGGAACCGTTCGAACAGTCGGGGCATCTCCTGCGCGGCGACGCCGATCCCGGTGTCGACGACGGTCACCACCGCCGCTCCGTCCTCGGTGCCGACGGAGATGCCGATCGAGCCGTCGAAGGTGAACTTCAGCGCGTTGCTGAGCAGGTTGAGGACGACTTTCTCCCACATGCTCCGGTCGATGAAGACCGGCTCTGGCAGCGGGGGACAGTCGACCCGGAAGTCCAGGCCGGCCCGGTCGACGGCGGAGCGGAACACGCTGGCGAGTTCACCGGTGACCTCGGCGAGGTCGACCGGCTCGTAGCCCGCCTGCATCCGACCCGCCTCGATGCGGGAGAAGTCCAGCAGGGTGTTGACCAGCTTGCCCAGCCGCAGCCCGTTGCGGTGGACGACCTCCAGTTCCTCGCGCACGCCCGCGTCCGCGTCCGCGAGGCGCTCCCGCAGTTCGTCCACCGGCCCCATGATCAGCGTGAGGGGGGTGCGGAACTCGTGGCTGATGTTGGAGAAGAAGGCCGTCTTCGCACGGTCCAGTTCGGCGAGTTCCTCGGCGCGCCGCTGCTGCGCCTGGTAGCTGCGGGCGCTGGCGACTCCGGTGGCGACGTGCCCGGCGACCAGTTCCACGAAGCCGCGGTATCCGTCGTCCAGGTCCCGGTACCGGTTCAGGCCGACGACCATGAATCCGTACGGGGTGCCCCCCTGCTGCCGCAGCGGCACCACCAGTGCCTGGAGGGGGCCGTGGGGCCACTCCCCCTCCGGCAGGTCCGCGAACACGGCGCCGTCCAACGGCACCAGCGCGGACTCGCCCCGGGCCGGGGCGTCCGTCGGCCACACCGTCTCGGAGCCCGGCGGGAGGAGCCGCACCGCGGCGGGGTGGTCGTCGCGTAGGCCGGTGGCCGCGGCCTGCGCGGCGCTGCCGTCCTCGTGGAAGAGGTACGTCAGGGTGAACGGCAGGTCGCGCGGGTTGCGGCTCAGTTGCAGGCGGGCGAAGTCGAGCATCTCCTGCTCGGTGCGCACCACGCTGGGGTCGGAGCCGAGGTCGCGCAGCGTGGCCATCCGTCGTTCGCCGATGACCCGGTCGGTCTCCTCGCTGACCACGCACAGCATGCCGACGACGTGCCCGTCGTCGTCGCGCAGCGGGCTGTAGGAGAAGGTGTGGTAGCTCTCCTCCGTGTACCCGGAGCGTTCCACGAACAGCAGCAGCGCCTGGTCCCAGGTCGCCTCACCGGTGGTGAGCACGGTGTCGATGCGGGGGCCGATGTCGTCCCAGATCTCCGCCCAGACCTCGCTCGCCGGCCGCCCCAGGGCCCACGGGTACTTCCGGCCCAGGGTGTCGCGCCGGTAGGCGGCGTTGCAGAAGAACGTGAGTTCCGGTCCCCAGGCCATCCACATCGAGAACTTCGACGACAGCAGGATGCTCACGGTCGTCTTGAGGCTCTGCGGCCAGCCTTCCGGGTCCCCGAGCGGGGTGGTCGCCGCCCAGTCCACCAGGGCCAGATCCCGGCCGACCACCGCGTCGGCGGCGAACACATCGGTGCCGGCCGTCGCCGTCGCCTCCGGCTCGGCATCCTCGGAACGCGTCACTGTCCACCCCTTCGTTCACGACAGCCGCAACCCGGGCGTGGCCCGCCGGCGGCGATGGTGCCGTCCCCTCCGCGTCATGGCCGCGAGGGGCCGTGAGACATCCGACCGGCCGCCGGGCCGTCCGGAGGAACTCGTTGACGTGATCCGTAGAATAGGACAGCGGCGCCTCGGACGAGGAGGCACGGCCAACGAGGCGGTGTGAGAGGCGACATGACGGGGACCGAGTACGCCGTCCACCGGGACGTGGGGAACGCCGCGGAGGAAGAGGGGCGGAGGATCGCCGCGGTGCGCCGCTACGCGGTCCTGGACACCCCGCCCGACGGGACCTTCGACAAGATCGCCTCCCTCGCGGCCCGCATCTTCGACGTCCCCATGGCCACCGTGGCGATCGTGGACGGCGACCGGGTGTGGTTCAAGGCCGCGCACGGCCTCCAGGGCGTCCGGGAGGTCCCCCGCGACCCGGGCCCGAGCCCCTGCGCCGTGCCGTACGACGATCCGTACGTCCTCACCGACGCCCTCACCGATCCGCGCGGCGCCGCCGACCCCCTCGTCCGGGCGGACCCGGGCGTGCGCTTCCACGCCGCGGCGGCGATCACCACGGCCGACGGGTACCACCTGGGCACCGTCGACGTCCTCGACACCCGTGCCCGCCGTCCCACCGACGTCCAGCTCGCGACCCTCCGGGACCTGGCCGCGCTCGTCATGGACGAGCTCGAACTGCGGCTGTCCGCCCTGCGCACGGTCGCCGCCGAACGCGCACGGCGCGCGGACGCCGAACGTCTGGCCCGCACCCTCCAGCGCACCCTGCTGCCGCCCGCCCTTCCCACGGTGCCCGGGCTGCACACGGCCGCCGCCTACCACACCGCGTCCGTCGACGAGGTCGGCGGAGACTTCTACGACCTGTTCCCCCTGGACGACGGCCGCTGGGCGTTCTTCCTCGGCGACGTGTGCGGCAAGGGCGCCGACGCCGCCGCGCTGACCTCTCTGACCCGCTACACCCTGCGCGCCGCCGCCATCTACGACCCCGACCCCTGCACGGCCCTGGCCAACCTCGACGCGGTCCTCAAGGGCGAGTACCAGGGCGACAACCCGCGCTTCTGCACCGCCGTGTTCGGTGTGCTCGAAGCCGCGTCCGACGGGTCCTTCACCGTCACGCTGGCCGGCGGCGGCCACCCCCCGACCCTGGCCGTGCGCGCGGACGGCACCGTTGAACCGGTGTCCACGACCGGCGGCCAGCTGATCGGGCTCCTGCCCGACCCCCGCTTCGTGCAGGTCACCACCCGCCTCGCCCCCGGTGACGCGCTGCTGCTGTACACCGACGGGCTCATCGAGGCCCGTACCGAGGACGGCAGCATGCTCGGCGAGGAGGGACTGGCCCGCCATCTGTCCGCCCGCACCACACGAGGAGCCGACCATCTGCTGGCCACGGTGCACGAGCTCTTCACCGATCCGGGAACCGGCGTGAGCGACGACACCGCGCTGCTCGCCCTGTCCGTACCGCCCCGCCGCACACCGCCACCCGCTCAGGAGCACAGGTGACCGACCACACCCTGACCGCCACCCGCCACACCCACTCCCGCGGCGCCACCGTGTTGACGGTGGTGGGCGAGCTCGACCACCACACCGCTCCGGAGCTCACCCGGGTCATCCGGGAGACGCCCTTCGGCCCCGACGTCCCCGTGCTGATCGACGTCTCCGCGCTCACCTACTGCGACTCCACCGGGATCACCGTGCTCGTCGGTGCCTACCACCGTGCGCACGAGGTCGACGCCCCCCTGCTCATCGTGGGGCTGAACCCCGAGCTGACGAACGTCTTCCGCATCGTCGGCCTCGACCAGCTCTTCACCTTCCAGCCCACGGTCGAGGACGCCGTCGACGCCCTACGCGCCTAGGCCGTCCCGCAGGAGCGCGGCGGTGGGGGTGCGCGGCGCTCGCCGCGAAGTAGGCGGGCGAGGGAGAGCCGAGCCCGTGCGGGCACACGCGGGCCGGTTGCGCACCGGGCAGTTCGGCCCAACGGATCCGGTCGCCTTCCGGCGTGACGACGGCACTGAGCATGGTGTTCCCCCGGTCTGCGGTACGACGAATCCAGGACGAGGTCATCCAGGGCGGTGGGTGCCTCGTCTACCCTGATCAGGTGACCGAGGAAGTGAACCAACTCGGCGGTGAAGCGCCGCGACTCGGCGCGCTCCCCGCGGGCGCGACCGTGGCCGTGTGGGCCCTGGACACCACGCGCGACGTGGTCGGCGGCCACGCGGTCGCCGAGGCGTCGGCGGTGCTCGACGCCGGCGAACAGGACCGCGCGGGACGGCTGCTGCGCCCCGGCGACCGGCACCGCTACGTCGCCTCGCACCTGGGGCTGCGCGCGCTGCTCGGCGGCTACCTGGGGCTGGCGCCGGAGAAGGTCACGCTGGTCCGCGAGGACTGCCCGTGCTGCGGCGGCCCGCACGGCCGGCCCGCGGTGGCGGGGGGTGCGGTGCACTTCTCGCTGTCCCACAGCGGGGACCTGGCGTACCTGGCCTTCGCCGGGGCGCCGGTGGGGGTCGACGTGGAGCGGGTACCGAGCGGGCAGGCGGTGTCCGACGTCCTGGGGACCCTGCACCCGGCGGAGACGGCCGAACTCGTCGCGCTCCCGGAAGCGGAACGGCGCGTGCCGATGGCCCGGCTGTGGTCCCGCAAGGAGGCCTACCTCAAGGCCACCGGTACGGGCCTGGCCCTCGGGTTGACCGACCCGTACGTCGGCTCGGGCCCCACCCCCGCCCCGGTGACGGGCTGGACCCTGCGCGACCTGCCGGCCCCGGCGGATTACGCCGCGGCCCTGGCCCTGTCCGGGCGGTGAGCGGTCCCGAGGGGGTCCGCGCCCTAGGGTGGCCGTCATGGACATTCGCCGCGCTCTGATCACCGCGGAACTGCGCGCCGCCGAGGGGCTCTTCGACGGACCGGCCCGCGAGGACTGGTCGGCCCGTTTCCTAGCCGCGCCCGGGCACCTGATGCTCATCGCGTACGTGGACGACGTGCCCGCCGGCATGGTCTCGGGCGTGGAGATGAGCCATCCCGACAAGGGCACCGAGATGTGCCTGTACGAGCTGTCGGTCGACGAGGGGTACCGGCGGCGCGGCATCGGCCGGAGCCTCACGCTGGCGCTGGCCGACGAGGCCCGCGCCCGGGGCTGTTACGGCATGTGGGTGGGGGTCGACACGGACAACGAGGCAGCGCTGGCGACGTACGCGTCCGCCGGGTCCCTCGACGAGGGCGTGTTCACGATGCGCGGCTGGCCCCTCGCCCCGGACGCCGGCGACCCCGTTCCCGACCCCGGCACCGGCACCGGCACCTGACCTCCGCCCCTCCGCGCGTCCCGACGGCCGTCCCGCGCGGGGCCCCGCGTCGTCCGTCCGGCGGCGTGTCGTGCGCCCACTCGGCGCACCCTCCGCGCGCCCGCCCCGCGCCTCGCCGAGCATCGGCCGCATGACCGCACTCACCGCGCTGCTCCCGGCCGCCGCCCTGCTGGCGACGGCCGCCCTGTCGACCGCGCCCGCCGGCGAAGCCGCCGCCGCCGAAGCCCCCCTCGCCCCCTACGTCGTGGTCCTCAAGGACAGCACGCGCGCCCACGCCGCCGCCCGCGCCCTCGCCGCCGAGGCGGCGGAGGCCGGTGACGAGGTGCGGGCCGTCTACGACACCGCGCTGAACGGGTTCGCCCTGCGCACGACCGCCTCCCGCGCCGCCGCCCTGGCCGCCGACCCCCGGGTGGCGTCGGTCGAACCGGACGCCCTGTTCCACGTCGACGACACACAGTCGCAGGCGCCCTGGACCCTGGACCGGATCGACCAGCGCGATCTCCCGCTCGACGCCTCGTACACGTACGGAACGAAGGCGGCGGGGGTCACGGCGTACGTCCTGGACACCGGGATCAACACGGCGCACCAGGAGTTCGGCGGCCGTGCCCGCTTCGGCCACAACGCGGTGCGGTCCGAGACGGCGACCGACTGCGACGGGCACGGCTCGCACGTGGCGGGCACCATCGGCGGGGCCACGTACGGGGTCGCGAAGGGAGTGTCCCTCGTGGCCGTGAAGGTGGCCGACTGCCGGGGCGACGGCCGGCTGTCGGACATGCTGCGCGGCCTGGACTGGACGGTGCGGGACGCCGCCCGCGGCAGGGCGCCCGCGGTGGCCAACATGAGCATGGGCGGCGCCCGCAGTTACGCGCTGGACTCGGCGGTCGTCCGAGCGGTGGCGTCCGGGATCACCTTCACGGTGGCCGCCGGGAACTCCGCGGAGGACGCATGCGGCGGGTCTCCGTCCCGGGTCCCCCAGGCGATCACGGTGGGCGCGACCGACTCCGCGGACCGCAAGGCCGCGTTCTCCGGCCACGGCCGGTGCGTGGACCTCTTCGCTCCGGGCGTGTCCGTCGTGTCCGCGTGGAAGGGCTCCACCACCGCCCTCGCGCGGGCCACCGGCACCTCCATGGCGGCCCCGCACGTGGCGGGGGTCGCCGCGTTGCTCCTGGCCGGCGGCACGGCCAGGACCCCCGAGCAGGTCACCTCCGCCCTGCTGAGGGACGCCGGGACGGACCGGATCACCGGCCTCCCGGCGGGGACCGCGAACCTGCTGCTGCACACCCCGATCGACCACTGACACCCGGCGGCCGGGAGACCCGGCCGCCCCACCCACACCTCCCGTGACCCACCGCACGAGCCACCGACCGGTCGGTACCCGATGTGCCGTCAGACCCGTTCTGATGGGACATCAATTTGTGTGTGCTTCGAGAGAAAGCAAGTCATTGACTTCTCATCACCGCGACGCGTCAATGTCGACCTCCGCACCGGCTCGGCCTCCCCCACACAGCGGGTGGGGGGAGGGGTTCGTCTGACGAAGGAGTCGCGACCCAGTGAGTACAACGTTCCGACGAAGAGTTCTGGCCGGGGCGGGCGCACTGTCCCTGGCCCTGACGGGTGGCGTCGTGGGTCTGGCGGGGACGGCGCAGGCCGCGACCAAGACCACGGCGGTGTTCGAGAACTGTGACGCTCCGGCGCCGCAGCCCGACGGTTCCGGCAACCAGAACTTCACGGTCACCCTGCCGGACGGCGCCAAGGCCGGCGACGTCGTCCCGATCACCATCGACCCGGGCGCGAGCCCCCTGATCCCGGGCTTCTCCGTCACGACGGTGAACACCTCCAAGATCACCCTCAAGGTGGGTACGACCACCCAGGTGGTCACCAGCCCGCCCGAGACCGTCAGCGTCGTGGCGGGACAGCCGCTGGACCCGAAGGCGTTCTCCGGAACCATCAAGATCCCGGACGGCACCGAGGGCAACTCGGTCGACGTCAAACTCGACCTGGCCGTGACCGACGCCGACCTCAGCGGGTCGGTCTTCACCACGACCTGCACCCCGGCGCCCCGTCCGAGCGCCTCGCTCGGTTCGGTCGCGGTCGAGGCCCTCCCGAAGGACCCGATCACCACCAAGGTGACGCCCAACAGCGGCAAGGCGGGCACCGCCGTCGTCGTCACGGGCGCCAACTTCCCGGCCGGCGCGGTCACCTGCTCCGCCCTGCTGGCGGGCGTGGCGACCGGTGACACCGGTACGGGTTCGGCGGACGCGTCGGGCGCCGCCACCTGCGACGTCACGGTCACCAAGAAGGCCGACGCCCTCAGGATCGACGGCGCGATCACCCCGTACAAGTCCTTCGTGTTCCTGGAGGACCAGGCGGGCGTGAAGAACCCGGTGGACGTCGAGGTGCTGCCCGGGCCGCTGGCCCTCGGCCCGAAGGACGGTCAGCCGGCGGTCGACTTCGGTTCGGTCACCATCAACGGCAAGCCCCAGTCGGTGGTCGGCGTGTTCAACGCCGCGACCGTCCAGGACTTCCGCGGCGGCTCGCTCGGCTGGGACGTCACGGCGACCCGCACGCCGTTCCTGAACGCCACGACCGGGCACTCCGTGCCGAAGGCGCAGATCGGCATCCAGCCGTCCTGCACCGTCACCAACCCGGACAGCCCGAGCACGTGCACCGCGGGTACGCCCGGGGCGATCACGGACACCCCGATGCAGGTGGCCTCCCAGGCCGCGGGCGGGGACGAGTTGACCGGTGGTGAGTTCGCGGTCGGTGGCGCCGGGATGATCCAGCTCCCGTCGTTCATGTTCGCCGACACCTACCAGTCGGTCGTCACCTTCTCGATCTCCTGATCGGGACCGGCCCAGGGTGGTGCGGCGCTCCCCGGCGCCGCACCACCTTCCCGGTTTCCCCGCCGCCGCCCTCTCCCGGCTTCCCCGCCGCCTTCCCGGTTTCCCCACTCGCCGGTCGTCCCGGCCACCCACCGCGACCGTCCCGTCTGGAGTCCCGCCCATGCGCACCCGCACCTCCCCGTCCGGTACGCCCCACAGGCCGCGGCCCGGTCGGCGCCCGCACCTGCGCCTCGGCCCGTTCCTCGGCCTGCGCCTCGGCCTGTTCCTCGGCCTGTTCCTCGGCCTGTTCCTCGGCCTGTTCCTGCCGGTCGCGGGCCTGATCCCCGCCGGCTCGGCCGCGGCCGCCGACAACGGCACGTGGGGGGTGTTCCCGACGCCGCCGGCCGGTGCGGCGATGACGGACCGGGCGTACTTCTTCCACCAGGGCGCGGCCGGGAGCACCGTCCGCGACAGCGTGACGATCGTGAACTCCTCCGACAGGGAGCTGACCTTCCAGGTCTTCGCGACCGACGCCGTGAACACCCCGGTGGGCGGCGCGTTCGCTCTGTTGCCCGTCGAGTCGAAGCCGAAGGACGTGGGCACCTGGACGGCGCTGCCCTCCGGGGCCGCGGGTACCGTCACCGTCCCGCCGAAGGGCCGCGAGGACATTCCGTTCACCGTGCGGGTCCCCGAGGACGCGACCCCGGGCGATCACGTCGGCGGGATCGTCGCGCTGAACACGGCGGTGGAGGGCGTCCGGGCGGACGGCAAGGTGCAGGTCGGGGTGAAGCGCTCGGTCGGCGCCCGCCTGTACTTCCGGGTGCCGGGACCGCTGACACCCGGCCTGAGCGTGGAGGACGTACGGGTCAGCCGGGGCGCCCCGCTGCTGCCCTGGTTCAAGGACGCCCGTGCGACCGTCTCGTACGCGCTGGTCAACCGGGGCAACGTGGTCGTGGAGCCGAAGGTGACGATCTCCGCCGAGGGGCTGTTCGGACGCAACGTCCTGAACCGGCCGAACCGCGGACCGCGGCTCGTACTGCTACCCGGGCAGCGGATCGAACTGACCGAACCATGGGCGGACTCACCGCAGTTGGACTGGGTGACGGTCAAGGTGGCTGCGGGGGCGAGCGCCTACCCGGATCTGAACTCGGAGTCCGAGACGGACTTCCTCGCCGTACCGTGGCTCGCCGCGGGCCTCGCACTGCTGTTGACGGCCGCCGGCATCGCCTTCGCGGTACTGCGCCGCAGGAGGAACGCGGAGCCGCAACAAGTCGAACCCGTACCGGACTTGGCGCGGACGTCCTGACCGGCGAGGGTGTCCCCTGTTGACGGCGACGGCATTCGGCCACCGCCGGCAAGGGGGAGGCACTTCCGATGGGACGAGAGCACAGCGAGCCCAGGCCCGACGGGCCGTACGCGGACCACGCGCGGCCCGACCGGGTACGGGTCGACCCCGTGCAGGCCGGCCGCACACAGACCGACCACACGCAGGCCGGCCACCCGCAGATCGACCCGGTGCGCGTCGAACCGGCACGTGTCGACCCCGTGCGCGTCGACCCGGCACGTGTCGACCCCGTGCGCGTCGACCCGGCACGTGTCGACCCCGTGCGCGTCGACCCGGCACGTGTCGACCCCGTGCGCGTCGGCCCGGTGCGGGCGACGCCCGCCCCCCGCATCACCGCCGTGGCGCACGAGGCCGGGGCAGCCGTGAAGGGCGCCGGTCTGCTGACCCGCGTCGAACGCGCCCTGGGCACGGGCACCGCCGTCTACCTCCCCGGCGACGGTTGGATCCGCCTCACCCTCCCGCTCCACGACGCCGGCCCGGCGCCGGTCACGGTCGAGGTGCTCGCGGACACCACCCGGGTGCCGCACGGCATCGCGTACCTCCTGCCGGGCGGCGGCCTGAACTTCACCGCCGACTACTTCACCCCCGACGGCCACGCCGGCGGCGGCCTCGCCCACCACCTGCGCCGTCAGGGGCTGTTGGTCGTGGGCGTCACCCCGCGCGAGGATGCCGCCGGCGGCCCCGCCGACGTGGGCGCCGACCGGGGGCTCGCGGCGCACCGCCGCGACCTCGCCGGCGTCGTCGCCGCGCTGGACGCCGTACTGCGGCTGCCCTACCAGTACGCCGGGCACTCCGCCGGGGGCGCCCTGGCACTCGACGCCGCCTCGCACGACCCCTCGCCGCGACTGCGCCGGGTCCTCGTCCTGGACACCACCGGCCCGTACACCGGGGACCCGGCGGCGCGGGCGGCGAGGACCCGGGACGAGTACGCGGACCTGGTCGCGGGCGGCACGTACGCGAGCGATCCCGGCCTGGCCGCCCTCGTCGCGCGGGCGGTCACCGACCCGCACTCCCCCTCCCCCGTCCCGTGGCCGCCGGATCCGGGCCTGCGCTTCACCAACGCCGGGCTGGCCCACTTCGCGCTGATCCGCACCGCCGACCTGCCCGGCGCGGCGAACTGGATCCACCGGCGGGGCCACGCAGCCGGCGAGTACGTCTTCGGCGCGACCCCCGCCGAGGACCGGTTCGCCCTCACCCACACCCCGCTCGCCACCTGGCACGCGGCCACGGCCGCCCTGGGCAGCGGGCTGATCCCGACGGCCCTGCTGCGCGACCTCGCCGCGATCTGGGCGGGCGACGAGGCCACGTACCGGATCGCCTGGGACCGCATCCGGGCCGAGGTGGTGTGGGTCAACGCGCAGTGGGGGCGCGGCGACGAGTCGCGCGGCGCCGACCTGATCCGCGCGTGCGGCAACACCCGGGTCACGTTCACCACCGTCCCGGGCCACGGCCATGCCGATGTGGTCTGGAGCCCCACGGCCCCCACCGACGTCTGGCCCCTGCTCAGACCCTGACCGACGGTCGCCGCGGCCACCCTGCCGGGCCCGGCGGCGCACGCCGACGACCCCGGCCCGTGAGGGTGGGCCGGGGTCGTCGTTTCGGGCTCGTGGCGTCAGTGGTTGCGGGGGAAGCCCAGGTCGACGCCCGCCGGGGCGTCGGAGGGGTCCGGCCAGCGGGTGGTGACGACCTTGCCGCGGGTGTAGAAGTGGATGCCGTCGTTGCCGTAGATGTGGTGGTCCCCGAAGAGGGAGTCCTTCCAGCCGCCGAAGGAGTGGTAGCCCACCGGCACGGGGATCGGGACGTTCACGCCGACCATGCCCGCCTGGATCTCCAGTTGGAAGCGGCGGGCCGCGCCGCCGTCGCGGGTGAAGATCGCGGTGCCGTTGCCGAACGGCGAGGCGTTGATGAGGGCCACGCCCTCCTCGTAGGTCTCGGTGCGCAGCACGCACAGCACCGGGCCGAAGATCTCGTCGCGGTAGGCGTCGGAGTCGGTCTTGACGTTGTCGAGCAGGGAGAGGCCGATCCAGTGGCCGTTCTCGTTGCCCTCGACCGTGTAGCCGGTGCCGTCCAGGACCACGTCGGCGCCCTGCGCGGCCGCGCCCTTGACGTAGGAGGCGACCTTGTCGCGGTGGGCCGCGGTGATCAGCGGGCCCATCTCGGAGGTGGGGTCGTTGCCGGGGCCGATCTTGATCTTCTCGGCGCGCTCGCGGATCTTCTCCACCAGCGTGTCGGCGATCGCGCCGACGGCGACGACGGCGGAGATCGCCATGCAGCGTTCGCCGGCGGAGCCGTAGGCGGCGGAGACGGCCGCGTCGGCGGCGGCGTCCAGGTCGGCGTCGGGGAGGACCAGCATGTGGTTCTTGGCGCCGCCGAGGGCCTGGACGCGCTTGCCGTTGGCGGAGGCGGTGGTGTGGATGTGGCGGGCGATCGGCGTGGAGCCGACGAAGGACACGGCCGCGATGTCGGGGTGGGCGAGCAGCGCGTCGACGGCGACCTTGTCTCCGTGGACCACGTTGAGCACGCCCGCCGGCAGGCCGGCCTCGGTGGCCAGCTCGGCGAGCTTGTTGGAGGCCGAGGGGTCCTTCTCGCTGGGCTTGAGGATGAAGGTGTTGCCGCAGGCCACGGCCAGCGGGAACATCCACATCGGCACCATCGCCGGGAAGTTGAACGGGGTGATGCCGGCGACCACGCCGATCGGCTGGCGGATCGAGGAGACGTCCACCCGGTTGGACACCGACGTGGACAGTTCGCCCTTGAGCTGCGTGGTGATCCCGCAGGCCAGCTCGACGATCTCCAGGCCGCGGGCCACCTCGCCGAGCGCGTCCGAGTGCACCTTGCCGTGCTCGGCGGTGATCAGCTCGGCGATGGCGTCGCGGTTGGCGTCCAGGAGGGCGCGGTAGGCGAACAGCACCTTGGTCCGGGCGGCCAGCGAGGACTGGCCCCAGGACAGGAAGGCCTCCTTCGCGACGGCGACCGCCGCGTCGACCTCGGCGCTCGACGCGAGCGCGACCTGCGTGGTGACCTCGCCGGTGGCGGGGTCGGTGACCGGGCCGTAGTTGCCCGACGCGCCCTCGACGGTCTTGCCACCGATCCAGTGGTTGACGGTCTTCATGCCTTGCTCCTTCACAGATGGCGACGTCGCTGCGCGGCTTGCCGGTCGTACTCTTCACGGGCCCGAGCCGCCGACGAACGGGTCGCGGTCTCGGCCACGGGAACATCCCACCACGCCTGTGCCGGGGGTGGGCCCGACACAGTGTCGGGTGTTCGGGTCTGCGCGTAGACACATGTGGGGCGGTCGGTCGCCCGTGCCTCCGTGAGAGCTTTTCGCAGGTCACCGATGGTGCGGGCGGAGATCACCACCATCCCGAGGGAGGCCGCGTTCAGCGCGAGGTCCACCGGCAGGGGTTCGCCGTCGTACGCGCCGTCCCGCCCCCGGAAGCGGTACGCGGTGCCGAAGCCCTCGCCGCCCACCGCCCGCGACAGGCCGCCGATCGAGGCGTACCCGTGGTTGTCGAGGATCACCACCTTGATCGGGATTCCCTCCTGCACCGCCGTGACGAGTTCGGTCGGGTTCATCAGGTACGTGCCGTCGCCGACCAGGGCCCAGACCGGGCGGCCGGGCGCCGCGAGCGCCACGCCGATCGCGGCCGGGATCTCGTAGCCCATGCAGGAGTAGCCGTACTCGACGTGGTACTGGTCGGCGGACCGGGGCCGCCAGAGTCGGTGCAGGTCGCCGGGGAGCGAGCCGGCGGCGTTGATCAGGATGTCGGAGGCGTCGACGAGGGAGTCGAGCAGGCCGAGCGCCTGGACCTGGGTCGGGACGGCGTCCTCGTCGGGGGTCTCCCACGCCCGGTCGACGAGCCGCTCCCACTGCCGGTTGCCGTCCTGGTACGCCGCCTCGTAGGCAGGGTCCACGCGGTATCCGGCGACGGCTTCGCGGAGTTCCTCCAGGCCGGCGCGCGCGTCGCAGACCATCGGCCGCGCGGCGAGTTTGTGGGCGTCGTACGGGTCGAGGTTCAGCCCGAGGAAGCGGACCCCGGGGTCGCGGAACAGGGTCGCGGAGGCGGTGGTGAAGTCGGTGAGCCGGGTTCCCGCGGCGATCACGAGGTCGGCTTCCCGGGCGAGGGCGTCGGCGGTGGCCGTTCCGGTGTGCCCGATGGCGCCCACGCCGGCGGGGTGGTCGTGGGCGAGGGAGCCCTTGCCGGCCTGGGTGACGGCGACGGGGATCCCGGTGGCGTCGGCGAACGCCGCGAGGGCCGCCCCGGCGGCGCTGTGCCGGATTCCGCCGCCGGCCACCAGCAGGGGGCGGGCGGAGCCGCGTACGGCCTCGGCGGCCTCGGCGAGTTCGTCCCGGTCGGGCCGGGGCCGGCGCACCCGCCACACCCGTTCGGCGAAGAACTCCTCGGGCCAGTCGTACGCCTCGGCCTGCACGTCCTGGGGCAGCGCGAGGGTCACGGCGCCGGTCTGGACGGGGTCGGTGAGCACCCGTACGGCCTGGAGGGCGGCGGGGATCAGGGCCTCGGGGCGGCCGATCCGGTCGAAGTGGCGGGACACGGGCCGCAGGGTGTCGTTGACGGAGACGTCCCCGGCCCAGGGCACCTCCAGTTGCTGGAGCACGGGGTCGGCGGGTCGGGTGGCGAAGGTGTCGCCGGGCAGGAGGAGCACCGGGAGCCGGTTGACGGTGGCCAGGGCCGCCCCGGTGACGAGGTTGGTGGCGCCGGGCCCGATGGAGGTGGTCACGGCGTGGGTGGACAGGCGTCCACTCTGGCGGGCGTAGCCGACGGCGGCGTGCACCATGGCCTGTTCGTTGCGGCCCTGGAGGAACGGCATCCGCTCGGGTCCGCTCTCCAGCAGGGCCTGCCCGATGCCGGCGACGTTCCCGTGCCCGAAGATTCCCCAGGTCGCGGCGATCAGTCGGCGGCGGTGGCCGTCCCGCTCGGTGTACTGGGCGGACAGGAACCTCAGCAGGGCCTGGGCGACGGTCAGCCTGACGGTCACGGGGCGTCCTCCCCTCGGTGGCGGGCGGGCCCGGTCATACGGCGTCCTCCGCGCGGTGGAACGGCAGCCGGGGGTCGATGTCCCGGCCGGCCCAGGTGTCCCGGATCCAGCCGTGGTCGGGGTGGTCGCTGATCAGCCACTCCCTGGTCCGGTCGGGGCCGGCCATCACGTTCAGGTAGTACATGTCGTGCCCGGGCGCCGCGATGGACGGCCCGTGCCAGCCGTCGGGGATGAGCACGGCGTCTCCGGTCCTCACCTCGGTGAGGATGTCGGTCTTCCCGGCCGGCGAGGGGGAGACACGCTGGTAGCCGAGGCCGGGGACGCCGCGGTGCGGGGCGATCTCGAAGTAGTAGATCTCCTCCAGCCGGGACTCCTCGCCGGGGCGGTGCTCGTCGTGTTTGTGGGGCGGGTACGAGGACCAGTTCCCGCCGGGGGTGAGGACCTCGACGGCGATGAGCCGGTCGCAGTCGAAGACGTCGGCGGCGGCGAAGTTGTTGACCTGGCGGGAGCAGGTGCCGGCGCCCCGGAGTTCCACGGGGACCTCGCGGGCGGGCCCGTACCGGGCGGGCAGCGTCCTCTCGCAGCGCGCCCCGACGAGGGCGAAGCGGCCCCCGTCGGCGGATTCGATCGAGGCGTGGCCGTCGCGGGGCAGGTACGCGAAGTCGGTGACCGCGCGGAACACGCTCGCGCGGCCGCGCAGTGCGAAGACCTGCTCGGGCGCCCGGTCGGGGGCCCGGTCCGGCGCGGCGCCGGCGCCCGCGGGCTCGGCGCACCGCACCACGCACCCTCCCTCCAGCGGGAGGACGATCCACTCGTGGTCCCCGCACGCGTGCGGGTGCGTCTCGCCCGGAGCGAGCTCCACCACCCGCAGCGCGGTCAGCGTCATGTCGTGCGACACGGTCACCGTCACGATCCCAGCACCTCCTCGACCTCTTCGGCGTACGGCATCGCCGTGGAGCAGGCCAGCCGCGAGGCCACGATCGCCCCGGCCGCGTTGGCGTACCGCAGTGTCCGTTCCAGCTTCCACCCGGCGAGCAGCCCGTGGCACAGCGCGCCGCCGAACGCGTCGCCCGCGCCGAGGCCGTTCACCACCTCCACGGCGACCGGCGGCAGTTCGACGGCCGTCCCGTCCCGGTGGACGGCCAGGACGCCGGCGGGGCCGCGCTTGACGACGGCCAGTTCCACGCCGGCCGCCAGCAGCGCCCGGGCGGCCGCGTACGGCTCGCTCTCGCCGGTGGCGATCTCGCACTCCGCGGTGTTCCCGACGGCCACCGTCGCCTGCGCCAGGGCGCGTTCGTACCAGGGCCCCGGCTCCCCCTCCCACAGCATCGGCCGCCAGTCCAGGTCGAAGACGGTGGTCCCGGACTTCGAGCGGGCCTCCAGCGCCGCGAGGGTCGCGCTCCGGCTCGGCTCCGCGCTCAGGCCCGTTCCCGTCATCCAGAACACCCGGGCCGCGCGTACGGCCGCCAGGTCCACCTCGTCGGGTGCGATCTCCAGGTCGGGGGCCTTGGGGAGCCGGTAGAAGTAGAGCGGGAAGTGGTCGGGCGGGAAGATCTCGCAGAAGGTGACGGGCGTCGGGTAGGCGGCCACCTCGGTCGCCCAGCGGTCGTCCACGCCGAACCCCCGCAGCTCGGCCCGCAGGTACGCCCCGAAGGGGTCCGCGCCGGTGCGGGTGATCACCGCCACCCGGCGGCCCAACCGGGCCGCCGCCACGGCGACGTTGCTCGGGGAGCCGCCGAGGAACTTGCCGAAGGCCTCGACCTCGGCGAGCGGTACCCCCGTTCTCAGCGGGTAGAGATCCACCCCGATCCGGCCCATCGTGATCAGGTCGAACGCGGACCCCTCCGCGGCGTTCACCGGCACGTCCGTCACGTCTCCTCTTTCCCCCGAACCTCTTCTTCCCCGTCCCGTCGAGCCTCGCACCCTAAGTGGTCTGCGTCGTAAATCCTTCGGGGGTTGACGTCGGGCTTGGCGTGCGCTTGCCCGTGTCAGGTGTCGAGACCGGTGAGGTGGAGGTGGCAGGCGGTGTCGAGTGCGTCCTCGGGGGT
>NZ_JAPNLK010000349.1 GCF_026627505.1 Streptomyces sp. H27-H5 | reverse complement strand
CGAACCGCCGAAGCTCCCCATGGCCGCCTGGATCAACAAGCCCGACGACCCCAGGCCCGACGATCAAACGATCCCGGCACAGCGATAGAACACTTCACCTGCCTTGATCACGTTGACAGGCTCCGGAGGCTCGACGAGCGAGCACGCCTGAAGGAACTCGAGCGCCGCAATCGTGAGCTTGAGATGGAAGTCAGCTTCCTGAAAAAAGCCGTCTTAGATTCAACCGGTCAGAGCAACAGTGCAGGTTAGGACGGTACACGTGGCAAGACTGGGTCGGCCGGGGATGTCGGATGAGATGAAGGCCGACCTGTGGCGGCGGTGGAGGTCCGGCGAGTCGATCAGCGTCATCTCGAGAAGCATAGGCAAGCCACCCGGCTCAGTGTTCACCGTCCTCAAGCACCACGGAGGAATCGCTCCTCTGTCCCGCAAGGAGCGTGTCGGAAGTCTGACTCTGGGCGAGCGCGAGGAGATCTCCCGCGGGTTGTGTGCGGGCGATTCCTATCGGGCGATCGCCGGTCTGCTGGGGCGGGCGGTGTCCACGGTCAGCCGTGAGGTCAACAGCAACGGCGGACGCGACGTCTACCGGTACTACAGCCGGTGTTGTTGCGGTGAGTGGTCTCGTTGGCGGTAGTGGCTGATGCGTGCGCGGGTCTGGTGGCGGCGTCGCCAGCGGTTCCAGTGCAGAGCGAGGTAGGTCCTGGCGGCGCGGGCGG
>NZ_JAPNLK010000348.1 GCF_026627505.1 Streptomyces sp. H27-H5 | reverse complement strand
GCCAAGATGGACGACTACATGATCAAACGGAACGAGACCGCCCGCCCCTTCAAGTGGACCTACGCCGCCAGCCCCCTCCAGGAAGCCTGAACCCCCCTCCACGAACTTTCGCGGAGCAGCACTAGTGTCCTGCGCCGGAGATCCGTTGGCAGAAGCGGGCGAGTGAGTCGAGGATCTCTTCGGCTGTCTTGGTCCAGGTGAACGGGGTCGGGTTTTCGTTCCACTGTTTGACCCAGGCTCGGATGTCGGCTTCCAGGGAGCGCACACTTTTGTGGGCTCCGCGCCGGATCTTCTGGTCCGCGAGGAAGCCGAACCATCGCTCCACCTGGTTGAGCCAGGGAGTGAGGTGCCCCGAGGTTTCCGGACAGGGACCCAATAGGATCCCTGTGTAAGGGAAATGAGAGGCACATCGTGGCACCACCCAGCAAGTACTCGCCCGAGTTCAAGGAAGAAGCGGTCCAGATCGCGCTCCGGTCCAGCGAAACCATCTCGCATACGGCCCGGGAACTTGAACTCAACCCGGAAACACTCCGCGGCTGGGTGAAAAAGCATCAGAAGCACAACGAGCCCGCGGTCGACGCACCACTGAGCCCTCTCTGTCAAAGTGACTCAAGCCAGGCATACTGGATGATTCATTGAGTTGAGGGTGGAGAAGGAGTAGTGCCCACAGTGGCCAGCACTGATGACCACGGGATACCGGATCCGCAGGTAGAAC
>NZ_JAPNLK010000347.1 GCF_026627505.1 Streptomyces sp. H27-H5 | reverse complement strand
CGATCTGGGACCAGATCACCGGGACTCTCGGCCTGTCCGCAGCAGCCTGAACCACCGTCACCACCACGGCCAGATACGCCCCGAACCAGAACACACCCACCAGGACTCACCCAACCTGACAACGCCCACATACCGACACCGACCTGCCCGACGGTGACCTCGACCGTCACCTCCCGCTCCACCCGATCACGCATGATCCCACCCACCCTCACCGCGTCACCCCGCGGCTCGACACTGTTGACCCGCACACACCCCATCGATTCTCTCCCTGCTCCGTTCGACTCCCACCACCCGGCGTGACAGGCCCGGACGCCCGGCCCGCGGGCGACACTCGACCGGCCACGGCCCATCGACGAGCACCCGGCTCGACGCCACCCGGATCTCCCTACTCAGCCACGACCGCCGCATGGTCAGGGACACACCCGGCCATCCACCTTCCACCGCATGTCTCCCAGGACCCCAACCATCCCGCCCCAAGGACACCCCGCGCGGACACGACACTCCGACAAGAAAACCCGGGACTCGAACGCGCCACCGATTCCCGGATCCCGCCAAGCGATCGAGCGTGTCTGAAAGATCGTGTAAGTCCGTGATGTGGAAGCCTGGCCCGGGGCGTTGTCAGGTTGGGTGAGTCCTGGTGGGTGTGTTCTGGTTCGGGGCGTATCTGGCCGTGGTGGTGACGGTGGTTCAGGCTGCTGCGGACAGGCCGAGAGTCCCGGTGATCTGGTCCCAGATC
>NZ_JAPNLK010000346.1 GCF_026627505.1 Streptomyces sp. H27-H5 | reverse complement strand
ACCTCCGACCTGGACGATCTCCTGGCCAGGCTCGACCAGCACACCGCCGATCACCCAGAAGAATCCTCCGCCGCCAAGGCCGCGTGATCAACCCCCGAAGGACTTACGACGCAGACCACTTAGCGTCAGCCGGGTCCGCTCCAGGCATGATCCGAAAGGCTCGACCATGAAGCGCATCGCCCGTGGCCTCACCCTGGCCTGCATGACCGCCGCCCTCCTGGCCCCCGTGACCGGCACCGCCTCCGCCGCGCCCCAGGCGCAGGCGCAGGCGCAGGGCAGTCACGACGACCAGCGTGAGGACTGCAACTGCCGCGACACCTACAACGGCTACCACCATGGGGGCTTCAACAACGGCTACTACGGCGGCGGCATCGGGCTTGGACCGTAATCCTCTAACCTCGAGCATCGATACTCTCAGCACCGCATTAGTCGGCTCGCGGGCCGCCACGTTACTGACACCGCGCCGGCACCGAGCGAGGGCGCATGCCGAGCCTCACGGCTCGGTGACCGCACGGCCGCCCCGTCATGCCCGGCCGGTGTCCCAGCCGCCGCGCCCCAGCCCCTCCCGAGGCGGCCAGGGCGCGGCGCCGCTGTTTCTCCCCGTGCGACGCGGAGCCTGTCAACGTGATCAAGGCAGGTGAAGTGTTCTATCGCTGTGCCGGGATCGTTTGATCGTCGGGCCTGGGGTCGTCGGGCTTGTTGATCCAGGCGGCCATGGGGAGCTTCGGCGGTTCGG
>NZ_JAPNLK010000345.1 GCF_026627505.1 Streptomyces sp. H27-H5 | reverse complement strand
AGGACGCCCGCGGCCTACGCGCTGAACTGGGACGCTGGGGTCCGTGAAGGCATTCTCCGCCGCACCGGACGGGGAATCTACGCCCTCGAACATGAGTGGATCGCGCCCGACCCCCCCTGGCCTTCAGATGCAAGCCACTTGACAGCCGCGGATCGGCCCTAACTCCGTGGTCTTGCAAGTACTCACCGGAGTTCCGCGAGGAAGCCGTCCAGATTGCCGTGAGGTCGAGCAAGACCGTCACGGAGGCCGCGCGGGAGCTCGACCTCAACCCGGAAACCCTTCGCGGCTGGGTGAAGAAATACCGCATGCAACAGGGGCCTTCCGTCGATTCGGAACTGACGGTGAATGAACGCGCGCGCCTGAAGGAACTTGAGCGGCGCAACCGTGAGCTGGAGATGGAAAACAGCTTCCTGAAAAAAGCGGCCTTAGATTCAACCGGTCAGAGCAACAGTGCAGGTTGAGGACGGTACACGTGGCAAGACTGGGTCGGCCGGGGATGTCGGATGAGATGAAGGCCGACCTGTGGCGGCGGTGGAGGTCCGGCGAGTCGATCAGCGTCATCTCGAGAGTAAGCATTCAGAAGGAATTGCGGCTGGATGGTGACGGTATGTGAGGCTTGCTGGTCAGGTGGTTTGTTCGTGACTGCTCACGAGGTGGTGTGACCTGGGGGTGATCGGTTCGTTGGTCTGTCCGTGGGAGCTTCCAGCCGCCGGTGTCCGTCGTATGACGATCTCGTGCGCGTGATCGCGGATCTGCAGGCC
>NZ_JAPNLK010000344.1 GCF_026627505.1 Streptomyces sp. H27-H5 | reverse complement strand
CTCGACAGCTACATCATCAACCGCAACGAGAACGCCAAGCCCTTCCGCTGGACCTACAAGGGCACCCCACTCAAGGAAGCAGCCTGACCAACACCCCTCCACGAACTTTCGCGGTGCAGCACTAGAAACACGGGGTTCCACAGATTACCCTCACGGATCACCCCCCGCCACAGGGCCTGGAGCGCCGTCACGCGACGGAAGAAACCCCGAAATCCCGCTAGGGAATAGGGGCATGCCGCTGTCACCTAAAGCGAGAGTCCGGGCAACTTCACTTCACGGACGTGATGGGATCTCCAACATACCCATGGCGCGCACAGGGGTTATCTCCACCAGCACGCGCTCAGAGTCTGGGGCGGGGCTGCGGCCATAGCGATCCGCATATCGGTCGACAGCGTTCGAGACTTCATCGTCTGCGGTTCGAACCTCTGCCACGCCCTCGATGGTCAGCCACCTAGGGCCCGCTACCTGCGATACCGCGACTCGCGCCTCACCTGGGAGGGCAGCAAGGATGTTGGCAACTTTCACGCTGCTCTTTCGCGTGATGACACGCGCGACGCCCGCCTCGTGGTCGTAGGTCACCCCAACAGGCACCACATGCGGAGTTCCATCGGAACGCAACGTGGTCAGCGTGGCCAAGTGGTATTCAGCCTCGATCCACCGCGTGAATCCTGATCTTGGTTTTCGGGTGTCTTTCGCGGGTGCGGGGCAGGCCGGTTTTCCGGATGGCCGTTCCGGTGGCGGGTTCTCCGAGGTTCCTTGTGGTCGCGA
>NZ_JAPNLK010000343.1 GCF_026627505.1 Streptomyces sp. H27-H5 | reverse complement strand
CACCCCCGAGGACGCACTCGACACCGCCTGCCACCTCCACCTCACCGGTCTCGACACCTGACACGGGCAAGCGCACGCCAAGCCCGACGTCAACCCCCGAAGGATTTACGACGCAGACCACTTAGCGATGGAATCGCAACTTATTCACGGGACGGCTGAGCGGGCGTGCAGGTACTGCCACGCCACTGCAGAAGAATGCAGCATGACAGCGGGGGGAGGAATGTTCTGGCACAAGGATTGCTTTCGGTGCTGGTCATGCGGAATAAATATCGACCTCGGAAATTTCTACAACAGCCTAGCCCGCCCAATGTGTCGCGAATGCAGCCAGCGGGATGTGATGGGACTCTTCTCAAATGGAATCGAGGCAGGTAGGGGCGCCGACAGCGTGAGCGGCTGCACCGTGCCTCCATTCACCGATAGCCCAAGCGCCCGCCTGGCCTCGCGGAGTAGGAGGTGATTATGATCTCGTCCCCCTTTACGGCAGAGGCTAATTCATCAGGGCTGATTCATAGTCCTGATAGTCTGGAGAACCTGCTGGTCACAGGGATGTGACGAACCTTCAGTACTCAGGTTGAACTCGTAGTTTCCGCCTTCTCGATCTTGGTGAGTTCTATGGTCAGCCCGGTCTCCGTGAGGCAGCCGTTGATCAGTTCGGGGCGGTATTGGATCTTCTTGACCTCGATCCTTCAGTGATGAGGTCGTGTTCGTGGGGTGGTCGGTTCACCCCGGTTTGTTCTCGTGGTGAGGTTCCGGGGTCGTCGCGTGTCGCTGCGGGGTGCGCCGGGTTCCACGGGTCCGG
>NZ_JAPNLK010000342.1 GCF_026627505.1 Streptomyces sp. H27-H5 | reverse complement strand
CTTGAGAGGTGCCTTGCCGGTTGGTGCTGGTGGAAGCGTGAGAACTCCCATCATCCCAGGTCAGCGGGCACCTCCTCCCGTTTCCCCGTCCACAGCCCGGCCGTTACACGGTGGATCGAGGTTCAGATGCAAGCCACTTGACAGCCGCGGATCGGCCCTAACTCCGTGGTCTTGCGATACATCTCGGGTAGCACCTCCACCTCCCGCCCCGGCTCCCACACGGCGATCGACCCACGTGCCGCCGCCGGTGCGGCCTCCTCGGCCGTCCTCGGCTCCGCCGCCCGGACCGGCGCGAGAGCGCCGACCGCGTCGGCCACCTCGTCGACCTCCGTCATGACCGGGCTCAACGAGGCCACTGCCCCGGCCAGTTCCGCACGCTCCTCGAGCGCGAGGCGCAACCGGCGCACCGCGTCCTCTTCCGCCGCGGCCTCCGCCAGCCAGTGATCCACCTGCTCCTGGGCCTCCGCGAGCAGCACCTGCCACTCCATCGCCTTCCCTCGCGCCAGCTCAGCCTTCGCCGTCATCAACGACATCACGGACACCATCGAGACCTCCCACGTCCACTCGAAACCGTCTCGATGCTTCTCCGCGACGCCCCTCGACACCCACCGCAGGGAAACAATCACCCGCCAGAGCGGGACACCCCGCACTGACTAGCCCTTGATCACCAGGCTCTCAGCCTCGATCCACCGCGTGAATCCTGATCTTGGTTTTCGGGTGTCTTTCGCGGGTGCGGGGCAGGCCGGTTTTCCGGATGGCCGTTCCGGTGGCGGGTTCTCCGAGGTTCCTTGTGGTCGCGAG
>NZ_JAPNLK010000341.1 GCF_026627505.1 Streptomyces sp. H27-H5 | reverse complement strand
GCCACCGCACTCAACGTGGTCCGGCTCGACGCCTGGTGGACCACCGACCCACTACGCAAACCCCGCACCAGCAGACTCGAACGCCTCAGCTACCGACTCACCAGCTGACGAATTCAGCAACAGAGCCGCCCTGGTCACCTTCCTCGCGATGGCCATCGAGAGCCGAGTCCTGCGAGGTGAAGCGAAAGAACAAAAAGACCGAAAAGTAATAGGCTTGTTGAATCGATCACAGAAGGAACCGAAATTCCAAAGCCATGGAAAATAAACGCGATGAAAAAAAGAACCGCAGCCACTACGGCTAACACGAGCCCTCCCGTTTTCTAGTTTCAGTACTGAACCGCTCACCTAGAGCCATAATCCTGAAGAGCTCCTCCGGCTGGAGCGGTTCGAGTGCACCATGGAAGAAAGCCTGCCCGAGCAAAGACGTTTCAGCGAGCTCGTCAGGGGCCCCGATAAGGCCATGAGCTTTTTTCACTTGCACGACCCTGTTGCCCATTCGGCTACGCGGCGATCTTTGTCAAGCCCCGGGTTTCGTGGAGACTGAGTTAGCTGTTTCTCTGGAGTGACGCTGAGCCTCGATCCACCGTGTAACGGCCGGGCTGTGGACAGGGAAACGGGAGGAGGTGCCCGCTGACCTGGGATGATGGGAGTTCTCACGCTTCCACCAGCACCAACCGGCAAGGCACCTCTCAACCTCGATCCACCGCGTGATCTTTGATCACGCGGTGTGATTGCTTTTGTGGTGGGTTTCCGGATTCGGGCAGGCCGGTATCCCGGGTGGCCGTCCCGGTGGCGGGTTCTCCGAGGTT
>NZ_JAPNLK010000340.1 GCF_026627505.1 Streptomyces sp. H27-H5 | reverse complement strand
GCAACCGCCTGACCTGCACGAACACCCTCGCCTAGACACACGCCGATCCGGCGTGCGCTCCGGCATATCCACAGGTCAAACCCCATATTCGCGTACTAGAGCGCCACCTCAACTGCGGAACTCAGGCAACAGGCCGGAGCCGAAAACCGATCCCGTTCCCAACCCAGTCCCTGTCCTCCACCCTGGCCATCGTCGTCCCTGTCCTTCACCCTGGCCATCGTCGGCCGCGGGGGAAAGCTGTCAGCCCGTCGGCGCCGGCTCGACGCCGCCAGGGCGTGCGCCCGTCTTCGCCGTTGCTGCACGACGGAACCCTCCCGCCAACCGACCCCACCGGCACGGGCATGCCGAAGTCCTGAAGGCACCTTTCGCCTCGCGGCCGGCAACACATCCTCGCCCCCTCACGGGCGGCCCGCGCCGCGCCCGAGGCCCGATGGGAGCGCGTTCCGCCAGCGTTTTCGCCGGAAAGGTACACGGGCCCGCAACCGGTGGCGTATCCGATCGTTGAGTGTGGTCGGGACGGTCAACCGTTTCCGGGCCAGCCCCGACCGATCTGCGGGGTGTATCCGGGTTGTGGTCCCTGGGTCCTGACATCTGAGACACCTCTCGTCTTCAACCCCTTGGGACGAGCGGGGTCCCGTCGCGCGTCCGGCGATGCCGGCGCCAGATGTCAGGACCCTCCATCCGGCCAGGCACAGTTACGGCAGCTGTAGATAGATCTGCTGATGCTCGTCGGTGCTGGTCAGCGGCTTGATGGGGGTGGCTGCGGGCATGAGGGCGGCCGCCTTGATCATGATGTGGTATGACACAACATCAGAAC
>NZ_JAPNLK010000033.1 GCF_026627505.1 Streptomyces sp. H27-H5 | reverse complement strand
CACCTCCGACCTGGACGATCTCCTGGCCAGGCTCGACCAGCACACCGCCGATCACCCAGAAGAATCCTCCGCCGCCAAGGCCGCGTGATCAACCCCCGAAGGACTTACGACGCAGACCACTTAGGCTGGCCTAACGTGCCGATGGTGGGGGGCGTGCCAAGTCGGCGGAAAGTGACCGGATGTCGAACCGGCGGACCGTCAACTTCCCCGGGCCGCAATGGAGGTGAGGGCACGTCGACCCCGGCGGCCGAAGCCTGCCGGGGTCGTGTCGTGGAGATCGGTTGAATCAGTGCGTCACGGTGACGATCACGGGGCCACCCCATCGGTCGGCAGCCCCAGCGTCTCCGGCAGGCCCAGCGCGATGTTCATGCTCTGCACCGCGCCGCCCGCCGTCCCCTTGGTGAGGTTGTCGATGGCGCACACCGCGACGAGGCGTCCCGCAGCCGGGTCCACGGCGATCTGCACCAGCGCCGTGTTGGAGCCCGCCACCGCGCCGGTCGTGGGCCACTGTCCTGGCGGCAGGAGACGTACGAACGGCTCCTCGGCGCAGGCCGACTCGTACGCCGCGCGCAGTCGCTCCTCCGTCGTGTCGGGCAGCAGGCGGGCCGAGCAGGTCGCGAGGATCCCGCGCGCCATGGGGGCCAACGTCGGGGTGAAGGAGACCCCGACCGGCGTGCCCGCCGCGAGGGAGAGGTTCTGTTCCAGTTCGGGAGTGTGCCGGTGGCCGCCCCCGACGCCGTAGGGGCTCATCGACCCCATCACCTCGGAACCCAGCAGGTGGGGGCGGAGCGCCCGCCCGGCCCCCGAGGTGCCGCTGGCCGCGACGACCACGGCCTCCGCTTCCAGCAGACCGGCGCCGTAGCCGGGCCACAGGGCCAGGGTGACGGCCGTCGGGTAGCAGCCCGGCACCGCGATGCGGGTGGCGCGGGCGAGGGCCTCGCGCGCGCCGGGCAGTTCCGGCAGGCCGTACGGCCAACTCCCCGCGTGTTCGCCGCCGTAGAACCGCTTCCAGGCGTCCGGGTCCCGCAGTCGGAAGTCGGCCCCGAGGTCGATCACCAGCGTCGTCTCGGGCAGGCGCCCGGCGATCGCGGCCGATTCGCCGTGTGGCAGGGCCAGGAAGACCACGTCGTGTTCCGCGAGCCGGTCGGGGGAGGTCTCCTCCAGCACCCGGTCGGCGAACCGGTGCAGGTGGGGCTGGACGGTGCCGAGCGTGCGCCCCGCGCTGGTGTGCGCCGTCAGCGCGCCCACCTCGATCCCGGGGTGGGTGCCGAGCAGCCTCAACAGCTCGCCGCCGGCGTATCCGCTCGCTCCCGCGACGGCTACCCGCACGTTCATCTCGGCTCGCCTTCGCCCGTGTTCGGTGCAGTGGTCATCAGAGTTCCAGTTCGTCGATCAAGGTGGTGGTGGTGCGTACGACGGCTCCGCGCGCGGCGGACCAGCGCAGCGCGAGGGCGTGTTCCTCGGCGGACACGTCGGCCACCGCGTCGGCGACGACGAAGGGCTGGATGTCGTTCATGTACGCGTCGGCGGCGGTCAACAGGACCCCGGAATGCGCGAAGAGACCGCAGACGATCAGCTGGTCACGCCCCGAGATCCGCAGGATCCGTTCCAGGTGGCTCCGCAGGAACGCGTTGTCGCGGGTGTTGGTGATCACGTGTTCGCCCAGGGAGGGCGCCGGAGAGGCGGCGATGCGCCCGTCGGGAGGCGTCGCGACGCCGTCCTCGGGGGGACCGGTCGGCCGGAGGGCGGGGCCCCGCCGGTCGGGGGAGGTCGGGGGTTCCGCGCTGAACACGACCGGGATGCCGAACCGGTGGGCGGCGGCCCGCAGCCGGGCGACGTTGGCGACCAGGTCGACCAGGGGTGAGACCCCGGGCGGGAAGACCTGGAGCAGGTGGTGCTGCATGTCGTGGATCAGCAGTGCGGCCCGACCCGGATCGATCTTCCACGGTGCGGCGGACCGCGGCAGCGTGTCCTCGTCGGGCATGGCGTAGCGCTCGGCCGTCGGAAGCCCCATGGCCGCATTCCCCCTTGGTCCGGTCGGGCGCAGGCCGGTTCCCGCCCCATCGAAACTTAGCTTAGCCTAACCTAAGTGAGTTCGATCTTGGCGGCGTCGGATCGCCGGGAGACCCCGGTGGTCCGACGCCGCCCGGGGGTGGCCGCCGCTCGGGGGATTGCGTCCGTCGAGCGGGCTCAGTCGGACAGGGCCGCCGAGACCACGCTCCGGGCCTCCTCCTGGACCGTCGCCAGGTGGTCGGGGCCGAGGAACGACTCGGCGTAGATCTTGTAGACGTCCTCGGTGCCCGACGGGCGCGCGGCGAACCAGGCGTGTTCCGTGGTCACCTTGATTCCGCCGATCGCCGCCCCGTTGCCCGGCGCCTGCGTCAGCACCCCCGTCACCGGTTCGCCCGCGAGCGTGTCCGCGGCGACCTGGTCCGGGGACAACCGGCCGAGCACCGCCTTCTCCTCGCGGGTGGCGGGGGCGTCGATGCGCGCGTACGCCGGTTCCCCGAACCGGCCGGTGAGTTCCGCGTACCGCTCGCTGGGCGTCTGCCCCGTCACCGCCAGGATCTCCGACGCGAGCAGGGCCAGCAGGATCCCGTCCTTGTCGGTGGTCCACGGTGAACCGTCGTGCCGCAGGAACGACGCTCCCGCCGACTCCTCCCCACCGAAACCGAGGGCGCCCGAGGCCAGCCCCTCCACGAACCACTTGAAACCGACGGGCACCTCCACCAACTGGCGCCCCAGGTCGCCCGCGACCCGGTCGATCATCGCCGACGACACCAGCGTCTTGCCGATGCCCGCGGTCGCCGGCCAGTCCGGGCGGTGCGCGAACAGGTAGGCGATGGCGGTCGCGAGGTAGTGGTTGGGGTTCATCAGGCCGGCGTCGGCGGTCACGATCCCGTGCCGATCGGCGTCCGCGTCGTTGCCCGTCGCGATCTGGTACCGGCCCGCGCTCTCGATCAACGAGGCCATGGCGTAGGGCGAGGAGCAGTCCATCCGGATCTTGCCGTCCCAGTCCAGCGTCATGAACCGCCAGGTGGGATCGGTGTACGGGTTCACCACCGTCAGGTCGAGGCGGTGCTCCTCGGCGATCCGGCCCCAGTACGCCACGGATGCGCCGCCGAGCGGGTCGGCCCCGATCCGCACGCCCGCCGCGCGCACCGCGTCCAGGTCGAGCACGGAGGGCAGGTCCGCCACGTACGCGCCCAGGAAGTCGTGGCGCCCCGTCGTCCGGGCGGCCAGCGCCCGCGCGTACGGGATCCGCCGCACCTCCTTCAGCCCGCCCGCGATGATCTCGTTGGCGCGCGTCTCGATCCAACCGGTGGCCGCCGAACCCGCCGGCCCGCCGTGGGGCGGGTTGTACTTGAAGCCGCCGTCCGCCGGCGGATTGTGCGAGGGGGTGACCACCACGCCGTCGGCCAGGCCGGCGGAGCGTCCCCGGTTGTAGGTGAGGATGGCGTGCGAGACCGCGGGCGTCGGCGTGTACCCGTCGGCCGAGTCGATCAGCACCGTCACGTCGTTGGCGGCGAACACCTCCAGGGCGGTCACCCGGGCCGGTTCCGACAGCGCGTGCGTGTCGGCGCCCAGGAACAGCGGCCCGTCGGTGCCCTCCCGCGACCGGTACTCGCTGATCGCCTGGCTCGTCGCCGCGATGTGGTCCTCGTTGAAGGACGTAGACAGCGACGATCCGCGGTGCCCGGACGTGCCGAAAGCGACCCGCTGGACGGGATCCGAAGGGTCGGGGCGCAAGGCGTAGTACGCGGTCACGAGCCGGGCGACATCGATCAGATCGCCCTGCTCCGCCGGTCGGCCCGCTCGCTCGTTCGGCATCCGCCGGTTCCTCCACACTCGTCGGGGTGATCGACCCGGTTCGGGTCGCGCGGACCACCGGACCCGCGGGCCTCGGCCCGCGCCGCCCGCCGCGTCATCGTCCGCCCAGCCTTCCCCGTACCGGCGCCCGTCACGCCTTCGGCCGCGGCCCGAACCGTCCGGTGAAACGGCACGGGGGAGCGCGATCGGGGGCGGCCGGGGTGACGACCGGCTCCGGCCCGCCGCGGATTCGACCGTCCGCCGGACGCCCACCTGGCCCACCGGGGGCGTGCCGGACGCCGCCCGACGGACCTGCGGACCGCGGGCCCCGGTCAGTCGCGCGCGGCGCCCAGCACGGCCACCGCCGCCACCATCCGGTCCCAGAAGAGGTCCGTTCGCAGGCCCACGGCCACCCGGGCGTTCGCCGGCCGGCCCAGACGCCCGTGCAGGTCCACCACGGTCGCCCCGCGCGTGTGCCGTCCGTGCAGCTCGACGGCGACGTGCGCGTCGACGCAGTCGACGATCCGGGGATCGATGACACGGGCCACCGCCACCGGATCGTGCACCGGGGGAGCGGAGAACCCCCACAGCCGGCGGTAGGTTCCGGCGAAGTACCGCAACAACTCGACGCAGATCCAGCCGAGTTCCGAGTCCAGTGCCTCGAACCGGGCCAGTACCGCAGGGGTGGCGAGCGCCTGATGGGTGACGTTCAACCCGCACATGGTCACCGGGACACCACTGCGGAAGACGATGTCCGCGGCCTCCGGGTCCACATGGATGTTGAACTCGGCGGCCGGGGTCCGGTTCCCCCGCTCCGTCGACCCGCCCATCAGTACGATCTCCTTGATCCGCCCGGCCACTTCGGGATGGCGGGTCAGCAGGAGCGCGATGTTCGTCAGCGGAGCCGTCGGCACGAGCGTCACCGGCTCGGGATGTTCCGTCAGGACCCGCCGCAGCAACTCCACCGCGTGTCCGGGGACCGCCTCCACGGTCGGTACGGGGAACCGCGGACCGTCGATCCCCGACACCCCGTGCACGTCCTCGGCCACCTCCAGCGGCTCCACCAGCGGGTGCGCGCACCCCGCCGCCACCGGCACGCCGGTGATGCCCGCGACCGTGCACACCCGGAGCGCGTTGAGCGTGGTCTTGTCCAGGGTCTGATTGCCCGCCACCGTGGTGACGGCCAGCAGGTCGATCGCCGGATCCCCCGCCGCCAGCATGATGGCCAGGGCGTCGTCGTGCCCGGGATCGCAGTCGATGACGATCGGAACGGCCAATGCTGGCCCCTCTCCTCGGCCCGCCGAGGAGGCGGGTCTCGTCCTGGTCCCAGTGTGCCCCCGGTTCCCGAACACGGGCCCACACGAACCGGCCCTCCGTACGCCCCCGTCACCCGCCGCGCCTCGGCCGGATGGAGCAGGCCGCAGGCGGCGGGCCGGACGTGACCCGATGCTGGGCCGAGACACCGCCCGGGCCCGCGGGGGCCCGAAACCGAGGAGGTACCAGCGTGCGTCCGCTGCACACCCCGAGCCGATCCGCCGCCCGTCCCCGTCCACGCGGCCTGCGGCGTGCGGCGGTCGCCGCCCTCGCCGCGACCGCGCTCGCCGGCAGCCTCACCCCGGCCGCCGCGGGAACCGGCCCGGCCGAGCCGCCCCGGGACCGGTCCCTCCAACGACAGCTGCTCGCACTCGTCGAGGCTCCGGGCGGCCCACCCGGAGCCATCGCCGTCCTCCGGCGCGACGGCCGCCAGGAGGTCTACCGGGCGGGCGTGGCCGAGATCGGCCGCCGTGAGGCACCCGGCCTCGACGACCACATGCGGATCGCCAGCGTCGCGAAGGCGTTCAGCGGCGCGGTCGCCCTGAGCCTCGTCGACGACCACCGGCTCGGCCTCGACGACACGATCGGCCGGCGGCTGCCCCGCCTGCCCCGGGACTGGCACGCGGTGACGCTCCGCCAACTGCTGAACCACACCAGCGGTCTCCCCGACTACACCGAGGACCCCGAGTTCCTGGAGATCCTCACCGCGGACCCCCGCCACCGCTTCGACTCCCGCCGACTGCTCGACTACGTGGCCGACGAGGACCTCCGCTTCGAGCCCGGCTCGCGCTACCAGTACTCCAACTCGGACAACATCGCCGTCGCGCTGATGGCCGAACAGGCCACCGGCCGCCGCTACGAGGAACTGCTGAAGGAGCGGGTGTACCGGCCGCTCGGCCTGCGCAGCACCAGCCTGCCGCAGGGCTACCGGCTGCCGGAACCCTTCATGCACGGCTACGCCGTCGAGCCGCCGGCCCCGCCGGAGGACGTCAGCGAAGTGCTCGGAGCCTCGGGCGTCTGGGCGTCGGGCGGCATCGTCTCCACCCCGCGCGAACTCTCCGCGTTCATCCGCGGCTACGCGGGGCCCGAGCTGCTGTCGCCGCCGACCCAACGCCAACAGCAACGGTTCGTGCGGGGCGGCGCCTCGGAGCCCGCCGGCCCGGGCGCGAACGCCGCCGGACTGGGCATCTTCCGCTACACCACGCGCTGCGGGGTCGTCCTCGGCCACACCGGAAACTTCCCCGGCTACACGCAGTTCGCCGCGGCCACCCCGGACGGCAAGCGGTCGGTGACCGTGTCCGTCACGAGCCAGGTGCCGCTCGACCCGGAACTCCTCGACCGGCTCCGCGCCACCGAGGAGAACTTCGTCTGCCGCCTCCTCGGGGATCACTGACGGCGGTCCGCACACCGGGGGCCCGGCCGAGGCCCGATCCCCGGGCGACCGACGGGGCGTCACCCGACGCCCCGTCACCCCATCGGAGCGTCCGCCTCGCGCGTCTCCCCTCCATCGCACAGGGTGATGATCATCGGCTGCCCGGTACGCCCTCCCCGGTGTCGCCCGGCCGCGCCCCCCTTCCCTGCCCGGAGGACACGTTGCACAGCCCGCCCTCCCCGCACCACCCCACCCGCCGCACCGTCGTACGGGCGGGCGCCTGCGCCGCCGCCCTCGCGGTCGGGATCCCCGGCACCGCGGCCGGCGCCGCACCGCGCGTGGGCGCCCCCGGCGCACCCCTCGCGCCACCGGCGTCCCGGGCCGCCGCGCAGGCCCTGCCGCTGCGGGCCGACACCACCACCCAGGGCGACATCCTCGCGGGCTTCCGCAAGGACCACGTCTGCCTGCTCTTCGTCCACTTCCACCACGCGGGCCAGGCCCGCCGCTGGCTCGGCGGCCTGCTGCCCGACCTCTCCACGACCGATCAGGTCACCCGTTTCAACGCCGAGTTCAGCAGGGCGCGGACCCTGCGGGGCGGTGTGGACCCGGCCGGCATGGCCACCCTGTGGACCGGCCTGAGCCTCACCCACCCCGGTCTGCGCCTGCTCGCCGGCAAGGACCCCTTCCCCGCCGTCCCCGCCGGCGGTACCGCCGAGGCCTTCCGCGACGGGGCCGCCGCCCGCGCCGAGGCACTGGGCGACACGGGACCCAGCGCCCCCGACTCCTGGCTGTTCGGCGCGTCCGAGGACGACGTGCACGCCGTCCTCACCCTGGCCGCCGACGACTCCGGGCGACTGGCCGAGGCCGTCGACCGCCACCGCCGCTCGCTGGACGGCGCCGCCGCCACGGTCCTCTTCGGCCAGGACGGCGCCACGCTTCCCGGCGCGCTGCGCGGCCACGAGCACTTCGGCTTCCTCGACGCCATCAGCCAACCCGGAGTACGCGGCTTCGACGCGTCCGACGCCGCGAACCCCGCGACCGTCCAGGGCAAGCCCGGCACCCGGCTGGTGCCCGCCGGCGAGTTCCTGATCGGGCACGAACGCGTCGGGGCGCGTCCCGCCGGGCTCCCCGCGTGGGCCACCGGCGGCTCGTTCCACGTCGTACGGCGGCTCGCGCAGGACGTGCCCGGATGGTGGAACCAGGCCGCCGAGTGCCTCGCCGAACTGAAACGCTCCGGTGCCGCGCCGGCCGACGCCGACCCGAAGTGGCTCGCCGCCCGCATGATCGGCCGCTGGCCCGGTGGCGCACCGGTCGCCACCTGCCCCGTCGCCGAACGCGTCCCCCTTCCCGGCGAGGACATCGACGGCGCGCTCGACTTCCACGACGACCCGCAGGGTTGGACCACACCGCTGTTCTCGCACATCCGCAAGAGCAACCCGCGCGGGGGCCTCACCCCGGCCCCGGGACGTCCGCCCCTGCCCATCGCCCAACTCGACTCCCGCCGCATCATCCGGCGCGGCATCCCCTTCGGCCCGCCGCACCGGCCGGAGGGCGGATCCCGCGCGGAGGGCGGCGACGACACCGCGCGCGGCCTCCTGTTCGTCAGCCATCAGGCGGACCTCGTCGAGCAGTTCGAGTTCATCGCCAAACGCTGGGTCAACGACGTGGACTTCCCGCCGGCCCGCCACCCCGTCCCGGGCGCCGACCCGGTCATCGGCCCCGGCTCCCAGGCCGCGTTCGAATGCCCCTCCGAGAGCGGCAGCCGCGCCACCACGCTCTCCTTCCAGCGGTTCATCCGCACCGAGGGCGCCGTCTACGCCTTCACCGCCTCCCTCCCCACCCTGCGTGCCCTGGCCGCCGGCAGGCTCGACGACTCCATCGAGGTACACGCCGGCACCGTGCTGCGCGCCGGCGACACCCTGGACGCCGGCGCCGTCCGCCTGAGCATGGAGAGCAGCGGCGACCTGGTCCTGTACGACGGCGACGGCCGTTCCGTGTGGAGCGCGGGCACCTCGGGCACCGGAGCCGAGGCGCGGTTCACCGCCGACGGCGAACTCGCCGTCCTCACGGCGGCCGGCCGGTCCCTCTGGTCCTCCAAGACCACCGGCCACCGGGGCGCCCGCCTGCTGATCCGTCCCTCCGGCGGGGCGGTCATCGTCCAGGGGGACAAGACCCTGTGGCACGTGGGGTGAACACGGCCGGTCCGAGGGCGCGCGGGTGTCGGCCTGTACGGATGTGCCGCCCGGCGCGGGCGAACCGGCGGCCGGCCGGCGTTCGTCGGGACAGGTGTGAACGACATTGACGAGCGGTACGTCGCGGAACCCGGCCTCGTCGTCTTCGACGTGACGGGCGGCGAGGAGGCCACGGTCCGCGCGGCGGTGGTCGCGCTGGGCCGACTCTGCGCGACATCGGGGATGGGCCGCGTCACCTGCGAACCCGGCCGGCCCGGGGTGACGGCGCGCGGGTACGCGGACCTGCTGCGCCCCGGCGGCGGGTCACAGCCGTGGCGCGCCCCGCCCGGCGGGGCGCGCCACCCGGCCGCCCCGCGGAAAGTCGTGGCCGAAGGTTCCCGGCGAGGAGATCGTCCGGTCGCTAGCCTGGGCGGCATGACCGCCTCCGCCGGGAACGATCCCGCCTCCGCTCCCCGTCGCTACACCGTCGTGCTGCGCCCGGGACCCCGCCCGGAGGGCGGGACCGGGCGCGAGGGCATCCTGCGCACGGCCCTCGTGGACTCCACCGGTGAACTGGGCACGTCCGGTTACCCGCGCTACGAGGGCGAGGGAGTTCAGGCCGACATCGACCCCGAGACCCGCACGGTCGAGGCGGTCACCCTCGACGGTTCGGAGCTCCCCTACGGGTGGGTGGCCCAGGTCGCCGAGAACTGAGCCGCTCACGCGGACCTACGCGGTCCCGTCGCCCGGTTCGGCCATGCCCGCCTCGAACGCGACCACCGGACGCCAACCCAGGTCCCGGCGCAGCCGCGCCGAGTCGGCGGTGATGTGCCGGACGTCGCCCAACCGGTACTCGCCGGTGACGACGGGATCGGGGCCCGCGCAGGCGGCCGACAGCGCCTTCGCCATGTCGCCGACGGTACGGGGATCGCCGCTGCCCACGTTGTAGGCGACGAAGCCCGGGGCGTCCCGCACCGCCTCCAACGCCACGGCGTTGGCCGCCGCGACGTCCCGTACGTGCACGAAGTCCCGCCGCTGCCCGCCGTCCTCGAAGACGCGCGGGGCCTCCCCCCGCGCGAGTGCGGAACGGAAGAGCGCGGCGACTCCCGCGTACGGGGTGTCGCGCGGCATTCCCGGCCCGTAGACGTTGTGGTAGCGCAGCGAGACCACCCGACCGCCGGTGGCCCGTGCCCACGACGCCGCGAGGTGCTCCTGGGCCAGTTTGGTGGTGGCGTAGACGTTGCGGGGATCCATCGGGGCGTCCTCGGCGACCAGCCCGGGCGCGAGCTCGGCGCCACAGGCGGGGCAGCGCGGCTCGAACCTGCCGGCCCGCAGGTCCTCCTCGGCGCGCGGTCCCGGGCGGACGACCCCGTGGGCCGGGCACTCGTACCGGCCCTCGCCGTACACGACCATCGACCCGGCCAGCAGCAGCCGCCGCACCCCGGTCTCCGCCATCCGGGCCAACAGGACGGCCGTGCCGAGGTCGTTGGCCGACACGTAGGCGGGCGCGTCGCCGAAATCCTTGCCCAGCCCCACCTTGGCGGCCTGGTGGCAGACCGCGTCCACCCCGACGAGGGCCTCGCGCACCTGCGCCGAGTCCCGTACGTCCCTTCCGTTCTCCTCCGCCAGGTCGAAGACCACCGGGTCGTGCCCGCGTTCGGCCAGTGCGGAAACGATGTGCGAGCCGATGAAGCCCGCTCCTCCAGTCACAAGTACGCGCATGCCCCGACGCTATGCCGGGCGCGGTCCGCCCGGGCTCCCACCGGGCCGCACGTCACGGATCCGTAAGAACCGCCACCCGTCGCTCCGCGTGCGGAGTGGTTCCAGCGGCGGTATGAATTGATTCGTCCCATACGTGATCGGAGTGACTCGTGGACGACTACCCACTGCTCAATCTGTTCTGGACCATGCTCTGGCTCTTCATCTGGATCATGTGGTTCTTCCTGCTCTTCAAGGTGATCACGGACATCTTCCGCGACCACGAACTGCACGGCTGGGGCAAGGCGGGTTGGCTCATCCTGGTCCTCCTGCTGCCGTACATCGGCGTCTTCATCTACCTCATCGTCCGAGGCAAGGGCATGGGCAAGCGGGACGTCAAGCAGGCCGAGGCGCAGGAGCAGGCCTTCCGGCAGTACGTCCAGAAAGCGGCCGGGACGCCCGGTGGCAGCGGCGGCGCCGCGGACGAGCTCCACAAGCTCTCCACGCTCAAGGACAAGGGCGACATCACCCAGGAGGAGTTCGAGCGGGCGAAGGCGAAACTGCTGGCCTGACCCGATCCCGAACCGCCCCGGGCGGGGCCCCGGCACGGACACCGGAGCCGACCACGCCGCCACGATGCCACCGCGCGACCGAACCGCGCGGTGGCATTCGGCAGGTGTCCGGGCCGCCCCTCACCGGTCCGGGGCCAGGGCGGCGCCGAGCTGGGTGCGGGAACGGACGTCGAGCTTGCGGTATACGCGCGGCTGAGCATGCCCTCCACCGTCTTGACCGACAGGAACAACTGCTGGGCGGCCTCCTGATTGCTGGCGCCCCGGCAGATCAGACCCGCGAGCCGGAGTTCCGACGGGGTGAGTCCTCCCGCCCGCGACCCCTCGCCCGGCCGACCGCCGGGCAGCCGGTCCAGGAGGGCCGCGGTCACCTCCTGCCAGGGCCGGGCGCCGGTCGTCCCGTACAGCTCCGCCGCCTCCTCCCAGGCCGTGCGCGCCGCGGCCTGCCTGCGGCGCGCCCGCTCCACCCGGCCGCGGGCGAGGTGGGTGCGCGCCTCCTCCAGCGGCAGCCCCGCGCACCGGAACCCCGCAGCGGCCTCCCCGAGACGGGCCACGGCCTCGTCGGGCCGCCCCTCGCGGGCCAGCAGCACCCCGCGGGCCCGGACCAGATCGGCCACCGTGCCCGGCCCTCGCCCGCGGATCCCCGGGGTGGCCTCGGCCCCGGCCCACAGCAAGCCTCCCGATCCAGGCCACCGGCGGAACCGGGCCCTACCGCTGGGCCGCCGACGGACTCCCGGCGGGCCTGACCCTCGACACCGCGAAGGGCGTCGTCACGGGCACGCCCACCACCTGGGGGATGCGCACCAGCCGAATCACCCTCACCGACGCCGCCGGCCGTACCGCGACCACCGACATCACCTGGAACGTCTACTTCTGACCACCGCGGCCCGGGAGGGCCGGATCGTTCCTCCCGGGCCCTCCCGCAGGGGGCCGCGCCGTCACCGAGGAGGGGCGATGACGGCGCGGCCCTCCGTCCGTCCGGCCGTCACCCGCCGTCCCGCGGGCGGCGGCCGCTTCCGCGCGGGGCATCGACAGCGTCCGGCCGGGGCCAGGGCATCGGGACCGGCCCGGTGAAGAGGCCGTCGGGGAGTTCGCGCGAGCCGAGACACCCCAGCGCGGCGGCGACGGCGGCCTCGTGCCAGCGCGCCGACCGGCGGAGCATCGCGTGCCCGCCCTCGGGCATGACGATGCCCGCGGCCCGCGCCCCGGCGGCGCGGGCCCGCCGCACGTGGTCCCAGCTCGCCCGGGCCTCGGTGACCCGGTCCGCCTCGTCGTGCAGGAGCACCACCGACTTGCCCGCGAGCTGTGTCACCGGCTCACCGGGCGGGCACCACGGCGCGAGCCCGATCACCGCCCGCACCGAAGGGTCGACGGCCGCGCGCAACGCCGCCCGACCGCCCATGGAGTGGCCCACCAGCACCACGGGGACGGGCCCGGCGGTGCGGCGCAGCTCGTCCAGGGCGCGCAGGGTGTCCCGTACCGGATCCTCCCGGGCGCCGTTCCAACCTCGGTGGCGGTACCGCACCTCGGCGACCACCACGCGGTCCGGCCCGGTGGCCCGCACCAGCGCCCGGCTGAACGCCCTCATGCGCACGAGGGGCAGGTTGAGGGCGGGGGGCGCGGTCAACCCGTCGGCGCGGCCCCCGTGCAGCACGAGGATCGCCGCCGTCGGATGCGCCGGATTCCGCCGCAGGGACAGCGCCGACGGCAGCTCCCGGCCGGGCGCGGTGGGAACGTGGACCGACTCGGGGCTCATCGAGGACCTCCTTCCGGCGTTCATGCCCGCGCTTGCGACTCGTACCAGCTCACGGGTGTGGCCGGCATGTCGCTGCGCCCCTCCCGGGACGGCCGGACGGCGAGGATCTGGTCGACGCCCATGCGGCGCTCGGTGAACGCGAGCGAACTGCCGGCGAGGTACAGACGCCACACGCGGGCCGTGGTCTGGCCGACCAGCGCCTCGAAGTCCACCCACCGTTCCTCCAGGGTGTGGCGCCACGCGTCGATGGTCCGGGCGTAGTGCTCGCGCAGGGCCTCCACGGAACGCACCTCGAACCCCGCGTCCTCGATGAGGTCGACGGTGCGTCCGACAGGCCGCATGTGCATGTCGGGCGCGATGTAGGTCTCGATGAAGGCGCCGCCGCCGGGAGCGTTCAGACCGCGGGACATCTGCTGGATCAGCAGCCGTCCACCGGGTCGCAGCACTCCGTGCAGCAGGGACGTGAACTCGGGGTACTCGACGTCCCCCACGTGCTCGCCCATCTCGACGGCGCTGACGGCGTCGTAGCCCCCGTCGTCGATGTGACGCCAGTGCCGCAACTGCACCTCGACCAGATCGGACAGGCCCTCGCGCGCGACCCGGTCGGTCACGAAGTCGCGCTGAGCCCGGGACAGGGTCACGGCGGTGACCTGGGCCTTGTGGGCGCGTGCGGCGTGGACGGCGAGCGAACCCCAGCCGCAACCGACGTCGAGGAGGCGGGAGCCGGCCCGCAGGCCGACCTTGCGGCAGATCAGTTCCAGCTTGTCGTACTGGGCGTCGGCGGGTGTGTAGTCGGGGTCGTCGGGGCGGGACCAGTAGCCGCAGGAGTACGCCATGGACGGGTCCAACAGCAGGGCGTAGAACTCGTTGGACAGGTCGTAGTGGTGGCTGATGGCGGCCCGGTCACGGGTGGAACTGTGCAGCCTGCCGCTGAGGCGGGCCCGGGGGGCGTCCGGGGCGTGCGGCGGTATGCCGGCGACGCCCAGCCCCACGGCGAGCGCCGCGGCCCGGGCCCATCCCGTCGGGCCCGGCGTCGCGGTGCCGTGCTCGCGCACGGACTGCCAGGCGCGGCCGAGGCCGTCGGCCAGGTCCCCCTCGATGTCCAGGTCGCCGACGATGTAGGCCTCGGCCAGGCCGAGCTCGCCGGGCTGCCACAGCAGGCGGCGCAGGGCGTCGGGGGAGCGGAGCACGACCAGGGGGGCGTCCTCGGGGCCGGATTCGCTGCCGTCCCAGGCGCGCAGGCGCACCGGTGGGGGTCCGGCGAGGAAATGCCCGAGGAGTTCGGCCAGTCGGTCTGCCACGGGCCTCATCGAGGCTCCTTCCGCCAGAGGGACCCTCGTACACGGTTCGGGCACGAGGACACGGCCGCGCCGCCGGAGCGGGCGTACACAGGCACTTCGAGGCCGAGGCCGGGTCGGATTGGTCGCGGTCCCGCGCGCGCCGCATCCGGCCCGGCCCCGGGCGGTCGGGGAACCTACCGCCCGTCCGGGTCGCGTTCCGCCGCCTCGGCGACCCGTTTGACGATCGCCAGCCGTCGGTCCCAGTCGGCCGCGAGCGCGGCCATCCAGTGGGCCGTCGCGTTCAGCGCGGTCGGTCGGACCGTGTACCGCACCTCCCGCCCGACCCGGCGGCCGGAGACCAGCCCGGCGGCGTCCAGGACGGCGAGGTGTTTGACGACGGCCTGCCGTGACACGGGGAGCCCCGTGGCGAGCGTGGTCGCGGTGACCTCGCCCCGTTCGGCGAGGAGGTCGAGCAGCCGGCGCCGCGTCGGGTCGGCGAGCGCGGCGAGGACGCCGTCGACGGCGTCGCCGGCGCCCCGGTGCTCCTCCGTCACGCGGACGACTGTTCGGCGCGCTTCTTGAGCGCGTCGAACACCTGGGGCCAGCCGCCGGTGTTGTCCGCCACCGCCTTGCGGCGCAGTTCCTCCGACCCGGCCAGCGCGGAGAACCCGCTCTCGACCACGCGCAGCCGCGTCGCGTCGCCTTCGGGGGTCAACGTGAACTCGACGAGCGTGCTGTTCTCCTCGCGCGGCTCCTCCCCGGGGAACGCGCTGGCCCAGCGGTACGACACCCGGGTCGGCGGCTCGACCTCCTCGACCCGTACGGGGAAGTCGCCGTACTCGGCGCTCTTCGCCACCACGCGGGCTCCCGCTTCCGCCACGGCGCCGGTCCGGCCGGCCGCGTCGGACACCCAGAACCCGGGGTCGGCCACCAGCGACCACACCCGCTCCACGGATGCCTCGATGAGGATCTCGCGTTCGATTCGGTCCTCGCTCATGAGGTGCCTCCTTCATCGCTTCCAATGAGTGCAACTCCAGGGTTGCACGTGCGGGCTTCAGGTGCAACCGAACGGTTGCGTCATTCCGGCCCCAGCCCTGCCCGTCCGTACGGGTGGGCTCCGGGGTGTTCACTCGAATGGCCCTGCCCGGGTGGTCGTGGCGGTCGGGGAGGCGGATCGTCGGCCTCACGTCGCAATCGCCGGCGTGTCCATCTGCTCGGGGTGTTCGGCCAAGGAGGCTGTCATGGCGCAGACCGCGACCCCGTCCGGGGCGCCGACACCGGAACCTTCCCGCTGGAGTGAGCGGGGCGGTGGCGGTTACACGGGCTCGGGCGTCATGTTCGCCGGTGTCCTGCTCTTCGTCGACGGAGTGCTCGCCGTCCTGAACGGCATCGGGGCCCTCGCCAACGACGAGGTCTTCGCACGGGTGGGCAGCTACATCTACCGCTTCGACCTCACCGTGTGGGGCTGGATCCACCTGATCCTCGGCGTGATCCTGCTCGTCGCCGGTGTGGGGATCCTCAAGGGCGCCGCATGGGCGCGCGCCCTCGGTGTCGGACTCGCGGCCCTCAGCATCATCGTGAACTTCCTGTGGCTGCCGTACCAGCCCCTGTGGGCGATCATCATCATCGCCATCGACATCTTCATCATCTGGGCCCTGCTGAAGGAGCCGACCACCCACGCACACGCGTGACCTCCAAGCGACCGCACCCGCGGGTCCGACCCGCGGTGGTGGACGCCGCCCCCGGCCCTCGCCGGGGGCGGCATCGCCGCGTCCGGAGCCGACGTGCGGGAAGGCGTGAGCCCGAGCCGGTCGTGGTGACGGGGGTCACGTCGGGGCGAGGGAACGCGGCCGACTGGTTGAGCGTTCATATAGATGTGACCGCGGAGGGGGCAGCGTCCCTGACAGACCCCCGGCCACACCCCCGAGCCGCCCCGGCCGGTCACCCCCCAGACCGGCCGGGGCTTCCCCTTGCCCCGGCCCGTACCTGCCCGCGAACGCCGAACTGCCCCCTCCCTGGGGGAGGGGGCAGCGGAATGTCACGGTCGCCGGTGGGGACGCGCCGGGTGAGCGGGCGTCACCGGCGGGAGCGGGGTCAGTGCTTGACCGGCTCCAGGCAGAGGACGAACTTCTCCTGCTCCCACTGCTGCGCCAGGGCCGCCTCGCCCACGGTGCACGCGCCGGTGTCGAAGGTGTTCTCCACGACCTTCAGCACCTTGTAGTTGGCGTCCTTGTCGCTACAGCCCTTCGTCTCCACCTCGGGGCTGTTCTCGCTGCCCGTCACCTTGACGCAGTCGCCCGCCTCGGCGCGCACCGGCGAGTTGAAGAAGTACGAGATGCCGAACTTCACCACGATGGCGACGACGACGATGGCGACGAACCTCAGGAACTTCTTCGCTTTGGAACCCTTGGGCTTCGCGGCCTCGGGAGCGGGCGTGCCAGGGGTCGGGGGAGCGGTGTGCTCGCCCTGAGGCGACGGCGGAGTCGACATGGTGGGTCCTTCCAAGGGAACTTCTTCGAACGCGTGAACGTTACAGGCCGCGAAAACGGCAAATCAGGCGTCGAGGCAACCCGGGAGATCGGATGCCGAGTTGTGATGCGTCCATGGCGAAAACGTGATTGCCGCAGGTCGCTCCGGAGCCGCCGCGTACGCCCGAGCGGCCCCCGGGCGGAGCACTTCACCCACCCGCCCCGCGGGGAGCGGTCGACGGTCCCCGATGCCGACGCGCCGGCACTTCTTCGTGGTCAGGTGCGGGGAGAAGTTGTCGCAGACGATCGCGATCCGCACTGTCGGTTGGGATCCGGAACAGGCGCTGCCCCTCATCGCCTTCGATCCCGCGGACCCGTACTGGTTCTACCACCCACACAGCCTGGCAATTCCGTGCCGTCCGGACGTCCGAACGGCACGTCACACAACCTCAGGACGCGATGGCGAACTCCCTGCTCGCTTGCGCGAGGTCGGCAAGGAACTGACCACGGTCGAAGCCCTCGTTCTCGACCGTGCCCGGCGGCGGCGTATTCATGAAGCTGAAGTGACCAGCCCCCGGCACGACGCGAAGGTCGACCCGAGCCGGCGCACTCTTCAAACGGACGGCCTGCTCCACGGGTGTGACGGTGTCCATCTCCCCCGCAATGACGAGCATCGGCGCCGTCACCGCGTCCAAGGCGCCCGGAGCGGCAAACCAGCCCGTAGCGGGCGCGTACAAGACGAGACGGCCGACGCGTGGCTCGCGTGGGACATCCAGCGGTCTGCCGTCCCGCCCCCAGGGCGTCGCACCGGCGAGACAGAGGCCGGCCCAACCACCGATCGAGTGGCCGACCACCACAACGTCCGCGTCCTCGGACGCCCACCGCTGGAGTGCCTCGATCAGCCCAGCCGGGCGTGCAAGCAGCTCAGCGGTGGTCGCCTCCCGAGCGGCAAATCGCTCGAAGTAGGGCGCGATGACCTGGCAGTCATCGGCTGCCAGACGATCCAGGAGTGGGCGGTAACGCTCCGGATCGCCGCCTGCTCCAGCAGCGAAGAGCACGACACGCTCATGCTTCGGGGGGCCAAGCGTCAGCGCTTTCATCTCGCTCCTTCACCACGGGGCCGTTCCCCGAAGCCGGTCCGCGGGTCACTCCGTGCTCTGTTATGGCCTCAGATTAGCGCGCAGCAGATCGCTGCATCCGAACGCCGCATCGTGTCAGCAGGGGCAAAGATTCTCTGACATGGCACTAGGCGTCCTCGGGCTCCGGCAAGGCCTGTTCGGACCAGAGGACCTTGCCGTCGGGTGTGTACCGGGCTCCCCAGCGACGGCTGATCTGGGCCACGAGGAAGAGTCCGCGGCCACCCTCGTCCGTGGTGGTGGCGTAGTGCAGACGGGGTGAACTGCTGCTGCCGTCGAAGACCTCGCAGGTCAGCATCCGGTCGAACAGCAGCCGCACGCGCACCGGCGCGGAGCCGTGGCGGATCGCGTTCGTGACGAGTTCACTGAGGACCAGTTCGGTGCCGAACGCCAGCTCGGACAGGCCCCATTCCTCCAGCTTCCGCACGGCATGTGCCCGCATGGCGCCGACCGAACTCGGTTCGAAGGGCACCTCCCACTCGGCGATCCGGTCCGCCGGCAGCGCCGATGTCCGCGCGACCAACAGCGCCACGTCGTCGCGGGAGCGCACGGGCAGGAGTTGCGCGAGAACGGCCCGGCAGGTGTCCTCGGGCTTGCGGTCCGCGTGGGCGAGCGCCGCCCGCAGCAGATCGAGACCCTCGTCGATGTCGCGGGCGCGGTCCTCGATCAGCCCGTCGGTGTACAGCACCAGCTGGGAGCCTTCCGGCAGTTCCAACTCCGTCGATTCGAACGGGAAGCCGCCCAGTCCCAGGGGTGCGCCGGCGGGGAGCTCGGGGATCTCCACGCTGCCGTCGGGTCGCACGATCGCCGGGGGCACGTGCCCGGCGCGCGCCACGGTGCAGCGCTGCGTCACCGCGTCGTAGACGGCGTACAGGCAGGTGGCCCCGAGCAGGCCGCCGTCGGATCCGCCGTCCCCGCCCTGGTCGATGTACTGGACGAGGTCGTCGAGCCGGCTGAGGAGTTCGTCGGGGGGCAGGTCCAGCGAGGAGAAGTTGAGCACGGCCGTGCGCAGTCGTCCCATGGCCGCCGCCGCGTGCAACCCGTGGCCGACGACGTCGCCGACGACGAGCGCGACCCTGCTGCCGGGCAGCGGGATCACGTCGAACCAGTCGCCGCCCACCCCGGACTGCGCCGGCAGGTAGAAGTGGGCCACCTCGACGCCACTCTGCTCCGGCAGGTCGCGCGGCAGCAGACTGCGCTGGAGGGTCACGGCCAAGGCGTGCTCGCGGGTGTAGCGGCGGGCGTTGTCGATGGTGACACCGGCCCGGGCCACGAGTTCCTCAGCGAGCGACAGGTCCTCCTCGTCGAAGGGTTCGTCCTTCCGCGACCGCCAGAAGTTGACCAGGCCCAGTACCGCGCCCCGCGCCTTGAGGGGGGCCGTGATCAGGGAGTGGACGCCGTAGTCGAGGATGGCCTGTGCCCGCTCCGGGTCCTGTGCGTACCAGCCCGGAGCGTCGGCCAGATCGGGGATCAGCTCGGCCCGTCCGGTGGTGAGACCGCGGGCCTGGGGCGTGGACGGCCGGAAGTCGATCAGCCTGCCCCGCGGGTAGAGCGGCACGTCGTCGGCGATGCCGCTGAAACCGGTGCGGAGCAGGTCGGGCGCCGTGCTGTTGGGCTCGTCCCCGTGCAGGACGGCTTCCGCCAGTTCGACGGTCGCGAAGTCCGCGAACCGCGGAACGGCCACGTCGGCCAGTTCCTGGGCCGTCCGCCCCACGTCGAGGGTGGTGCCGACGCCGACCCCGGCGTCGTACAGCAGCCTCAGCCGTCGCCGGGCCGCGTCGGCGCGGGTGCTGAGGACGCGCATCTCGGTGGAGTCCCGGATGGTGACCGCCGCGCCCTCGGGCCCGCCGCCGGGCCGCGTCGGCCGTTGGTTGATCACCAGGAGTCGTTCCCCGGCCTCGTGCACCTCGTCGGTGGCGACCCGGCCGGACAGCAGCAGGTCGCACACGGTCCGGTCGAGCCCGGAGAGGTTCCCGATGTACTGGCCCTCGGCGTCGGCCGGTAGTTTCAGCAGCCGTTTCGCCTCGTCGTTCGCGAGGAGCAACCGTCCGCCGCCGTCGGTGATGAGCACCCCCTCCCGGACCGAGTGGAGCACCGCGTCGTGGTGCTCGTACATGCGGGTCATTTCCTCGGGGCCGAGCCCGTGCGTCTGGCGGCGCAGTCGCCTGCTGATGAGCCACGCGCCCACGGTGGCCAGGGCGAGTCCGGCCGCGCTGGCGCCGAGGATGACGGGGAGCTGGCGGTCGACGACTCCGGACACGTTCTTCACGGTGAGCCCGGCCGACACCAGTCCCGTGACCTTGCCGTCGCAGTAGACCGGCACGATGGCCTGGATCTCCTTGCCGAGAGGGCCCTGCACGCTCTCGGTGTGCACCTCGCCGGCCAGGGAGGGCTCGATGGTGCCCACGAACCGCTTGCCGATACGGTCGGGCAGCGGATGGCTGTAGCGGATCCCCTCGGTGTCCATCACGACGATGAAGTCCACCCCGGCGTCCTTGCGCGTGGACTCGGCGAGTGGCTGGAGGGTTTTGGCGGGGTCGGACGACCGCAGCGCGGCGCACATCCCGGTCGAATGGGCGACCGTCTGCGCGACCGACACCGAGCGGGTGCGGGCCTCACGGTCGACGTCGTGGCGGGACTGGAGCACCAGCGCCAGGACCGCTCCGGCCGCGAGCAGCACCACGATCGCCACCTGAAGGACGAATACCTGTCGGGCGACGCTTCGCGGCCGATTCCGGCTCAGTGACCGCACCGACGTCCCCGGCACGGGTTGCAAGGATGGGTCACAGACTATTTGTAGCACCGCATGGCCGTCGGGGTCGTGATTCGCGCCGTTCTCTCGGCCGACGGGGCGGTTCAGGGGGCCGGGGCGGCGCCGGTCGAGCGGGGCGCGGGGCCGGTCGGGAAGGCGCCGGAGGCGGCCACGGGCCCCTCACGTGGCCTCACGCGACACGCTGTCCCGGCGCAGGCACATCGAGTCACCGCGACCCTCTCGCCCGGTCACGGGCCGGCGGAGAGGCCGATCGGAGGGGCCGATCGGTAGAGCCGGACGTGCCCGGGGCCCGTGGTCGCCGCACCCGCGGCACGCCCCCGGCACGTGGCGCGTGACCGGCCGGACCCAACCCCCACCCCGACCCCCGTCAGGCTCCGGAGGCGAGGGCCGCGAGCTCCCCGTCGAGTTTGTCGCCCTCCGCTCCGGCGCCCTTGTAGAGCACCTCGCCGTCCTCGTCGAGCAGCACGTACGTGTTGATGCCCTCGGCGTGGAAGCGGTCCCGCAGGGCGTGGCCGACGTCGGAGAGGTGCGGGAGGCGGCCCGCTCCGGCCGGGGCGGCGAAGCCCTGGAGTCCGTTGCCCGTGCCCGGTTCCGCGACGGCCACCACGTGGACGCGCCCGACGTAGCGGTCGGCCTTGGCCGCGGTCTCGAAGGCCTGGGCCGGGCATTCGGCGCACGCGGCCCCGTAGAACCAAAACAGCACCGGCTTGCCCGCGAGCGCCGCTCCGTTGAACACCGCGCCGTCCAGGGTCTTGGCGGTGAAGCGCAGATGGGAGGGGGCTGCCTGACGGCCGGGGGCCGGTGCGCCGGCGGCCCCCCGGGTGGCGGGGTCCGCCCCGTCGGACGAGCAGCCGGTCAGCGGCAGGCCCAGTGCGAGGAGCAGGACGGCGGCGACACGAGAACGCATGGCACTCTCCCGGGCGGGACCGGACCGTACGCCGACGGTCGCAGCGAAGGGGACCGGTCTGTCGCGCCGGTGCTCCCCGGACGCAAGGGAATCTACGGCCAGTCAGATGATCGGACGGGAGGCGGCGCGCTGCGAGCGGCTGCTTCACCCCGACAGCCCATCCGGCCACGCCCCTCGGCCCATCCCGCCCACGCCCCTCGGCCCGCCCCGGCCGCGCCCCCGGCGCGCCCCGCGATCGCCTTCCCGCGCCGCCAAGTGACTCGTGCGTACTGCACACCCGATCGGTGACAGCGGCGACTGTCGGGGCCGTCGCTCCGCGTGACACCTTCGTTCCTGTCACCGACCGAGGGAGCAGGAGTGAACAAGGGGTACGCCGCGTTCTGCGACGCCGACCGTTGGTTCTACGACGCCCCGTACCGACGGGCCGACGAGAACTACGGCCCGGCCCTCGCTCCCGTGCCGACCGGGTGGCGTTCGCACCGCACCGGCGACTGGTACGCGCTGCGCCCCCTCGGTGTCGAACTCCCCTTCCAGGGCTGGAAGATCCACGTTTCCGCCCGGCTGGACAACGCCGAGTCGATCCTCGACCGCGTCCACGCCTACTGCGTGCCCCGGCGCATCGCCTTCAAGTTCGTGCCGAGCCGCCACCTGCTGCACATACGCAACGCCAAGTACGCCGACCGCGCGGCCAGCGGGAAGTTCATCACCGTGTACCCGGCCGACCAGGAGCAGTGCCGGCGCATCGCCGAGGACCTCGACGCCCTGCTGACCGGCGAGCCCGGACCGTACATCCTCAGCGATCTGCGCTGGGGCGCCGGACCGGTCCACCTGCGCTACGGCAGCTTCACCCTGCGGCACTGCTACGACGCGCGGGGCGAACTCGTGCCGGCGATCGAGACCCCCGACGGTCGACTCGTCCCCGACCCCCGCGGGCCGTCGTTCCAACCGCCCGAGTGGGTCGACCTCCCGGCGTTCCTGAAGCCGCACCTCGACGCGCGTTCGGCCGTGACGCTCACCGACGTGCCCTACACCATCGAGCGCGCGCTCCACTTCTCCAACGGAGGCGGCGTCTACGCCGGCACGGACAGCCGCACCGGCGAACCGGTGGTGCTGAAGGAGGCCCGCCCCCATGCGGGACTCGCCGCCGACGGAGCCGACGCCGTGGCCCGGCTGCACCGCGAGCGGACCGCCCTGGAACGGCTGGAGGGCCTGGACTGCGTCCCGTCCGTCCGCGGCACCTTCACCGTCGGCGACCACCACTTCCTCGTCCTCCAGTACCTGGAGGGCAAGCCGCTCAACACGTACTTCGCCCGCCGCCACCCCCTGATCGAGGCGGAACCGGACCCGGAGGAGCTCGCCTCGTACACCCGGTGGGCGCTGACGATCCACCGGCGGGTGACGGAGGCCGTGGAGGCCGTGCACGCCCGCGGGGTCGTCTTCAACGACCTGCACCTGTTCAACATCATGGTGGCGGAGGACGAGGACGGCGAACCCTCCGTGGCGCTCCTGGACTTCGAGGCCGCCGCCCACGTCGACGAAGGGCTGCGGCAGACCGTCGCCAACCCGGCGTTCGTCGCCCCCGCCGGACGACGTGGCTTCTCCGTCGACCGCTACGCCCTCGCCTGCCTCAGACTCGCCCTGTTCCTGCCACTGACCAGCCTGTTCGTACTGGACCGGGCGAAGGCCGCGCACCTGGCCGACATCGCCGCCGAACAGTTCCCCGTACCGAGGGCCTTCCTCGACGAGGCCGTGGAGGAGATCCTCTACGACCCGCCGCCCGGCGAGCCCGGCCATCGCCCGACCGTGCCCACCGGCCCGTACCTGCCCGTCGAACCGGGGGACTGGTCCCGCGCCCGCGCGTCCATGACGGCCGCCCTGCGCGCCTCGGCCACCCTGGACCGCGAGGACAGGCTCTTCCCCGGCGACATCGCCCAGTTCGCCGCGGCCGGCGGCGGAATCGGCTTCGGACACGGCGCCGCGGGCGTCCTCTACGCCCTTGCCGAGACCGGCGCCGAACCCTGGCCCGAGGCCGAGAAGTGGCTGCTCAAACGGACAGAGGAGCCGGACTCCGGCACACCCCTCGGCTTCTACGACGGCCTCGCCGGCACCGCCTGGACCCTCGACCGGCTCGGGCACCGTGAACGCGCCCTCGCCCTCGCCGAACAGCTGCTGCGCCAGCCGTGGCAGACCGTAGGCCCCGACCTGCACAGCGGCCTCGCCGGAGTCGGCCTCGCACTGGACGCCCTGGGCACCACGACCGGGGAGAGCGCCCTGCACGACGCCGCCCTGCGCTGCGCCGAACTGGTCGCCCGCTCCGCCCCCGACCTCACCCGGGCGGGACTGCTGTACGGCAACGCCGGTCCCGCCCTGCTCTTCCTGCGCCTGTACGAACGCACCGGCGACACGGAACTCCTGGCGCGAGCCGGACAGGCCCTGCACCGCGACCTCGACCGCTGCGTGACCAGCGCGTTCGGCACCCTCCAGGTCAACGAGGGCTGGCGGACCATGCCCTACCTGGGCGAGGGCAGCGCCGGCATCGGCATGGTGCTCGACGACTGGCTGGAGCACGGGGCCGACCCGCGCTTCGAGGAGGCCCGGCGCGGCATCGTGGCGGCCGCCCAGGCCACCTTCTACGCCCAGCCCGGACTCTTCCGCGGCGCGGCCGGCATGATCCTGCACCTCGCCCGGACCACGACCCCCGGACCGGGGACGCGGCCCGACGACATCGCGCGGCAGATCGACGCCCTCGCCCGGCACGCCGTCCCCTACCAAGGCCAACTGGCCTTCCCCGGCGAGCAGATGATGCGCCTGTCCATGGACCTGTCCACGGGCACGGCCGGCGCTCTCCTCGCCCTCGGCAGCGCCGTGCCCGGCGGGCGCGCGCACCTGCCGTTCCTTCCGCCGCTGCGCGACACCGCGGCGGCCCCCAAGCCGGTCCCGCAAGGGGCCGTGACCCATCGGTACATCCCCGGAGAAGAAGAGGAACTGACATGACGCTTCTTGACCTGCAGTCGATGGAAACCCCCAAGGAAGAGATCACCGAGGCCGCGATGACGGGCGGCGGAAGCCGCGCGAGCCTGCTGCTCTGCGGAGACAGCAGCCTGAGCGTCACGACCTGTAACTAACCAGGTCGTCAGGCCTGTACGGGGCTCGGACGGTTCGCCGTCCGGGCCCCGACCCACCTCTCAGGAGCCGCCGCGGATGACCCCGCACGACGACCCGCCGGAACCGGCCGTCCTCACCCACGAGCGCTCCCGGGGCAACGCGACCCCCACGGGCCCCGAGGACCCCCGCTCCGCCGATCGCGCGCTCCGCGACGCCGCCCGCCACAGCACCGGACGGGCGACCGCCGTGCTCGGATGCGCGACCGCCGCCTCCGTCGCCGCCCTCGCCGAACCCGCTCTGCTCGGCCTCACCCTCGACCTCCTGCTCCGCCGCGATCCGGCAGCCCCGTACTGGACCCTGCTGTGCGCCGCCGTCATCGTGGCCGAGGTGCTCCTGGACGCCGCCACGACCCGGCTCACCGGCGCGGTGGACGCCCGCTCCACGGCCTGGCTGCGCCGGCTGGGACTCTCCCGGCTGCTGCGCACCGCGCCCCACCGGGCCGCCCGGCTCGCCCCCGGCGAGATCGCGGCGCGACTGACCGCGCACGCCACCGAGGCCGGCACCGTACCGGCCACCCTCGCGACCGGGATCGCCGCGCTGCTGCCCCCGGTCGGGGGACTCGTCGCGCTGTTCGTCATCGACCCCTGGACCGCACTGGCCTTCGTCGCCGGCCTGCCCCCGCTCGTCCTCCTGCTGAGGGCCTTCGCCCGAGACTCCTCCACCATCGTCTCCCGCTACCAGCGGGCCCAACTCGCGACCGCCGGCCGGCTCGTCGAGGCCCTGGCCGGGGCGCGCACCATTGCCGCCGCCGGCACCGCCGCCCGGGAACGCGCCCGGATCCTCGCCCGACTGCCCGACCTCGACGCCGAGGGGCGCCGGATGTGGCAGGTCTACGGCGCGACGATGGCCCGCACCACCGCCCTGATGCCGCTCCTGCTGTACGTCGTCCTCGGCGTGGGCGGCATCCGCCTGTCCGCCGGCGCGCTCGACGTCGGGGAACTCCTCGCCGCCGTGCGCTACGCCGGCCTCGCCGCCGGCATCGGGGCCGTCACCAGCAAGCTCAGCGCCGCCGTGCGCGGCCGGGCCGCCGCCCGCCGCACCGCCGAACTCTTCGACCTGCCCGCCCTGGAACACGGCGACCGGCAGCTGCCCGACGGCGGCACCGGCACCCTGGAACTGCGTGGCGTACGCGTGACGCGCGACGGAACCGCGGTGCTGCGCGACATCGACCTGCTCGTCCCGGGCGGGACCACGGCGGCTGTCGTGGGCGGCTCGGGCTCCGGCAAGACGCTGCTCGCCGCCGTCGCCGGACGACTCACGGACCCCGACAGCGGGCAGGTGCTGCTGGACGGTGTCCCGTTGCGGGAACTGACCGCCGAAGCCCTGCGCCGCGACGTCGGGCACGCCTTCCATCGGCCGGCGCTGCTCGGTGACAGCGTCGGCGACGCCATCGCGTTCGGCGCCGGTCCGACGCCGGATCCTGAAGCGGTGCGCGGGGCCGCCCGGGCGGCCGGAGCGGACCTGTTCGTACGACGCCTGCCCCGGGGGTACGACACACCGGTGGCCGAGGCCCCCATGTCGGGCGGGGAAGTCCAACGCCTGGGCCTGGCCCGGGCGTTCTGCTGCGCCGGCCGACTGCTGATCCTCGACGACGCCACCTCCAGCCTCGACACGGTCACCGCCCGCGAGGTCGAGCGGGCCGTCGCGGAACAGGTCCGGGCAGGCACCCGGATCGTCGTCGCGCACCGGATCTCCTCGGCCGCCCGGGCCGACCTCGTGGTGTGGCTGGAGGACGGGCGCGTTCGGGCCACCGGCCCGCACGTCGAGTTGTGGCGCGATCCGGACTACCGGGCCGTGTTCGCGGCGGGCGCGCGCCCGGATCCCGCGCCGGAGCCCGGACCCGATCCGGAGCCCGCCCGCACCGCGGACCCGAGCGGTCAGGGGGCGGCCCGGTGAACGAGCACGGCACCTGGCGGCGGGTGAGCCCCGACGCGCGCCGCTTCCTGCGCGGCCGCACCCCCGCCCTGGCGCGACTCGGGGGCTGGTCGCTCCTGGAGTCCGCCCACACCTTCCTCACCGGCTACGGCGTGGCCCGCGCCCTCGACGACGGCTTCCTCGCCGGCCGCACCGGGGTCGGCCTGGGCTGGCTCGTCGTCGCCGGACTCGGCGCCCTGCTCGGCGCCTTCGCGCTGCGCGGGGTCTTCGCCGCCCTCGCCGACCTGGTGGAACCGCTGCGCGACGGACTCGTGCGCAGGGCCGTGCGACACGCCCTCGACCGGGCCGTGGCCGACCCGTCCCGCGCCGCGGACGCCGGTGCCGTCTCCCGGCTCACCCAGCAGACGGAGATGGCCCGCGACTCCTTCGCGGGGATCGTCCTCACGGCCCGTTCGTTCGTCTTCACGGCCGTCGGCGCGCTGGCCGGCATGGCGGCCCTCGCCCCCGTGCTGCTGCTCGTCGTGCTGCCCCCGCTGCTGCTGGGCCTCGGCCTCTTCCTCGCCACGCTGCGCCCCATGGCCGGCGTGCAACGCGACTCCCTCGACACCGACGAGGCGCTGTCCCGCGGGGTGGGCGCGGTCAGCGAGGGGCTGCGCGACATCGTGGCCTGCGGCGGGGGAGCGAGCGCGGCCTCCGGGGTGGAGACCCTGATCGGGGCACAGGAGCGGCTGACCCGCCGCCTCGCCCGGTGGGCGGCCGTGCGTACCGTCGCCCTCGGGGCGGCGGGCCGGCTGCCGGTGATCGCCCTGCTGGTGGCGGCCCCGTGGCTGCTGGACCGGGGGGTGACCGCCGGGACCCTGGTGGGCGCCCTCACCTACCTCGTACAGGCGCTGCTGCCCGCCCTGCACGCCCTGATGACGGCCCTGGGATCCGCCGGCACCCGGCTGCTGGTGGTCCTGGAGCGCTTCTGCGAGCCCGAGCCCGAGCCCGAGCCCGAGCCCGAGGCAGCGCCCGAGGCCGAGCCCGGACCCACCCCCGCCCCCGACCCGAGGCCGTCGCGTTCCCCCGCGCCCGTTGCGCCCGTACCGGCGCCCGCGGCGCCGTCCGTCCCGCCGGCCGCCGCGGAGCTGCGCGGCGTGACCTTCGCCTACGGCCCCCGGGCGGCCCCCGTACTGGAGGACCTCGACCTGGTCGTCCGCCCGGGCGAGCACCTCGCCGTCGTCGGCCCGAGCGGCATCGGCAAGTCGACGCTCACCGCGCTGCTCGCCGGGCTGCTCAGCCCCGACCGGGGCACGGTCCTGGTCGCCGGGGCGGCCGCACGCGGAGGGCGGGACGCCTCGGAGCCGGATCCGCGCCGCACACTGCTGCCCCAGCAGGCCTACGTCTTCACCGGCACCGTCCGGGAGAACCTGACCCACCTGTGCCCCGGAGCGCGTCCACCCGACGACGCCCGGGTGCGCGAGGCGGTCGCCGCCCTGGGCGTGGGCGGCCTCGTCGAGCGGCTCGGCGGCCTGGACGGGGCCGTCGTGCCGCAGCGGCTGTCCCAGGGCGAATGCCAGCAGCTCGCCCTGGCCGCCGCCCACCTCTCGCCCGCTCCGCTGCTGCTGCTCGACGAGGCCACCTGTCATCTGGACCCGCGCACCGAGGCACGCGCCGAAGAGGCCCTCGCCGCCCGCCCGGGCACCCTCGTCGTGGTGGCCCACCGGATCTCGTCGGCGGTCCGGGCCGACCGGGTCCTCGTGCTGGACGGGACCCGGGCGGTGTGCGGCACGCACGAGGAACTCCCGGCCCGATCACCCCTGTACCGGGACCTGGTGGGGCTCTGGAACGCCACCGGGGAGGACTGAGACGGGCACCGCCCCCGGGCGGGGCGCTCTCGGCCCCGGCATCGGCTCGCGGGCGGCCGCGGTCTCAGACCCAGCCCTCCCTGCGGGATATGCGGATGGCGTCGATGCGGTTGCGCGCGCCGGCCTTGCGCGTGGCGGCGGCCATGTAGTTGCGCACGGTGCCGCTGGCCAGGTGCAGGGCGCTGGCGATCTCGGCGATCGAATCGCCCTCCGCCGCGCGGGCCAGCACGCTCAGTTCGCGGGGACTCAGCGGTACCGGGTCCGCCTCCATGCAGGCGGACGCGAGCGAGGCGTCGACGAAGCGCTCACCGGCCGCGACCCGGCGCACGGCCCGTACCAGGCGGCCCGGCGAGCCGTCCTTGTCCACACACCCCAGCACCGGTGCACGGAACGCCCTCCGCAGCGATCCGGGCGTACCCGCCGAGGCCAGTACCAATATCGGTGAGGACGCGGGGGAGGAGGGGGAGTGCCGATCCCTGCGGCCCATCCCCGCCAGGAGCGGAGCGGCGCCCGGACAGTCGAGGTCGACGACCGTGACGTCCGGCCGTAAGCACTCCGTCTCGCGTACAGCGGCCCGCCAGCCCACGGCGGTGACTTCGAAGGGGCCTTCGGATCTCAGCAGGGCTGCGAGGGCGGATCGGACCAGGCGGACGCTGTGCACGACCAGGACCTTCGTCATAGCGGAACTGCTCCTTCGGTAAGCGACAACGGCATGAAGCGGCTGCCCCCGCACCGGTCTGCTGGAACGTCACTGTGGGGGCGCTCTGGGGTGTTCGAGAACGTTGGCCGAGATGCCTCGGGGATTGCCTTCCGCCTTTGGCGGGGAACGTACTTGAGTGTGGCGCCGCACCGCGTCCGCGCCCGCGTGCCCTCGCGCAAACGTGCCTTCGATTCGAACGGGTTCGATCGGGTCGGCGTGCCGGCGGCCCCGCACCGGCGCATGCTGGTGGTGGCGGTTGGCGGGGGCTGCGGACAGGACGTGCTGATGGGCGTGGACGAGGCGGCCACCGGATCGCGCGGGCGCCGGCTGTTCTCCGGCCGGGACCGCGCCGTCATCGCGGCGGCCTCGCTCTCGATGCTCCTGGTCCAGATGGACTGGTTCGCCCTCAACCTGATGCTGCCGGTGATCGCCCGGGACTTCTCCACGCCCACCACCGACCTCCAGTGGCTGGTCAGCGGCTACATGCTGACCCTCGGGGCCCTGATGATCACCGGCGGTCGGGCCGCCGACGTCCACGGCCGCCGCACCGTCATCGTGTGGGGGCTGACCGGCTTCGCCCTCGTGTCCGTGGTGTGCGCCGCCGCGCAGAACGAGCTCTGGCTGGTCGTCGGACGCGTGGTGCAGGGCGCCACGGCGGCGCTGATCTTCCCCGTCGCCGTCGCGGTCGTCACCGCCCACTTCCGCGACGACCGACAAGGCCGCGCCGTGGGCACGGTGTTGGCCTTCAGCGCGATCGGCACCGCGCTCGGACCGTTCGTGGGCGGGGCCTTCGCCGAGCACGTCAGCTGGCGGGCGGTCTTCCTGCTGAACGTGCCCTTCTGCGCCGTCGCCGCCTTCCTCATGCTGCGCTTCGTCACCGACACCCGCGACGAGGAGGCCGGACACGGACTGGACCTGCCCGGCGCCGTCACCGTGGCCGCCGGTCTCACCGCGATCATGATCGCCGTCGACCAGGGCGGTCGCTGGGGCTGGGCCTCGCCGGCCACCCTCGGCTGTCTGGTCGCGGGAGCCCTGCTGCTCGCCCTCTTCGTGGTGATCGAGCGGCGGACCGCCGAGCCGCTGCTGGACCTGTCCCTGCTGCGCAACGGGCCGTTCGTGACCGTCACCCTGGCCGGCTCCGTGTCGAACATCGTGTACTGCCTGGTGGCGGTCCTGTCCGCGCTGTACCTCCAGCAGGCCCGCGGGCTCTCCCCGCTGGACGCCGGACTGATCTTCCTCGCGCTGTCCGTCGGCGCGGGCGCCGCCAGCTACTGGTCCGGGCACCTCGCCCACCGGTGGCGGCCCGAGACGCTGATGGCCGGCGGTCTGGTCCTGAGCGGCCTTGGCCTCCTGCTGCTGACGTGGACGAACCCGCTCGCCCTCTACACCGCCGTCTTCGCGGTCGTGGGCGTCGGACTGGGGTTCGGCTGGGCCCTGACGAACGTGGCCACCCAGTCGTACGTCCCCGAGAACCGCCTGGCGGCCGCCTCCGGGCTGGTCCTCACCTCGCTGGTCCTGCTCGGCGCCATGGCCGTGGCCGTCGCGACGACGGTGCTGGAGGTCCTCAGCGGATCGGCGGCGCGGGCCGCCTCGGACGGACCGGCCATCGAGGAGGTGCTGCGGGTCGCCGCGCTCCTGTCGCTCCTGGGCGCCGCCGCCCTCCTCCCGCTGATCCGGGCGGGCCGCCGGTCGCCCCCGAGGACGACCGGAACCCTTCCTGCGCCGTGACCGTCACCCTGCCCCCGTCAGAGGCGGCAGGGCGGGACCACGGTCCCCGTCGATCGATCAGGCGTTGACGCAGGTGTTGCCGAACGCCGGGTTGAGCAGGCCGATGACGCTGACGGAGTTGCCGCAGGCGTTGATCGGGATGTGGACGGGCACCTGGATGAGGTTCCCCGACAGGACACCGGGGGAACCGATCGCCGCGCCCTGCGCACCGGCGTCCGCGGAGGCCATCGAGGCTCCACCGATCACGACGGCTCCGGCGGCGAGGGCGAGACCGGCGGTCTTCAGAACACGCGACATGAGAGATCTCTTTCAAAGGTGGTGACGGACCCGCCCCGCGAAGGGGCGTGCCCCGGGGCCCCGTCGGGACCCACGCAAGTGTTTCGTTCCGTACGGCCGGTCCGGCTTGGCCCGGCCCCGGTCATTCCCTCGCACGAGTGACTCCGTGGGCCAAGTGCGTCCCACCACGGGGGAGTCCCCGGACGGGCGCCCGTCCCGTCAGTCCCCGAGATGGACTTCGAGGGCGGTGCGCACGGCCGACTCCAGCGCGCCCTCGATCCACGCCGGCTTGACGGAGGTGTGGCAGCCGGCGAAGTGCAACCCGCCCTCGGCGCGGTGGACGTGCGGGAACAACTCGGTGTGCTGCCCGGGAAGGAGCACCGAGGCCTCGCCGTACGCGTACGGGTCGCGCATCCAGGACTGGGTCGCGCCGACGCCCGTGTAGAACACCTCGATCCGCTGCCCGTACACGTCCTGGAGGCCGGACAGCGCCCTCGGGTACCGCTCGGCGTCGTCGAGGGCGTCCCACTTCAGGGCGTCGTCGGCCCAACTGTAGGAGGCCAGGACCACACCGCCCGCGCTGCCCGGGACCGGGTGCGAGGGCTGGAACATGAAGCGGTTGGGGTTGTCGCTGGTGGAGCCGCCCCCGACGACTCCGGCGGCCTCCGGCTGGTCCCGGGCGACGAGCCTGCAGGCCGCGTAGTGCGCGCGCTGAGCCTGCGTGACACGGCCCTTCGGCGTCGCGGGGTGGGCACCCAACAACGAGCCGTCACCCGGGGTGCGGCCCGTCTGGTAGTCGGCGTGGAGGCCCTTGCGCACGGCCTCCAACTCCCGCTTCCAGTCCGCCTCGGTGAACTCCCACCAGCGGCGGCTGAATTCGAGCAGCACCTTGGTGGCGGCGTCGTAGTGCAGCTCGGTGATCGCGCGCCGCTTGCCGTACGACAGGGCGGGCGTGACGGGGATGTGCCGCAGCCCCGAGAACGGCACGGTGACGATGGCGACGTCGCCGGTGAAGGTCTCCCGCACGACGGGGCGACCGCCGCGCCCCTCGGACACCGTCTCCACCGCGACGGACCTGCCCGCCGCGTCCCGCGCGATGCGGGTGACCCGCCGGTCCAGCCTCACCAGGTCCTTGACCCGTGCGTACATGGCGTCCGCGAGGGTGCCGGTGCCGTCGGGGAGTTCGAAGAAGCGGGTGTCCGGGCTGATCAGGGCGGAGGAGATGAAGGAGTGCAGGAACGTGAGGTGGAGCCGGGAGGTGAGGTTCTCGACCGTGCCGATCAGGTCGACGGTCCGCTCGTCCAGCTTCGCCTCGTCGGTGAGGTAGCGGTACATCGACATGTGGCCGTGGCGCTGGATCACCCGCGCCCAGCCCTCGACGAGTGCGCGCCCCTCCTTGCCGTCGATCTCCTTGCGCACGGGGGCCAGGGCGCCCCGTACGATCTGCGCGGCCGGGACGTTCTCGTACGCGGCGGGGACGCCGAAGGAGCGGTTGACGGCGCGCGGGTCGCGCGCGTAGTCCGCGCGGCGCACCCTGATGCCGTTGACGAGGATCCAGGTACGGGACGCCGGGCGGCCCGCGCGGTCCACGTCGACCAGGTGGAAGGGCCGGCGGTTCAGCCCCAGCGAGTCGATGAGTCCGGTCACCAGCGGGTGGCTGTCGGGGATGCGCATGGCCCCGGCCTCGGCGTACTGCTTCGGGTCGGCGAACGGGGCCGCGGCGCGCTCGTGACCGCCCGCGCGGAAGGTCTTGACGCGGCCGCCGACACGGTTGGCGTTGGCCTCGATGACGGTGACCCGGTGGCCCGCCGCGTTCAGCAAGTGGGCGGCGGTCAGGCCGGCCGGGCCGGCGCCGATCACCAGCACCTTCCTGGGGGCCCTGCGGGACCTGGGCAGACCGGACTTCAACAGGACGTCCGCGTAACGCGGCACCAGCGACTCGTCGTTGTCGTCGCGGACCAGGACGGAACGGGCGACGGCCAGACAGGTGTCCCAGTCCGCCGAAGGGGCCGCGGCGGGCGCGGTGGTGATGGCGGCGGAGGCGGGGGCGGGGGCGACGCCGGCGGCGACCCCGCCGGCCACGGCCAGGGCGCCCGCGCCGGCGAGCAACGAACGCCGGGAGGTCTGGCCCGCGGTACCGGAGGAGGATTCAATGATCATGAAGCCACCCTCGGGGCACCGGCCCGATCCACCCGCGCCGAACGCGCCCGGGAGACGACGAACCACCCGAACGTGATCTTGAGGGCGCGATGCTGACGCCCCCCTGTCGGCTCGCTCAGCGCACCTGGACCCCGACGAGGCAGGTGTCGTCGTCCGTGTCCGACCTGCTGTGGGTCAGCAGGCGATCGAGCCGGCTCTCCAGCGACGGGGACTCCCGCTGCGCGAGGCCCAGGAGTTGGGTCAGGGAATCCATCATGGAGGTGTCCCGGCGTTCCACGAGCCCGTCGGTGTACATCAACACGGTGTCCTCGGCTTCGAGCTGCACCTCCTCCTCCGTGTACTCCGCGTTCGGCACCGCACCGAGCAACAGGCCCTTGGCCAGCGGGAAGGCCGTGGCCCGAGCGCCCCGCACGAGGATGGGCGGCAGGTGTCCCGCGCGCGCCCAACGCAACACCCGCCGGTCCGGATCGAAGATCCCGCACACGGCGGTCGCGGTCAGGTCGCTGGTCAGGTGGTGGGCGACCGCGTTCAGCCAGGTGAGCAACTGGGCTGGCCCGGCGCCGGTCACCGCGAGGCCGCGCAGGGCGTTGCGCAGGACCACCATGCCGGTGGCCGCCTCGATGCCGTGGCCGGCGACGTCGCCGACGCACAGGAGCACCTGCCGGTTCGGCAGGACCACCGAGTCGTACCAGTCCCCGCCGATCAGGGCCTGCGACTCGGCAGGCCGGTACCGCACGCCGATGCGGATCCCCGGCGCGTCGAGCGGCGCGGGCGCGGGCGGCATGATCGCGTGCTGCAACTGCAACGCGAGACGGCTGCGCTCCGCCGACTCGGCCTCTGTGTGGGCCAGTTGGTCCCGGGTGGCGGCCAGAGCCACCTCGGTCCAATGCTGTGCGGAGATGTCCTGGTAGGCGCCCCGTACGGCGAACAGCGAGCCGTCCGCGTCCTGGACGGGCTCCGCGACGATGCGGATGTGCCGGGTCACCCCGTCCGGACGCTGGAGGCGGAAGGCCACGGAGGCCTCGCGCCGGTAGTGCATCAGCGTGCGCAGGAACCGACTGATCGAGGTGATGTCATCGGGGTGCGCGTGACCGGGGAGCGCTTCCAGAGGCACCGGCGAGGCGCCCGCCGGCAGCCCGTACAGCGAGAAGAGCTGCCCGTTCCAGGTGATCTCGCCCGTGGTGAAGTTCTCCTCGAAGCCGCCGATCCGGCCGAGCCGCTGCGCGTGTTGCAGCAGGCCGGCCAGCCGCGCGGTCTCGTCCTCGATCCGCCAGATCAACAGGAGCGCGGCGCCGTGCCGCGTGATGCTGGCGTCGGCCACGCCGGTGAGCGGCACGTCGTCGATGAAGGCGGTCAGCGTCATCCGCCGGGTCTGGAAGGACTCCCCGGTGGCGTAGACCCGTTCCAGCTTCTCGAAGAGTCCGTTGTCCTCGGCCGCCAGGGGGTAGGCCTCCAGGAACGTGGAGCCGCTCACGGCGCTGCGGGGCCGACCGGCGGGGTCGGTGAAACGGTCGTTGGCGTGGTGGACCCGGAAGTCCGTCAGACCGCCCGCGGGGCCGAGGATCGGCGTGAGGACGAGCGCCGGATCGTGCAAGTGGTCGGCGAGAGAGGTCAGTTCGGCCACCGCCGCGTGCGGCGTCCGGCCCGGCACCGAGGGCGTGCCCGCGCCCGTCGGATCCTCCAGCGTGTGGGCGCACAGCTCCGCCAACGCCTCGATCTGCCGGATGATCCGCGGCGGCTGCGGCGCCAGCGGCTGCGGCCAGCACACCTCCAGCACCCCGTGGATGCGGCCGCCCGTCCCCGCCGGTACCGCTATGCGTCCCCCGTGCGGATGCCGGCGGCGCCCGATCGAGGGCATGCCGGAGTCGGACAGACGCGAGACGAAGGCGGGCCCCCGCTCGACGAGCGCGAGACGCGCGCAGGTGGCGACCTCGGGCGGCACGTACCGCCAGCGGAGCGCCTCGTCCTCGGTGAACCCGGCCTGCCCGGCCAGCGTCAGCGAGGAGTCCGCCCCCGCGAGCCAGATGACCACGCCGTGCGCCCCCAGCGGAGCCAACGCGTTCTCCAACAGCGCGGTCGCCACGGCCTGAGCGTCCGAGGCGGACAACAGCCCGCTCTCGGCCGCGCGCAACCGCACCGCCGCCGCACCGTCCGGGCCGTCGCCGTCCGCCTCCGCGCGCTCCAGGAACTCCGCCGCGAGCTCACTGACCCGGTCCCGGGACGCCTCGTTGATGATCTCCACCGAGAGACCGAGCACGGTCGTGCCCGACTGCTCGGCCAGGATCGCCAACTGCCGCGCCGCCTCGGCGGGACCGCACCCCAGTTTGCCGACGAGAACGCCCTTGGCCATCTCGATCAGGGCCCGCCCGTCCGACGCGGACTGCGCCTCGCGCACCTCCCGGCGCAGGCGTTCCACGGTGGCGGCCAGCGGGCCCACGTCGGCGCCGGGATCCGGCCGGCGGGCCGCACCGGGCCCACCGGGCCGGGAGCCGCGGGCAGCGGGAACGGTGACGTCGTCCGCCTCCAGGGATGACATCTCACCCCGCGGTCCGTCTTGGTGCTGAGGGCTTTTCACGGTGAGTCCGGGCTCCTGGGCGAGTACGTGAGGGGCGGCGGGGAGTCAGACACGGGCGCCCCCCGAGACGTCCCGCGGCAGCAGCCAGTGCCGGACGCGGGCCATGAGGTCGTCGGCGTCCACCGGCTTGGTGACGTAGTCGCTGGCCCCCGACGCGAGGCTCTTCTCCCGGTCTCCGGGCATCGCCTTCGCGGTGACCGCGATGATCGGCAGATCGGCGTACGCGGGCATGCGACGGATCTCGGCGGTCGCCGCGTACCCGTCCATCTCGGGCATCATCACGTCCATCAGGATCAGATGGATCCCGGGATGACCGGTCAGGGCGTCGATGGCGGTCCGGCCGTTCTCCGCGTGCACGACCTGGATGCCGTGCAGTTCGAGGATGCCGCTGATCGCGTACAGGTTCCGCGCGTCGTCGTCGACCACCAGGACGGAACGGCCCGCCAGACCGTCGTCGAGGAACGCGGGAACGGCGGCGGGGGGGTCCTGCGAACGCACCAGGGACGGCACGTCCCCGGGCTCCTGGGCGGACAGGTGCAGCGAGATCCGCTCCCGCAGCTCGTCCAGGCTGGCCAGCACCTCCAACGGCTGCGACGCCGTGTGCTCGTGCAGTTCCCGCTGCTGCGCCGCGTCGAGACGACGGTTGTCGTGGGCGAGGACCGGCAGCGACGCCAGCGCCGAGTCCCCGGCCAGGGCCCGCAGGAACCGCAACGCCTCCCCGTCCTGGCCGAGTTCGAGGACCACGCAGTGGAACGGCGTGGCGGCGAGGACCTCCGCCGCCTCCTGGGCGCTCACGGCCGTCACCACCTCGACGGGCTCGTCCGCCGCGAACGGCGAGCGACCCAGCGCGAGGTCGTGGGTGGCACTCTCGGCGACGAGCGTCAGCAGTCCGTTGCTGCGCTCCTCGATCACCAGCAGCCGGCGCGGGCGTCGCTCGGGGCCGGGGCCCGGCGTCCGGCCCCGCTGCTCGCCGACGGTGCTCGCGGTCGGCTCGGCCCGGGGGCCCACCAGGGCGCGGTCGGCGAACTCGGTCCGGGCCACCGGCAGATAGAGGGTGAAGACGGAGCCCTCGCCGGGGTTGCTGAGGGCGGTGACGGCGCCCCCGAGGAGCTGGGCGATCTCCCGGGTGATGGAGAGCCCCAGTCCGGTGCCCCCGTACTTGCGGCTGGTCGTGCCGTCGGCCTGCTGGAACGCCGCGAAGATCGATTCGAGTTGGTGCTCCGCGATGCCGATGCCGGTGTCCTTCACGCGGAAGGCGACCATCGGCCCGCCGTGGCTCAGCCCGGCCGGCAGGTCGGCGACGGCCACGGGTTCGATCCGCAGCTCCACCCGGCCGTGCTCGGTGAACTTCACCGCGTTGGAGAGCAGGTTGCGCAGGATCTGACGCAGCCGCGAGTCGTCGGTGAGCAGGTCCACCGGTACCCCGGTGGCGGTCGTGATCTCGAACTCCAGGCTCTTCTGGCTGGTCAACGGCCGGAAGGTGGCGTCGACGTAGTCGAGGAGCCGCCTGAGCGGGACCCGCTCGGGGTTGATGTCCATCTTTCCGGCCTCGACCTTCGACAGGTCGAGGATGTCGTCGATCAACTGGAGGAGGTCGGAACCGGCCGAGTGGATGATGCCCGCGTACTCGACCTGCTTGGGGGAGAGGTTGCGGCTGGGGTTCTGCGCGAGCAGTTGGGCCAGGATCAGCAGGCTGTTGAGCGGGGTGCGCAGCTCGTGGCTCATGTTGGCCAGGAACTCCGACTTGTACTTCGAGGCCAGCGAGAGCTGCTGCGCGCGGTCCTCCAGCTCCTGACGGGCCTGCTCGATCTCCAGGTTCTTGGTCTCGATGTCGCGGTTCTGGCTGGCGAGGAGGGCCGCCTTCTCCTCCAGTTCGGCGTTGGAGCGCTGGAGTTCGTCCTGCTGTACCTGGAGCTCCTCGGAGCGGGCCTGGAGCTCGCCGGTCAGCCGCTGGGACTCGCCGAGCAGCTCGTCGGTGCGCGCGTTGGCCACGATGGTGCTGACGTTGACCCCCACGGTCTCCATCAGACGGCCCAGGAAGTCGCGGTGGACGGAGGTGAACTCCTTGAACGAGGCGAGCTCGATCACGCCGAGCACCTGGTCCTCCACCACGATGGGCAGCACGATCAGGCAGGCGGGCGCGGACCGGCCGAGGCCCGAGGAGATCAGGTAACCGGCGGGCACGTCCTCGGCGACGATGATGCGGCGGCTGCGGGCGGCCTGACCGACCAGCGTCTCGCCCGGGGTGAGGCGGTCGCTCTCGGACCGGCCCGACGGTCGCCCGTACGAGCCGATGAGGGTGAGCCAGGACTGCCCGTCGGTTTCGTCGGCCAGGTAGAAGGCCCCGTAACTGGCGGCCACCAGCGGGGTCAGCTCGTCCATGACCAGTTCCGCCACGACCGAGAGGTCGCGGTGGCCCTGCATCAGACCGGAGATCCGGGCCAGGTTGGACTTGAGCCAGTCCTGTTCCAGATTGGCGCGGGTCGTCTCGCGCAGCGAGCCGACCATCGAGTTGATGTTGTCCTTGAGTTCGGCCACCTCGCCGGACGCGTCGACCGTGATCGAGCGGGTCAGGTCCCCCTCGGCGACGGCGCTGGCGACCTCCGCGATGGCGCGCACCTGCCGGGTCAGGTTGCCCGCCAGCTCGTTGACGTTCTCCGTCAGCCGCTTCCAGGTGCCCGACACACCCTCCACCTCGGCCTGTCCGCCGAGTCGGCCCTCGCTGCCGACCTCGCGGGCGACGCGGGTGACCTCGGCCGCGAAGGAGGACAGCTGGTCCACCATCGTGTTGATGGTGGTCTTGAGTTCGAGGATCTCGCCCCGGGCGTCCACGTCGATCTTCTTCGACAGGTCGCCGTTGGCGACGGCGGTGGTGACGAGGGCGATGTTGCGGACCTGGCCGGTGAGGTTGTTGGCCATCGAGTTGACGTTGTCGGTGAGGTCCTTCCAGGTTCCCGCCACGTTGGGGACGCGGGCCTGGCCACCGAGCCGGCCCTCCGTGCCCACCTCGCGGGCCACGCGGGTGACCTCGTCGGCGAAGGCCGACAGCGTGTCCACCATCGTGTTGATCACTCCGGCGAGCGCCGCCACCTCGCCCTTGGCCTCGACGGTGATCTTCTGCGAGAGGTCGCCGCGGGCGACCGCGGTGGCCACCTGGGCGATGGAACGGACCTGCCCGGTGAGGTTGGACGCCATGACGTTGACGTTGTCGGTGAGGTCCTTCCAGGTGCCCGAGACGCCCCGGACCGTGGCCTGACCACCCAGGTTGCCCTCGGTGCCGACCTCGCGGGCGACGCGGGTGACCTCGTCGGCGAAGGCGGAGAGCTGGTCGACCATCGTGTTGATGGTCTCCTTCAGCTCCAGGATCTCCCCGCGCGCGTCCACCCGGATCTTCTGCGTCATGTCGCCCCGGGCCACCGCCGTGGTGACTTCGGCGATCGACCTGACCTGCGCGGTGAGGTTGTCGGCCATGAAGTTGACCGAGTCGGTGAGGTCGCGCCAGGTGCCGGAGACGCCCTTGACATCGGCCTGGCCGCCGAGGCGGCCCTCGGTGCCGACCTCGCGGGCGACGCGGGTGACCTCGTCGGCGAAGGCGGAGAGCTGGTCGACCATCGTGTTGATCGTCGTCTTGAGTTCCAGGATCTCGCCGCGCGCGTCGACCCGGATCTTCTGCGACAGGTCGCCCTTGGCGACGGCGGTCGCGACCTGGGCGATGGAGCGCACCTGGGCCGTCAGGTTGCCGGCCATGAAGTTGACCGAGTCGGTGAGGTCGCGCCAGGTGCCGGAGACGCCCTTGACGTCCGCCTGTCCGCCCAGGATCCCCTCGGTGCCCACCTCGCGGGCCATCCTGGTGACCTCGTCGGCGAAGGCGGAGAGTTGGTCGACCATCGTGTTGATGGTGTTCTTGAGTTCCAGGATCTCGCCGCGGGCGTCGACGGCGATCTTCTGGGACAGGTCGCCCTTGGCGACGGCGGTGGTCACCTGGGCGATGTTGCGCACCTGGTCGGTGAGGTTGCCGGCCATGAAGTTGACCGAGTCGGTGAGGTCGCGCCACACGCCCGCCACACCGGGCACCTCGGCCTGGCCGCCGAGCCGGCCCTCGCTGCCGACCTCGCGGGCGACGCGGGTGACCTCGTCGGCGAAGGAGGAGAGCTGGTCGACCATCGTGTTGACGGTGTCCTTGAGCTCCAGGATTTCGCCGCGGGCCGCCACGTCGATCTTCTGGGACAGGTCTCCGCGGGCCACGGCCGTGGCGACCTGCGCGATGTCACGCACCTGGGTGGTGAGGTTGCCGGCCATCGCGTTGACGGAGTCGGTCAGGTCCGCCCAGGTTCCCGACACGCCGGGCACCTCGGCCTGCCCGCCGAGCGTTCCCTCGGTGCCGACCTCGCGCGCGACGCGGGTCACCTCCGAGGTGAAGAGCGAGAGCTGGTCGACCATGCCGTTGAACACGGTCGCGATCTCGCCGAGGAGACCGTCGGCCTCGTCGGGGAGCCGGGTGCCGAAGTCGCCGTCGCGGACGGCCGTCAGGCCGGCCAGGAGCTGACGCAGCTCCGGTTCCCCGACGACTCCCGGCGCGGTGCCCTCCACATTCGAGCGCACGCCTGCCTGCCTGGCCATCTGTCCCCCGCTCAGTTCCGGATTCCCGCGGTGCCGTTGACGGGCGGTGCGGCACTGCTTCGTCCGGCCGCCGGACCCCCACGGGTCCCGGTCGGTCGGCGAACAAGGTGAAGACTATCCGGCGAGGTCCCCGGTCCCGCTTCGTTCTCCGGAGGCCGGCGCGGGGCTCCCGACCACGACATCGACTCCCGCATCGCGCGGACCCGTACTCCGACATGCGGACACCTGCCGAACCAGAACCCGTCAGATCAAGCCAAGACTGACCGAAAATAATCGATGAAGGACCGTGTAGCGCCCGAAAGCGGGGGCAAGAGCGGCAACGAAGCCATCCGCACCAGGGAGGGAACGTCGCCATGCCTCGCTCTGTCGCAGTCGTCAGCCCCGTACGTGAGACAGCCGCCGAGGTCGTTCCCCCGACCGGATTCCAGGCGGGGGAGTCCTTCACGGAACTGCCCCCCGTGGCCAACGCCCGCGAGGTGGCCCCCGGTGACGCGCGCGCACTGTCGCGCCTGTTCCTGACCCGGCTGCGGACCCTGGAGGAGGGGACGCGCGAGTACCAGTACGCGCGCAACACCCTCATCGAGATGAACATCTCCCTCGTCCACTTCGCCGCCCGACGCTTCCGCGGTCGGGCGAGCGGCGGCGGTGTCGAGATGGAGGACATCGTCCAGGTGGGCACCATCGGCCTGATCAAGGCGATCGACCGCTTCGACCCGGACCGGGAGGTCGAGTTCTCCACCCTCGCCCTCCCCTACATCACCGGCGAGATCAAGCGCTACTTCCGCGACACGACGTGGGCCGTGCACGTACCCCGCCGGCTCCAGGAACTGCGGACGGAACTCGCGAAGAGCCAGGAAGAGCTGACGGACGTGCTCGGCCGGGCGCCGACGGTCAAGGAGATCGCCGAGCACCTGGAACTCGGCGAGGAGGAGGTCATCGAGGGACTGGTGGCCGCCAACGGCTACACCAGTGGCTCCCTGGACGCCTCCGCCGACTCCGACGAAGCGGCGACGAGCGGCCGCAAAACCCGTCCGCTCGCCGAGAGCATGGGCGAGGCCGACCCGGCCGTGGAGCTCTTCGAGGAGATGCACACCCTCGCCCCGCTGCTCGGCCGGCTGCAAGAGCGCGACCGTCTGATCCTGCGGATGCGCTTCGGCCAGGAGAAGACCCAGGCCGAGATCGGCGCCGAACTCGGCATCTCCCAGATGCAGGTCTCCCGCCTCCTGACGCGGATCCTCACCCAGCTGCGGAGCGGCATGCTCGCCGCCTGAACCCGTCCTGCGGGCGGCACCTCCGGACCCTTCCGGCGGTGCCGCCCTTCCGCGTGTCCGGCAGGCCCGACCCGGTTCGACGGACCCGCGACCGGGGGCCTGCGGCGCCGGTAGAATCCTTGCGCCAGCCGATGTCGATTTCGTCCCGCCTACGAGGGAAGAGCGTGCCTTCACCCCACCCCCGCCGGCCCTGCTCACCCGGCGCCGCCGGCGAGCACGCGTTCCTCCCGTACGAGGACGACGCGACACGGGCCGAGACCGTGGTGCGCCGCGTGGGCCGGCCGCGAACGTCGGGAACGCCGCTGGGCGCCGTACCCCCGCGCGACCGACCGGGCATACGATTCGCCGGCGGCGGAGACCTCGACGCCCGTGAGGTCACCTCATGATCGACACGGCCTCCCCGGCAACCGCCCCCGGAGCCTTCGTCCACCCGGCCCTCTTCTACCGGGACCCCGAGGAATACACGGCCGGCGTCGGCGACTTCGTCCGCACGGCCCTCGCCGCCGACGAGCCCGTCCTCGTCGCCGTCCCCGGCCCGAGCCTGGAAGCGCTGCGCCGGTACCTGGGCTCCGACGCCGACCACATCGACGGCGTGGACATGACGGAGCTGGGCCGCAACCCCGGACGCATCCTCGCCGCCCTCCAGGGGTTCGCCGACCGACACCCGGGGCGCACCGCGCGGATCGTGGGCGAGCCGATCTGGCCGGGCCGTTCCCGGGCCGAGGTCCTGGAGGCCACCCGCCACGAGGCGCTCATCAACACCGCCTTCGCACACCGGTCCGCGACCATCCTGTGCCCGTACGACACGGGCGCGCTGGCCCCCGAGGTGATCGCCGACGCCCGGCGCACCCACCCCACCCTGATCGAGTCCGGCCGGGAACTCGCCAGCCCCGCCTACACGGACGCCGCCGTCGTCTGCGCGGACTGCGACGTCCCGCTGACCGAACCCGCTGCCGAGGCCGTCCTCGTCGACTACGCGGCGGGCCGGCTCGCCGACGTGCGCGAGCACGCCGAATCCTGGGCCCGACGGACGGCGCTCGACGCGGGACGGCGCGACGACCTGGTCCTCGCCGTCAGCGAGGCGGCCGCCAACTCGGTCGCCCACGGTGGCGGGAAGGGACGGCTGCGCCTGTGGACCACACCCGCGGGCGACGTGGTCGCCGAGGTCAGCGACGACGGCCGCCTCCGCGACCCGCTCGCCGGCCGCTCCCGCCCCGCCCTGGCCTCCGGCAACGGGGGCCGCGGCCTGTGGATGATCCACCAGTTGTGCGACCTCGTCGAGGTCAGGGCCCTGGACACGGGACTCACCCTGCGCCTCCACATGACGATCAACCGGCGGTCATGAGCACGACCAAGAGTGACGAACCGGCTGTAGAGTTCAGACGCGAACACGCGCAACGGAAAAGACAGTGCATCGGAAGGCTGACGTGGGAACTCGCGACCTAGGGGACAGTGACGTGCCGCCCCGCGCCGACAACGAGACGGCCGAGCCGCGGCGGGCCGAACTCCGGCACAGCGAGCCGGACGCCGTGGTGTGCGCGCTCTCCGGAGACCTCGACCTCGACAGCCTGGGATCCGTCCAGCCCGTCCTGGACGAGGCGATCGGGTCGGGCCCGTCCCGACTGGTGATCGACCTCTCGGGAGTCGGATTCTGCGACTCCTCGGGCCTCAACCTGCTGCTGAGCCTGAGGCTCGACACCGAACGGGAGGGCATCGCGCTGCGACTGGCGGCGCCCACCGACCAGTTGTCGAGACTCCTCCAGCTCACCGGCGCGGACGGCGTCTTCACCATCAGCCGCACCGTGCCGGACGCCCTCGCTGCGGGATGAGCCCCGACACCGCCTCGCACCTGCCGTGACTCCTCCCAGGAGGGGGACCGGCACCCGCATCCGAGGTGTTCAAGAGGACAGGGCGGGTATGCGCGGGGTCTGGGACACCGAAACGGTCGATCCGGACTTTTACCGGGCCAGGACGGCAGGAGTACGACATCAACGACAAGACCAGTGCCCCAGGGGGTGAGACCACAGTGACGCCCATCGGACCGGAGACCGGCGATCCGCTGCGCGCGGACATCAAGGCCGTGACCCAGCGTCGGCGCCTCGCGCTGAGCGGGACCCGCGGCCAGGTCGCCAAGGGACGAGATTTCACCCGGGAAGCCCTGCGTGACTGGGGATGGGACGGTCACGAGACCGCCGAGGACGTCCTGCTCATCGTGTCGGAGCTGCTGACCAACGCCGTCATGCACGCCGGCGGTTGCCAGGAGTTCGTGATCGCGGCCGCCGGCGACGTCCTGCGCATCGAGGTCTTCGACGGGGAGACCGAACTGCCGCGCCCCCGTCCCCGGCAGCAGGGAGCGACGCCGGGAGGCCACGGCCTGTACATAGTGCGGCGGCTCTCGGACCGTTGGGACGCCCAGGCCCATGACCACGGCAAGGTGGTCTGGGCCGAGGTCGACGTGGTGCGCCTGACGACCGGTCTGCCCGCGCCGGCCCCGGCGCCGAGCACGCTGCCGACCACCTCGGCCCCCGCCGCGCCCCTTCTCGACGGTGTCCCTCTCCAGGCGGACACGCACGGCTGAACGGCGATCGCGCACCGGACACGGCGGACCCGACGGGTCACGTGTCCCGGTCGCGCGGCTTGTGGCGGGCCCAGGGATGGCGCGGTCGGATCCAGATGTCCCGGGCCTGCCGGCCGGCCGCCGTGCGGCTGCGGGCCACCAGGGCGTCCGCCTCGTCGGACGTCTCGACCATCGGACCGGGCCCGCGCAGCGGCTTTCCGGCGGTCTCGTGCAGGAACAGCGTCGACACGAATCCGATGACGCCCGCGACCATCAGGTAGTACGCCGGGACCATGTCGTTGCCGGTGGCCTCCACGAGCGCCGAGGTGAACAGCGGTGTCGTGCCGCCGAACAGGGACACCGAGATGTTGAAGGCCGCGTACCGCAGTCGGGTCGGGAACAGCGCGGGCAGCGTGGAGGCGGCCGTCCCCGCGAAGCAGACGAGCAGCAGCCCGAGGATCGCGCAGCCCACGGCCGGCAACAGGATCCCGCCCTCCCGGATCAGTAGGAACGCCGGGATGGCCAGGGCCACCAGGGCGACACTGCCCGCGAGGAACACCGGTCTGCGGCCCCAGCGGTCCGAGGTGTGGCCCACGGTCGTGATCGTCAGGACCACGAGCAGCATCGTCCCGAGGACAAGGAGCTGGGCCGTGGTGTCGTTCTCGCCCAGGGTGACGGTCATGTAGGTGGGCAGGTAGGACGTCACCATGTAGTTCGTGACGTTGTACAGCAGGACCAGCCCCATGCAGATGAGCACCGCGTGCCAGTGGCGCGTGAAGATCTCCTTGGGGTGCCCCCGGCCCGCCGCCGGGACCTCCGCGCCCGCCTCCCCTTCGGCGGCCGCGTAGGCGGCCTCCTTCTTGAAGGCCGGGGTCTCCTCCAGCTTCAGCCGCATGTACAGGCCGATCAGGCCCAGCGGGCCCGCGATGAAGAACGGGATGCGCCGGCCCCAGTCCTCCCGGCCGTCCGAGCCCATGACGAGGGTCAGGATGGTGACCAGGCCGGAGCCCATGGCGTAACCGACGAACGTGCCGAAGTCGAGTCAGCTGCCCAGGAACCCCCGGCGCTTGTCCGGCGCGTACTCGGCGATGTAGGTGGTCGCGCCGGCGTACTCGCCGCCCGTGGAGAAGCCCTGGACCAGCCGGCAGACCAGGAGCAGCAGGGGCGCGACGAAGCCGACGGACGCGTACGTCGGGAGGAACCCGACGGCGAACGTACTGGCCGCCATCATGATCATCGTCGCCGCGAGGACCTTCTGCCGGCCGATCCGGTCGCCGAGCGGCCCGAACACGAGGCCGCCGAGGGGGCGGACCAGGAAGGCGGCGGCGAAGGTCGCGAACGTCGAGACGACCTGGGCGCCCGGCGAACTCGACGGGAAGAAGACCTTGCCCATGGTTCCGGCCAGGTAGGCGTACACGCCGAAGTCGAACCACTCCATCGTGTTGCCCAGGGCGGCCGCGGTCACGTCGCGGCGCACCTGCGGCTGATCGGCGACCGATACGTCCTCGCTGGGCGGGGCCTTCTTGCGGCGCCGGAGCAGGGTACGGAGCATCCGATCGGTCGACGCGTGACCGCTGCGCGAGGGCTGCGGGCGGCGGGACGGTCCTGCCATCGTGTCGACCTCTGATTCTTCGGGCAGGCACGCCACTCGGCATGTCGGCAGGTCCGACCGTGTGAGGGGACGGCCGCGGGACGCGACGGCCCCCGGGCCCCGTCCCACGACGACGGGGCGGGCGGTTCAGCCTCGGGGAGAGGGAGTGGGCCCGGCGTCCTGGAACCGGTCCTCGTCGCGCAACACCGGGGTGATCTTCACGGCGTGCAGCGTCAGCCGCTGGATGCGCGTCTCGTGGTTCGATGCCGTGCCGCTCGCGTCGTCGGTCCCGGTCGGGGCCGCGTCCGTCAGGTCCCAGGCGGTGACCACCTCCCGGCCGTTCGCCGTCGTGGCGTCGATCCGGACGGTGCGCTGCCCGTCCGGCTCCCGGCCGAGCGCCCAGGCGAGGGCCTTCGGGGTGTCGGTCAGGACGCAGCCGGTGAGCGTCACGGTCAGCTCCTGCCCCGGCAGGCCCCCGTCGCCCTGGGGGCCCAGCCCCTGGGCGTCCTCGCAGGTGAAGCGCTCACCGTCGACGGTGATGCGGTACTCGGTGGTGTGCTGTGTGGAATCGTCCATGGTGGCGCGCCTGCCCGACGCCCCGCCCGGTATGCGGGCGCCGGTCATCGGTCCTCACCGTGGGCGTGCAGGACGGCTCGTACGTTCTCGATGCTGCCGCAGTCGGCCGCCAGGTGCTTCTCCCGCTCGCGCAGGAACGCGACGCCCAGCTCGGCCCGGCGTTCGTCCGGGACGTTCTCCCTGGCACCGTTGAGGATCGTCCGTTCCTCCTCGTCGATGTGGTGCGACACCGCCTTCGACAGGTCTTCGAGGCGCTCGTCCCACTCCTCGGAGCCGACGTCGGCGACCTCCAGGAGGGCCAGCAACGCCTCGTTGCCCTCGGTGTGCTCCTCGGCCCCGTGTTCCACTTCCTCGTCGTCCACGTTCTTGAACCGCTTCAGCGCGCCGTACACCTCGGACTCCTCGGCCTCGGCGTGCGCGATGAGCAGCGCGGAGAACTTCTTCAACGCCTCGGCGCGGTCGGCCTCCACGCTCCGCATGCGGCGAAACAGTTCCTCCATGGTGCGGTGGTCCTTCAGGATCACAGCGACTACATCGTCATTCGCCGTCATGGCGTGCTCCTGCCTGTTCTGTCGTGCCCGGCGTGGTTCTCGCGGCCCAGGGCCGCAGGTCAGCGTCGTCGGCCGCCCGTGACGAGGCGGTAGACGAGCAGCAGGATCATCGAGCCGACGACGGCCGCGATCCAGGTCGAGAGGTCGAAGAAGCCGTCGATCGAGTCGACCCCGAACAGCACCTTCCCCAGCCAGCCGCCGAGGAGACCACCGGCGATGCCGATCAGGATGGTGACGAAGAAACCGCCGGGATCCCTGCCGGGCATGAGCGCTTTCGCGATCATTCCCGCAAGCAGTCCGATGATGATCCAGGCGATGATTCCCATGGTGTTGCCTCTCCGGGCTCCGATGAATTTCCTACGTTCGCCGAATGCTCCCTGCGGAGGAATTCAAACCCGGGCGAAATGCCCGGCGAAAGGAGAGGGCCGCAGGCCCGCCCGGGACGCGTGCCCACCGGGGAAGTGGGCAGACGTCGGACCAGGAGCCGGCGAAAGGGACCGTATGCGCAGTGTCGGTGTCGAGGAAGAACTGCTGCTCGTCGATCCGCGGACCGGTGAACCCGCCGCGTCCGCCGGCGCGGTGCTGGCCTCCGCGATCCGGACGGGGGGCCGCGCGGCGGGAGCCGACGGCGAGATCCCGCTGGAGAAGGAACTCCACAAGCAACAGGTCGAATTCGCGACCAAACCGGTGACGATGATGGGCGAGCTCGGCGAGGAGATCCTGCGCTGGCGCGCCGAGGCCGCCCGGCACGCCGAGGCCGCGGGCATGGTCGTCGCCGCTCTCGCCACCTGCCCGACCCGGGTGGAGCCCTCACTGAGTAGGGGGGAGCGGTACCAGTGGATCGGCCGGCAGTTCGGCCTGACGGCGCAGGAGCAGCTGACCTGCGGCTGCCACGTTCACGTGTCGGTGGACTCCGACGAGGAGGGCGTGGCGGTCCTGGACCGGATTCGCCCCTGGCTGTCCGTCCTGACCGCCCTGAGCGCGAACTCACCCTTCTGGCAGGGAGAGGACACCGGCTACGGGAGCTATCGCAGCAGGGTCTGGAACCGGTGGCCCTCGGCCGGCCCGGTGAGCGTCTTCGGCTCCGCCGACCGCTACCACGAGCGGGTCCGGGCCATGCTCGCGACCGGCGCCCTCCGCGACGAGGGCATGATCTACTTCGACGCTCGGCTGGCCGCGTCCTACCCCACGGTGGAGATCCGGGTGGCGGACGTCTGCCTGGACGCGGGGACGCCCGTACTGCTCGCCGCACTGACCCGCGGGCTGGTGGACACGGCCTCCCGGGCCTGGCAGGCCGGAGAGCCCCCGTCCCAGGTCGACACCGCCCTGCTCCGGCTGGCGGCGTGGCGGGCGGCCCGATCCGGGCTCGACGGGCCCCTGATCCATCCGGTCACACTGGCGGAGACCTCTCCCGAGGATGTCGTGTGGGCGTTGTACGAGCACGTACGGGACGCCCTGGAGGAGAACGGGGACGCCGAACGGGTCCGGGCCGGCCTGGTGGAACTCCAGGAGCGGGGCACCGGGGCCCGGGTGCAGCGCGCCCTCCTGCGCGACGAGGGGGACCTCGCCGCCGTGGTCACCCGGTGCGCCCGCCTCACTCTCGGCGGTTGACGCGCCGCCGGCCCCGGGGGGTGGCGCGCCGCCGGCGCAGCGCCGCGTCGAGGGACAAGGTCGGTGCGCCCGCGAGGACCAGCGGGGTCCAGGCCATCAGGTAGGCCAGGTCGTTTCCGTAGTAGTACGGGGTGGCCTGCCAACTGACGGTCAGCCAGAGGCTGAGCGAGATCAGTGCGCCCCCGAGGGCCGCGATCCGGGTCAGCAGGCCGGCCAGGACCCCCAGCCCGACGGCGGTCTCGCCGAGGGCCATCGCCAGGCCGAAGCCACCCGGGTCGTTCAGGGCGACCGCCACCAGTGCCGGGATCGCGGCCGACCCCTTCACCCCTTCGAGCTGTTGGCCGATCGAGCCGTCACCGGTGGCGGAGAGGAACGCCGGGTCGAGGAGTTTGTCGACGCCGGCGTACACGAACGTGATGCCGAGGAAGAGGCGCAGGGGCAGGAGCGCGTGCCGCGTGGCGGCGGACCGCGGACCGGAGGATGTCGTGTTCACACGCAGCACACGTCGCGGCCGGGCCCCTGGTTCGGACCGCCTTCGGGACACGGGCCCGGGCCGGCCCTTTGCTTCCCCGTCAACGCCCTTGTCCGGGCCGGCGGTTCAGGAAGCGCCGAGTCCCGGGGCCCAGGCCCCGGGACTCGGCGTGGTCCACTTCGCTGACCGTTCTTCTCAACGACCGTCCGGCCGTGGGGACACCGCCTGCCGGGACCGCGTTCGCGGACATCGGCCCGTGGCAGGCCACCTGTGCGCTCCACAAAGCGGAGCGAACCCGCTCGAACCATCGCATGCGTCGCACTACGCAGCGTGCTCGTCGTGACGCCCGGTGGCGGGCGAGCCCCTACGCGAGGGTGCGGGACCGCGCCGCGACCGACCGAACGGGGGGCGGTCACCGAATCCCCGAACGCCCTGCCGGCGCCTCACGCGGGGGCGGCGGCCACGCAGAACTCGTTGCCCTCCGGATCCGCCATCACCACGTGGTGCCCCTCGAACTCCGCCACGACCCGCCCGCCCGCCACCACCAGACGACGGGACTCCGCCCCGATCCGTTCTCACCGCTCGGCCGGACCGCCGTGCCCCGGCACCCGGATGTCCATGTGCAGGCGATTCTTCGCCCGCTTGGGTTCCGGAACCCTCAGGATCGAGAGACGGGGGCCGACGCCGTCCGGATCGCAGAGCCACGCCCCGCCGCCCGCGGGGTCGGCCGCGTCCGGGTCGTGCGCGTCCGCGCCGTCCTCCGGGGGATCGAAGTGGGCGGCCCACTCCTCGCGCGTGGCGAAGGGGGCGGGTGGCGGCTCGTCGACGTAGCCCAGTGCCGTCTTCCAGAAGGCGGCGAGCGGCCGGGCATCGGCACAGTCAAGCGTCAGATCGATTCTGGTGGCCATGGCCCGACCGTAGCGCGCACCGCGGGTCGACCACCGGTCAGAAGCCCCCTCCGACCTCGTGCGCCGCGCCCCCGGCTGCGGTGGCCGTCGACGCGTACGTGTCCTTCCCGGCGTCCCGGCCGCCCTCGGCGTGGTTGTACTGGGCGGCGAAGACATGGCGGCCCGCCGGCACCGTTCTGCCGGCCTTGAGGGTCCACCGGTAGACCAGGGCGCCGCCGGACTCCCGGGCCACGACGTCGAAGTCGCCGGCCGGCAGGGTCTGCCAGGTGCCGGTGGTGGCCACGCCGCCCGTCTGTGCGATGCGGACCTCCAGGCTGAACGCGGTGAGCGGCTCCCGGGTCTGGAGGGTGATGTTGCTCTGGGCCCAGTAGGTGTTGCTGTGCGGGTCGACGGACCCGTCGGACCACAGCGGCCCGCTCTCGGTGCTCGGCGTGCCGGCGCCGTCGGGCGCCGACACCACCTGTCGTGCGCCACGCTCCTCTTCACCCGTCACCGACGCCACGGTGTGGGCGCCGACCACCAGGGCCGCGCCGGCGGCGAGAGAGGCGAGGGTGACGCGGGGCCAGGAGAGGGCCTGCCGCCGGGCGGCGGGGGGCGGCGCGTCGGCCATGCCCCGTTCCACGCGCGCGAGCATCCGCTCCCGGTCCGGTACGTGGGCCCGTGCGGCGGCCCGCAACTCCTCGTGCAGGTCGGTCATCGGGTCCTCCCTCCCGTGAGTTCGCCGGCGGCCCGCGTGCCGAGCAGCTTCTGTAGTTCCGCCATCCCCTTGGAAGTCTGGCTCTTCACCGTGCCGACGGATATCCCGAGGGCGAGCGCGGTGTCCTTCTCGGACAGGTCGAGCGCGTGGCGCAGGACCACACACGCCCGTTTGCGAAACGGCAGCCGGGCCAGGGCGCTTCGTACGTCGAGGACGGAGGCGACGTCCGCGGCCTCGACCACCTCGGGGCGGTTCGACCAGAAGAGACTCACCCGCCGCCGCTCGCGCACGGCCGCACGGATCCTGGTACGGGCCAAGTTCGCCACCACGCCCCGGGCGTACGCGAGGGGGTGATCGGCGCCGCGCACCCGGTCCCAGCGGTGCCATACGGCGACGAGGGCGTCCGCGGCCAGGTCGGCGGCGGCGTCCGGTTCACCGATGAGCATCGCGGCCAGCCGCGAGAGTTCGGCGTGGTGTTGTTCGAAGAAGGCGTGGAACTCGGCGGAGGCGTCGTGGTGTACGAGGAGCAAGCCGGGGCCTCCGTGCGATGTGCCGTGCGATGTGCCGGTGCCGGCAGCGGGCGGCAGGTGGGTGACGGTAGCAGCCATGGACGGGGGACCTCCGCTCACGGGGTCCGGACGTCGGTACGGGCGAGGGCCCCGGAGGCGGTCAGCACGCCGGCGCCGGCCGTCCGGCCGAGCGAGGCGGGAAGGCCGGCCGCGGACGTCTCCAGGCCGGCGGAGAGCACGGGCCGCCAGTTCACCGTCGGCCGGATCTTCTTCGGGTTCGCGGCGTTGTACGCGGCCACCAGGTCGGTCACGCGCCCGTTCACCAGGTTCCCGGACCCGGCCAGCGCACCCGTTCCGTCCCCGGTCAGCAGCCGGGAGGTCTTCCCGGCGCCGGGAAGCGTCCAGTTGTTGTACTCGGCGACCACCTGGGCGCGTGCCCGGGAGCTGATGGAGTAGGCGAAGGCGTAGCCGTCGCGCTCGGTCGTGTCGAAGTGGTTGTTGTACAGGTGCACTTGTCCGACGCGGGCCAGCGGGGCCCGCTGCACGATCCCCCGGAAGACGTTGTGGTGCAGGGTGACCCGCAGCCGGGTGTCGTTGTCGCTGCTGCCGATGAGCATCGTCTTGTCGTGGTCGGAGAACCGGTTGTACGACACCGTCACCAGGTCGGAGGCGTTGGTGATGTCCAGGGCGCCGTCGTGGACCTGGTATTCGCGCCCGAAGCGGCGGGGGTTGGCGGCGTCGAGGCCGGGGCTGTCGGTGAACGTGTTGTGATCGGCCCACACATGGGTGGCACCGCGCAGGGACAGCGAGTCGTAGGCGGAGTTCCAGTTGCCGGTCGAACCGTCCGTGGGGTCCCACTGGGGGAAGCAGTCGCGGGTGTCGGAGAAGGCGAGGTTGCGGATGATGACGTTGTCCGCCTTCTTCACCTGGAGGCTGCCGCCCTTCAGGCCGGCGCCGGTACCCGGGACCCCGACGATCGTGGTGTTCGACGGGACGTCGAGCACCATCCGCGCCGCCTGCCGCTTCTGCGCGGTGGCCCGCGCCGACTCCTGGGCGCCGGAAGGCACCTTCGAGCGGCCCCAGTTCGCCGGGTCGTAGGCCTTCAGGTACGAGGCGAGCGAGTACCCCGTGCCCTGGGCGTAGTCGTCGCAGCCGAGGGGGCGACCGGAGTCGTCGACGTTCGTGTCGATGGCGCCCTTCACCCGGACGACGCGCGGAGCCGTCGCCGACCCGGTGGTCAGCGCCTTGGCGAGTTCGGCCCGCGTGGAGACGGTGAACACGCGGCTGCCGGAGGCCGCCGAGCCGCCGGTGGTGCCCTTGCCGTCGGCCGCCCAACCGTCGTGTGCGGGGAGCGCGGCGTGCGCGAGATCGGGGGCGGCCTGGGCGCTCATCGCGAACGGAACGGCGCCGAGCACGCACGCCGCCGCGACGGAGCCGCCGGCGAGGACGGCGATGCGGCGCGTACGGGGAAGACGGTGGGAGGGAGTGGGCACGTGAGCTTCGTTCCTTGCCTCGGGCGGTGACCTGACACCCCCAAGTCGCCGCCCGCGCGCGATACGTTGCCGTGATCCACGCCACTCGGCGGACGGGCGCCGCCCTGTGCCGCGAAGGACGCGGTTCGGCCGCGGGCGGGTGGGCGTGCGTCGCACACGACGGCCACCCGGCCGCGGCCTCCGCCGGCGTCAGGACAGCTTGCCGCCGTAGTCGGGCAGCTTCACGGTGCGTTCGGCGTGGCCGCCGACGAGGTCGCTCGCGTTGTTCCCGATGTTGGCGATGATCGTGTAGCCGCGGGCCTCGATCTCGGCGCGCTTGCCCGTCTTGTACGTGCTGACCTCGTGGAACAGGTCCGGCAGGTCCCGGACGTACAGGCCCGAGACCGGGTAGCCGACGGCCTTCAGGTTGCGTTCGGTGAGGGAGTACACGATCCCCGGGCGCGCGGTCACGAAGAAGACGGCGACCCCACGCTCGTTCGCGTACCGGGTGAGGTCACGGACCTTGCCGATCGCGGGAGTGGGGAAGGTCCAGAACCAGTGGAAGTCCGTCTCCAACGAGCTGTTGTCGATGTCGAGGACGAGCGCGGGCTTCTCCCCGGCGGGCGAGGCGGCGATGCGCTGCTCGATGGCGGGGCGGGCCGCGTCGATGACGTCGGCGACGTCCCGCTGCCAGGTGGCGTAGTCGATGCCGAGGATCGCGGCGTTGCCGCCGGGCGCGGACGCGGCGGGGGCCGAGACCGCGGGCGCGGACGTGGGCGCGGATCGGTCGGCCGCGTCCGCGGCGGTGGCCGGAAGCAGGGTCAGGACGGTGGCCGCGGCGGCCACCGCGGCGGCGGTGGCGGTGCGGGTGGTGCGGGGGCGGGTGCTGCGCATGGGGGACGCTCCTCGTCACACGTTGGCATGTACGCGCCCATGCTTGGGGAGCGTCGCCGCCATGTCTACTGGCCGGTAAGAAACATTTCGTGGCCGACGGATGAATGCCTGGTCGCGAGGGACGGTCCGGACGGAGCCGGGCGCGCGGGCGCGGACGGTGTCCTCGTGTCCCGGCCGGGTCGCCGTACCCGTCACCCGGCCAATCCCCTCGTGGGGCGGCTCCGAATGACCGACGAGGCCGGGCCGGCTGCCCGTCCGCGAGTGAGCGACCGAGAGAGCGGACGCGGCGGCGGCCCGGCCCTCGCGACCCGTCATCCCGGGGAGACCGGCCCGCGGTCACGACGCCGCTGACCGGCTGTCATGTCCGAGGCGACACGGACGGCGCCGCCGCGATCCGAACGGGCGCACGGACCGGCTTTGCGCGCGAACGCTCGACCTCACGGCCCGCCAGGGGGCAGACTCGGGGCAGCAGTCGATCGAGGGGAACGTCCCATGAGCGCGCAACCGGTTCACCCGCACGGACCGCGGCGGATCCCGCGGCACGCCGAGGGCATCGCGGCGGCGCTGTCGGGGGAGTGCCGCCGGGAGTTCCACGCCGAACTCCTGCTCGCCGCGCCCGACGAGGCGAGGGGCGTACTGCTGCGCTGGTGGGGCCGGGCGATGCTCGCCGCCGACGCCGACCGGGGCCCGCGGGTCGCGGTCGCGCTGGCCGGGCACATGCCGACGGTGTCGGTCGGGGAGATGCTGGAGCGTCGGCGGGCCGCGGGCCTGCCCTAGGCCGTCTCTTTCGGATCTTGCCGCGGCCCCCGCAAGATCCGAAAGAGACGACCTCGTGACCCGCAGAGTGCCCCGGTCGGCCCGGGACACCACGAGGTCCCGGATGCGGGGGCTCCGGGACCTCGTGGTGTTCGTTTCGCCGAGCGTCGGGTTCAACGACCGATCGACGAAGTGGTCACCGGCGTCGACGGGAACCGGTCACCTCGGGTCGAGGGCGGTGTCCCCCCTTCCCGGCCGGTCACGGCGCCCCGGCCTCCCCGGCCGGCCCCGTCCGGGCGGCGAGGCCCGAAGCCTCGTCGGCGGGTGCGGTGTCGGCCTGCCGGGGGAGCCATCGGGTGCTCCAGTCGTCCTCGCCCACCAGATCGGCGGGGGAGGACACCAGTGCCGCCTCGATGCGGCCCCAAGTGCCGTCACCGACCCAGATCCGGTACCGCTCGGCCATGCTGTGCCAGGGGCCGTACCGGGCGGGTAGATCCCGCCAGGCGGCTCCCGTCGACAGTTTCCACACGATGGCCTCGACGGCCGTGCGCTCCACACGGGCCGCGGGCCTGCCGAGCCGCGTCTCGATCGCGGTCCAGGCCTCGTCACTCAACTGAAATCGGCGCTCCACGGGAGCATCAACGACCGGCCGCACCCCACCGGCACGCCCCAAGGGCCACCGGTTCCCGCACGCTGCCTTTCCGGGGGGTTTCGGGGCAATGAACGCAGTCCGGTATGGAGAGCGGATAAACGGGCAGGAGCGTGGTTGAAGGCTGCCCCGTGCGCCCCTTCGGCGCACGAATTCGCTGGGAGGGCGCCATGCTGATCACCCTCGGGCTGGTCGTTCTGATCGCCGCGGTCGTCGTCGCGATCGCCGGTGTCCTCGGCAACGCCGGGGTCGGCCAAGGGATCGGACAGGGATTCGACGTCCTCGGTTACCGGGATCCCGCGACGGGCGTCACGCTCACGCGGGCCCCGGCCGACCCGGACCCCGCCAACGCCCCCACCACCCAAGCCCCGCCCACCGACGAGTCCCGCCCCGCGGGAGGAGTCCCTCGAAGGCGGCACCTGTTCGGACACTGAACCGTCCCCCCACCCCGGAGCCACGCGGCCACCGGGCCCACAGTGAAGAATCATCACGCGAAGATCGGAGGGCACCGTGATCATCCTCGGAGTAATCCTGCTCATCGTCGCGATCGTGGCCCACATCAGCATCCTGTACACCATCGGGATCATCCTCATCGTCGTAGGCCTGATCCTGTGGATCCTGGGCGCCATGGGGCACGCTCTGGGCGGACGGAAGCACTACTACTAGGCGACGCAACCACCGGACGCCGGTAGGCGGTGTCCTTCACGGCGTCACACATCGGCCCGTACGCGGGCAACCACACACACCGGGCCGGTGGTTCGTTCCACCGCACGGCCGAGGGGCGGACACCGATCGCGGTGTCCGCCCCTCGCGCGCACCCGGCGACCCCCGACGGCGCCCTACACGGGCGCCGCGCGCGGATCCGACCGGTGTCGCGCGCGGATCCGACGGGTGTGAGACGCGTTCGCCCGGGCATGCGTTCGATGATTTCGGGAGGTCCCCTCCCCACCGCGGCCCCGCGGACTCACGCCGCGCGGCCGGAAGGCCGCCAGAAGGGACATCATCATGGCGGACCCCGCACAGGCCGCGTCCGACGACGAGGGCAAGACCCCCGTGGCCGGACGAGGGCGGTCGCACGACGGCAGAGGCGAGAGCCCCGAGGAGCGCGCCGACCGCCAATGGCAGGAACTCGTACAAGAGATACGCGTGGCCCAGACCGGAGTGCAGATCCTCTTCGGCTTCCTGCTGACGGTCGTGTTCACCCCGCTCTTCCACGGGCTCCCGTCGACCGACAAGACGATCTACATCATCACCGTCGTCCTGGGATCGCTCGCCACCGGCGCCCTGATCGCCCCGGTCGCCTTCCATCGGATCGTCTCGGGCCGTCGCATCAAGCCCCAGGCCGTCGCCTGGTGCTCCCGGCTCACCTTCGTCGGACTGGTCCTGTTGTTGTGCACCCTCGTGACCGCCCTGCTGCTCGTCCTGCGGGTCGCCACCCACAACATGCTCGCGCCGTGGATCGTGGCCGGGGTGTTCCTCTGGTTCCTCGTCTGCTGGTTCCTCCTGCCCCTGTGGGCCCGCTTCCGCTACACCGACGAGGACTGAGGAACCGGCCAGGCATGAGGGGGCGTTCCGAGGGCAGGCGGAGGAATCCACCGACCGCGTTCCGGAGGCCCCTGTGAAGACCTGTGTGTCGGACACGATTTCGATGCGTCTGGAAGAAGAGGAAGCGGGACTCCCGCTCGTCGTCGAGGCCCGGATGACCTACGAAGGCAGCGACCCGCACGCGGTCCGGGCACAGTTCGTGTACGGCGAGACCTTCCTGGCCCAGTGGTACCTCGACCGGCAGATGCTGGCCGACGGGCTGCGCCGGCCCGTGGGGGAGGGAGACGTCTCCCTGCGACCCCAGCGGGACGGCGCACATCCCGCCGTCCGCTTCGAGCTGCGCGGCGACCCCTCGTCGGGTCAGGGACGCGCGGTGCTCCTCGCGGACGCCGGCGCGGTGTCGCGGTTCCTGGAACAGACCTACGCCATGGTGGCCGCGGGTGAGGAGAACCAGGACGTCGACGGCTTCCTCGCCGAGGTGTTCGCCGCCGAATGACGACGCTCGCCGGCGTGCCGGCCGCCCGAGGGGGCACGCTCGACACGGCGAAGGGCACGCGGACGGACAGCCGGACAGCGCCATGAGGCCACACGAGCGACGGGCACACGAGTCACGGGTATCAGGGCCGGTCGGTCCGGGAACAGGCGGGAGGCGGAGCCAGTGGTCATGAAAGCGGTCGGATGGGCACGCTCGTTCCCCATCGCCGAAGGAGTCCGTGCGGCACGCCGCTGGACCGACGAACACCTCGACACCCTGCCGTGGGCACGGGAGGAGCCGGACACCGTGCACTCCGTCCTGCTCACCGTGTCCGAGCTGGTCACCAACGCGCACCTGCACACCGAGGGTGCCGCACATCTGGTGCTGACCTGGGACGGCAGCTGCCTGCACGTGAGCGTCGCCGACGGCGACCCCCACCTGCCCGAGCCGCGCGAGCCCGGCGAGGGAGCGACCTCCGGGCGCGGCCTGGGCATCGTGGCGACGCTCGCCGACACCTGGGACGTGCACGCCTGCCACGGCGGCAAGGCGATCACCGCCTGCTTCCACCCCGCCGGCCCGCCCCACCCGCACACGAGCTGACACGCGCCGCGCGACCCGCCGAGGGGTGCACACACCACTCCCGAGGGCGGCGCGCGCACCGGTGGCCCCTGCCACCCCACCCACTTACACCCACTCATCTCGACTCCACCCGGGCGGGTTTGTGCCCGGGGGTTGCGGGCAGCCGCCACAGCAACCGAAGAGACGAGGCCGCGGCCTGGAGGCCAACATGTCCACAAGCACGCTCATCGCGATCATCGTTCCCGCCGCGCTGGTGCTCATCGCCCTCGCCGCGGGAGTGTGGTTGTTCACGCGCCGCAGGAACCTCCAGCGGCAGTTCGGCCCCGAATACGACCGGACGGCCGAGGCCGCCGGCAGCCGGATGGCGGCCGACCGCGAGCTGAGGGCGCGCCAACAGCGCCACGACACGTTCGAGATCAAGGACCTGCCCGCCGAACGCCGGACGGAGTACGCCGAGGAGTGGCGCGGCGTACAGGAAGCCTTCGTGGACCGCCCGGAAGGGTCGGTCGCCCGGGCCGACGAGCTGGTGTCCCGGCTGATGCGGGAGCGCGGCTACCCGGCGGACGGGTTCCACGGACAACTGCGTGACCTGTCCGTCGAACACGGACGCACCCTCGAACACTACCGCGCGGCCCACGAGGTCAACGTGCGCAGCGGCGAGGGCGAGACGACGACCGAGGAACTCCGCGGGGCGATGGTGCACTACCGCGCTCTGTTCGACGACCTGCTGACGAACACGAACCAAGGGAGCCGATGACATGCGGGAGAACGAAGACACGACCGGCCGACCCGTCGAGGGCCGCCTGACCACGGAGAGCCTCGCCCACCCGGGTACCGAGCGCGGCTCCGGCGTGTATCCCGGCGGGGCCGACACCACCGCCGGGACCGAGGGCGACGTCATACGCGACGACCCGCGCGAGGACCCGCGAGAGTTCGGTCGGGACGGCCTGCCGGCCGACCCCCTGGACGGCGTACGGGACGACCCGCGCGAGGTCTCGGCAGGCGACCCGCGCGAGTTCGGCCGGGACGGCCTGCGGGACGAGCCGGCGCGCACCGAGGCGAGCACCGACGAGGTCGGCGCCGGCGAATCGGACGAGCCCCTGCTCGGGGGAGCCGACGCGGACGGCCTGCGCAAGCAGTGGAGCGAGATCCAGGGGCGCTTCGTGGACGACCCGCAGGAAGCGGTGCGGTCCGCCGACACCCTGGTGGCCGAGGTGATGCAGGAGCTCGCCCGGACCTTCTCCGCGCACAAGCAGGACCTGGAGGGCCAGTGGGACCGGGGCGAACAGGTCGCCACGGAGGACCTGCGCCTCGCGCTGCAGCGCTACCGCTCCTTCTTCAACCGCCTCCTCAACACCTGAGGCGCGCACCGGGTCGGGGCACCGCATCGAGCCCTTGACCCCCACGCTCCCGCTGGTCGCCGAGTCACGCGCGGATGCCGGAGCGGGCCGGATGAACCACGCTGGACCTCCCGGGGCGAGTCGCCCCGTACCGGACAGCGGAGGGAAGCCGTCGTGGACCGCGCAACCGCACCACCCAGGGCCCGGCGTCGGACACACGACGCCGGGCCCCTCGCCGTGTGAACCGACTCCCGAACCGACTCCCGAACCGACCGCGGCCCACCCGGCTGACGGAGCAGATCGAGGGCAGAAGGGCAACGACACGGAGGGAGGTTCCGAATGCCCGGAATCCACAGATGGCTCGACCGCGTGAAAGAAGGCGCGACCGCGCTCGGCGAGCGCCGCGCGCAGGCCCAGGCGCGCCGCGACGCGGAGTACGGGGAGAACGCGGAGGAGGAGCGGACGGCAGAGGCCCGACGCGCCCGCCCCCGTACACCGGATCCGGCCGTGGCGGTGCCCTGGAGCATTCGGGTGGCGGCCGAGGCGGGCTGGCGGTTCCTCGTGCTCGCGGCCACGCTGTGGGTGCTGATGCGGGTCATCGGCGCCGTCCGACTCGTCGTCCTCGCCTTCGTCGTCGCCCTTCTGGTCACCGCGCTGCTCCAGCCGACGGTCGCCCGACTGCACCGAAGCGGCCTGTCCCAGGGCCTGGCCACCGCGGTGACCGCGATCTGCGGGTTCCTCGTGCTGGGCCTGGTCGGCTGGTTCGTGGTCTGGCAGGTGCTCGACAACCTCGACACCCTCTCGGGGCGCCTCCAGGAAGGCATCGAGGAACTCAAACAGTGGCTGCTCGACAGTCCGTTCCACGTGACCGAGCAGCAGATCAATGACGTCGCCAAGAACCTGAGCGACGCGATCGGCACCAGCACCAGCGAGATCACTTCCACGGGCCTCCAAGGCGTGACCGTGCTCGTGGAGATCTTCACCGGCATGCTGCTGGCGATGTTCTCCACGCTCTTCCTGCTGTACGACGGCAAGCGCATCTGGCAGTGGACGCTCAAACTGGTCCCGGCCGTCGCCCGGCCGGGCGTGGCGGGCGCCGGTCCGCGCGCTTGGGGCACGCTCACCGCGTACGTGCGCGGGACGATGATCGTCGCCCTGATCGACGCGCTCTTCATCGGCGTCGGCATCTACCTCCTGGGCGTCCCGCTCGCCGTGCCCATCGGTGTGGTGATCTTCCTGGCGTCGTTCGTGCCGCTGGTCGGCGCGGTGGTGTCCGGGGCCCTCGCCGTGGTCGTCGCACTCGTCACCCAGGGCGTGTTCACCGCGCTCATGGCCCTGCTGGTGGTGCTCGCGGTCCAGCAGATCGAAGGGCACATCCTCCAGCCCTTCATCCTGGGGCGTGCGGTCCGGGTCCATCCCCTGGCCGTGGTCCTGGCCGTCGCGACCGGTGGACTGGTCGCGGGGATCGGCGGCGCCGTCGTCGCCGTGCCGCTGGTCGCCGTCGCCAACACGGTGATCGGTCACCTGCGCGCCTACGCGGGAAACGAGGGCGACGAGCCCCCCGCCGAGGACGGGGCGCAGCCCGGTACCCGGTCCGCGCCGGAAACCGGGTCGGAGCCCCCGGCCGACCCGGGGCCGACCACTCCCGTCGCCGACGGCCCCGCCTGAGGCTTCCGCCGGGTCGAGCCGGGACCGCCGTGCGCGTCTCAGTAGCGCAGGGCGGTCCCGGTCTCGGCCTTCACCTCGCCCGAAAGGCTCCGGGTGCTGCGGGCCGTGCCCTTGCCGGTCGCGCCGGCCGTCACGTCCGCGACGGTCACCACGACGGTGTCGAGCAGGGTGCCCCCGCTGTCGCGGAAGTCGACCTGTACGGCGAAGGACTTCTTGTCGCCGGCCGTGTTGGACACCGTCACGGGGACGGTGGTGCGCCCGTCGGTGTCCCGGGCGACGGTTCCGAGGGTCACGTCGTTCTTCGCGTTCACCCCGTCCTTCACCCCGTCGAGCTTCTTCTTCGCCTCGGCCGCCGCGGAGTCCAGACCCGCCCCGACCGACTGCACGGCGGACGCCGCCTTCGAGGCGACATCGGACGGCGTGCTGCCGTCGGAACACCCCGTCGCCCCGGCGGCGAGACCCGCGAGAACGACCAGCGAGAGGGTGCGCATCCACACACGGTTCATTCGGCTCTCCATTGAGCTCGGGCCGGCCACCGCGGGTGCGTGGGCGGGCCGGCGGACGATCCATCGAGGGGCGGTTCGGCAACGCCATGATGGATCCCCGGGCCGTGAGCGGGCGGCCCCGTGTGCCGGTGTCGCGGTGAACCCTACTGATGGCGTGCGGGGAGGGACCCGGCGCGATGGCCGGTTCCCTCCCCGCGTCGTCGGTGGGGTCAGCCCAGCGGCTTGTCCAGGACCGCCTTGAGGTGGCTGAACGTGGCCAGCGACCAGTGACCGTGGTAGTTGCCCATGCCGCTCTCGCCCACCCCGCCGAACGGGAGGTCGGAGACGGTCAGATGGGCCACGGGAAGGCCGAACGTGAGACCGCCCGAGGAGGTCTCCTCGGTGAGGCGTTCCCGCGTGGTCCGCGACTCGGTGAAGGCGTACAGCGCCAACGGCTTGTCCCGGTCGCCGATGAACGCGATGGCCTCGTCCAGCCCGGCCACCTCGACCACCGGCAGGATCGGCCCGAAGATCTCCTCGGCCATCACGGGGGAGTCCGGGGACACGTCGGCCAGGACCGTGGGGGCGATGTAGCGCGCCGCGCGGTCGTGGTCGCCGCCGACCACCGTGCGGCCCGACGCCAGCAGGCCCGTGAGGCGGTCGAAGTGACGGTCGTTGATGATGCGGCCGTACGCGGGGGAGGCGGCCGGGTCGTCCCCGTACAGCGTGTGCACGGCGTCGGCGAGGGCCTTCTCCAGCTCCCGGGCCGTCTCGGGGTCGGTGAGCACGTAGTCGGGGGCGACGCAGGTCTGGCCCGCGTTCATGAATTTCGTCGACGCCAGCCGGGCGGCCACGACGGCCAGGTCCGTGCCGCGGTCGACGAACGCCGGTGACTTGCCGCCGAGTTCCAGTGTCACCGGGGTGAGGTGCTCGGCGGCGGCACGCATCACGATCCGGCCGACCGTCCCGTTGCCGGTGTAGAAGATGTGGTCGAAGCGCTGCGCCAACAGCTCCGTCGTCTCGGGGACGCCGCCCTCCACCACCGCGACCGCGTCGGTGTCCACGTACAGCGGCAGCAGCTCGGCCACGGCCCTCGACGTGGCCGGGGCCAGTTCGCTGGGCTTGGCGAGGACGCAGTTGCCCGCGGCCAGCGCGCCGACGACGGGGGCCAGCAGCAGTTGCAGCGGGTAGTTCCACGGGGCGATGACCAGGACCACGCCCAGCGGATCCAGCACGGTGTGCGCGGTGGCCGGGCTCAGCCGCTCGGGAACCTCCACCGGCCGGGGGCGGAGCCACTCCGCGAGGTTGTCCAGCGTGTGGTCGATCTCCCGCACGACGAAGTCGATCTCGGTGCGGTAGGCCTCCTCGCGCCCCTTCCCGAGGTCCGCGTGGAGCGCGGCGGCCAGCTCCTCCCCGCGTTCCTTCAGCAGGGCGCGCACCGCCCGGAGCTGCGTCGTGCGCCAGGAGAGCGACTTGGTGCGACCGGACGCGAAGCCGGCGCGAAGCCGCTCGACGGTGTCTGCGGGCTGCTCCGGGGGGTGGTTCGACATGGGGGTTGACTCCTGAGGGAAGGCCAGGCCGGGCGTTGCCGTCACCGGACGTGCGGATGTGCGGCGATCGTCGGGCGGGCGTGCCCCTCCAGGGGAGGGCGACACCCGCGTCGATCGATGTATATAGCAACTAGTGTGGCCGGATTATTCCGCTCCAAACGCGGACTTCCCCGGGCGGGTCGGCTGCGGTCACGGGCGCCAAGCGCGCCGAGGTCGCCGCACCGCCCTCGCTCACGACCTGCCGGCGTCGGATTCCAGGGCGGCCTTGAGATTGCGCAGGGTGACGCGGATGTTCCGGCGCTGGAAGTCGGCGAATGTGTGCCCGCCCGTTGCGATCTTGTCGAAGACGTTCGCGACGAGATCCGGCCACGAGCGGCGGTCGTCGGTCCAGGTCTCCGTCACCTTCGTCCCCTCGGGGACCGCCTCGAACCGGTACTCCCAGGTGGCGATGGGGCCGCGCAGGCGCGGCCGCTTCAGCCCGATGGAGTGGACCCGGAAGCGGAACAGCTCGTCCTGGTCCGCCGCCGTCACGGTGCAGCGCGTGGTCCAGCGGAAGGCGCCGCGCTTGTTGTGTCCGTCGAAGACCGTCCCGACCGGTACGGGGCCCGGCTCGCGGGTGAGGGTGGCACCCAGGTTCTCGGGGCTCCAGCGGCCCATGAGAGAGGGGTCGCACACGTGCCGGTACACCGTTGACGGGCTGGCCTCGACGATGACGCTGTCGGAAACGCTGAGCAGGCGGGTCATGGAACTCCAATCCTCGGAGGCGACGTTACCGCCTGGTAGCCGGGGTGGACGAGGTGCCCCCGGCCGGGGGGTTTCAGCCGGCCGTGCGGACCGGGAAGGTGAACGCGTAGCCGTGCTCCGTGAACCACGGCAGGAGCGTGCGCAGGGCCTCCACCGTCTCGCCACGGTCGCCGCCCCCGTCGTGGAACAGCACGGTCGGCTCCGCGGGCAGCCCGTTCTCCACCGTGGCCACGATCGCGGGCGTGCCGGGCCGGCTCCAGTCCTTCGGGTCCACGCTCCAGCCCAGCGGGCGCATCCCGTGCTCCGCCGCGATCCGCCGGCCGGCCGGGGAGAAGGCGCCGCCCGGTGCGCGGTAGTAGTCGACGGTCGCCCCCGGGGCCGCCTTCTCGATCATGTCCTCGGCGTCGAGGATCTGCCGCTCCTGATAGGCGACGGGCTTCCTGTCCATGGTCATGTCGTGGCTGACGGAGTGGTCGCACAACCGGTGTCCGTCCGCCACCACCTGCCGGACGAGATCGGGGTACTTCTCGGCGTTCGTTCCGATCATGCAGAACGTGGCCTTGACCCCGTACCCCTTCAGCACGTCCAGGACCTGCGGCGTCCAGACCGGGTCGGGTCCGTCGTCGATCGTGATCGCGACGTCGCGTGCGCCGCCGTCCGCGGTCCGGGCGATCGAGAGCGGCACCGTCGCCGCGGCGGGCGCCGTCCGGGCCTGCGGTGTCGAGGGCCGCGTGGTGGCGGAGGCCTCCGTGGCGCAGCACAGGGAGGCGAGGGTGAGGGCCGTCGCCGTGAGGGCGATCCCGGCCGTGCGGCGGGTGTCCGGCAAGCTGCTGATTCTCATGAAACCGCTCTTCACTGGTGACGGGACGGCGCCCCCGGGAGCCGGGGGCACCATCCCAGGCTAGGAACCGCGGGCCGCACCCGGCCTCATTCCTTCGGCCATTTCCGGTACCTGTCCGCCGCCGCGCCCCTGCGGCACCCGCCGGCCTGAACTCGCCGTCCATCAGCCTTGTTTACACGCTCACAGCGGGATTCGCACGGCCTTAACCTGTCGCGCATGCCCTTGTTCCGCAGAGCGAAGAAGGCCGCGGTCCCCGCCGACACCGGGCTGCCCGTCCCGCCGTGGTGTCCCTGGTTCGGGCCCGCCGAATGGCAGTCCTTCCTGGCCCTCCTCAACGGCCTCTTCCTCGACGGCGAAGGCTCCGACCAGCCGATGCGGTTCGGCGCCGAGCAGCACCTGCAACTCGGCATCGGCAGCGGGATCCCGCTGGACCTGGCGGAGCTGGCCCTCCTGGTGCGGCCGCTGCCCCGGGCGCAGTGGCGCGAAGCCGCCGTGGGGCACCTGAACGGGCTGCTGGAACTCGGCGACCGCCGCAGGGCCCTGCACGAGGCGGGCTACGAGGAGGTCCGTCCGCTGCTGCTGCCGCGGGTCGTGCCCGCCCGTACCGTCGCCGAGGACTTCGCCCTGGTCAGACCGCTGACCGAGGACCTGGCCGTGGTCCTGGTGGTCCGGGTGGACGGCGACCGCTCGTCGCCCGTGCCGGCCTCACAGTTCCGTGCCTGGAACGTCGACGGGGACGAGGTGTGGGCGCTGGCCGAACGGAACCTCGCCGCCGAACCCGTCGCACGGGACGACAGCGGCGCGGCCAACCCCATGGTCTCGGTGACCTGCGAGACCGGCTTCACCTGCACCCACCTGCTGCGGGCCGGCGACCTCCTGGGCCGTCCCGCCCCCCTGGGCATCCTCGCGATGGTGCCGCACGAGGGGTTCCTGTACTTCCAGGCCGTGGACGGCCCCGATCTGCACTCCCAGCTCGTCGGCTATTCGACGGTCACCCTCGACAACTGGGAGAAGGCCCCGCCGGAACAGCGGCTCAGCCCGAAGGTGCTGTGGATCCACGAGGGCGGCATCGAGGCCGTGGGCGTGGAACCCGCCCCGGCCGGCAGCGGACGCCCCGGGGTGATCACCGGGTCCGCCTCCTTCATCGCCATGCTGTCGTCGTTCCGCCCGCCGCACCCGGAGCGCTGACCACTCCCGGCCCGGTGACGGGCTGGGACACTGGGCTCGTGTCGTTCTCCCGTGAACCGATCCGCAGCGAGCCGCCCGTCTCCTCGACGCGTGCGCTGTTGACGCAGTCCTGGCTCGACCTCGCCTTCCTGCACTGGCCGGCAGACCCGGCGGACGTGGCTCCGCTGCTGCCGCCCGGGACCGTCCCCGACACCCTCGACGGCGTCACGTACGTCGGCCTCATCGCCTTCCGGATGGACCGCGTCGGCTGGCTGGGGCTGCCCGGCGTCCCGTACCTCGGGTCCTTCCCGGAGACGAACGTGCGCCTGTACTCGGTGGACGCCCGGGGACGACGAGGGGTCGTCTTCCGCTCCCTGGACGCCTCGCGCCTGGTGTCGGTGGCGGTCGCCCGGACCGTGTTCCGGCTGCCCTACCAGTGGTCGCGGATGTCCCTCGACCGTACCGGTGACGTCCTCACGTACACGGGTGTGCGCAGGTGGCCCGGCCCGCGGGGCGCGCACTCGCGGATCGCCGTCCGTGTCGGGGAGCCCATCGACGAGCCCACGGAGTTGGAACACTTCCTCACCGCCCGCTGGTGCCTGCACAACGACTTCCCCGGCGGTCCGCTGCACCTGCCGAACACCCACCCCCGCTGGCCCCTGCACCGTGCGGAACTGCTCGAATGCCGGGAGGACCTGATCGCCGCGGCCGGTCTGCCCGCCCCGGTCGGTGACCCGGTCAGCGTCCTGTACTCACCCGGGGTCCCGGTCCGCTTCGGGCGCCCGGGCCGCATCGCGGCGGGCTAGGTCGCCTCTTTCGGATCTGCCGGTCAAGCCCGCGCGGTCGGGGCCGCGGCGCGCCCGCCCCGCGCCGGGTTCAGGACGCGGACGGCGAGGGCGCCGTGGGTGGGTGGCGCAGGAGGTACAGGCCCGTCGCGGCGGCCAGTACCGTCGCGCACACGGTGAACGTCAGCCCGGCACCCACCAGTCCGAGCCACAGCGTCAACGCGCCCACGCCCACCACCGGGAGCGAGATGCCCGTGTACGCCACCACGAAGAACGAGGAGATCGTGCCGCCCCGGTGCGCGGGCGGCGCCGCGTCACTCACGGCCGTGAGCCCCGCGCGGAAGGCCATCCCCTGCCCCAGCCCCCCGCACACCGCTCCCGCCACCAGCAGCGGCATCGACTCGGTCCACAGCGAGGCGCCGACCAGCAGGAGACCGCCCACCAGGACGAGGCAGCCCAGCGGCAGCGCCCGCCCTACGGGCATGCGCCCCACCAGGACCTGACCGATCGTCGAGCCGAGGAACACGGTGAAGACCACCAGACCGGCCGTGGCGTGGTTGGTCACGCCCAGGGTCTCGGACACGAAGCTCGGCGCGATCGAGGTGAACAGTCCGAGCAGCGCGAACCCGGCGAACGCCGCGAGCGCGCACGGCACGAAGACGCCGCGGATGTCCGGTGGAACGGACAGACCCTGCGGCCTCAGGGGAGGCAGGCGTCGGGGGTGCTCGACCGTCTCGGGCAGCAGCAGCACGATGGCGCACGCGAAGGACAGCAGGACGAGATGGGCCAGGAACGGCAGGACCAGCGGCAGTGGCGCGTACTCGGCCAACAGCCCGGCCAGCAGCGGACCGCAGCCCAGGCCGCCCATGTTGGCCGCGGTCGCGGCCAGTCCCGCGCGCCTCTTGCGCTCGGGGGGCGCCAGTTCCAGGACGGTGACCGTACCCACGCCGCTGAGCAGACCCGCCGAGAACCCGGACAGCACCCGGCCCGCGAACAGCAGCGGGAGGCCGCCCTCCAGCAGGAAGCAGCCCGCGCTCAGCGCCGACAGCCCCAACGCGTACAGCAGTACGGGCCGGCGGCCCGCCTCGTCGGAGTAGTTGCCGGCGACGAGCAACGTGACGATGACCCCGACGGCGTAGGCGGCGAAGACCAGCGTCACCATCAGCTCGGAGAAGCCGAGTTCCTGCCGGTACAGCCCGTAGAGGGGAGTGGGGAGCGTCGTGCCGGCCATGCCGATGGCGAACACCGCCGCCGCGCTCAGGTATCCGAGCCGCCGCCGGTCGTGTCCACGGGCCGGACTGATCTTCGCTGCCATGGGGCACACAGTAGAGCGCCGACCGCGAAAGCCCGGGCGCCCCCGGCGCGCATGTCGGCGGGCGGCGGGGGCAAGCGGTGAACACAGCCTTAATCGGAGCCGCATGGCGGAGGTGTCGAGGGTGACAGGTGCGAAGGTTCTCGAGTTTTTCCCCGCCGGTGGTCCGCGCGGAAGCTGGCCCGCCGAGGAATCCGCGGCGCGTCGCCGCGCCCACGGCGAGGCGGTGCGCGTCGTGATGGACCTGGACCAGGACGCCTTCCTCGTGGTGGCCCAGGACCAGGACGCGGGCGCCCTGACGGGCTGATTCCCTGCGCGGGAAGCTCACTTCGCGCGTTGGCCGGCCCCCTCGCCGCCGGCCGGTCCGGACGGACCGCCGCCTCCTGTGCGTTCGGCGACCACGCCCGGTCACGCCACACCCTCCACCTCGGCCCGGCCGGCGCGTCGGCCCTCGGGCAACGGATGCCCCGACAGGGCGCCCGCGCCCGCGGCCACCGGTTTCGGCGCCAACACGATCACCGAATCCTCCGCACCCAACCGGATCCGCTCCCGCTTGTCCGGGTTGATCCGGACGCCGTACGAGGGGCCCTGCGCGCCGACCTCGTGGAGCCGGAACCCGATGACACAGTGCCCCTGCCTGAGACCGGACTCCACCACCGTCGCGAAGGTGACCTCCCGGTCGGGCAGCACGTATCCCGTCGCGGGCTTCAGATGAAGGGTGTCACCGCCCACCGTGAACAGGCCGTCGAAGACGTCGGCCAGGTACGGGTTCTCTGCGATCTGCGTCATCAACAGGCTGATGAGCCGCCCGCCGACGATGAAGTCGGCCCCTTCCCGCGCGGGCGCGAGAAGGCGGTTGCGGTCGTCGGTCATCTCGGTCACGACGGCCAGTTCACGCCCGGAGGCCTCCTCCAGCGCACGCAGGTGCAGCAGGGTCACCAGGGTCCTGTCGTCACCGCAGAGACTCCCGGGCGCGGTGGACACCTCGTCGTACCCGAGGACGATGGCCCGGTCGAACGAGAGCACGTCCAGCTCGTCGAGGTTCCGCGGGTCGGTGATGTCGCCGCTGTGCACGGTCACGCGCATGCGGCGCCCCGGTAACCGCGCGCACCGCCCGGCCTCCTCCAGCGGTCCCTCGCCCTCCGCCATCACGACGAGGGTCGAACCGTCGGGGACACACCGGTCGAGTTGGGCCACGACGAGCGGAGCACGGTGGTTCCACCCGAGCAGCAGGAACCGCTCCGGGGGCCACGTCGTCGTGCGCGGCACCACGATCGCCTCCTCGTCCACGGTGGGCGGCCGCTCCGCCCTGGTCGCGGTGTCGTCGTCCTCGGTGATCAGCACGATCCGTTCGTCCGCGCCGAGCACGCGGTCGGCGGGCGGATTGAGTTCCACGCCGCCCGCACCGCGCAGGATGCCGATGACGCTGGAGGTGTCGTACGCGAGCAGCAGGTCACCGAAGGTCCGTCCGACCAGGGCGGGTTCGTCGACCATGTAGATCTCGTCGCCGTCGAAGTCCAGCAACTCCTGGTAGACGAGGGAGAGCCCGGGCCGGCACGAGGCCTGGGCGATGAGGCGGGCGGTGATGTCCTCGATGTTCAGCACCCGGCCGTGGGCCCCCGCGGCCAGGTCCGCTGCCCGTTGGTGGCGCCCGTCGCGCACCGCCGCGACGACGGAGGGGCGCCCCCGCCCGCGCACCGCCGCCTCCAGCGCCAGCAGCGTCTTCACCACGTGGGCGTCACCGTCCTCGCCCTCGTGGGTCAGGACCAGGACGGCGCGCGCGGTCTCGGGGCTGACCAGGGAGATGACCGCAGGATCGGTGGTCACGCCGCTGCGACAGATCAGCCGGGTGTGACCGAGGCGGCCGAGCGCGGTGTCGATCTCGTCCTCCATCTCCGCCTTGTCCCTCGGCCCCAGGACGGCGATGACGGCCCTGCGCTGATTGGAGTTGGCGACGGTCAGTTCCGAGACGATCGGGAAGACCTGGTCCGACCAGCCGAGCAGCACGGTGTGCCCCGACTCCAGGACGGTGGACCGGCCGCGTCGCAGGGCCAGCACCTTGTCGTTGAGGCCGGTGGTGATCAGGCTGACGAGGGTGGAGACGAACAACAGCGCCACCAGGGCCAGCAGGACCGAGATGACGACGTACAGGGGGCTGCCGACGGCGCCCCCGATCTTCAGGGTCTGGCCGACGCTCACCCAGACGGCGACGAGCTGCCCCGACCAGGTGGTCGGCGCGTCCTGGTCGGCCCAGACCAGCGCGATGCTGGCCGGGACCACGATGGCCAGACACATGAGGGTGAGCCAGCCGATGAGCAGCGCGGACCCGCGCGCCACGATGGTGTCGAACCAATAGCGGGTACGCGGCCAGGCGGGGTCGGCGCGTTGTTCCGTCGTCCTGCGACCTGTCAACCGGGGTTCCTCGGTCAGCTGTCGGTGCCGGGTGCGCGTCGTGTGCACGACTGCCCGGCATCGGTGGTTTTGTACAGGATGCAGGCTAGTGCGCCCGCTCGACGCGAACGGAGCGCCGACGCGGGATCCGCCCATCGCGTGACGTGTCGATCTTGAGTTCGGGCCCGGCACGCGGCGGGGTCCGGGGGCGCGTAGGAACGGCCACGAGGGGCATGAGCGCCCCGTGGCATCGAACACTTCCCCCACGGCTCCCCGCACCACCCCGGCGATCCAGGGGAACGGCGCCCTCGCGCTCGCCGTGCGCACCCGCTCCGCCCTGCGCGACACCGCGGTGCGCGTGTGGGACGACAACGTCGCCGACTACGCCGCGGCCCTCACCTACTACGCGGTGCTGGCCCTCGTGCCCGCCCTGCTCGTCTCGGTCTCCCTGGTGGGGCTGGCCGGCCCGGGCACCCGCGAGCGCCTCATCCTCGACCTCACCTCCTACGCCCCGCCCCAGTCCGCGGCCACGCTCCGCGAGGTCCTCGACTCCCTGACCGCGGACCCGTCCTCCATGTGGCTGCTGCTCGCGAGCGGGATCGTCAGCGCCCTGTGGTCGGCGTCCAGTTACCTCGCGGTCTTCCGCCGCGCGCTGCACGCGATGTACCGACTCCCCGACACGCGACCGCCCCTGCGCGCCGCCCACGTCCTCGTCCTCACCGCCGCCCTGCTGCTGGGCCTGCTGGTGACCGGCGCGGCCAGTCTCGTCGCCTCGGGCCCCTTCGCCCGCCGCCTCGCGGCCGCCGCGGGCTACGAGGGCGTGGACACCATGGCTGTGCTGCGCTGGCCGACCCTGCTCGTCATCGCCATCTCGCTCATCCTGATCCTCTTCCGCACCGGCCCGGCGCGCGCCCGGGGAACCCGCCGCGGCCTTCCGGGCGGCGCTCTGGCGGCCGTCCTCTGGTTGTCCGCCTCGGCGCTCTTCACGCTCTACACCGAGTTCGGCACCTACAGCCGGCTCTACGGTTCGCTCGCGGGGATCGTGGTGTTCCTCATCTGGCTCTGGTTCACCAACCTCGCGCTGCTCACCGGCGCCCAGTTCAACGCGGTCCTGGCCCGTGACACGCCGCGGACGGAACCCGAGGTGTCCTGACCGCCCGAGGCGCGCCGCGGCCGGCGGGGTCGTGTCCGCGCGGGTGGCGGATCGTTTGGGTGGGCATGGCTCCGAAGCACTCCACAATCACCGGCACGGCTCGGCACCGCGGCGCGGACGACGGTGTCCTGGCCACGCGCGTTCCCCGGCAGGCGATCCGTACCGGCGCCGACGGGGCGCCCCTGTACGAGGAACTCGCCCGGGAGTGGACCGCGCGCGGCGCCACCGTACCGGGCGAACCTGACCCCCTCTGGCAACGGCTCGTCTCCTGGGACCACCTCCAGCGCGAGATCGCCGCCACGGTCCGGGACCTCCACCTGCGGGGAGCCGACCCCGCGCCCGCACCCCTGCCTCCGGGCGGCGGGGCGCGGCGACGCCTGTGCTGACCGCGTCCGAGGGCCGCGCGGGGCGCGAGGGACTCCCGGGGCGTACGCGGGGGACCAGGAAGGGCTCAGGGGCCCATCCGTACGAGAGGCTCCCGGGGGCCGTCAGCGCCGCCGGGCGGATGATCACGAACCCGGGCACGGTTGTCGAGGGTGCCCGGCGCGGTTTCACGAGTGTCGGGGTGCGGCCCCCGTCGCGACCCTGATGGCCAAGGCCGCACCCCGTACCCACGAACGTACCCCGAATCGGCCGGCGTGTGCGTTCAAGGTGCGTTCACCCACGTCAGAGCCGGGCCGGGCGCTCCGCGTCCGGCGGACCGGAACCGGCGGGCGGATCTTCGCTAGCGTGTCGGCCGGAACCCTCTGGAGGACGCATGAGCGCACGGCCCGAGTACGCGCCCGCCCTGCCACCGGCACCCGCCCCCACGGCGGCGGCCGAACTGCTCGGCCGTATCCGAGCCGACCGCAACGCGGAGCGGTGGGCGCCCGCCTTCGAACGTGACTGGGCCCAGGCCCTGGAGTACGCCCGCCACAGCTACAGCCTCGCCCCGCTGCACGACGTGGTCCGCACCTGGCAGGTCCGCCTGACCGCCGCCCCGGCCGTCGACGCCTTCCTGGCCTCGGACAGGGACGACGGCGACGGCACCGCGCTGGAAGACCTCTTCGGACCCCGGCGGTGAACGGTTGGCCGGTCCGGCTGTCCCCGCACGCGGCGAAGGCGCTGGCGGGACTTCCCGAGTACGCGGTGGAGATCGTCCGTGACGTCCTCGACATCGCCTCCCGCGACCCCTGGTCGTTCCCGGCCTTCGACAACCGGGACCCCGAGGGGGAGGACGTCCGCTCCGCGACGATCGGACAGCTCGCCGCCGTGTACTTCGTCAACAGGTCCGCGGGCCGCCTCTACGTCATCGACGTCGTCTGGCTCGGCTGACCGCACCGAGCTCCGTCGGCCGTCTTGCCCAGCCCTCCGGGGCCGAAACGGTCGCAGGTTTGCGGGATTGTAACGATCGCGAGGGCGACTCGCAGGCGAAATGCAGAAGTTACAGCCTCGTTATAAACGGCTTCGCTGGGATGACATGTCGTGATTCGGCACGATATGAAGATCATCAACGAGGTGTATCGGAGAGGTTCTCCGCGCCCGCACCAATAACATGCCGACCCTCCATCCGGAAGCTTGTGGACCCATGCATTTTTTTCTCGTGCTGGGTAACTTGCGTCGGCATGACCACTGCACATGCAGACCTGGACCGCAGCCGAAGCGGCTACCTGGAACTTCCCCAGGAGTTGCGCCTCGACAGCCCGGACGTGGAAGACGGAGCTTCCCTCTGGCGTATCGCTCGTGACTCGAAGACCTTGGACCTGAACTCCTCGTACAGCTACCTCCTGTGGTGCCGTGACTTCGCCGGCTCCTCGGTGGTCGCCCGTGACGAGAGCGGACGGGCCGTCGGGTTCGTCAGCGGATACCGCCGGCCCGAGGCCCCCGACACCCTGTTCGTGTGGCAGGTCGCCGTCGACGAGTCCCGGCGGGGACAGGGCGTGGCCGGAGCGCTGCTCGACGGCCTGTCCGTCCGCGAGGCCGCGAAGCGGCCCCTGCGCTGTGTCGAGACGACCATCACGCCCGACAACGCCGCCTCGGAGCGACTGTTCGCCGCGTACGCCGCACGCCACGGCGCGCGGCTGACCCGCGAGGTGCTCTTCGCGCCCGGCGACTTCCCCGAGGTCGACGCGCACGCTCCCGAGGTCCTGCACCGCATCGGGCCGCTGGCCTTCTGACCCTTCCCGGGCCCGGTTCCTCCCACCGTTCCACGACACCCCCACGTGGCCGGCCGCGTCGCCGATCCGTTGCCGCGCCGCGCCACGTCGCACCCCCGCACGCCGCACGTCGCACATTCACAAGGAGATTTCGTTGACCATCACCGAGCCGCTTCTGAGTGTTTTCGAGACCGTCGAGTCCGAGGTCCGCAGCTACTGCCGTGCCTGGCCGACCGTCTTCGAGAAGGCGAGCGGCAGCCGACTGTACGACGAGCGGGGGCGTGACTACCTCGACTTCTTCGCCGGAGCCGGGTCGCTCAACTACGGACACAACAACCCCGTGCTGAAGCGTGCCCTGCTGGACTACATCGAGCGGGACGGCATCACGCACGCCCTGGACATGTCGACCACCGCCAAACGGGCCTTCCTCGAGACCTTCCAGTCCAAGATCCTGGCCCCGCGCAGCCTCCCGTACAAGGTCATGTTCCCGGGCCCGACGGGCACCAACGCCGTCGAGGCCGCGCTGAAGCTCGCGCGGAAGGCCAAGGGACGCGAAGCGGTGGTCTCCTTCACCAACGCCTTCCACGGGATGTCCCTCGGCTCGCTCGCCGTGACCGGCAACGCCTTCAAGCGCGCCGGCGCCGGTGTCCCCCTGGTCCACACCACGCCCATGCCCTTCGACAACTACCTGGGCGGCCAGACGCCGGACTTCATCTGGTTCGAGCGGCTGCTGGAGGACCAGGGGTCCGGGCTGAACCACCCCGCCGCCGTGATCGTGGAGACCATCCAGGGCGAGGGCGGCGTGAACGTCGCCCGCCCCGAGTGGCTGCGACAGCTGGCGGACCTGTGCCGGCGCCGCGACATGCTGCTCATCGTCGACGACGTCCAGATGGGTTGCGGCCGCACCGGCGAGTTCTTCTCCTTCGAGGAAGCGGGCATCACCCCGGACATCGTGACGCTGTCCAAGTCCATCAGCGGTTACGGACTGCCCATGTCGCTCTGCCTGTTCAAGCCGGAACTGGACATCTGGGAGCCCGGCGAACACAACGGCACCTTCCGCGGCAACAACCCCGCCTTCGTCACGGCCACCGCCGCCCTGGACACGTTCTGGCACGACGGCGGCCTGCGGGACCGCACCCTCCTCCAGGGCGCGCGCATCGAGCAGACGCTGAGTGAGATCTGCGCCGAGGACGGGCGTCCGGGAACCACCCACCGGGGCAGGGGCATGGTGTGGGGCCTGGAGTTCGAGGACAGCACCCGGGCGACCGCCGTCTGCCGGCAGGCCTACGAACACGGCCTCCTCGTCGAGACCTCCGGTCCCGAGAGCGAGGTGGTCAAGCTCCTGCCGCCGCTCACGCTGACCCCCGCCGAACTCGAAGAGGGTCTGGAAATCCTGACGCGCTCCGTCCGCGAGACGGCCTGACCACCACGCGCGTCGCATGTGAAGAGAGGTGAACGAAGAATGATCGTCCGTTCTTTCAAGGACATCGAGGGGACCGACCGGCACGTGAAGGCCGCGTCCGGGACCTGGGAGAGCAAGCGCATCGTGCTCGCGCGCGAGCGCGTCGGCTTCTCCCTGCACGAGACCGTGCTCTACGCCGGCACCGAGACGTCGATGTGGTACGCGAACCACGTCGAGGCCGTCGTGTGCACCGAGGGCGAGGCCGAACTCACCGACGAGGAGACGGGCGAGAAGTACCTCATCACGCCCGGAACCATGTACCTGCTGGACGGCCACGAACGGCACACCCTGCGGGTCGCACGGGACTTCCGCTGTCTGTGCGTCTTCAACCCGCCCGTCACCGGGCGCGAGGACCACGACGAGAACGGCGTCTACCCGCTGCTCACCGAGCCGCACAGCGCCTGAGGCAGCCCGAGAAGACGAGAGGAGAGGCAGGCAACATCATGATCACCACAACCGCGCGCACTGTGGACACGTATCCGACCCGGGGCCCCGAGGAGGTTCTGATCGGCCGTCAGGACCCCGTCGTCTGGTCGGCGTCCGGGACCCCGGGGCCGCTGTGGGGGCATGAGCTGGAGACTTTCGAGCGGCAGGGCTTCCACCCGGTGGACCAGCTCATCACCCCCGAGGAAGTCGATGTCTACCGGACCGAACTGGACCGCCTCGTCGCCGACCCGGCGATACGGGCGGATGAACGGTCCATCATCGAGCCGGCCTCGGACGAGGTCCGCTCGGTGTTCGAGGTACACCGGATCAGCGCGGCCTTCGCGCGACTCGCCGCCGATCCACGGGTGGTGGGCGTCGCCCGACAGATCCTCGGGTCGGACGTGTACGTGCACCAGTCCCGGATCAACGTGAAGCCCGGCTTCGGCGCACGCGGCTTCTACTGGCACTCCGACTTCGAGACCTGGCACGCGGAGGACGGACTCCCGCGCATGCGGACGGTCTCGGTGTCGATCGCGCTGACGCCGAACTACCCCACCAACGGCGGCCTCATGATCATGCCGGGCTCCCACCGGACCTTCCTGGGCTGCGCCGGCGAGACGCCCAAGGACAACTACAAGCGGTCCCTGCAGATGCAGGACGCGGGCATCCCCTCGCAGGAAGCGCTCACGAAGTTCTCGGAGGCCTGCGGCATCAGGCTCTTCACCGGCCAGGCCGGCTCGGCCACCTGGTTCGACTGCAACGCGATGCACGGCTCCGGGGACAACATCACCCCCTACCCGCGCAGCAACGTCTTCTTCGTGTTCAACAGTGTGGAGAACGCGCCGGAGGAGCCCTTCGCGGCTCCCGTCCGCCGCCCCGAGTTCATCGCCGCGCGGGACGTCGTCCCGGTGCGCTGACCCCTCGGCGGGCCCGCCCGCACGTGTGACCTCACGGGGAACACCTCGCCGATCGGCGTGGTGTTCCCCGCACTCGTGCGCCGCGATCACCCTCCTGCCCTCTTGCGCGACCGCCGGTGAGCGGCTTTGGTGGCACGGGTTGCCACAGAAGGCCGACGGAAGGCTGGGTCCCATGGCGGACAGCACGCGCATCGACGCCCGGCGGGGCGAGAACCGTTCGCCACGCAAGGCGAGTTGGCGCCACATCGGCCCCGGCATCGTCGTCGCGGCGACGGGCGTCGGCGCCGGTGACCTCGTCGCGACACTCATCGCGGGCGGCAAGTTCGGCTACACCCTGCTGTGGGCGGCCGTCATCGGCTGCCTGGTCAAGGTCTCCCTCGCCGAGGCGGTGGGCCGCTGGCACCTGGCCACCGGCCGGACCCTCTTCGACGGCTGGCGCAGCCTCGGACCCTGGACCACCTTCTACTTCGTCGGCTACGTGGTCGTCTGGGGGTTCGTCTACGGCGCCGCCGCGATGTCCTCCAGCGCCCTTCCGCTGGCCGCGCTGTTCCCCGACGTCATGGACCTGAAGGGCTGGGCCCTGCTGTGCGGCCTGGTCGGACTGGTCTTCGTCTGGTTCAACCGCTACGCCGTCTTCGAGAAGGTCATGACCGTCCTGGTCGGCGTGATGTTCCTCGTCACGGTCTACCTCGCGATCCGGGTCACCCCCCACCTCGACGAGGCCCTCGCCGGCCTCGTGCCCGTCCTCCCGGACGGTTCGCTGATCTACACGCTCGGCCTGATCGGTGGCGTCGGCGGCACCATCACGCTCGCCGCGTACGGCTACTGGGTCAACGCCAAGGGGTGGACCGACACGGGCTGGATGAAGGTGATGCGGCTCGACAATCGCGTCGCCTACGGCACCACCGGCATCTTCGTCGTGGCAATGCTCTTCGTGGGCGCGGAGCTCCTGTACTCCTCCGGCGCCGCGCTCACCAAGGGGGACAAGGGACTGCTGGACCTCAGCGGCATCCTGGAGCAGCGCTACGGGAGCGCCACCGCCAAGCTCTTCCTGGTGGGATTCTTCGCCACCTCGTTCACCTCGCTGATCGGGGTGTGGCACGGAGTCAGCCTGATGTTCGCCGACTTCACGAGCAAGTACCGGCCCTCCCTCGTCCCGGCCGGAACGGACCGCGAGAAGTCCCTGCCCTTCCGGGCGTACCTGCTCTGGCTCACCTTCCCGCCCATCAGCCTGCTGTTCCTGGACCAGCCCTTCGGGCTCGTCATCGTCTACGGGGTGATCGGCGCGTTCTTCATGCCGTTCCTGGCCCTCACCCTGCTGTGGTTGCTCAACTCCAGCCGTACGCCCGCCGATTGGCGCAACGGCGCGCTGAGCAACGCGATGCTCGCGGGCGCCGGGCTGCTGTTCGTGGTCCTGTGCGTCCAGCAGGTGCGCGAGCTGCCCTGGTAGCCACACCGACCACCGCGTCGCCGCCCCGGTGGCGGTAGGTGTCAGGGGTGCGTCGCGTGGTCGTAGGCGCCGATGATCCGCTCCAGGAAGGCGGCCACGGTGACCTGCTCCTCGGGTGTGAGGTTCGAGGCGGCGGCGGTGACTCCCTGGATGAGGGGGGAGACGTACGCGTAGGAGCGGGCCTCCCAGTCGTCGGCGGGGGTGACGATCACCTTGCGACGGTCCGTGGGATGGGGTCGGCGGGTGGCGTGGTCGGCCGCCACGAGCCGGTCGATGACCAGCGTCATTGCCGCGGTGGAGGTGCCCAGCGCCCGGGCGAGGTCGGTGGGGGAGGTCGGGCCGACGCTGACGAGGTGGCCCATGACCGTCAGCCCCGCCGAGTCCGTGTGCAGCTCACGCCCCAGGTACCTCTCGAAACGCTGCTGGCGCAAGGTCATGTTCCGCAGTTGCTCGCGGAGCGCGCCATGCTCCTGCCCCATGGGCTCGGACTCCTGCGGGAGAACTTCTCGGGCGCCGAACTCGCCAGGGTCTTCGGCATCTTCGGGCTCGTCGTGGGACTGGGCGGCATCATCGGCCCGGTCCTCGGCGGCGCACTCATCTCGGCCGACCTCTTCGGCCTCGGCCGGCGGCTGGTGTTCCTGGTCAACCTCCCCATCGGCATCGCCGCGCTCGTCGTCGCCGCCAAGGTGGTCCCGAGGAAGCCGGGCGATCGGGCCGTCCTCCAGGTCGGCCCGCTCGTACAGCTCGGGGGAGCGGCGCTGCTCTGGTACGAGCTGGGGAGGGTGGGGACGGCCTTCTCGCTCGGGGACATCGCCCCGGGCGTGGCGGTCGCGGGCATCGGCTCCGGCATGGTGATCGCGGCCCTGTTCAGCTTCATCCTGGCCGCGGTGGACGACGACGAGATCGGCTCCGCGTCCGGCGTCCTGTCGGCCGTTCAGTCCATCGGCGGCTCCATCGGAGTGGCCGTCTTCGGATCGCTCTTCTTCGACAGGGCGGGGACCGGTGACTTCACCACGGGGTTCCGGCACGCACTCGTCGCCCAGGCCTGCCTGTTGGTGGCGTTCCTGGCCGTCACGTTCCTGCTCCCGAAGAAGGGGCGCCCGGAGATCGAACAGCACGAGGAACCCGCCGTCGCGGTCCCCGCTCCCTGACGGACGCTACGTGTCGCCCGGGGGATCCGGGGGAGCCGCCCACAGGTGCCGCAGCGTGGTGAGGACGAGGGCGCACACCTCGTCCGGGTCGGCGCCGGCCAGCGGCTCGCGGGCCACGACCGTCCGCATCAGGCCGATGCCGAGCAACCAGGCCATCGCCAGATCGGCGCGCAGGGCACCGTCCGGCGCGCCGGACAGCGATGCCAGCGCCCGCTGGTACTCCGCGCCCAGCTCACGCAGGGTCCCGGCCGCGTCCTCACCGCGGCCCACCGACCGCAGGTACACCTCCAGGGAACGGTCGCCCGTGCCGGCGGCGCTGCTCGTGAGCATGGAGCGCAGCGCGGTCTCGAACAGCTCCTCCGGCGGGGTGGCCCGTACCTGCTCCAGGCCGCCCCGGGCGAGCACCTCGGCGAGCAGCCCCTGTTTGGAACCGAAGTAGCGGAACAGCAACGCCTGGTTCGAGCCGGCCACCTCCGCGATGTCGCGGACGGTGGCCCGCTCGTACCCCCGCTCGGCGAACAGGTCGCGCGCCGCGTCGAGTATCCGGCGGCGGGTGGCCGAGGCGTCGCGGCGGCGCCCGCCCGCTCGCGCGCTCGTGGCTTCGTCCATCGTCGCTGTCCTCGCTCCGCCGTCTCTTCGTCGCTCCCCGTCGTGCGCCGGCGTGTTCCCGCGCGCGCCGGCCGTCCGCGGGCGGCCTGTCAGGATAACGACGCCGAGGCCCCGTTGACCGTCCGGAGGGACCGTCCTACGTTTGTAAGCAGTCGCTTACATCTGGAGGCCGCGATGCCCGCACCGGACACCGACACCACCGCACCCCTGGCCTACCCCTTCAACTCCGCCGAGGGGCTCCGACTCGCCGACGCCTACGAGCAGGTCCGGGAGCGTCCCGGACTCTTACGCGTCCAACTGCCCTACGGCGAGAGCGCCTGGTTGGTCACCCGCTACGCCGATGCCCGGCTCGTCCTCGGAGACCGGCGCTTCAGCCGCGCCGAGGGCGCCCGCCACGACGAACCCCGCCAGTCCGAGGGGCGATCCGACAGCGGCATCCTCGCCATGGACCCGCCCGACCACACCCGACTGCGCTCCCTGGTGGCCCGCGCGTTCACCGTGCACCAGGTGGAGAAGCTCCGGCCCCGGGTACGCGAACTCGCCGCGGAACTCCTCGACGACCTGGAGGCGGCCGGCCCTCCCGCCGACCTCGTGGACCGGTTCGCGCTCCCCCTGCCCGTCGCCGTGATCTGCCGGATGCTCGGGGTCCCCGAGGAGGACCGACCCCGCTTCCGGGTCTGGAGCGACGCCGCGCTGTCGACCAGCTCCCTCAGCGCCGCCGAGTTCGAGGTCAACCGCGAGGAACTGCGCGACTACATGCGCACCCTGATCCACCACCACCGTGCCCGGCCGCGGGACGACCTGATGACGGCCCTCATCGAGGCCCGGGACGGATCCGACCGGCTCTCCGAGCTGGAACTGGTCGACCTGTGCGTGGGCATCCTGGTCGCGGGCCACGAGACCACCGCCTCGCAGATCCCCAACTTCACCCTCACCCTGCTGGAGCACCCGGAACAACTCGCCCTGCTGCGTTCGCGCCCCGAACTCGTCGCCAACGCCGTCGAGGAACTGCTGCGCTTCGTCCCGCTGGGCAGCGGCGCCAGTCAGCCGCGCTACGCCACCGAGGACGTGGAGGTCGGCGGCACCCTGGTGCGGGCCGGCACCCCGGTGCTGGTCGCCACCGGCGCCGCCAACCGCGACGCGCTGCGGTTCAGCGCCCCGGGCGTCCTGGACATCACCCGCGACGGCGTCCCCCACCTCGGCTTCGGCCACGGAGTCCACCACTGCCTGGGCGCCCCGCTGGCCCGCCTCGAACTCCAGGAGGCACTGGCCGCGCTCGTCACCCGATTCCCCGGTCTGCGCCTCGCGGGTGATGTGACGTGGAAGTCGCAGATGCTGGTCAGGGGCCCGCGTGTGATGCCGGTCGGGTGGTGAGCGCCATGCCCGGGAAGTGGACCGTACGCGCGGACCGACAGCTGTGCATGGGCTCGGGGATGTGCGCCGCCGTCGCCCCCGAGGTGTTCGCCCTGGAGGACGAGCACGCCTCGGTGCGCCGGCCGGAGACGGACGAGGACGCGCGGGTGCTGGACGCGGCGGACATCTGCCCGGCCCAGGCCATCACGGTGCGGGAGGCGGGAACGGTGATCGCCCCGCGCCCGTAGGCCGGGTCACGACCGTCGGGTGGCCGGTAGGCCCCGGGGCGAGGGTGTTCAGTGGCCGGCGGCGACCTTGACCAGGGCGACCGCCGTTCCGATGATCGCGTCCAGGACCCCGGCCAGTACGGCGAGGACCGTACCGGCCCCCATGCGGATGCCCCCGTAACACCCCCAGGTGAACAGGCCGGCGACGTTCACCGCGGCCGCGATCAGCAGCGCGGACTCCACGGTGACGGCGGTGAGCGCCGCCACGGCGAGGAGGGTGAGGGGGCCCGCCGCGGACAGCAACAGGGGGCTGCTGACGGACAACATGTGGCGCAGCTCGCGGCCGGTGGCGAAGCGGCCGTGGACGACGCGGTGGGCCTGTTGGTCAGCGACCAGGGCGGCCAGCCACAGGCCGACGGCGGTCGTGAGGATCGTGGCCGCCGCTTCGGCCGTGTCGGTGTGGCCGAAGCCGGCGAGCCCGACCACCACCGAGATCATGGTGATCGTCGCGTACAGGCGCTCCTTGAGCCGCGCGGCGGCGAGCAACGGTTCGTCGTCGAGGGCCTTGTCGGGTGCGGGACCGTGAGCGGGGGACCCGGCCGCAGGGGTCTCGTCGTGGGCCATGGTCCACACCGTAGGGGCGGTCGGCCGTCCTGACCGGCAGGTGGGGCGGGGATCCGCGCCGTGTCCGACGCGTCCGGCGTGCGCCCCCCGACGTCGGCCTCGATGTCGTATTTCTGTGTCGGCCAGGACAGAAAGAGCGGATAGCTGCGGGGAGTCTTTCTCGCCTCCCTGGAGGGTCGGGATTCGCGGCCGATTTTGTCGTAGTCAGGGCGTGCTACTGTGATTTCAGTTGCAGTTGTGGTTCCCAAACTTCGAGGGTGCTCATCGGTCGTTCAGACCGGTGAGGGTGCTTTTGTGTTTCCGGCATTTTCCGGACGGGAAGATCATGCGGCGACTCGAAATCCGCAGGGTGTGGATTTCTGGGCTGTGCCCCGAAGGAGATTGACATGGCTAATGGCACCGTGAAGTGGTTCAACGCGGAAAAGGGCTTCGGCTTCATCGAGCAGGAGGGTGGCGGACCGGACGTGTTCGCCCACTACTCGAACATCGCCTCCCAGGGCTTCCGTGAGCTCCAGGAAGGCCAGAAGGTCAGCTTCGACATCGCGCAGGGCCAGAAGGGCCCGACGGCCGAGAACATCGTCACGGCCTGACGTTCGCGATCACGCGTGGGCCGGGGCCCGCACCTTCGGGTGCGGGCCCCGGCTTTTCGCGTTCGCGCGCGCACGTGAGGGAAAACGGCCTGTGGGCGGCCCCGACTCGGTCGGGGCCGCCCACAGGCCGTTTTCGGATCCGGGCGTTCCCGGATTCCGAGGAGGTCAGTGCTTGAAGGTGTCCTTGACCTTCTCCTTGGCCTCTCGGGCATCGCCCTTGGCCTGGTCCGCCCGGCCTTCGGCGGTGAGACGCTCGTTGCCGACCGTGCGGCCCGCGGCTTCCTTGACCTTGCCCTTGGCCTGCTCGGTCTTGGCCTGGGTCTTCTCTTCAGCCGACACAACCATCACTCCCCAACATTGAGAAAGTCTCTTGCCTCGGTTCGTGTGACCGGTTCTCGGGTGCTCAAACGGGGTGAGTCTGAACGGATGTCGGGCGAGCGGGGTGGACAGGGGGGGACATCGACTTCCCGCCTGGGGCGATAAAAAACAAATAAGTTTTGTGTGCATGGTCGGGCGGGGTGCGGGCAGTCGGCGTTTCGGAGGTTGATAACCATGGTTCCCCTGCTTCTCGTTCTTCTGCTCGCTCTGATTCTCTTCGGTGCCGGTTTCGCGGTGAAGATCCTCTGGTGGGTCGCCATCGCGGTACTGGTGCTGTGGCTGGTGGGCTTCGTGGCCCGCCCGAAGGGTGGGAGTGGCCGCTGGTACCGCTGGTAGCCACGCTCGTCCATGCACGACGGTGGGGCCCGCTCCTCGACGAGGAGCGGGCCCCACCGTCGTGTTCGGCGGACACAGTGAGCCGGGAGCGGTGGCTTCCGGCGAACGGTGTTGAATTCTCTCGGGGCCCCGGTGCCACATGGCGTCGGGGCCTTGACGCGTTCCCGTCCGATGAGGTGGAAGTGACAGCAGAGAACCCGCTCGATCGTCTCGACGACGACGACTACCCCGCCTACACCATGGGCAGGGCCGCCGAGATGCTCGGAACCACGGCCGGCTTCCTCCGCGCGATCGGCGAGGCCCGCCTGATCACCCCGCTGCGTTCGGAGGGCGGTCACCGCCGGTACTCCCGCTACCAGCTGCGGATCGCCGCCCGTGCCCGAGAACTGGTGGACGGCGGAATGGCCATCGACGCCGCCTGCCGGATCGTCATCCTCGAAGACCAGCTCGAAGAGGCCCAGCGCCTCAACGCGGAGTACCGAAAGGCCGCGGCGCAGTCGCCGGCCGACCCCGACCCCCGCGATGCCGGCCAGGGTTCCGGTCGCGACCGGAACCCCGACCCCGGACGCTGAGCCGCCCGGCGATCCCGAGGCCCGATCCGATCCCCCTGCCAGGTGACGGGCCCCGGGCCCGACGTCCCCGATCGGTCGAGGAGTCCGTGGCAGCATCGGCCCCATGCGTTACCGATACGCCACCGAGGCCGACGCTCCCGCCATGGCCGCGCTCTTCTCCGCCAACCACCACGACGCCCTGACGGCAGAGCAACGCCGCGCCCAGGGGTTCGTACAGGGGGCCTTCGACGAGGCGGCGCTGCGTGCCATGGCCGGGAACGGGGAGTTGCTGGTCGCCGACGAGGAGGGCCGGCTCGCCGGTCTCCTCGCGCTCTCCGTGGCGACGGACCTGCCCGACCCGCCGCCTCCCGTCCTCGGTCTGCTCGCCGCCCAGGACGTACTGGAGTGGCGCGGACGCCCCCTGAGCGGCGTGCGCTGGTTGCTCTACGGGCCCGTCGTGGTCGATGCGGCGTTCCGCGGGCGCGGGGTGGCGCGGGGACTGTTCGCGAACGCCGTCGCCGAGGCCTCCGGACGCGCCGAGGCCGTCGTCGCCTTCATCGAGGAGGGCAACGAACCGTCGTGGCGGGTGCACGTCGACGGCTTCGGGATGACCCCGCTCGGCACCTACGAGGCGGGCGGACGCACCTACCACGCCATCGCGGCCCCGGCGGACGGCCGTTCCTGATCGGCGCCGCGGCCGTGTCGACCTCCCGCCCGGATGCCCCGTACGCCACGCCGAGGGAATCCGGCGGATCGATTCGCCTGGCGGGCCGCTCCTAGGGTCGGTTACCGAATCCCCCACGGAAGGTACCGATCCGCCTATGAAGCTCCGTCACACCGCCGCCGCAGCCCTCGCCTCCCTCGCCCTGATCCTGACGATGCCGGGTTCGGCCTCGGCCGCCGTGGGCGATTTCCACTACAAGTACGTCGACGAGTACGGCAAGGAGCAGCGCGTCGTCCTGCCGTGAAGCCCAGACCGGGGCCGGTCGGCAGGGACAGGGCGGCGCAGGCGTCGGCGAACCGCCGGGCACGTGCCCGGTCCCACAGGGGAGCGTCGGCCACCACCGTCACCCGCCACCCCTGGTTGGCGTCGACCCCGATCCGGATCCGGTCGCCGAAGGCCTTCGTCACGGCCTCGACCTGCGCGACGTCCTCCTCCGCGGAATCGGCGTGCACGCGGAGCTTGACGCTCTCGAACCCCTCGTCGACGCGCCGGGCCACCTCCTCGATGTCGGTGGGGTCCAGGCCCAGCAGGTACGGCCCCAGCAGATCGCCGAGCCCGCGGCGTTCGCGCCCCATCGCCGGCCCGGCCGACCAGCCCTCCACACCGTCGTCCGTCACGAGACGCAGCAGGTCGAACCGGTTGTGGGTCTGGGGAAGGCCGGGGACCCAGGCGGGACGGAACGGCGTCGGCAGCGGTACCGCGACGTGGTACAGCTCGATGCGTGACAGGACGGGCACGGTGATCCTCTCGGTGTGCGGCCCGACCCTAAGTGGTCTGCGTCGTAAATCCTTCGGGGGTTGACGTCGGGCTTGGCGTGCGCTTGCCCGTGTCAGGTGTCGAGACCGGTGAGGTGGAGGTGGCAGGCGGTGTCGAGTGCGTCCTCGGGGGTG
>NZ_JAPNLK010000339.1 GCF_026627505.1 Streptomyces sp. H27-H5 | reverse complement strand
ACCGCTCACGCGCCGCCTGTCTTTCGGGCGTGTACCCGCCCCCCTGCGCATACCTCATCCCCACGGCATACCGCAGGGATCAAGGACCGTCATCACCCACGGCAACTACGAGTTCAACCTGAGTAGCTCTCGTCGGGGCGCATGATGGTGATCACCGGTGAGCGGTCGTCGCCGGGGCCGATCACGGACTTGAGCCGTGCCGGCTTGGCGTGGCTGGTGCTGCCATCACGCGGAACGCGGTAGAGGAGAACCTCAACCTCGCGGGGTGCTCCGGTGGCCTTCTTGATGGCATGGACGGTCATGTAAAGCACGTCCCACAGCCGGCCGGTCTCGTCCTGCGGGGTGCGCTGGGCTTCGCTGTCGGCGTCGGTCCACTTGACGCAGTCAGCCCATGCGGCGGACGTGAGGGCGACCGGAAAGCGGAAGCCGGCTTCCTTCGCGAGGCTCTCGGGGACCGGCACGAGCATGCCGTCCGCGATGGCCTTTGCTCGGCTGTACGTGTGGATGACGGGCCCGAACGAGACGGCCTCGGAGGGGTTGGGGTCGCGCATGAACGCTCCTTGATGTGAAGGGGAATGAGCGCCGGTTCGGGGGTTTGCCCTCCCCCTTCCCGACACCTCTATTAAAGCACAGTGGCGGCATAGTTGGCAAGGGTCGAACGGATGACCTTCCGGCTGCGGTTGTTGCTGAGGCTGAGGGGCCCCGAAGTTCCCGGACAGGGACCCAATAGGGTTGTCCTGTAAGGGATCGAGGGAAGAAGCAAGTGACACGTTCGCGTTCGTACTCGCCGGAGTTCCGTGAAGAAGCGGTCCAGATGGC
>NZ_JAPNLK010000338.1 GCF_026627505.1 Streptomyces sp. H27-H5 | reverse complement strand
ATCTCCCGGAACCCGGCCCGGTCATGCAGGTCCCGGACGGCGCTGTCGCCGGGTTCCGCGGTGTCGAGGAGCGTGACGACCTCGCGGACCCCGTGGCCGACGAGAGGGGCCAGGCACCGCTCGAGGACCCCGTGTCCGAATCCGCCCCGCCGGGGCATGAGCGCGATCCACTCCAGGACCGAGGCCCCCTCGACGGGCCGGGTGACGGTCGCCTTCCCGACCAGGCTTCCGTCCCGCTCCCACAGACGCACATACCAGCCGTACCGGGGATCGGCACACTCGATGACGTCCCCCAACCCGTACGGCCGGGGACTGTGGGGATCCAGGCGGTGGTGGAGATACGTCCACCCCTCCTGCCGGGAGAACCCGGCCGTCTCCAACGCCACCGCCGTGCCGCGGCGGCTCCGCACCGGCAGGCCCGCGAACCCGGGCGCGGTGGCACACGCGAACGCGCGCACCGTACGCCGCCCCAACCGCTCCAGCACATGCCTAACCAACAGCCCCGCGATCTCCTGATCATCGTCCACGCAGTGCGACCACAACAGCAGCCCGTCACCATCGTCTCGACGCACCGCCCAGGCCGCGGCCCCCAACACCTCACCACCGGCGGAGACAGCGAGGACCGTGCCCGGCACCGCCGGCACTCCGGCCCCCGGATCACCGGGGCCCGCGCCGGGCCCGGTGACGGCGTGGGTGAGCATCGAGGCCGTCACAACGGGCCGGCCCGGCAGCCGATCCCCGGCGATCAAAGCCAGCACCCGCGACAGGTCCCCCGGAGCGTAGGACCGAATGGTCACGCCGGCCTCGGAACCGACTGTCATGATCGCCACTGCCCACCGCTC
>NZ_JAPNLK010000337.1 GCF_026627505.1 Streptomyces sp. H27-H5 | reverse complement strand
GCTCGCGACCACAAGGAACCTCGGAGAACCCGCCACCGGAACGGCCATCCGGAAAACCGGCCTGCCCCGCACCCGCGAAAGACACCCGAAAACCAAGATCAGGATTCACGCGGTGGATCGAGGTTCAAAACCACCGAGACCGAATGCGGAAAACGCACACCCGAAATACAACCACCGAGAACTCCCACCGAATTGATGCACTGTGCAGAATCCCAAGAAACCGCCCACCCCCGGGAAATCCACCAGTCGACTCCCAGGCGAGGCAACCCCTGCGCCTCAGCGGCGCGAGCGCAGAGAACCCCGCGTCACCCAAGAACCCCGACCCCAACCGCTCCTGACGACCCGAAGCACGGCCCCCACCCGGAGAGCCCCCCCAGGAAGCCCACAGAGGCCACCACGGCGCCCCCAAGACCCAGAGCCGGGACGCAGGACCCCGGACCGCAGACAGCCCCACAGAGAGCCACCACAGGAACTCCGAACCCGCTGAAGCCACGACCACGCCAACCATCCCCACCGCCATACCTCCCAACACCCCAACCGCACCCCCCAGACCCACCCCCACCCCACCAACACACCAGACCGAACCCTCATTGCCACCACCAGCCCAGCCCATCCACTTCCTGACGCTCCCTCCCACGCAACCCCACGAAGACCAGCCCATCCCTCGCCCCCGTCGCCCACCCGAAGCAGCACCACAACCCCTCCCTCATCCACCCACCCATCCATCCATCCATCCACTAAACAAAGTCTGGCTAGTGCTGCTCCGCGAAAGTTCGTGGAGGGGGGTTCAGGCTTCCTGGAGGGGGCTGGCGGCGTAGGTCCACTTGAAGGGGCGGGCGGTCTCGTTCCGTTTGATCATGTAGTCGTCCATCTTGGC
>NZ_JAPNLK010000336.1 GCF_026627505.1 Streptomyces sp. H27-H5 | reverse complement strand
CCGGCAGACAGCACCGCTCGGCAAGCCGGACGATCGGGACAAGTCCGGCATGCGCGATCAGATTCGGCTCGTCGAACGCCGCGAACACCGCCGCCGAGCTGTGGGAGGATTTCACTTACGAGGTGCCCTCTCACTCGGGTCTGATGGAAGCGTAAGAACTCCCATCATCCCAGGTCAGCGGGCACCTCTCTTCATTTCTCCGTCCACAGCCCAACCGCCACGCGGTGGATCGAGGCTCATACCTCACGAGCCCCGGAAATCCCCACCCGAACACCAGAGCCCCTGATCACCAGGCTCTGAGGCCAGGCTCGACGCCTTCCGCTGACTGACCCGATACAACACCCGCCGCCGGCACTCCCGCCTCGGCCACCGGGCCCCGATCACCTACGAGAACGACCTCCAACCAGCAGCAACTACCCTGACCCAAGCCGCATAGACGTGTTCAACATCTGGGGTCAAGGCCCCTTGTCCGCGCGGGTCAGTGAACGCCGCTTGCGGCGGGTGACGCCCTGGATGCCGGCCTCCCGCATGATCCGGGCGACGCGCTTGCGGTTCACAGGCCTGCCCAGGCGCCGCAGCTCGGCGTGGATCCGCGGCACCCCGTAGGTCTTGCGGGACGCGATGTGGAGAACGGTGATCTCGTGCGCGAGCGCGTCGTCGGCCGCCCGGCGGGCCTGGCGGGCGGCTTCACCCTCGCACCAGGCGTAGTAAGAAGAGCGGGCGACCTTCACCGCCCGGCACGGCAGGGCCACCGGACAGCAGGCGGCGTTGTCAGGTTGGGTGAGTCCTGGTGGGTGTGTTCTGGTTCGGGGCGTATCTGGCCGTGGTGGTGACGGTGGTTCAGGCTGCTGCGGACAGGCCGAGAGTCCCGGTGATCTGGTCCCAGAT
>NZ_JAPNLK010000335.1 GCF_026627505.1 Streptomyces sp. H27-H5 | reverse complement strand
CCGGACCCGTGGAACCCGGCGCACCCCGCAGCGACACGCGACGACCCCGGAACCTCACCACGAGAACAAACCGGGGTGAACCGACCACCCCACGAACACGACCTCATCACTGAAGGATCGAGGTCAATGCTCCCGCAGAATTGGTTCTGGATCACTTTCCGGGCTCTGTCGCTGATTTAGGGCCTGTTGCGAAAGTGCTGGTCAGAGCCATTCGTTGATGGCCGCGATCAGCACGGTGGCTTCGTAGCGGACGGCGAGTTTGTCGTACCTCGTGGGTGCGCCACGAGGCGCCATGGAATCGAGTGAGGTGAGAGACCTTCACCGCCGGGTTGTCGCAGCAATCTGGCTGAAGCTGGGGGCAGTTCGACTCGGGGGATGCCGAGTCGAGCGGTAAGCAGCCCCGACAACGTCGGGACGGATTGGCACTGCCAGACAGTCCGGGTCCGGCTAGCGAGACGGGAAGGTGCACGCGAGGAATCAGTGCTTGACGCCCCGTAATTACGACACCGGCTCCAACCTGGCGGATATGGGCCGGACGCAGTGCACGACCACCGCTGGCCGGTGGTCGACTCCGAAGCCGATTCCACTTATCGGTGGGGAGGCCACGCCGAAAGCCTGCGGCGTAAGCGTGGCGATGCTGCCGGGGTAGAGCTGGGCACCTCACCCGTCGATCGATTCCGTGGTGAACGTGGGAACTGCCCGCGGTCGCCCCAGGACCGGATTTCCAGTTCGGTCGAGGGCAGGCCCATCGCCGGCTGATGGCCGTCGGGCAGGGCGGACCCGTACTCAGGTTGAACTCGTAGTTGCCGTGGGTGATGACGGTCCTTGATCCCTGCGGTATGCCGTGGGGATGAGGTATGCGCAGGGGGGCGGGTACACGCCCGAAAGACAGGCGG
>NZ_JAPNLK010000334.1 GCF_026627505.1 Streptomyces sp. H27-H5 | reverse complement strand
TGTTGATGAACAGGCCGACCATCGACTCGATGCCGGGGACCTGGGGCGGGCGGCCGGAGACGGTGCCTCCGAAGACCACGTCCTCACGGCCGGTGAGCCGGCCCACGACGATCGCCCACGCGGCCTGGAAGAGGGTGTTGAGGGTGACGCCGGCCGAGCGGGAAAGGTCGGTGAGCTGTGCGGTGAGGGCGGCCGGGACGTCGACGGTGACACGGTCGGGGGTGGCGGGGGTGCCGTCACGGCCCGCGGGGGCAACCAGGGTGGGCTCGTCGAGGCCGTCGAGCACCCGCCGCCAGGCGTCCTCGGCGACACCGCGGTCCTGGCCGGCGATCCACGTCAGGTAGTCGCGGTGGGGAGTGACGCGGGGCAGGGCGGAGCCGTCGCCGGAGCGGCCGTAGAGCGTCAGGAGTTCCTTGACCAGGACGGGCATGGACCAGCCGTCGAGCAGGATGTGGTGGTTCGTCATGACCAGTCGGTGCTGCTCCGCACCCGTCTTGAGCAGGGCGAACCGCATCAGGGGAGCCCGTGCGGGATCGAAGCGCACGGCCCGGTCCTCGGTCATCCAGGCCTGGACGGCGCTCTCGCGTTCGGCCTCGGGGAGCGTGGTGAGGTCGATGTCGGTCCAGGGCAGGTCGACGCTCTCGGGGATGACCTGGACGGGTGCGTCGAGGCCCTCGTGGTGGAACGCGGCGCGCAGGGCGCCGTGGCGGGACAGGAGGGTCCCGGCGGCGGCGTGCAGCGATCGGGGCCGGAGGGGACCTTCGATGTCGAGGGCGAGTTGGACGGTGTAGACGTCCTCGCCCTGGGTGTCGTAGACGGCGTGGAAGAACAGACCCTGCTGGAGCGGCGAGAGCGGCAGCACATCAGTCAGACGACCGTGCTCGGCCTCCAGACCCTCGAT
>NZ_JAPNLK010000333.1 GCF_026627505.1 Streptomyces sp. H27-H5 | reverse complement strand
GCCACGGACGCGGCCGCTTCGTCTTTGTCCGTCATGACTCGTCCGATCCGCCTGGCCCACAGGCCCGAGGCCGAGCCCCGGGCCAGGCTTCCACATCACGGACTTACACGATCTTTCAGACACGCTCGGGTTCTGGTGTCCGCTGGGGTCCATGACCAGGGGGTTGGGTGTTGGTCCCGTCCTGGGCGGTCGGTGCCGGGCCGGCCGCGGGGACGGCCGGCCCGGAAGGGGAAGGTGCGTTTTCCCTCCCGGTGAACGAGAGAAGACCGCTTTGGTTGCGCGTACCGGCCGCGAGGTGGTGGTCGGGGAGTGCCGGCTGCTTGTTCACCCGGAGTACCACCCCGGGGATGCTCGGCCGTGCGGGTGGAGAGGGCTCGGTGGTCAAGTTCGCGGGCCGGGGCGCCGAGGAGGCCCGGCGGGGCGGGAGTGGTGCCGGAGGTGGGGCCGTGCGGGTGCGGTCGTTGTGAAGCGATCCGCTCCAGCCCGACCCCTGCCCGGGATCCCGGCGCGATGGCCGGCGTCCCGACCGCTTCACGGTCGCGGACAACGGACGGTGCCGGTGTGTCGCTGCTCTTATCGGGTGGGCTCGCGCGTGGGGGCCGGGTCGTTGTCACGAGGGGTGTTCGTTCGCGTGTTTCAATGCGGGGGTATGGGGTGGTAGCTCAGTTGGTCAGAGCCGCGGACTTTTAATCCGCCGGTCGTGGGTTCGAGTCCCACTCACCCCACCACCCGCCCGGCGGGCGTGCTCGTTCAGGGCGAGCCCGAGGCACGGACAGTGCTCCTGGCGGCGTTGTCAACTTGGTGGGAGCTGTGAGTGCGCGCTGGGGATCAGGATGTGCCTGGCCGTGGGACCCGCGGTGGTTCAGACGGCGGCGGACACGCCGGTGACCTCGTTCCACACGGTGAAGCGGT
>NZ_JAPNLK010000332.1 GCF_026627505.1 Streptomyces sp. H27-H5 | reverse complement strand
CGATCGCGGTGTCGAGTTGGTCGGCCATGAGGGTGTCGTAGACGGGTCGTTGGACGCTGCGCAGGACTCCGATGGGGGTGTGGTGGAGGGTGTCGGGGTCGGCGAGGCGGGAGAGGGCGAAGGCGGTGGTGGGGCTGGTGGTGTGGGCGTCGTGGACGAGGAGGTGGGGGGTGTTCTCGGGGGTGAGGGTGACTGCTTCGAGGTCGCCGGTGGTGGGGTTGCGGATGACGCCCTTGGTGTGGTCGGTGCCGAAGCGGACGGGTTGGCCGTGTTCGAGGCGGATGACGGCTTCTTGGGCTTGTTCGTTGTCCTTGAGGGCTTCGAAGGCGCCGTCGTTGAAGATGTTGCAGTTCTGGTAGATCTCGACGAGTGCGGTGCCTTGGTGGTCGGCGGCTTGGCGCAGGACGTCGGTGAGGTGTTTGCGGTCGGAGTCGATGGTGCGGGCGACGAAGCCGGCTTCGGCTCCGATGGCGAGGGAGACGGGGTTGAAGGGGGCGTCGAGGGAGCCCATGGGGGTGGATTTGGTGATTTTGCCGAGTTCTGAGGTGGGGGAGTACTGGCCTTTGGTGAGGCCGTAGATGCGGTTGTTGAAGAGGAGGATTTTGAGGTTGACGTTGCGGCGGAGGGCGTGGATGAGGTGGTTTCCGCCGATGGAGAGGGCGTCTCCGTCGCCGGTGACGACCCAGACGGAGAGGTCGCGGCGGGAGGTGGCGAGGCCGGTGGCGATGGCGGGTGCGCGTCCGTGGATGGAGTGCATGCCGTAGGTGTTCATGTAGTAGGGGAATCGGGAGGAGCAGCCGATTCCGGAGACGAAGACGATGTTCTCCTTGGCGAGGCCGAGTTCGGGCATGAAGCCCTGGACGGCGGCGAGCACGGCGTAGTCGCCGCAGCCCGGGCACCAGCGGACCTCCTGATCCGACTTGAAGTCCTTC
>NZ_JAPNLK010000331.1 GCF_026627505.1 Streptomyces sp. H27-H5 | reverse complement strand
GCCCACTCTTGACCTGCGGCTTCTTCACCGGCCGCCCGAAGGCATCCGAAGACGGCGGCAACGAGGAGTTGCCCGAGTTCCGGCCAAGACGCCGCTCCAGCTCCGCCACCCGAGCCGTCAACCGCTCGTTGGCGGCAGCCAACTCCTCGTTCTGCCGCTGGAGCAGCCCGACCAGCGCGAGGAGATCCTCGCGCGACGCAGATTCCGGCCCCGACGACATGACCACGGATCCTGCCGCACCCACCCGCCACCTGTCACATCATCAGGAGACGGACCCGCGGCCGACCTTCTGAATGCTTACTCAAGAAGAGCGTCGTCGACCACGGCAAGACTCTCGGCATCGCTGTCGAGATCGTCGAGCGCAACCCGGCCGAGAAGGGCTTCGTCCCGCAGGCCAAGCGGTGGATCGTGGAACAGACGAACGGGATCTTGATGTTCTACCGCCGTCTCGTGCGTGACTACGAACACCGGCTCGCCTCCTCCCGCTCGCGGGTGTTCTGGGCGATGACGTCGGTCATGGCCCGCCGCCTCACCGGCATCACGCTCCCCTCCTGGAGGGGAGCGTGAGTGAGATCCCCCAGGTCGAGGCCGTACTGGCCTACGTCGAGGACCGGATGAGTGAAGTCTCCGAACAGGCCGGACGGATCCAGGACCAGATCGCCGAACTCACCGCCACCTCCGCGAGTTCGACACCGAGAGCGAGAATCTGCAGATCACCCGCAAGACCCTCCTCAGCCTCCCCGCACCCGCACCGGCACCGGCACCGGCACCGGCACCGGTCGACGATCCACCCCGCGCCGAGGTGCGTCGCAAGCCCGTGCCGCGTTCACAGCGTGGGACCTCCGGGCGCGTGCCCGGCGGCCAGGTGGGGCACGAGGGCACGAACCTCGAGCCGGTCGCCAACCCCGATCACGTCATCGAGCACCGCCCGGCC
>NZ_JAPNLK010000330.1 GCF_026627505.1 Streptomyces sp. H27-H5 | reverse complement strand
CAAGGCCCGCACCGTCATCGAGGTTCAGTCAAAACTCTCCGCGCTGCTCGACCAGTTCGCCACGGACAGCGCGATGAGGAACGGCGAGAGCAGGTGAGCATCCCGACGGACACGGACACGGACACGGGGCTGGATCCGGTGGCGGGCACGGTCTTCGAGGATGCCCGCGACCGGGCTCTGGAGGACCTGACGGGCTTGGTAGGCCGGGTGAAGGCGTGCTCCGCGCTCGGCGTGAGCCGGGCCACCTACTACCGTCATCACCGCCGCGGTCCCGCTCCTGTGCGGCCGCGGCGTGAGCGGCGACGGCATCCGCGGGCCCTCGGCCAGGCCGAGGAGGCCAAGGTCCTTGAGGTGCTGCGGTCGGACGAGTTCGTCGACATGGCGCCCGCCGAAATCTACGCGGTGCTGCTGGACCGTGGCGTCTACTTGTGCTCGGAGTCGACGATGTACCGGATCCTGCGCCGGCACGGCGAGGTCCGCGAACGGCGCCGGCAGGCCACTCACCCGCCGCGCAAGAAACCAGAGCTGATAGCCGAGGGCCCCAACCGGGTCTGGTCGTGGGACATCACCAAGCTGAAGGGCCCGGTCAAGGGCAGCTACTACTGCCTCTACACGATCATCGACATCTACAGCCGCTACACCACCGGCTGGATGATCGCCACGGCCGAGAACAAGGAGCTCGCCGAGCAGTTCCTGTCTTCCACCATCCTCAAGTACGAGGTGGAACGAGGACGGTTGACCGTCCATTCCGACAGGGGATCACCGATGGTCGCCGAGAACGTCGCCCAGATGATGTCGAACCTCGGCGTCACCAAGTCACACTCACGGCCGAAGACGTCGAACGACAACCCGTACTCGGAGAGCCAGTACAAGACACTGAAGTACCGGCACGACTTTCCCGACCGGTTCGGCTGCGTCGAGGACGCCCGTGCCTGGTGCGAG
>NZ_JAPNLK010000032.1 GCF_026627505.1 Streptomyces sp. H27-H5 | reverse complement strand
AGCGCGGCCAACTCCTCGTACGAGGGCAGCTGCGGCGGGGCATCGGTCACAAGGTCAATCTACCGGCCCCGCAGGACCACCTCGCACCACATCGCCGCAGCTCACCGGCCGTCCAAAACAGTCACGATGGTTCAGAACCCTTGACCTTTTTCCTTTCGAGCCTTTCACCTTTCGAGAAAAGGAGTTCTCGGTGACCAGCGGCCGATCAGCCCGCCCGACCATGTCCACCCCCATTCCCGCCCGCGTTCCCATCCGCGCCCGTGTTCCCATTCCCAGGGAACGCCCCGACCAGCAGGCCGCCGGTCCCGACCCCTTGGACATCGCGACGATGATCGAGCACGCGCAGCACCGGTTTCGCCGGGCGTCCTCTTCCGAGGAGCCCGGCAGGACATGACGAAATCGGTGGCAGGGCTCGCCGTTGGCGGGCGCATATGAGCCGTGATCGGCGCGATTTCCCACGATTTCGGGGCACCGCGAGCCCCTCGCCGTCCCGGCCCGAGAGGGAAACGACACGACCCATCGGCCGAATGTCCGTCTGATCCTCTGAAGATCGACGCAATTTCGGGTGGAGCGCTCCATCCAGGGAAGTCGCACGATGTCGCGCAATGCAGCGGCCCGCTCCCCGGGTCGCATTCGAACCCGGAGGTATGCGGTGCCCAGTACCGCTCTGTCCCTGGTCTCGCCGCCCACCGGTCTGATGGCCCTGTCGGGCGTCTACCGACCTCAGGCGGACACCGGGTTGCTCGCCGAAGCACTCGCCCACGAGGACATCGGGCCCCACACGGAGGTCCTGGAAATCGGTACGGGCACCGGGATGCTGGCGCTGAACGCCGCGTCCAGAGGGGCCCGGGTCACGGCGGTCGACGTCTCCCGGGCCGCCGTGACCACGGCGCGCCTGAACGCCTGGCGTCACCGGCTCCCGCTGCGCGTCCTGCACGGCGACTTCGAGGCCCGCGCGGCGGGGCGCCGCTTCGACCTGGTCGTCACGAACCCGCCGTACGTCCCCGCCCCCGGCGATCGGCTCCCCTCGCGCGGCCCGGAGCGGGCCTGGGACGCCGGTCCCGACGGGCGTCGGGTCCTCGACCGGATCTGCGCGGGCGCCCCGTCCCTGTTGCATCCGGGCGGCGTCCTGCTCCTGGTGCACTCGGGCCTGTGTGGCGCCGACGAGACCCTCTCCCGGCTGACCGGCGCCGGTCTGGCCGCCGAGGTCACGGCCACGGCCTCCGTACCGTGGGGACCCGTCCTGCGCTCGCGACGGTCCTGGCTGGAGCGGCAGGGCCTGGCGGCCGAAGGCGAGCAGTGGGAGGAACTCGTGGTCGTCCGCGCCCGGCGGCCCGGTGACGACGCGACCGCTCGCGCTCGGGGTGGGACGATGGCCTGACAAGCGGTGCGGGACCGACTGCCCGCCCGCGGGGGTTTGTCTACCCGGGCGACCGCCCGATACGCGAGCAACCCACGTGAGTACCCGAGCCCTGCCCGGGACATTCGGCAGGCGGGGCCGGGACGAAGCAGCGATCACGCGGTGCAGAGGCACCGTCCGCTCCGGCAGAGGGACTTCACCCATGGCCGTCCGCAATCAGCTGGTCCATCGCCCGCCCCACGCCGTGTGGGCGGTACTCGCCGACCCGAACCGCTTCGAGGACTGGGTGGTGGGCCCCTCCGATTCCCGGCCCCTCGACCGGACCTGGCCCGACGTCGGCTCCCGACTGTGCTACACCGTCCGGCTCGGCCCCTGGTCGAGCGAAGGCGTCACCACGGTCAGGTACGTCGAGCCCGGCAGAGAACTGGAACTGGAAGCCTCGTTCAAGTCCCTCGGCACGGCCAGGATCTTCCTGCAACTCAGGCCGTGGGGCGAGGAGACCCTCGTCATCTGCGACGAGCATCCCTTGCGCGGCCTGGGCGGAACCCTGCACAACCCCGCCATCGAAGCCCTGATCCAGCTCCGCCACCGAGGGATGCTGGCCCGCCTGGCCAGGCTCGTGGAACAGGATCCGGTCGCGGGACAGGACCCCGCCGGGGACCAGGACCCCGCCCGGGAACAGGGCCGGCCGAGGCCCCGCGGTGCCTGACGCGGTGGTGATCGGCGCGGGCCCCAACGGGCTCGTGGCCGCGAACCTCCTGGTCGACGCCGGCTGGAGCGTGGAGGTCCTGGAGGCCCAGCCGGAACCGGGCGGGGCGGTCCGCAGCGACCGCGGTGTCCACCCCGACTACGTCTCGGACCTGTTCAGCGCCTTCTACCCGCTCGCCGCGGCCTCCCCGGTGCTCGCGCGCCTCGACCTCGCCGCGGAGGGACTGCGCTGGAGCCACGCCCCGCGCGTACTGGCCCACCCGCTGCCGGACGGCAGGTGCGCGGTCCTCGAACGCCGGGCGGAGGAGACCGCCGCCGGCCTGGAGGCGTTCGCGCCGTCCGACGGCGCCGCCTGGCAGGACATGTACGAGGTGTGGAGCCGGATCCGGCCCGATCTGATCCGGGCCCTGTTCACGCCCTTCCCACCGGTCCGCGCCGGGCTTCGCCTCGCGGCCCGACTCCGCGCCGCCGGCGGTCTGCGACTGGCCCGGAACCTGGCGCTGCCCGTGCGCCGCCTGGGCGAGGAGTCGTTCGCGGGGGAGGGCGGCAGACTCCTCCTGGCCGGCAACGCCCTGCACGCCGACCTGGCCCCCGAGGCGGCGGGCAGCGGCGGCTTCGGCTGGCTGATGTCGATGCTCGGACAGAGCCACGGCTTCCCCGTTCCCGTCGGGGGCGCAGGCTCCCTGACCGCGGCGCTCGTGAGCCGGCTGCGTCGCGGCGGGGGCGTGCTGCGCTGCGGGGAGCGCGTCACGTCCGTCGTCGTCCGAGGGGGCACGGCGGTCGCGGTGAGGACCGCGGGCGGGGAGACGATCACCGCGCGCCGGGCCGTACTCGCCGACACGTCGGCGCCGGCCCTGTACCGGGACCTCGTCGGCGAGGAACACCTCCCCGGCCGCCTCCTGCGAGACCTGGAACGGTTCCAGTGGGACTTCTCTACCTTCAAGGTCGACTGGGCGCTGACGGGGCCCGTGCCGTGGACGGCGCCGGGAGCGGCCGGCGCGGGCACGGTCCACCTGTCCGACGGCGTGGACGGGCTGACCCGCTTCGCCGCGCAGCTCGCCATGGGGCAGGTACCCGACGAGCCCTTCGCCCTCCTCGGCCAGATGACCACCGCGGACCCCGGCCGCTCGCCCGCCGGCACGGAATCGGCCTGGGCCTACACCCACCTCCCGCAGCACATCACGTCCGACGCCGGCCCCGACCGCATCACCGGCCGCTGGGACACCCGCGAACAGGAAGCCATGGCCGACCGCGTCGAAGCACAGGTGGAACGGTTCGCGCCCGGCTTCCGCGCACTCGTCCGCGCCCGCCGGATCCTGGCCCCCACCACCCTCCAGGCCATGGACGAGAACCTCCACAACGGCGCCATCAACAACGGCACCACGGCCCTCCACCAGCAGGCGATCTTCCGGCCGACCCCCGGCACCGGCCGGCCCGAGACCCCCGTCAAGGGCCTCTACCTGGCCTCCGCAGCCGCCCACCCCGGAGGCGGCGTCCACGGCGCACCGGGCGCGAACGCCGCCCGGGCCGCCCTGCGCCCCCCCGGCGCGCGAACCCTCCTCCACCGCGCCCAGCGCGTCTGACCCGCCCGCCCCGGTGCCGGGACGGGCGGGGTACGCGATCGCGGCGGTGCCCACACGGCCCGCGCCGCGACCCTCCGCCGCACGCCGCGTCACCTCCCGGTCAGGTTCCTGAGCGCGGTGTTGGGTTCGAGTACGTTCACCGAGACGGGACGGGCCTCAGCTTCGGCGGCCCCGGCCGACGGCGAAGGCGACGAGGACCCCGGCCAGGGCGGCCCACAGGACGCCCTCGCCACCGGCCTGGATCCAGCCGACGAGGCCGAGGAGGACCGCGGTGCACGCCCCCGCCGCGAGGGCGCGGGCATCACGGAGGAAGGTCCACTGGACGCGGCCCGCGCCCGGCTCCCTCAGTTCGGCGACGGCGGTCTTGACGACCAGCGCGGCCACCACGACGGCGACCACCACGAGGGTTGTCTCCACTCACGCTCCCAAGTCGGTTCCGCCCCGACGGCCGGCCGGGGGTCGGACGCGCCGATGGAGGTCAGGGGTTTCGGCGCGGTCGGCGCCGACCGCCTCCTCCTCGTACAGGTGACGGTAGACCCTGTCGCGGCGCGGCAGAAGTACGGCGTCGCAGCAGGGTGCCGGCGAGGACGAGGGCGACCGCGGCGCCGTAGGCGACGTTGCTCAGCGCCGCCCGGTGGTCGAAGACCGGGGCCAGTACGTAGACGGCGGCGCCCGCGAGCGCCACGCCGAGCCATTCCCAACGACCGTCCAGGGCCACGAGGGCGACCAGCAGCAGGGCGTACCAGGAGTAGCCCGGAGTGAGGAGCACGAACGACCAGCCGACGACCGTCAGGGCCCCGCTCCAGGGCCGTCGCGGGTCCCCGCGCCACATCACGTGGACGCACACACCGGCCACGGCGACGAGCAGCACGGGGAACGCCCAGCTGTCGGGCAGCACCAGCCGCAGCAGCGCGTAGCGGGACCCGGACGCCGGGTCCTCGTACCCCTCCTCCTGCACGTAGCCGCCGAGGTAGCCGAGGACGGAGCCCTGCGAGAGGAGGACGTACGGCAGGTAGGAGAGGGCGGTGAAGGCCGCGGCGGGCAGGAGCACGACGGCCGCGTCCCGGACCCGGCGGACGCCCGACAGGGCCCCCGGCAGGACGATCGCGGGCAGCAACTTGGTGGCGACGGCGGCGCCCAGCAGCAGCCCGCCGCCGGCCCGGCGCGCCGTCGCCCGGGAGGCGACGAGGCCGAGGCCGACGACCGCGAGGAGCGTGCCCAGCACGTCGACGTGCGCGTTGTTCACGGCCTCGACGGTTACGGCCGGACACCAGGCCCAGTACGCGACCCGACGGAGGTCACAGCCCCTGCGCCGCAGGATCGCGAGCAGCGCGCCGGTCACGCCGAGGGAGATCAGGGCCCCGCCGACCTGGAAGGCCTTGTGCCGGACCCCCTGTGGCGACAACCGGTCGACGGCCAGGAAGTACGCCTCGGCGACGGGCGGGTAGATGGTGTGGACGCCGGGCCGGTTGATGCGCGTGCAGTGGGGCGCGGCGCCCGCGTGGGTGAGGGGGACAAGGGCCGGGCCGGTGCAGGAGGCCCCCGTGGGGAAGAGCCACGGATCGCGCAGCCGCGCGAGCGCCGCATCGCGCGGCGCGTGGTCGTACGGCGAGATCCCGGCGGACTGCACACGGCCGTCCCACGCGTAACGGTACGAGTCGGTGCTCGTCCGGGGCGGCGCGACCAGCCCGGCCACGGTGACGGCGACCGCCCCGGCGAGGACCAGCGGCACCACGCGCTCGGCCGGGACGCGCCGCAGCGCCGCCAGGGCGAGGCCGAACAGGAGCCAGCAGACGGCGTACCGGGCGAACAAGCCGACCGGGTCGGTGAAGACACCGTCGTACCGCACGGTGAGGACGAGCGCCGTCACGAGGGCGGCGAGGGCGGCGGAGGCGAGGGCGGTACGCGGGTTCACAAGGCGCAAGCGTTCCAGGAAGAGCCCGTCCGGCGGGGCCCGACGCCCCTGACGTCCGCGTTTCGTAAGGTGTCGAATCCGCTCCCGGGCATCGTCGCGGGGGTGTGATGGAGACATGCGTTTCACTCTGCCCCCGGGGCCGCCGATCACCTTCAAGGCGCGGCTCCACGACGCCCGCACCGCGACCGCGATCGGCCGATGGCTGGCCCTGGCCTTCGTCGTCTGCTTCGCGACCGGCGTGCTGAGCCACTTCCTCCAACACCCGCCGGGATGGCTCGCGGACCATTTGCCGAGCCGCCCGTACTGGGGCTACCGGCTGACCCAGGGCCTGCACGTGGCCTCGGGCATCGCCGCGATCCCGCTGCTGCTCGCGAAGCTGTGGGCGGTCTACCCGCGGCTGTTCGCGTGGCCGCCCGTACGGTCCGTCCTGCACGCGCTGGAGCGCCTGTCGGTGGCGGTGCTGGTCGCCGCCGCCCTCTTCCAGCTCTTCACCGGCCTGCTGAACACATTCCAGTGGTATCCGTGGCCGTTCAACTTCGTGCCCGTCCACTACGCCGTCGCCTGGGTCGTCATGGGCGCCCTGCTGCTGCACGTCGCGGTGCAATGGCCCCGGATCCGGGACCACTTCACCCTCGATTCCCCCGTCACGCTGTCCCTGCCCGAGGCCGACGGACCGAACCGGCGGCAACTGCTGATCGGGGTCGCCGCCGCGGTGGGAGCGGTCACGATCACGACCGTCGGGCAGTCGGTGACCGCGCTCGGCCGGCTGGTGCTGTTCGCCCCCCGCAGCCCGGCGCACGGAGTGCAGGGACTGCCGGTGAACCGCACGGCCGCGGCCGCGCGCGTCACCGAGGCCTCGCTCGCCGACTGGCGCCTGACCGTCCACGGACCCCGCCCGTTCGCCCTGACCCTGGACGAACTCAACGCCCTGCCCCAACACGAGGTGACGCTGCCCATCGCCTGCGTCGAGGGATGGAGCAAGTCGGCCCACTGGACGGGGGTACGGGTCCGCGACCTGCTGGAGCGGGCGGGAGGCGGCCCCGGCTCACGGGCCCGCGTGGTGTCGCTGGAGGCGGCGGGCGCCTACCGGGTCATGGACATGGGGCGCCTGTACGCGCAGGACCCCCTCACCCTGCTCGCCCTGCGGATCAACGGCGAGGTGCTCTCCCTGGACCACGGCTACCCCGCCCGGATCATCGCCCCCAACCGGCCGGGCGTCCTGCAGACCAAGTGGGTCGGCCGACTGGAGGTCGTGCGATGAGGTCCCGATACGTCCTGGGAGCCCTCGGACTCGCCCTGATGGCCTGGGGCGGGCTGCTCCTGGTCCGACAACCCGAACCCTGGCGGATCGCACTGTGGTTCGCGGGCGCGGTCGTGGTGCACGACGGGTTCGTCGCCCCGCTCGTGTGCGCGATCGCCGCCCTGACCGCGGCGGCCGGACTCCGCCTGCGGGGCGTTCCGCGCGCCGCCCTGATCGTCGCGGGTTCCCTCACCGCGATCGCCCTGCCCCCGCTGCTGCGCCCCGGCGGCGCGGCCAACGCGACCGTCCTGCCACTGGACTACCTGCGCAACTGGCTGCTGACGATGGCGGCGATCGCCGTGCTCACCCTCCTGTACACGGGCACGCGCGCCGCCCTGCGCCGGGCGGCCCGCCGGCACTGAGCGCACGGCAGCCGCCCTCCGGCCGGAAGAACGTTCCGGCCGGAGGGCGGCTCGACGGCGGCGCGGTCAGCGCCCCAGCCGCACGAAGTACCGGCCCGCCGCCTGCCAGCTGTCGGCCCGGCTCCAGCCCGCGCCCTCCGCCGCCGCGCACAGGGCGCGGGTACCGAGCCTGGCCCACCGGAAGGGCGCCCCCCGCCCGCCCTGACCGTCGTCGACGTGGACCTCGACGCGTTCGTCCACGTCGGCGCCGACCACCTCGACGAACAGGGCCCCGTCGGGAGCCGTGAGTTCGGCCGCGCGGCGCAGCAGGGCCGCGGGATCGCCGCCGATCCCGATGTTGCCGTCGATGAGCAGCACCGCGCCCCAGCGACCCTCGCGGGGCAGCGGGTCGAACACCGACCGGCACAGGGCGCTGCCGCCCGCCCGTACGGTGCGCTCCACGGCGGCCGGGGTGACGTCCACGCCGAGCGCCGTGTGTCCCCTGCGGGCGAGCGCGGCGACCAGCCGACCCGGGCCGCAGCCCACGTCGAGGACCGGGCCCCGGCAGCGGTCCAGGACGGTGTCGTCGGCGGTGTCCGGTTCCGCGCACCAGCGTTCGACGTCCAGGGGCAACAGCCAACCGTCGCCGCGCCGCAGGAACAGGGGCCCCTGGCCCGAGCGCAACGCGTCGGCGTACGGGTCGGCCTGCCAGGTGTGGGCGTGTTCCAGGAGCCGGACGGTCATCGCGTCACCGCGCACAGGTCGGCGTGCAGGGCCGCGAACCGGGTGCCCGGCGCGGCGGCCGCGACACGAGCCGCGTCCTTCGGGGTGTCCACGTCACACAGCTCGGGCAGGTCCCGCACGGTCAGCCCCGCGGCCGTCAGCCGCCGCCGCTGCACCGCGCCGGTGTGAGGTACGGACATCGGGACGCCGCGCAACAGGTCCGGGTCCGGGGCGGCGAGCCCCAGCGCCCAGAAGCCCCCGTCGTCCGCGGGCCCGAACCAGGCGTCCGTGTCCGTGAAGTCGAGCCCCTGCCGGAGCAGCTCCGGGGTGACCTGAGGGGTGTCCATCCCGATGAGCAGGGCCGGTCCGCCCGCCAGGGCGAAAGCCGCGGCGAGGCGGGCGTCGAGGGTCCCCGCGCACTGCCGCCGGACGTCGATGCCGTCCGGCAGCCAGGGGCCGGCCTCCCCGTCCAGGACCAGGATCCGCCGTCGCGCCGGGGTCGCGAGGACGGCGGCGAGGGTGTCACGGAGCGCGGCGCACGCCAGCTCGGCCGCCTGATCGGGGGTGAAGTGCGGGGTCAGCCGGGTCTTCACCCGCCCGGCCACGGGCGCCTTGGCGATGACGAGGAGCGTGCTCACGCGGCGACCCCCTCACCCGGTGCGCAGCGGGCGCCGGGGGCCTCGCCCAGGACCCGCCGCATGTCGCGCACGGCCTGCCAGGTGCCCCGCCAGGTCCCGGTGACCTTGGACTTGCCCGAGCGGGGCAGGTAGGGGACGTCCGTCTCGCTCACCCGCCACCCCGCGTCGGCGGCCCGCACGACCATCTGGAGCGGGTACCCGCTGCGGCGGTCGGTCAGGGCCAGGTCGAGCAGGGCCTCGCGGCGCGCGACGCGCATCGGACCGAGGTCGTGCAGCCGCAGGCCGGTGCGGCGGCGCAGCATCCGGGCGAGCGCGAGGTTGCCGGCCCTGGCGTGGACCGGCCACGCACCGCGGCCCCGCGGCCGGCGCCGGCCGAGCAGCAGGTCCGTCTCGCCGGCGGCGATCCGGGCCGCCATGGGGGCGAGCAACCCGGGATCGAGGGAGCCGTCGCAGTCGCAGAAGCAGACCAGGTCGGCACGCGCGGCCAACAGTCCGGCGTGGCAGGCGGCCCCGAACCCGCGTCGGGGCTCGTGGACGACCGTGGCCCCGAGGGCGCGGGCGATGTCGGCGGAGCCGTCGGTGGAACCGTTGTCGACGACGATGGCCCGCCAGCCGGCAGGCACGCGGGCCAGCACCCAGGGCAGGGCCTCCGCCTCGTCGAGGCACGGCAGTACGAGGTCCGCGCGGGGCGGTGCACAGGCAGATTCAGTCACCCTCCACACCGTAGGAACCGGACAGCCCGGAAAGGCGATTCAAGACCTTACGAAACGCGGACGCCGTGCCGTGTGCGGACCTCCGGGAGCCCCGGCTGCGGCCCGCGGTGTCACCCTTGAGGCATGGCATCGAGCATCGAGCGGCATCCGGACACCGCCCCGCACACCGAGCGGGAACCCGCGCCCGCCGAGACCCCCGGCCTCGTCCTGGTCGTGGACGACGACCCGACCGTCTCGGAGGTGGTGGCCGGCTACCTGGAAAGGGCCGGATACCGCGTCGTGCGGGCCGCCGACGGCCCGGCCGCGCTCCGCGCCGCGCAGGAGCACCGACCCGACCTGGTCGTCCTCGACCTGATGCTCCCCGGCATGGACGGACTCGAAGTCTGCCGCCGCCTGCGCGCCCACCGGGACGGGACCCCTCCCGTCCCGGTGGTCATGTTGACCGCGCGCGGAGACGAGGACGACCGGATCCTGGGCCTGGAGGTCGGCGCCGACGACTACGTCACGAAGCCCTTCAGCCCGCGCGAGCTGGTCCTGCGCGTACGGTCGGTCCTGCGCCGGGCGGTCTCGACCACCGCCCCGAACGCCGGACCGGCGCTCGCCGCGGCCGGCATCGCCATGGACCCGGCCGCCCGCCGGGTCACCAAGAACGGCATCGAACTGCCCCTCACCCTCAGGGAGTTCGACCTCCTCGCCTACTTCCTGGGGCATCAGGGCCAGGTCTGCGACCGGGAGCGGCTGATGCGCGAGGTCTGGGGATGGGACTTCGGCGACCTGTCCACGGTCACCGTCCACGTCCGCCGACTGCGCGGCAAGATCGAGGACGACCCGGCGAATCCGCAGCTGATCCGGACCGTGTGGGGAGCCGGGTACCGCTTCGAAACGGTCCCCGACACCGCGCGCGGCGCGGCGGGTGCCCCGGGTGCCTCGGGTGCCCCGGGTGTCCGGACGGAGGACGGCCATGCGTGACCTGCTGCTCATCGCCCTGTACGCGCTCCTCGGCGCGGGCGCCGCCGGCCTCCTCGGAGCGGTGGCCCTGCGGATACTGCGCCGTCGCAGCATCGCCGTCTCCCTCGCGGTCGTGGCGGCCGTGGCGGTCTGCGCGATGCTGGCCGGAACGCTCACCGTGGCATGGGCGATGTTCCTGTCCTCCCACGACCTGGCCGTGGTGACCACCGTCGTCGCGATGGCCGCCGCCGTGTCGCTCGTCACCGCCCTGCTGTTGGGCCGCCAGGTGGTGCTGCGCTGCCGCGAACTCGTGCGCGCGGCGGGCGAGTTCGGGGAGGTGGGAACCTTCACGGCGCCCACCGTGCCCGCCCCCGCCGAACTCACCGCACTGAGCCGGGAACTGGACCGGACCGGCGCACGTCTCGCCGCCTCCCGCGAACGGGAACGCGCCCTGGAGACCTCACGGCGCGAACTCGTCGCCTGGATCTCGCACGACCTGCGCACCCCCCTCGCCGGCCTGCGCGCCATGTCGGAGGCGCTGGAGGACGGCCTCGTGGCCGATCCCGCCCGCTACCATCGGCAGATGCGCGCCGAGGTGGAACGCCTCAACTCGATGGTCACGGACCTGTTCGAGCTGTCCCGCATCCACGCGGGCGCCCTCAGCCTCAGCCCCACCCGACTGTCCGTCTACGACCTGGTGGGCGACGCGCTGGCGGGCGCCGACGCCCTCGCCCGCCAACACGGCGTTCACCTGGCCGGCGAGGGCGTGGCCCCGCTGCCGGTGGAGGTCGACGGCAAGGAGATGACCCGGGTGCTGTCCAACCTCCTGGTGAACGCCATCCGGCACACCCCGGCCGACGGCACGGTCGCGATCGCCGCCGAACGCCGCGCGGGCGCGGTGGTGGTGTCGGTCACCGACGCCTGCGGCGGCATCCCGGAAGAGGACCTCCCGCGCGTCTTCGACACCGGGTGGCGTGGCGCCCCGGCCCGCACCCCTCCGTCGGGGGCGGGTCTGGGCCTCGCGATCGTCCGGGGCATCGTCGAGGCCCACGCGGGCCAGGCCGACGTCCACAACGTGCCGGGCGGCTGCCGCTTCGAACTGACCCTTCCGGCCCCGGTGTAGCCCTTCCCTCCCGCCCCGCGCGCGTCGCGGCCCGCCCCCGTCGCGCCGGCCGCGGTCCGGTCCGGACCGCGGCCGGCGCGATTGAGGATGTGTCCGGATATCGATCGCTCATCCGAGTCAACTTGAGCCGGCCACCTTCCCGACAGTCACGCTGCGTGTTCATCCTGGAGCCGTACGTACTCATCGGTGAAGGGATCAGCATGAGCGACCCGTTCGAGCAACAGACCGCCAACGCCCTGGCCGCGGCCCCGCCCGTCATCCTGGCCGCCGGCCCCCGCGAACTCCCCGCCGAGGCGCCGCCGAAGCCGGACGCCGAGTGGCAACTGCCCCACGGCACGGCGTGGGTGTACCTCGCCAACAGCAAGCACGGCCTGGTCAGGCCGATCATCCTGGCCGACGGATTCAACTCGGGCCCCAGCACCCTGGAATTCTCCTGGGCGGGCCTGGAGACCCGCAACCACCCGCTGATCAGCTCCCTGCGCAATGCGGGCCGGGACGTCATCCTGCTCGGATTCAAGGAGCGCAGCGCCTCGATCCTGGTCAACGCGCAGGCGGCCGCGGCCGCGATCCTGCGCGCCATCGCCGAGCGGCTCGGCGAAGAGCCCCTCGTGGTCGGCGGCTTCAGCATGGGCGGCCTGGTCACCCGCTACGCCCTGGCCAAGATGGAGACCGAGGACATCGACCACCAGACCTCCCTCTACTTCTCGTGGGACAGCCCGCACCGCGGCGCGTACATTCCCCTCGCGCTCCAGGCGTTCGCGCACTACATCCGCAAGCTGAACCCGCGGTTCTCCGACCAGATGAACAGCCCGGCCGCCCGGCAGCTCCTGCGCTGGCACATCGAGACGTGGGAGGACACCCCCGCCGTCAGCCAGGAGCGGACCGACTTCCTGGCCGCCCTGGAGAGCGTGGGCCAATGGCCCCGGCGGCCCCGCAGGATCGCCCTCGCCAACGGCGTCGGAACCGGCCTCGGCAACGGCATCCCCGCCGGAGCCACCGCCGTCAAGGGCAAGGGGCTGGGCATCACCGGCACCGATCTGCGCACCCAGCCGACGGGCACCGACTCCCTCGCGGCCACGCTGCGGGTCATCACCTCGCAGAAGGCCGAGGTCCACGCCCCGGGCCTGCCCGATGTCGACGGCGCACCCGGCGGCACCCTGGAGGGCTTCGGGATCCTCGCCGACGCACTGAACAAGATCATCGGCCTCGGTGTGGACCACCCGATCCGCAGTCACTGCTTCGTGCCGGCCGTCAGCGCGGTCGACGTGCGCGACATCGACACCCGCGCGGACCTGTACGTGAACATCGACGACCTCCCGCCGGAGGAGAGCGGGTTCGACGAGTTCGTCCTGGCCTCCGGGAACGAGGAGCACACCAAGATCACCGCAGAGCTCGGCACCTGGTTGATCGAGCGGCTTCCGTAGCGAGCCCGACCTCACGGGCGTCCACCCGGCGCCCTTCGCCGTCGGGCGGGTGCCGGCCGGTGTCCGGTCCGCCGCCCCGACCAGATCGGGACGGCGGACCGGGGTCGGCACGTGGCCGCATCCGCCCGGTGGCCGCCGTCACTCGCGGACGAGGCAGAAAGGGTGTCCCGCCGGATCCGCGAAGACGCGCCAACTCCGCGTTCCGTCCCCCTCGTCCAGCAGCGTGGCGCCCCGATCGAGCACCTCCCGCTGGGCCTGGTCCAGGTTCGTGACCCCCAGGTCGAGGTGGAACTGCTGGGGGCGGGCGGGGTCCGGCCACCGCGGCGGCTGATGGTCTTCCACCCGTTGGAAGGCGAGCACGAACCCGCCCCCGGCGTGGAGCGTCGCCCAGTCGTCGTCGAGCGACCACCGGGGATCCGGCTGGTTCACCACGCCGCCGAGGAGCGACTGGTAGAACCGGGACAGCTCGACGACATCGGCGCAGTCCAACACCACACACTGCAGCTTGGCGATCATGAGGGCAGCGTCTCACGGCACCTGACCGCGATCCGCGACCGGAGTGCCGGGCCGTCGCGGATCGCGTGACGTGGGCGGGCGTCGGTCGGACGCGCGGACAGTGGATCATCTGACGGGACAACCGCATGATCACCGCGCAGGAGGAAGCAGCATGGAACCACGAGTGGTGGACCGCTCCGAAAAGTCCCGGTACGAGATCCTCGCCGGAGACGACGGCACCGAGACGGCCGGCTTCGCCGAGTACTTCCTCTCGGAGGGCGAGATCGCCTTCATCCACACCGAGACGGAGCCCCGCTTCGCCGGTCAGGGCCTGGGCGGCCTGCTCGCCCGCGGCGCCCTCGACGACGTCCGGGCCCGCGAGCTGGACGTCCTGCCGTACTGCCCCTTCATCCGGGGATGGATCGGCAAGCACCCGGAGTACACGGACCTCGTTCCCGAGGGGCGCCGGGCACAGTTCGGCCTCTGACCGGTTCCGAGCCGCCCGCCGTCCGCGCTCGTCGTGTGGCGGCGCGGTGTCGGGGTGTACGGCGCTCGGGCGGCCCTCGCCTGTACGGGTCACCGGGACGATGCCCGCGACCAGGACCTCGGCGGCACGGACGGCGACCGCACCGGGCCTGGCAACCACCCGGCGGCGGGCCGGCCGCGCGCTGCGCCGGCGGCCCGGCGGTGCTCGACGGCTGCCGCTCCGCGGCGGTCGAACGCCTGCGGGAGATCCTCGACCGCGCCTTCGGGGCCCGCCCGCCGGGGGTCACCCTGGCCGGACTGGCCGCGCGCGGCACACCCGGCGCCGCACTGGTGGACGCGGTCGCGGATCCCGGGGACCTGCTCGTCGTCGGTACCGGCACCCGGGCTCCGGTGCTCCGCGCGCTGCGGCCCTCGGTGGCCCGGTACTGCCTGGTGCACGCGCCCTGCCCCGTCCTGGTGGTGCCGCCCGGCCCGCTCCGGGCCGACCTGGAGTCCGTACGCCGGCGGCGCAGGTGGCGGATGCCGATGGACGCGCGCGAGCTGACGGGGAGCCCATGACCCCGGACCCGGCGGCGGGCGCCGGCCGCACCACGATGGACTCGGCCGTCCGCACCACGGGCCCGGCCCGCCCGCGCGGGGTGCGCGGGCGGGCCGGGCGGGGGCCGTCGGGGCCGTTCGGATCCGGCCGTCGGGGCCGTCGGGGATCAGTGGATGACGCTGAAACTGCGCCAGGGGAGGGTGTCCGGGGCGGTCACGTTCGACAGGGTGGTCGCGACGTAGATCCCGTCGGCCCGATCGGTCTTCTCGCAGTTCGGCGTCCGGTACAGCACGATGTCGACGAGGGTGTTGTTCTCGACGTGGGTGGCGCCCCTGGGGATGGCGATCCTGTGGCAGCCCTTGACCGGGGTGTTCGAGTAGCTCAGCTCGACCGGCGACTCGTGGCCGCGGAAGGTGAGCATGCCGACGGTGCTCCGGCCCAGGCCCGAGCAGGCGGTGGCGGTCAGCAACAGTGCTGCGGCCCCTGTGATGACGCCGATACGCCGACTGTGGGACATGGCGCGGTCCTCGTCTGTGCGGTGATGGGGTCCTTGCGCACAGCCTGCCCCGGCGGGGGGCGGACGGCATCCGCTGTTCCGCCGGCCGGATGAACCGCACACCGCCGCACCCGACGCGTCGTTCCGGTGCCGTACCGCCGTACCGCCGTACCGCCGTACCGCCGTACCGCCGTACCGCCGTACCGCCGTACCGCCTCCCGCTCGGCCGCCGATCGGCGCCGGAGGGTCAGGGGGCCACGGGCAGTCGGCGCTTGTGGTCGGTGAGGCGGTAGCGCCCGACGATGGTGGCGAAGGTCGACTCGTCCACCGGCTTGCCCTCCAGGAAGTCGTCGATGTCGTCGTAGGTGACACCGAGGGCGTCCTCGTCGGCCTTGCCCGGATCGAGGTTCTCCAGGTCGGCCGTCGGGGTCTTCCACACCAGTTCGGCGGGCGCGCCCAGCGCGTCCGCGACGGCGCGCACCCGGCGCTTGGTCAGCCCGGTCAGCGGGACCAGGTCCGCCGCGCCGTCACCGAACTTGGTGAAGAACCCCGACACCGCCTCCGCGGCGTGGTCGGTGCCGACGACCAGGCCGTCGTGCGCGCCCGCCACCGCGTACTGGGCGATCATGCGTTGCCGGGCCTTGATGTTGCCGTGCACGAAGTCCTGGTGATGGGCGTCGCGGAACTCCACTCCGGCGGCCAGCGAGGCCTCCAGGGCGGCGTCGCTCGCCGGCTTGATGTCCACGGTCAGCACGTGGTCGGCCTGGATGAAGGAGAGCGCGAGCCGGGCGTCGTGCTCGTCGGCCTGGACCCCGTAGGGCAGCCGCATCGCGTGGAAACGCGCCTCGTGCCCGGCTGCCCTGGCCCGCTCGACGGCGAGCTGGCACAGCCGGCCCGCAGTGGTGGAGTCCACGCCGCCGCTGATGCCGAGCACCAGGGAACGCAGACCGGTGGAGGTCAGCCGCTCGGCGAGGAACGCGACCCGACGCTCGATCTCCCGCTCGGCCTCGAACATCTCGGCGACCTCCAGTTCCCGGGCGATCTCCTGCTGCAGGGCGATGGACGCCGGCTCGCTCACGTCTGCTCCTTGATCCTGTTCACGATGTGCTGTCGCGCCACCCTACCCAGGACGTCCGGGCAGGTCCTCGCCGTGGTCCGGGGTCCGGGGGGTCACCCCACGGGGCTCAGCGGCGCACCCGGCGGGCCGTGACGTCCAGTACGTGGACGCAGCGCAGCAGCTTGGCCCGGGCGCGGGGGGCGTCCGCGGCCGGCACGACGATCTCGCAGAGCGCGGGCGCCTGATTCGACGTCCGGAAGGTCAGCTCCGTGACGCACAGGCTGTTCAGCACGGTCACGATGCGGGAGAGGGCGTGCCCGCCGTCCCGGAGCGTGACGGTCAGTGCGTACGAGTCCTCCTCCGCGTCCTGCGGGGCGGGCAGCTCGGCGCGGGACGCGGACCGGCGTACGGCGATGTCGAGGGCGGGGAGGGTGTCGCTGACGGTCATGGGGCGGGCTCCTGTCCTGGGAGGCGAACGGGCCGTGGACGACGGGGGCGGCGCCGGCCGCGGGCGGCGGTCGGGGCCGTTGTCGGGTTCGGCGGTCGAGGTCGGAGGGCGGTCGGCGGTCGGGGCGCAGGGCGGGGGAGGAAAACAAAAAGACCCCTCGCGGATGCGAGAGGTCTGCGTGCGGGCGGTGGGACCGAGGGCGAATCGCTCGGTCAGTCCGGTGCCCGCACGCCGGCGCCGATAATCGACTGGTGCGGCATGGCGGGGAGTCTGCCACGAGAATCCCGGCCGGTGGCGTCGCATCTCAGCATGCGGATGAACGCGCCTCCCGGCGCCCGGTCGTGACCGTTCCCGATCGCCCGGCGACCGGTCATGACGCGGCATCACTCCGTCGTGACACGCGATCGAGGTCGCGGTCGAGGGCGTGGCCGAGGGTGTGATCGGAGCCCAGGACGTGATCGAGGTCGCGGTCGAGAGCGGAGTCGCGCTCGCTGTCGAGGGGCCCGGTCCGGTCGGTCGCCACGGCGGGCGCGGCCAGCGGTACGAGCACCGTGATGCGCTTGCCGCCCGCCGGCAGGAGGGTGACGGTCACGCTGTGCGAGAGGCGCTGGATCAAGGGCCAGCCGAAGCCGCCGGCGAGGAACGTCCCGGCCTGGCGGGGCAGGGTGACGGGACGGTCACCGCTGGGGTCGGTGATGCTCAGCCGCAGACCGTTCTCCGACACCGAGGCACTGAACCCGCTGATTCCGCCGCCGTGCCGGATGGCGTTCGTCGCCAGCTCCGAGGTCACGAGGAGCGCGTCGGTCAGGACGTCCTCCCCGTCCGGGCCGACACCGACGAGACCGGCTGGGCCCAGCAGGAACCGCACGCGGTCCCGCGCCTCCATGGCGGTGTGCGGAACGGGCTGCGCCGGTCCGTTCACGTCGTATCGCACGTTCACCTCCTCATCGGTCCCGTCAGACGCGGACGCTACTCGACTGCCCTGTAGCCGCGCCGGCAATCGCAGCGGCAAACACCGGTGCCCTCCCCGGCCCGCGGATCACGTTCGACGGCGCTGGGACGGCACGGTCATGACCATGGCCTCGGCCAGCGTGGGGGCCGCAGCGAAGACCTGGGAGGCACCCGTGATGTCGAGGAGCCGGCCCAGGCGGGGCGGCACCACCCCGGCCAGGATCACGGGACGGCTCAGGGCGGGCTGGAGCATGACGCTCAGCGTCGTCGAGTCCGCGAACGTGACCCCCGCGACGTCCAGGACGTACCGGGCGACGCCGGCGGCCTCCGGGTCCAGGGCGCTGCGCAGCTCGTCCACGTTGTCCATGTCGAACTCGCCCGCCATCACCACGACGCGGACGTCGCCCTCGGAACGCGTTGCGACGCGGCACCGCGCGTCATCGCCACTCGGGAACGTGTGAGCGTCCATGTGCTCCACCTTTCTCTCTCTCCGATGTCGGTTGATCCGGCCCGACCGGTCGCACCGGTCGCGGCGCTCGAATCAGACGGACCGCGGCAGTTTCACCACGGTGACGAAGAAGTCGTCGATCTGCTGGATGGCCCGGATGAACTGGTCGAGGTCCACCGGCTTGGTCACGTAGGCGTTGGCGTGCAGCTTGTAGCTGCGCAGGATGTCCTCCTCCGCCGCCGACGTGGTGAGGACGACCACCGGGATGTGACTCAACTCGGGGTCGTTCTTGATCTGTTCGAGGACCTGCCGACCGTCGTACTTGGGAAGGTTCAGGTCGAGGAGGATCAGGTCGGGGCGCGGGGCGTTCGTGTGGTCGCCCCTGCGGTACAGGAAGTCCAGGGCCTCCAGGCCGTCCCGGACGACGTGCAGCGTGTTGCCGATCTTGTTGTCCTCGAAGGCCTCACGGGTCATGAGCTCGTCACCCGCGTCGTCCTCGACCAGCAGGACTTCCGCCGGCTGGTTCTGCGGCCTGGAGTCAGGGGTGCTCATGCGGTACTTCCTTCGGTGGTCGGTACGGTCGCGTTCGCGTTCACGGAGCCGGCATCGGATCCTGTCACGGAGCCGGAATCGGTGGCGGCCGCGGACCCGTCGTGGGGGAGTACGGGCAGGGTGAAGACCATCCGCGTTCCGCCGGTGTGGGCGGTGTCGATCCAGATGCGACCGCCCGCGTGCTCGACGATCTTCTTGCAGAGCGACAGGCCGATCCCCGTGCCGCCATAGGTCTCCCGGCCGTGCAGGCGCTGGAAGATGACGAACACCTTGTCGGCGAACTCGGCCGGGATGCCGATTCCGTTGTCCGTGACGGTGAAGGTGTGGAAGCCGGGTTCGGCCCCCGCCCCCTCCTCGTCGTCGCGCAGGGCGATCTCGACGCGCGCGGGGCGATCGGGCGAGCGGAACTTCACGGCGTTGGCGACGAGGTTCTGCCAGAGCATGGTGAGCAGGGTGGGGTCGCCCGACACCGAGGGCAGGCGCTCAGGCCGCACGATCTCGGCCCCGCTCTCCTCGACGGCGGTGGCGAGGTTGCGCAGGGCCCGGTCGACGGTGGCGTCCAGGGCGACGGTCTCCCGCGCGTCCTGGACCCGGCCCACCCGGGAGAACGTGAGCAGGTCGTTGATGAGGACCTGCATGCGCTTGGCGCCGTCGACGGCGAACCCGATGTACTGGCTGCCCCGCTCGTCGAGCCGGTCCCCGTACCGCTTCTCCAGCAGCTGGCAGAACGAGGCGACCTTGCGCAGCGGTTCCTGGAGGTCGTGCGAGGCGACGTACGCGAACTGTTCCAGCTCGGCGTTGGAACGGCGCAGTTCGACCGCCTGGGCGTCGAGGTCCGCGGCGGTCCGCTTCAGCTCCTCCGCGTTGTGCCGGGAGGCCGTCAGCTCGGCGACGATCCGGCGGCGCATGGCCTCCACCGCGCGGGCGAGGGAGCGCAGGTCGGAGGGCCCCGTCTCGGGGATCTCCTCGTCGAACGCGCCCGCGGCCACCCGCCGGGACGCGGCCCGGACCTCGGCCAACGGCCGGACGACGCTCATCTGCAGGAGTCCGGCGAGGCAGAGGCCGGTCACGAGGAAGGCCACGACGATCGCGAACAGGACGTGGTCGCGTTCGGAACGGGCCTGCGCGAAGGTGGTGCGGGCGTCGGCCTGCACGCTGTCGAGCCGGGTCTGCTGGGTCTTGATCCGCTCGCGGACCTCGTCGAATCGGTCCTTGCCCAGTTGGACCGACGGCCCGGCCGTCCCGGCCTTCGCCGCGGCGAGGGTCGGCACGGCGAAGGACTCCTGCCAGGTGCGCGCGGCCTCCTCGACGGCCGCCAGGTCGGTCCTGGCGGTGCTCTCGCCGTCGAGCAGCGTCTCCAGCCTCCGGGACGAGGCGCGCTCGTTCTCCAGGCCGCGCTCGTAGGGCTCCAGCAGCTTCGGGTCGCGCGTCAGCTGGTAGCCGCGGACCCCGGTCTCCTGGTCCAGCAGGGCGGACTCCAGCCTGAGGGCCTCCCGCTGGGCCGGGGCGATCCGGTCGACGAGCCGGTCGCCGGCCGCGGTCGTGTTCGACAGCAGGGCGGCGCCGACCACGGCCGTGACGACGGCCATCACGCCGAGCAGGGCCAGCACGGTCATGAACCACGCGCGCAGGCTCAGCCCGGTACGGCCGCTACGGCCGCCTCGAGGGGTCGGGGGGTTGGTCGGGTCCGGGGCACTCACAAGGAGGTGTTCCATTCGAGGTGGAGTACGGCGACGTCGTCGGCCAGCCCCCCGCTGTGCGCGGCGAGGCTCTGGGCGGTGTGGATCAGGGTGTCGACGAAGGCGTCGGCGGGCAGGTCGTTGTGTCGGCGGGCGATGTCCAGCAACCCGTCCTCGTCGAGGCGGTCCGAGCCGGAGCCGATCCTGCCCTCGATCAGGCCGTCCGTGAAGAGCATCACGGCCCCCGCGTTCTCGACGGGGACCCGGACGACGGGCCACCGGGTGTCCCAGTCGGGCACGATGCCCAGGGCGGGTCCGCCGGGCACCTCTTCCAGGCGCACGCCCGCCGAGGAGCGCACCAGGAAGCCGGGGTGGCCGGCCCGCTGCACGCTGATGTGCGGTGCTCCCGCCGGCCGGGTGACCGCGATGAGGGTGGCGAAGATCTCGGGCCCGGAACGCTCGGCGACCAGGATCTTCTCCAACAGTTCCAGAAGGTCCTGACCGCGCGCGCCGGCCATGACGAACGCCCGCCACGCCACCCGCAGGCACACGCCCAGCGCCGCCTCGTCCGGGCCGTGCCCCGAGACGTCACCGACGACGGCGTGCGTCGCCCCGTCCGGTGTCTGGACGACGTCGTAGAAGTCGCCGCCGAGGAGCGCCTGGGCCCGACCGGGCCGGTAGCGGGCACAGACGGCGACGGTGTCGTCCAGCAGGAGCGGCGTGGGCAGCAGGCCGCGTTCCAGTCGGGAGTTCTCCTCCGCGCGCAGCCTGCTCGCCTGGAGGGAGGCCGCCGCGAGTTCCGTGTGCTTGCGCTGGATCGCGTACCGGATGGCGCGCATGAAGACGTCGGGCTCCAGGCGGCCCTTGACCAGGTAGTCCTGGGCCCCCGCCGCGACGGCGGCGAGACCGGCCTGCTCCTCGGAGAGGCCGGTGAGGACGACCACGGCGGCCTCGGCGGCGTTGGCCAGCACCTTGTTGAGGGCGTCGAGTCCGTGGGCGTCGGGCAGGTGCAGGTCCAGCAGGACGCACTGCGGCGCCTCGCCCTTCAGCCGGGGCAGGGCCTCCGCGAGGGAGCCCGCGCGACCGAGTCGGACGTCGACCCCGCTGTCCGCGACCAGCTCCTCGACGAGGAGGGCGTCGCCCTCGTCGTCCTCGATGAGCAGGACGCGCGGGGGAAGGCCGCTCCACAGCGCGCGGGAGCGGTCCTCCTCGATCGACGTGGCCTGCCGAGCCGGGCTCACCACTGTGTGTGACAGCGGTGGCGGGTTGTCGGCAGGGTGCGAGGACCCCAGGCCGAGAGCGCTCCCCATGGCGTTGCTTTTCCCCTCTCGCCACACAATGCGCAGGCCCGACGGGCGCCTGGTGCGTCCGGAGCGAGACTAGAGCGATCATTTGCCATCGGGCAATATTTTAACTGGTCAATCATCCGGGTCTGACCAGTCGCCCGGATCCGTCGCCCGCCCGTCGCGAGGACCTCAGGCCGTGTCGGACAGTCGGGTGGTCCGCGACGGTCCGATACCCGCTCCCCGTACGGCCCGCGCCCGGTCGGCGGCCCCGTGCGCGGCCACCGGCGCCCCGGCGGCCGCCGCTCGCGCCCCCGCGGCGAGGTCCTCCGCCGCCTGCCGCACCCCCGTCAGACCCACGACCAGTGCCTCGATCGCCGCCGGCTCCATCCGGTCGAGCACCGCGGACAGCTCCCGCAACCGAATCGCCCGGTACTCGTCCAGCAACGCCCGGCCCTGCCGGGTCGGGTACAGCTCGACCTCGCGCCCGCTGGTCCGGCTGCGCGAGCGCGTCAGCAACCCCATGGCCTCCATCCGGTCGCACAGACGCGTCACGGACGGCGGTCGGGAGCCGAGCATCGCGCCCAGGGTGCGCAGGTTGATGCCCTCGAACTGCTCCACGACGAGCAGCGCGCGCAGCTGCGACGGCGATATGGCGGGGGTCGTGGCGTCCTGGCCGCGCGCCAGCAGCACTTCGAGGAGCTCCGCGACCGCGCCGATCGTCACGGAAGCACGCGCTTCCGTGCCGGGGGGACCGTCGAGAGGGGGCATGAGGCCCACTCTGCCACCGTCACGCCCCTGATGTCGCTTCCGCCCGGTCCCGCCCGACACGGCCGAGGAACGGCGCGCCACGCCCGTCCGGCCCGGAACCCGGCGCCCGGGGCGGGGTTGGCGGCGCACCGGTACGCCCGGGCCCGCGACGCGTGTGACACTCCTCTACCGGATGCACACATCGCGTCCACACCCACGAAGAGGAGAGGCAGGCCGCACCCCGTGCCCCCAAGTGATTCGGTGGAGCGCATCCTGCGCGCCGCGGCACCCCACGAGCTGCTCGACGAGATCCGCGCGCTGCTGGTCGCACGTCACGGAGCGCTGTCCGTCGAGCTGCTGCTGGCCGACTACGCCATGACCCGGCTGCAGCCCCTGACCACGCCGCCGCACCACGCCGAGCCGGTGTCGGTGTACTCCACGGCCCCCGGCCGGGCCTTCGGCGCCCAGGAGCCGTACCTCGTGGACGGCGGCGAGCGGGTCACCGTCCACCTGCCGGTGAGCGTGCGCGGCGACCGGCTCGGAGTGCTGAGCGTCACGTTGCCCCGGGCCGCCCGTACGCCCGAGATCGGGGACGAGTTGGGGCTCGTGGCCGACGCGCTCGCCCACGAGCTCCTCGTCGCCGAACGGGACACCGACCTCTTCCGTCAGGCACGGCGCACGGACCGGCTGACCCTCGCCGCCGAGATGCAGTGGCAGCTGCTCCCCGGCCGCTCCTGCGCCCGCCCCGAGTACAGCCTCGGCGCACAGCTGGAGCCCGCCTACGCCATCTACGGCGACAGCTTCGACTGGTCGACCTCGGCCGACCACCTGTTCCTGGGCGTCAACAACGGCATGGGCGACGGGATCGACGCCGCGCTGCTGACGAACCTGGCGGTCAACGCCGTGCGCAACGCGCGCCGCGCCGGGCTCGGCCTGGTGGACCAGGCCTCCCTCGCCGACCAGGCGGTCTACGGGCAGTACCGGGGCGAGCGCCATCTGGCGATGCTCCTGCTCGACTTCCACCTGGACACGGGGCGCGTCGAGATCGTCGACGCCGGGTCGCCGAAGGTCTGGCGGTTGCGCGACGGCAACGTCGAGACCGTGGAGCTGGAGGCGCAGCTGCCCCTCGGCATGTTCGAGGACACGGTCTACACCTGCCAGGACTTCCGGGCCGAGCCGGGGGACCGGCTGATCTTCGCGAGCGACGGGGTCTACGACGTGGCCTCGCCGGGCGGCGAGAGCTACAGCACGCGCGCACTCGCCCGGGCCGTCACCAGCACCCGCCTGCTGCCGCCCTCCCAGGTGCCGGGGGCGATCCTGGAACACCTCGCGGGCCACCGGGGCGCCGGCGTCGAGTCCACCGACGACGCCACGGTGCTGTGCCTGGACTGGGTGGGCCGCCCGGCGCGAGGCGCCTGATCGCCGGGGGCCGCCCGCGCGAAGGGGCGGCCCCGATCGTGCGGGCCGGCCGCGGCCCGGCCGACTCCGCCCGGACGGGCCGGTGTCAGCCCTCCACCTCGGACCAGAAGGCGCCCATCCGGTCCTGGACCGCCTTGAGGGTGACCCGCAGCTCGGCGAACCCGGGGACCGAGCCGTAGACCGTCCCCAGGATCCACTCGGTCCCCGCCCGCCAGTCGGCCCGCCACCCCGGGTCGATGACGACGTCCACCAGCTCGACGCCGGGGATGTCGTAGAGGTCGTCGAGGAGTTCGTCCCCGCCCGGCACACAGGCGTCCGACGGCGGGGACACGAGGTACTGGAAGGCGACCCTGCGGTCGGCTCCGGCGAGCCCGAGCACCGGCTCGGGCGGGTCGAAGGCACCCAGCGCCGACTCGACGGCGTGGGCCAGCAGGTCGACTCCCGACGAACGCTTCAGGATGTCCGAGATGCCGCCGCCGATGCGTCCGTTGACCTCGATCACCCGGGGACCCTCCGGCGTGAACTTGATCTCCGTGTGGGTCACCCCCTCGCGGACGCCCAGCGCCCGCAACGCCCGCCGCTCCAGCCGGACCACCTGCGCGACGAGGTCCTCGGGAAGCTCGGCCGGAACGAACAGGCCGGTCTCCCGGAAGGGGTACGCCAGGGGCAACTTGCCCGTGACCCCCGCCGTCCTCGTGTCACCCTCCCGGGTCACCGACTCGACCGACACGTAGTCGCCCCAGAAATCCCCCACCGCCGAGGGGTCGCCGACCAGGTACTCCTCCAGTACGTACGCGCGGGGCTCCGCCACCCCGTCGGTGAACTCCGCGTACCGTGCGGCGAGTTCCTCCGCGCTGTCCACCCGGCAGGTGTCCGTGCTGCTGCACCCGGCCCGCGGCTTGACGACCGCCGGCAGCCCGGTCGCCGCCAGCGCCGGGGCGAGGTCACCGGCGGAGCGGATCAGCCGGCACACGGTGCTCTGGACCCCGGCCGACGCCAGGGCCTCGCGCTGGCGGAACTTGTCCACCAACACGTCCGCGGTGTCGGGTTTGTGGAACGGCAGACCGCACGCCTTCGCCACCACCGCGGTCGCCCGGAGCAGCGAATCGCTGAACGTCACCACCCCGTCGGGCCCCAACCCGACGACGAGCGCGCACAGTTGCTCCTCGGTCAGCCCCCGGGTGTCCACCACCCGCGTTCTCCTCGACACCGGTGCCAGGTCCGCGGCGACCAGGGGATCGCCCAGGTCGCCGAGGAAGACCACCGTGCAGCGCCCCCGCGCCGTGTCCAGGAGCCCCAGCGGGGTGGCCGCGCCGCGCCCGTAGACGACGGCCAACACGGGCAGGTCCCGGGCCCGCGCCGCGCCCCCGGGGCCGTCGGTGCGCGTCACGTGCGGGACACCCTTTCCGGGTTCGGTTCGCGAGCCGGGCCGAAGGAGCTCTGCTCCGCGGCGACGCAGGCGTGCTCCCACGCCTCGCGGTCCCGGAGGTAGAGCGGCTCCTGCGCGACGATGGCCCGCGTCACGGCCGTACCCGCCCCGAGCCGCCAACGCACCGTGCCGGTGACGCGCTGCGAGCAGACGTCGACGAAGGCCTGGCTCGCCCGCCGCAGACCGTCGAACCAACGGCCCTCCAGCGCCTCGCGCACCCAGATCTGCTCCTGGTGCATCTTCTCCCTGATGGTCTCCGCGGGCAGCGTCGCCGTCTCCAGGTGTCGGTGGGAACGCAGCAGCAGGGTCGCCGCCGGCATCTCCCTGACCTCCAGGACCTTCTGTCCCCCGGTCAGGTGCTCCAGCCCGGAGTAGCGGCCGATGCCGTGCGCGCCGACCCGTCGGTTGAGCGTCTCGACGAGCTCCGTCAGCGGCAGGGCGCGACCGTCCACCGAGACGGGCCGGCCCCGGTCGAACCCGATCTCGATCTCCTCCGGCCCCGCCCCGGGCCGGGGCACGCTCCACCGGTACAGCTCCTCCGGCACGGCGTGGTCCTCGGGGTCGTCGAGGATCCCCGACTCGAACTCCCGACACCACAGGTTGGAGTCGCCGCTGACCAGCCGCTCGTTCAACTGGTCGAGCCCGGCCTCCTTCAGCTCGTGCATCTTCCGGTCCCGGTCGACGGGCGTCAGGTCGTACGGGCTGCCGTGGCGCCCCGCGAACCCGAGCAGGTCCAAGGCCCCGTTGAGCCGGCGCAGGGTGTTCTGGGAGCGGTTCGCGGTGTGCAGCACCGTGCCGGCGCCGAGTTCGCGCGCCGTGTCCACGGCGATCTCGGCGATCAGCGGCCGGCTCAGGGAGCTGCTGATCGGGTGGGTGTCGAGGTACACGGCGTGCGCGGCGATCGCGGGGCGGACGTACTCCTGCGCGAACCTCTCGCGGGCGTCCACCAGGTGCAGCCGGACGCCGAGTTGGTCGGCCATCGCCTGCTTGCACGCGCTGCTCTCGTCCTCGCCGAGGTCGACGCTGAGCGCGTGGACGTCCCGTACTCCCGCCCGCACCAGCCGCAGCAGCAGGTACGTGCTGTCCAGGCCCCCGCTGAAGAGGGTGACGACGGGGGAGGACAGGTCGGGCGCGTGGAGGCGGAGGTCGTCGAAGGAACGGATCAGGGTCCGGGGTCTCACTGTTCCTCCTCCTGCCGCTCGGCGAGGGCGGCGCCGAACCCCGCGACGGTGGGCTCGTCGAACACCAGGTGCATCGGCACCTCGAAGCCGAGCAGCTTCTCCAGCTTCCGCGTCACACGGATCACCTTGAAGGAGTCCCCGCCGATGTCGAAGAAGTCGTCGTGCAGACCGATCGCCGGCAGGCCGAGCACCTGGCACCAGACGTCGGCGACGAGCTTCTCCACTTCGCCCGCCTCCGCGGCGGGCGTCTCCCGCGCCGTGGTGGCCGGCAGCGCCGTCAGGGCCCGGTCCGCCAACAGGGCCCGGTCCAGCTTGCCGTTGGCGGTCAGCGGCAGCTCCGACAGCACGGTGAGGGCGGCGGGAACCATGTACCCCGGCAGCGCGGAACGCAGTGCCTCGCGGACGGCCGCGGCGATGGCCTCCGGGTCGGTGCCCGGCCCGGCCACCAGGAAGCCGACCAGGCGCGCCTCGCCGCCGGACCCGCAGGCGACCGCGGCCGCCTGGCGGACCCCGGGGACGCGCAGGGCCACGGCCTCGATCTCACCGAGCTCGATGCGGTAGCCCCGCACCTTCACCTGGAGGTCCACCCGGCCGAGGAACTCCAGCCCGCCCACCGGGTGGCTCCGCACGAGGTCCCCGGAACGGTAGAGGAGGTCGCCGGGATCGCCCAGGTGGTCCGGGACGAACCGCTCGGCCGTCAGCTCGGGGCGGTCGAGGTAGCCCAGGGCGAGACCGGCGCCGCCTATGTACAGCTCGCCCGGCTCCCCGTCGGCCACCGGACGGCCGTCCTCGTCGAGGATCCGCAACGTGGTGTCCTCGATGGCGGAGCCGATGTACACGGTGTCCGGCTCCGGGTCCCGGGGCGGGACCCACGCCGTGCAGTAGATCGTGCACTCGCTCGGCCCGTACAGGTTGGTGAGCGGCGCGGTGGACCGCGCGTGGAAGCGGCGGACCAGCTCGGGGCCGAGCGGCTCCCCGCCGGTGAGGACCCGGCGCAGCCCGTCGAAGCGTTCCTCCGGGCCGCGGGCCGACAGGAACAGGTCGAGCAGGGAGACCACGCAGTAGAAGGTGGTGATGTCCGCCTCGCGGATCATCCGCGCGAGGTAGTCGGCGTCGCGTTGGCGTCCCGGCGCGGCGATCACGATCGTGGCACCGGTGATAAGGGGCCAGTACACCTCGATGAGGAACATGTCGAAGCTGCACGCGGTGTGGTGCAGCATCCGGTCGTCCTCACCCAGCCCGTGGGCGCGCTGGAGCGCCTTCAGGCGGCTGGTGACCGCCCGGTGCGGGATGAGGGACGCCTTGGGGCGGCCGGTGGAGCCGGAGGTGTAGATGGCCACGGCGGGCTGCTCGGCCAGATCGGCGGCCGGCTCGAACGCGCCGACCGGCGCCTCGGTCGCGCACTCCTCGACCGTCACCACCTCGACGTCGAGCCCGGCGGGGAGCCGGGACCGGAGGGCCTCGGTGGTGATCAGCAGCCGGGGCCGGCAGTCGGCCAGCATGTCGAGGGTGCGTTCCACCGGGTCGTTCGCGTCGAACGCGACCTGGGCGGCGCCGGCGAGGACCACGCCGCTCACGCCCACCACGAACTCCGCGGAGCGCTCCACGTAGACCGCCACCCGGTCTCCGGGACGGGCCCCCCGCCGCCGCAGCAGCGAGGCGACCCGCAGGCACCGGTCCCGGAGCTCGCCCGCGGTGATCTCCCGGTCGCCGTCGACGACGGCGACCCGCTCGGGGGCGCCGTCCCACCGTCTCAACAGCAGGGTGTCGAGCCGGTCGTCGGCCGGTTCGAGAAGGGTGGCCATCACGCGTGTTCCCATCGGTGTGTGGTGTGTGTCTGCTCTGCCGGCCCGCGGCGCGCCCCGGGCCGTGTCGTCAGCCGGATTCGGGGAGGGCCTCGGCGAGGGCGGCCGTCAGTTCACGGACCGTGGAGGCGTCGAAGAACAGCTCGATGTCCAACTCGGCGCCGAGTTCGGCCTGGAGCTTGGAGGCCAGCCGCATCGCCCGCAGCGAGTCGCCGCCGAGTTCGAAGAAGTCGTCGTCGAGCCCGACTTCGGGCAGGGAGAGCACGTCCCGGAACAGCTTCGCGACCAGTTCCTCCCGCCCCTGTGCCTCCGTCGTGCCGGCGACCTCCGGCGCGGGGGCGTCGGGCGTCCCCTCCGGCGCGGGCAGCGGCGCCCGCAACGCGAGGAGGTCCGTCTTGCCCGCCGGCGTCATCGGCAGCTCGGCCAGCCCCACGAAGGTTTCCGGAATCATGTACGACGGCAGCCGGCGTCGCAACTCACCCGCCAACCAAGCCGGTTCGAGCACGGTCGAGCGGTCCGCCGGCACGGTCCACGCGACCAGCCGGCCGTCCCGCACGGCCACGGCGGCCCCCGCGACCTCGGTCAGGTCCAGGAGCACCGCCTCGATCTCGCTCGGCTCGATCCGGTACCCGCGCAGCTTCAGCTGGCGGTCGATCCGGCCGAGGACCTCCACCCGCCCGTCGGGCAGCACCCGGGCGTGGTCGCCGGTGCGGAACATCCGGGTCCGCCCCCCGGTGAACGGGTCTCCGACGAAGCGCTCCGCCGTGAGTTCGGGCAGGTTCCAGTAGCCCTCGGCGACCCCGTCGCCACCGATGCACAGCTCGCCCACGCAGCCGATCGGCAGCAGCCCGTCGAACGGGTCGAGGACGCGCAGCACGGTGTTGGACAGGGGACGCCCCACGGTCACCCGCACGGTGTCCTTGCGGATCTCCTCCACGCTGGAGTAGACGGTGGTCTCCGTGGGCCCGTACATGTTCCACACGCTCGACCCGCGCTCGGTCAACGGGGCCGTCAGGTCCGGCGGGAACGCCTCGCCGCAGCTGTAGAGCCGCGGCCGGTCCACGCCCTGCCAACCGGAGTCGAGCAGCGCCCGGTACCGGGAGGGCGTCGCCTGGAGGGCCGTGATGCCGTGCCGCTCGACGTACCGGTCCAGCTCGGTGCCGCTCAGCCCCAGCGAACGGTGGCCGACGTGGACGGTCGCGCCGACGGCCAGCGGTACGAGCAACTCGGCCAGCGACGTGTCGAAGGTCAGCGTGGTGAGGGCCAGGAACCGGTCCTCGGCGGTGAGCCCGGGGTGCCGCGACGCCAGACTGTCCACGAGGTTCGCGAGCGCCCGGTGGCCGACCGCGACGCCCTTGGGGTTGCCGGTGGAGCCCGAGGTGTAGATGAGGTAGGCGAGCCCGTCCGGGTCCGCGTCGGGCAGGGCCGCCGGGTCGGGTCGGGTGCCGTCCTCGCCTGCGCCGTGCGCGAGGGTCTCCCGGGAAAGGTCGAGCACGGCGCCGTTCCAGGACTCCGGCCCCGGCAGCGGCGTGCCGTCGGTGAGCACCAGCGCGGGGGCCGCGTCCTTCAGTACGTACGCGATCCGGTCCGCCGGGTGGGAGGGGTCGAGCGGCACGAACGCGGCGCCCGCCCGTGCGACGCCGAGCAGCGCGGTGACCAGGTCTGCCCCGCGGCCGAGGCAGACCGCCACCCGGTCGCCGGCGCGCACCCCGAGGTCGACCAGCCGCAGGGCCAGCGCCGTGGCCCGCGCGTCCAGTGCGCGGTAGTCGTACGTGGTCGATCCGGCGACCACGGCCGGGTGGTCGGGGCGGTCGCGGACGGCGTCGCCGATCAGGTCGGCCAGGAGCGCGCGCGGCGGGGTCCGGTCGATGTCGGCGCCGTTCCAGCGGTCGAGCTGGAGCGCGCGGACCGGCTCGGGGACGGCGAGGAGTTCGCTCACGGGCGCCTGCGGCCGGTCGGCGAACCGGGTGAGGACGGCCGCGACGTGGGTGAGCAGGGCCTCGGCCTCGCCCTCGCCGAAGCGGGCCGAGTCCACGATCGCCTGAAGGTGGGTCTCCCGACCGGTCCGCACGACGAGGGTCACCGCGTAGTTCGTGCGGGTCTCATAGCGGACGTCGGTGATGACCGCGCCGCCGGAGAGCACGGCCCGCGACTCGTCCGGGTAGTTCTCGAACACGACCACGGAGTCGAAGAGCGCGACGCCCGGCGGCAGGCCGGCCCACCGCTGGACGTCGGTCAGCGGGGTGTGCTGGTGCTCCAGGATGGGGTGCCGGGCCTGCGCGTACCGCGAAAGCCAGGCGTCGGCGGGCAGTTCCGGATCGATCCGGGCGCGCGTCGCGACGGTGTTGATGAACATGCCGATCATCTCGGCGGCCCGCTCCAGGCCGGCGGGGCGGCCGGAGACGGTGACGCCGAACACCACGTCCTGCTTGCCGCTGTACCGGGCCAGGGTTCCGGCCCAGGCGGCCTCCACCACACTGCCGAGCGTGGTCGAGCGGGACGCCGCGAGGGCTCGCAGCCGTTCGGTGGTCCCGGCCGGCAGGGTCGTGGACACCCTGCGGTAGTCGCCCGAGGGGCGGGCCCCGGGACGGGCCCCGGGGAGCGTGAGGGTGGCCGGCTCCCGGTACCCGGCGAGGTGCCCGGTCCAGAACTCCCGGTCCCGGTCGGCGTCCTGATCGCGCAGCCAGGCGATGTGGTCGCGGAACGGCGGTGGCGCCGGGCGACCCGGGTCCGCGCCGCCGAGCGTCGCGGTGACCTCGGCCATCAGCAGGGCGGCCGACCAGCCGTCGAGCAGCAGGTGGTGATAGGTCCACACGAGGAGGTGCTCGTCGGGGAGGCGCAGGACGAGGAGCCGCATCAGCGGGGGGCGGGTCAGGTCGAAGGGCTCGCGGCGCCTGCGGTCGAGCTCGCCCGCGATCTCCGTGTCGCGGGCCGCCCCGTCGAGGTGCGACAGGTCCCGGAAGTCGACGGGCACCTCGGCGCTCGGCAGGACCACCTGGCGCGGTGCGCTGATCCGCTCGTGGACGAAGGCGGTGCGCAGGACGGGATGTCGGGCGGCGGCGGCCTGCCAGGCGGCCGTGAGGCCTTGGACGTCCAGGTTCCCGCTGACGCGGAAGGTGGTGAGTTCCACGTAGAGGCCGTGCTCCGGAGAGGTCGTGCTGTGGAAGAGCATGCCCTCCTGGGCGGGCGAGAGCGGGTAGATGTCCTCGATGTTGTTCATTTCTTGTCCTCTCCGAACCCGAACAGGTTCATGACCTGTGCCAGGTCCTCGGTGCTGAGATCGGCGTCCGGGAAGGCGCCGGTGTCCGCGCGGGGCGGTGTGTCGACGGCGGGGGCCGGTAGTCCGGGCCCGGGTGTCCCGGACACCGCGCGTTCCCCGGACGCGGCCTCGGCCGCGTCGCGGAGGTGGGCGGCGAGGCCGCCCGCGGTCGGGTGGGCGAACAGGTCGCTCGGCGCCACGGCCAGACCGATGCGCTGGAGTTCGGCGGTGATCTGCACGATGGTCAGGGAGTCCGCGCCCAGCTCGAAGACGCTGTCGTCGGCGCCGATCCCGGGCACGCCCAGCATCCGGGACCACACCTCGGCGATCCGCTGCCCGACGTCGTCCGGGTCCACGGGCCGCGCCGCGTCGTCCGGGGCCTCGGTGCGGCGGGTGGCCGCCGGTGCGGCGGTCGTGCCGGGCGGCGGCTGCGTCCGGCCGACGCGCGGGCTCACCAGCACGTGCGGCAGGTGACGGTTGGCGAGGATCCGTTCGAGGGCGAGCAGACCCCGCCCGGTGGGAATCCCGTCGGTGTCCGCCGGTCGGCCGGGCGCACCCGGGCGGTCCGCCCCGCCGGGCGCGGTGGCCGCGCGCAGCACGAACCCCTCGACCGTCACCAGCGGGGAGCCGTCCGGTGCGGTGAGGAACACGTCCGCGACCAGGGTGTCGTCGGCCGCGGGGTCGCCGGACCGCATCACCACGTGGGCGCGCAGCGCCGCGCCGAGCTCCCGGTGCACGGTCATGCGCCGGTAGGCGACCGGCAGATGACGCCCCGACACGCCGGCCGCGGCGCCCGTCGCCACGTCCAGCAACGCCGGGTGCAGCGGATGCGCCGCGAGGTCGTCGTGGAACGCCTCGGGCAGGCGCAGCGTCAGCACCGCCTCCGCGTCGCCCCGGCGGATCCCGTCGAGGCAGTCCCACCGGGGGCCGGTGGTCAGTCCGACGGCGCCGGTCGGGGCGTCCTCCCCGGTCGGGGCGCCTGGGCGCCGGAGCGCACCGGTCGCGGCCCCCCCGGCGACGGCCGTCACGTCGGGAGCCGTCACGTCGGGGACCTTCCGCTCGGGGGCGGGGCCGTCGTACGCGGCGATCCGGCCCTGGCCGTGCGGTCGGGCGGACGCGGACGAGCACACCTCCCAGTCGTGCCCGCCTCCCGCAGCGGGACGCAGCCGTACGGTCACCACCGTCGGTCGGTCCCGGGGCAGCCACAGCGGGCGGGTGAACACGGCGTCCAGCTCGACCGGCCCCGGACCCGCCACCAGGGCGTGCGCCGCGACGGCGAGGTCGAGGAGGGCCGTGCCCGGCAGCACGGGCTCGTCCGACAGCCGGTGTTCCGCGGACAGCCAGTCGATGTCCGGGCCGGTGCGCAGCCTCAGCGCGGTCCAACCGTCCCCGCCGGTGTGACGGGCCTCGAACAGCGGGTGGTCCAGCGGGTCGCCCGGCTCGTCCGGGGTGTTCCCGAGGGCGTGGCGCAGCGCCATGCCGGTCTCCGACCAGCGGTCCCAGCCGATGGACACGAGGGAGTCGTCGGTGTGCGCGTAGCTGTCCAGGAAGGCGTTCGCGCCGCTGTAGTCGGCCTGCCCGGCGGCGTCGGTGACGGACAGGACCGAGGAACACAGCACGACGGCCGGGCGGTCGTCGGCCGTCAACCGGTGCAGCAGGAGGGTCCCGCGCACCTTGGGGGCCAGGACCCCGGCCACGTCCCGCCGGCTCCGCAGGGCCATCGTGCCGCCCCCGGGCAGGCCCGCCGCGTGCACGATCCCGGCGATGGCGCCGTGCGCGGCGCGGATCCGCCCGAGGGTGGACTTCAGTTCCCCGGCGTCGGTGACGTCGCACTGGACGAGGCAGACGGCCGCCCCGTGCCCGGTCAGTTCGGCCAGGGCCCGGGCCTGCTCCGGCGGGCAGTCGGGGGCCGGCGCGGCGCCGGCGGGGCGGATCGTGGTCCAGCCCGGACCGTCCGGCACCGGACGCCTGCCCATCAGCAGCAGCGTGCGGCCGCCGTCCCGGGCGAGGCGCCCGGCCACGGCCAGGCCGATGCCGCCGAGACCGCCGGTGATCAGCCAACCGCCGCCCGGAAGGGCCGCGGTGGGCGAGCCCGTCGTCTCGTCGTCGGCGAGCAGCGCGGGCCGGTCCCAGCCGGGCACGAGGCGAGCCCGCCCCCGGACGGCGATCAGTGGCGCCGCCGGCCCCGCCGCGCGCAGCTCGACGAGGGCCGCGTCGGCGGCGCGTTCCAGCGCCGGGGCGTCGTGGGGCGCGCAGTCCAGATCGAGGGCGCCCAGGGTGAACCCGGGCAGTTCGCCGGGCAGCGCCCGTACCGCACCCATGGCCGTGGCGGCCTGCGGGGTGCGGGGGCGACGGCCCTGCACACCGTGGGCCCCGTCGCTGACCAGCAGCATCCGTACCGGCCGGCCGGGGAAGGCGCCGCTCAGGGCCTGCGCCAGCTCGGCGGGCACCGTGAGGGCGAGCAGGGCGCCCCGCGCCACCTCCTCGGGGTCGGCGCGCTCCGCGTCGGGGGCGTCGACCGCCCAGCAGGAGACGACCGTGTCGATCACGTGGCCGAGGTCGGCCAGTTCGCCGACCAGCGTCGCGAAGGCGCGGGGGTCCTCGGGGTCGAGCACCCGCGCGGGCGGCCGCCCGGTCGCGGCGCCGTCGGCGCGCACGGGGTCGGCGCGCACGGGGTCGGCGGGGGTGCGGGGGAGGGCCCGTACGGTGTGGACCTCGGCGCCCTCCCGGAGGAGCCGGGCGGCGATCCGTTCGGCCAACCCTGCCTCGTCCGCGAGGAGCAGCACCGTACCGGGAACGCCGTGCGGGTCGGCGACGGGCGGCGCCGCCTGCGACCAGGACGGCACGCGCAGCCACGCGTCCACGGATCCTGCGGACGCGGAGGTGTCGGCGCTGCCTGCGGCCCCGACGGAAGCGGTACCGGCGGGCTCCGACGCCCCGGGAAGGGACCCGTCGCCGCGAGGGGCGGCCGTCGGCGTGAACCAGTGGCGGGCCGGCTCGAACGGGTAACCGGGCAGCGGCACGTGCCGACGCCCCGCCCGCTCCCCGAGGGCGGACCAGTCGAGGGCCACCCCCCGCTCCCACAGCCCGGCGACGGCGGTCAACCGGGCCGGCGGGCGGCCCTGCGCCGCGCCGGTGTCCGGGGCGTACAGCGAGGGCAGCACGAGCCGCTCGGCTCCCGGGCTCCGCCGGGCGAACCCCGACAGGGCCTGCCCGGGGCCCGCCTCGACGAGCACGGCCCCCTCCGGCAGGGCGGCGAGCGCGTCCGCGAACCGTACGGTCCGCCGCATCTGCCGCGCCCAGTACTCGGGCGACCGGGCCTCCTCCGGCGTCAGGGCGCGCCCCGTCAGGGTCGACACCACGGTGACGGCGGGCACCTGGGCGGGCACCGAGGCCACCAGCTTCGTGAACTCCTCCACCAGCGGGTCGGCGTGCCGGCTGTGGAAGGCGTGCCGGACGCCGAGCGGGCGGCCCGTCACCCCCCGGTCGGCCAGCAGCGCGGCGAAGCGGTCCACCGTCCCCGGGTCGCCCGCCACCACACAGCGGTCCGGCGCGTTGACGGCGGCGAGCTCCGGCAACGGCCCCCAGTCGGGGCCGAGTTCCCGGCCGAGCAGGTCCAGGTGGGCTCGCGTCTCCCGTTCGGGGAGCGGTACCGCGAGCATCGCGCCCGGGGCCATGCCCGCCATCAGCCGCCCCCGTTCGGCGACCAGCCGGGCCGCGTCCCGGAGCGTGAACACCCCGGCGGCGCACGCCGCGGCGAACTCCCCGACGCTGTGCCCGACCAGCGCGACGGGGCGGATCCCCACGGCCGTCCACCAGGCGGTCAGCGCGTACTCGACGGCGAAGAGCGCCGGCTGCGCCACCTCGGTGCGGTCGAACAGGTCCGGGTGCGCGGGGTCCAGCAGCAGCGCCCGGGGCGTCGCCCCGGTCCAGGGCTCCAGGGCCTCCAGCGCGTGGTCCAGGGCCTCGCGGAAGGCGGGTTCCGCCTCGTACGGCTCGGCGGCCAGGCCGGGCGCCCCGGCGCCCTGGCCGGGGTACAGCAGGACGACGTCCGGCTCGCGGTCGGCGGCCCGGACGGGCCGGAGCGCGGTGATCGGCGTGGCGGAGCCGCGGCGCGGCACGGGGACCGCGGCGCGCCAGGCGTGGGCGGTGCGCCCGGTCTGGAGGGTGTGCGCGGCGTCGAAGAGGTCCGGCGCGTCGGGCGCGGCGAGCGCGACGTCCAGCCGGGCGGCGGCGCGCTCCAGGGCCTCGGGCGTGCGCGCGGACAGCGGAAGCACCTCCCACCCGGTGGCCCGCGGCGCGGGCCGGGCGGGGCGCGGCAGCGGCGGCGGGTCCTGGAGGATCACGTGCGCGTTGGTGCCGCCGATCCCGAAGGAGCTGACGCCCGCGATCCGTGTCCCGTCCGGACGGGACCAGTCCTCGGCCGCCGTCAGGACGCGGAACCCCGTCTCGGCCAGGCCGTCGGTCGGCCGCTCGAAGTGGACGGTGGGGACGAGCGTGCGGTGGTGCAGACAGAGCACCGTCTTGATCAACCCGGCCATGCCGGCGCAGGTGTCCAGATGTCCCACGTTCGACTTGACCGCGCCGAGCACCCGCTCCGCGTCCGGGTCGGCTCCGAAGACCTTGGCCAGGGCCGCCAGTTCGATGCGGTCGCCGAGCGCGGTGGCGGTGCCGTGCGCCTCCACGTAGGAGACCTCGTCGGGCGTGACCCCGGCGACGGCCTGCGCGGCCGAGATCACCCGGACCTGACCGTCCATGCCGGGAGCGGTGAACCCGACCTTGCGGGAACCGTCGTTGTTCACGGCCGAGCCCAGCAGCACCGCCCGCACCGTGTCGCCGTCGGCCACCGCGTCGGCGAGCCGCTTGAGGACGACCACGCCGACGCCGCTGCCGAACACGGTGCCGGTGGCGGCCTCGTCGAAGGGCCTGCAATGTCCGTCGGCCGACAGGATGCCGCCCTCGGAATGCAGGTAGCCGTGCCCCTGCGCGACCCCCGCCGACACCGCGCCGGCCAGGGCCACGTCGCACTCGCCGCTGAGCAGCGCCTCGCCCGCCAGGTGTACGGCGACCAGCGCGGAGGAGCAGGCGGTCTGCACGCTCATGCTCGGCCCGGTGAGCCCGAGCCGGTACGAGGTCTGGGTGGCCAGGTAGTCCTTGTCCCCGGAGGCGAGCCACTGGACGTCCGCGCGGTCGCCCAGTTCCCCGGCGTGGGGCAACAGGTGGTGCGTGAGGTAGGAGTTGAAGCCCGCCGACGCGTACACGCCGATCGATCCGTCGAAGCCCTCGGCCCGCCCGCCGGCGTCCTCCAGCGCGGTCACCGCGCACTGGAGGAACAGCCGGTGCTGCGGGTCCATGAGCGCCGCCTCGCGGGGCGGGATCCCGAAGTACTCGGCGTCGAACTCGTCGATGCCGTCCAGGACACCGCCCGCCGGAACGAACCTGGGGTCGGCCAGCCGCTCGGCCGGGACCCCGAGGGCCGCGAGTTCCCCGGGCGTGCGGAACGCGACGCTCTCCCGGCCGTCCACGAGGTTCGCCCAGAATGCGTCGGCGTCGCGCGCGCCGGGGAACCGGCAGGCGAGGCCGATGACGGCGATCGCGTCCGGCAGGTCCGCCGTATCGGCGGATCCCGGTTCCCTGGTGTCCTGAATGGTCATGCGGTGTCTTCTCCTTCGGGCGTTCTCGGCCGCGGGTCGGACCGACCGGCGAGGTGCCGGTCGGTCTCAGTTGGCCGGCGAGGTGCCGGAGCCGCCTCGCCGGCGGGCGGCGCGGCGCCTCTCGTGGTGCTGCCTGCGGTCGGTGACCGACTCGTCGGCGGTGGTGCCGGTGGTGCCGGTGGTGCCCGTGGTGCCGGTATTGCCGGTGGTGCGGTCGGTGACGGTGGGCGGTTCGGCGACGGCCTCCGGATCGGCCGGACGCGTCACGGGACGCACCGGCGCAGGGTCGGCCTCCGGCCGGTCGAGCAGGTCGGCGAGGTGGCGGATCGTCGGCCGGTCGAACATCTCGACCACCGACACCTCCCGGCCGAACTCCTCGGTGACCCGGCGCTGGACGCGGACGAGGTGGATGGACGTGGCGCCCGACTCGAAGAAGTTCGTGTCGATGCCCAACTCCTGCCCCTCCAGAACCTCCCGCCACAGCGCGACGAGCCGGTCGATGGTGCTGCCCGTCGAACGCGCCACCAGCACGGCCCGCTCCACGGGGGCCGGGGCCGCCGCGGCCGTGACCGGTGCGGCCACCTCCGGCGGGGTCGCCATCGGTGCGGCCGACCGCGCGGCCAGTGCCTTGCGGTCCACCTTCCCGTTCGCCGACAGCGGCAGCGCCTCGATCACCCGGACCCGCTGCGGCACCATGTACCCCGGCAGCCGCGCGGCCAGTTCGGCGCGCAGCGCCAGTGCCCAGTCGTGCGCGTCGTCCGCCGGCCCGGAGGCCGAGGCCGGGGCGCCCGAGGGCAGGCCGCCCACCAGGGTGTGCAGGACGCTCTGGTCCTCCTCCAACCGCAACAGCGCGCGCAGCGGCTCCGCGTGCACGTCACCGATCGGACAGAGCCCGAGACGACAGTCGGCGGCCCGCTGACGCAGCAGTTGCGCCATCGCACCGGCCTCCAACAGGCAGAACCTGTCGGACAGCTCGCCGTACACCGGTGTCACCGCGCGGTCGCGGGCGACGAGGAAGATCCCGAACCCGGCGCCCGCCACGAGCGCCCGGTTGGCCTCGGAGAACAGTGCCGGGTCCAGCGCCCGACCGGCGTCCGGACCGCTCTCCAGCGAGACCAGGGCCGGGCCCGCGGGGTCGAGGTAGTACACGCCCGCCGGGATCCCGGTGACCCTGCCCGGCGCCACCGCGAGGTAGGTCTGCACGGGGTACAGGCCGCCCGCCGAGCCGAAGGCGTACCGGGGCACACCGTCGTCGTCCTGTCGGGCGAGCGCCGTCAGCAGCGCGTACACGTCGGCCGCGGGCACGGGGCCGGCGCCGAAGGAGCCGGCCGCGCCCCGACCGGCCGCCGACGCCCGCAGGGCGAGGGTGTCGGCGGGCAGGACGAACGGGAGGATCTCACGGCCCGCGAGGTCGGCGCGGCGGCCGGGCTGGCTCAACCGCCGTTCCAGCAGACGGGCCTGCTCGGCTCCGAAGACCCCCGACGCGCCGGGCTCCGTCCCGGTGTCCGACGGCCGCGCCGCCGGATCGGCGACCGCGCGCGCCGCCTCACGGACCACGTAGGCCGCGAGACGGGCGGCCGTGCCGTGGCCCTCGACCAGCGCCGCGGCCTCGCGCACCCCGTCGGTGCGCACCAGGGCCGCCTCGATCTCGCCCAGTTCGATGCGCATGCCGCGCACCTTCACCTGCGAGTCCTGCCGGCCGAGGAACTCCAGGTCGCCGTCGGGCAACAGACGGGCCAGGTCGCCCGTGCGGTAGAGCCGCTCCCCGGTCACGGGGTGCGTGGGGAACGCCCGCGCGGTCAGCTCCGGCGCGTTGCGGTAGCCCGCGGCCAGCCCCGCGCCGCCGATGAACAGGGCGCCGGGCAGTCCGGTGGGACGCAGCCGGAACGCCTCGTCCAGGACGTACATCGTCTGGTTCCGCATCGGCCGCCCGTACGGGATGCTCGACCGGTCCGGGTCGACGCGGTCGATCGGATGCAGCACCGACCAGATGGACGCCTCGGTGGCGCCGCCGAGACTGACGACCCGCGCCTTCGGGGCGACCTCCCGGACCTGGTCGGGCATGCCCACCGGGATCCAGTCCCCGCTGAGCATGACCAGGCGCAGGCTCTCGGCGGTGGCCGCGCCGTTGCCCGCCGTGTGGGCGAGCAGCATCTCCATCAGCGCGGGCACGGAGTTCCAGACGGTGACGCCGTGCTCGCCGACGAGCCGGTTCCAGCGCACCGGGTCGCGGTCCTCGTCGGGTCCCGCCAGCACCAGGGTGGCGCCCGCGGCGAACGTGCCGAAGAGGTCGTACACGGACAGGTCGAAGCCGAGCGAGGACAGCCCGAACACCCGGTCCTCGGAGGTCACCCCGAAGCGCTCGTTGATGTCGACGACGGTGTTCAGGGCGCCCCGGTGATCGGTCATCACGCCCTTGGGGTCCCCGGTCGAACCCGAGGTGTAGATCACGTACGCGAGGTCGCGGGGATCCGTCGCCACCGGTTCGAGCACCGCGTCGCGGCCGGCGGACGCGAGCGCCTCGTCGAAGCGGACGACGGCGACGCCGTCCGGGACGCGCTCGTGGACGGACGCGGCCGGGGGCACGAGCAGGGCCGAGGCCCCCGCGTGCCGCAGCGAACCGGCGATGCGGGCCGCCGGCAGGCCGTCGTCCAGCGGGAGGTAGGCCGCCCCGATGCGGAGCACGCCGATGGCCGAGGCGATCTGTTCCCAGCCCCGGTCCGCGACCACCCCGACCAGGTCGCCGGGGTGGACCCCGGCCGCGCGAAGGGCGTGGGCGACGGCCCGGGAGGCCTCCTCCAACGCGCCGTAGGTGAGGGTCCCGTTCGCCGCGATCACCGCGGTACGGCCGGGCGAGCGGTGGGCCCGGTCGAGGAACGGCTCGTGCAGCAGGCCGTCCGGGAGCGGTCCGTCGGTGGCGTTGAGCTCCCGGTACCGGGCGGCCTGGTCGTCGGGGAGCACCTCGCGATGCGGGTCGTCCCAGGCGTCGGTGTCCGTCGCGAGCGCGGTCAGCAGCCCGGTGTACGCGCCGAACATGTCGTCCAGCGTCCCCGGTGCGAACAGCGCCTCCACCGCGTCCCAGGTGAGCCGAAGCCGGCCCTCGTCCTCGCTGATCTGGTGGTCGAGCCAGACCTGCGGGGTCTGGGTGATGGTGTGCGCGACCCGCGCTCCGAGCCCGGCCGGCGGGGTGCCGCCGGCGTCGGCCGCGCCGAGTTCGCTGGTGAACACGACGGGCATGGCCGCCGCGGCCACCCCGCGCCGGCGGGCCAGTTCGCCGGCCACGCGCACGCCGCTGACGAGCTGGTGGTCCAGGTCCTCCCAGAGCCGCTCCTGGAGGGCGCGCGCCCGCTCCTCGAAGGTGCCGCTGGTCGCGCGGTCCACCTCCAGCAGGCTGAGTGCGGTGAAGTCGCCGACCAGCGTGCCCAGTTCGGGATGGTCGCCGACCCGGTTGAAGAGGGTCAGGTTGAGGGTGAAGCGGTCGCTGGACGACCAGGTGCCGAGCACGGTGGCGTACGCGGCCAGGGCGAGCGCCGACGGAGTGATCCGGGCGGCGGCGGCCCGTGCCTTGAGCCGGGACCACAGCTCGGCCGGGAGGTGCGCCTCGCGCCGCCGGAACCGGGTCTCGGCCAGTTCCCCGAGCTGCTTGACGAGCGGCAGCGGGGGCGCCGGCGGCAGGGTGTCCAGCCGCTCGCGCCAGTAGGCGAGGTCACGCTCGTGCCCGGGCCCCGTGCGTCGGGCCTGCTCGGCCATGACGTAGTCGCGGAAGGACAACTCCATCGCGTGCGGGACGAGTTCGCCCCGGTAGACGGCGAGCAGCTCGCGCAGCAGGATCTGGACGCTGCCACCGTCCGCGATGAGCGTGTCGATGCTGAAGTGCAGCCGGGCCGCGCCCCCGTCGGTGTGGCTCGCCCGGATCTGGAAAAGCGGCCAGGTCTCGGCGGGCAGCACGTGGTGGGACATCGTGTCGCGGATCGCCGTCAAACGTGCCTCGCGCTCGGCGGCCGGCAGCTCGCGCAGGTCGGCGCGCTCGATGCGGTAGTCGGGCACCTCGGGGAGGATGCGCTGGGTGCCGTCCGTGTCGACGACCAGGCGCAGGGCGTCGTGGCGCCGGACGAGGGACCGCCAGGCGCCTTCGAGGCGGTCCAGGTCCACGTCGTCGACATCGAGCTCGACGAACAGGTGGCAGGACACGTCTCCGCCGACGGCGCCGCTGCGGCCGATCCAATAGGCGCGCTGCACCTCGGTGAGGGGGAACGGTTCGTGGCGGGTCGCCGGGTCCGGCAGCAGCGCCGCCGGCCGCTCCGACGGCTCCGCGCCGTCGGCGGCGCCGTCCGCCCGCGCGTCCACGCCGCGGGCCAGGGCCGAGACGGTCGGCGCCTCGAACAGGGTGCGCAGCGGGAGCCGGGTCGAGAACGCGCGCCTGATCCCGGCGACGACCTGGGTGGCGAGCAGCGAGTGGCCGCCCAGCTCGAAGAAGTCGTCGTGGACGCCGACCCGTTCGATCCCGAGGGCCTGCTGCCAGATGGCCGCGATCCGCTTCTCGGTCGGGGTGGAGGGCGCGACGTACGCGCCGCCGACGGCGCGGTCCGTGTCGGGCGCCGGCAGCGCGCCCCGGTCCACCTTGCCGTTGCTCGTCAACGGCAGCGCGTCCAGCACGACGAACCGCGAGGGAACGAGGAAGGCGGGCAGCCGGGCGGCCAGCGCGGCACGCAGGTCGGCGGCCGCCGGAGGGGAGTCCGGGGAGTCGGGCACCACGTACCCGATCAGGGACGCCCGGGCGGTGCCGATCCCGTGCGCGGTCACCACGCTCTGGCGGACGCCGGGCACGGCGGTCAGCGCCGCCTCGACCTCGCCGGCCTCGATCCGGAAACCGCGGATCTTGAGCTGGTCGTCGTTGCGGGCCAGGTACTCCAACCGGCCGTCGGGCCGCACCCGGACGACGTCACCCGTGCGGTACAGGCGGGCGACGGCCGATCCGGCGCCGTCGGAGCTGGACGCCGCGGCGGGGTCCGCCACGAAGCGTTCGGCCGTGAGTTCCGGGCGCCCGAGGTAGCCCGCGGTCACGCCCGCGCCGCCGATGTACAGCTCGCCGGGCACGCCGACGGGCGTGCGGCGGCCGTGTTCGTCCAGGACCCGTACGGTCGTCCCGGCGACGGGGCGGCCGATGGTGACGGCGCCCCGCACCGGGTCCACGGTATCGCTGGTGGACCACACGGTGGTCTCGGTCGGCCCGTACATGTTCAGCAGCGTGCCGGTGAGGTGCTCGTGCAACCGGCGCGCGAGGTCCGCGTCCAGGGGCTCCCCGCCGAGGAGGAGCCGGCGCAGCCCGCCGAGCGCCCCGGCGTCCGGTTCGTCCAGCAGGACGCGCGCCAACGACGGGGTGCACTGGAGATGGGTCACACCGTGGGCGCGGATCAGCGAGGTGAGCGGGACCTCCTCGACGTCCGTGAGGCGCCCGCCCTCCGACTCCGTCGCGGGTACCGCGTCGCGGCGGTGCAGCGCCGTCTCGCGCAGCGCGGCCAGGCCGGTGAGCGCGCGGAGCGCCGCGTCGGGGTCGACACCGAAGTCGACGAGGCAGGCGACCTCGTCGACGCCCGCGCCCGCGAGCCGCCCCAGGAGGGGCAGGCGGTCCTCGACGGTTCCGATGAAGGAGCCGTCCGTGAGGTAGCGGGCCGCCGCGTGGTCGAGCAGGGCCTCCTGGTCGTCGGCGCTGAAGTCGTCGGCGCGGACGTCGATGCCGAGGGTGGCCGCCATCTTCTCGATCAGCCCGACGGAGGACCGCAGGTAGTCGCGGAACGGCTGTCGGGCGTGTGCCCGCACGTCCTCGGCGTCGTCGCCGACGAAGGTGTGCAGCATCAGCGTCACGTGCGGCTCACCCGCGTGACCGGCGTTCCGCCAGGCCTCGCGGTAGATCGCGATCCGCTCGGTCAGCTCCTCGACGCTCTGGCCGAGCAGGTGCGTGAGCAGCCGCGCGCCGATCTCGCCGGCCTTGCGGCAGGTCTCGGGGTTGCCGGACGAGGTGAGCCAGAAGGGCAGTTCCGGCTGGACCGGACGCGGCATGACCGCCACGTCCACGCTCCGCCCCGAGGGCCCCTCGAAGGCGACCCGGTCGCCGCGCCACAGCCGCCGCACCTCGTCGATGCCCTCGACCATGAGCTTCTGCCGGTCGTCGTAGGCGTCCTTGGCGAGGACGAAGTCGTCCACGTGCCAACCGGAGGCGAAGGACAGCCCGACCCGGCCCGCGGAGAGGTTGTCGACGACCGACCACTCCTCCGCGACCCGGACGGGATGGTGCAGCGGCAGCACCACGCTGCCGGCCCGGATCCCGATCCGTTCGGTGCTCTGCGCCAGGGCGGCGGCCAGCACCGACGGCGCCGGATAGGACCCGCCGAACGCGTGGAAGTGCCGCTCCGGCAGCCACACGGAGCTGAAGCCGTGGGTGTCGGCGAACCGGGCGCCCTCCATGAGGAGCCGGTACTGGGCCGGCCCCGGGGCGTGCGCCTCGGAGTCGCTGGAGAAGTAGAAGAGGCTGAACTCCGGTACGACGGCGGGCGCGACCGCGGTCGGCGCCGGCCCGGCGGCCCGGCGTGCGACGACCGCGGAGGTCCCCGCGTCGGGGCTCACGACCACCCGGTGGCCGCGGCTGATCGTCCACAGCAGCTCCAGCACGGAGATGTCGAAGGAGACGCTGGTGACGGCGAGCCAGGTGATCGGCTCGGTGTCCGCCCCGGCGGCTGCCCGCGCGTCGTCCCGGCCCGTGACGATCCGGTCCATCGCCGCGAGGAACGCCGTGAGGTTGCGCCGGAGCACCACCACGCCCTTGGGCCTGCCGGTGGAGCCCGACGTGTGGATGACGTACGCGGGAGCCTCGGGGTCGTGCGACCCGCCGTCGGCGACGGGCGCGGGCGCCCCGGTGTCCGTGTCGGCCGCGTCGAGGTCGAGCAGCGGCGCCCCGGACGGCACGACGTCCCGGGTGCCGGCGTGCACCAGCACGGCCGAGGGGGTGGCGTCCTCCAGGACGAACCGGATCCGCTCCGCCGGATACCCGGGGTCGAGCGGCAGGTACGCGGCTCCCGTCCGGAGCACGGCGAACAGCGCGGCGACGAGATCGGCGCCGCGCCGCAGACAGACGCCGACCCGGTCCCCGGGACGGACGCCCGCGGCCAGCAGCCGGGCCCGGATCTCCTCGATCCGCGCGTCGAGCGCGCCGTAGGCGAGCGCCGGCCCGTCGGGGTCCGACCCCGACAACAGGGCGGGCGCGTCAGGCCGTTCGCGCACGGCGCGGGCGAGGGACACGAGCACGTCCTCGGCGTCCGCGGGCAGCGGTCCGCCGTCGCCGGCGAGCGCCGACAGAGCCTCCTCGGCGGGAGTGAGCGCCAGCAGCCCGGAGAGCGGCAGCGAAGGGTCGGCCGTACCGCGCCGCAGGACGCGTTCCAGGGTCTCGGTGTAGGACCGCACGGTGTCCGCGTCGAACAGGTCGGCGCTGAACTCGCAGACGCCGGTGGTGACGTCTCCCGAGCGGGCGAGTTCGAGGCTGAGGTCGGTGCGGCACAGCCCGTTGTCCAGGTCGACGAGTTCGACGGCCACGTCGGGCAGCGAGATCGTGGGCGCGGGCACGTTCCGGTAGCCGAACTGCACCTGGTAGAGCGGCGCGTGGCTCAGGTCGCGGTCCGGGCTGAGATCGCGGACCAGACGCTCGAAGGGCACCTCGGCGTGGGCGAGGGCGCCCAGCGCGGTCTCCCGCGCCCGACCGACGAGCTCACCGAACGTGGGGTCCCCGGCCAGGTCGGTGCGCATCACCAGGGTGTTGATGAACATGCCGACCATGCCGCCCAGTTCCGGACGGTCCCGACCGGCCGTGGGCACGCCGACGACCACGTCCTGCTGCCCGGAGTGCCGCATCAGCACCGCCTGCCAGGCGGCCAGCGTCACCATGAACGGCGTCGCCCGGGCCTGTCGGGCGGCCTCCTCGATGCCCTCCGTCAGCTCCCGGTCCAGGGTGAGGTGCACCCGACCGCCGCGGTGCGAGGGGGTGGCGGGGCGAAGACGGTCGGTGGCCAGGGAGAGCAGCGGCGGGGCGTCGGCGAGCCGCTCGCGCCAGTAGTCGAGCGGCCGCGCCAGCGCCTCGTCGGTGAGCTCGACGCGCTGCCGTGCGGCCCAGTCGCCGTACTGGACGGCCAGCGGCTCGGGCCCGCCCTGCGGGCCGCCGGCGCCGCCCGGCCGGCCGTCACGGAACGCGCGGTAGCCCGCGCACAACTCCTCCACCAGGACGGCGCGCGACCAGGCGTCGCCCACGATGTGGTGGTTGACCACGACCAGCAGGGCGCGGTCCGGGGCGGAGCGGATCAACAGGGCCCGGAAGAGTCGCTCGCCCTCCAGGTCGAAGGGCCGGCGGGCCTCCCGCTCGGCCGCCTCCCGCTCGGCGGCGTCGATCCCGCCGGCCACACCGGGATCGAGGTCCACCACCGTGAGCACCGGCTCCGAACCCGGACCCGAGACCGGAGCCGGGTCCAGGACCCGCTGCATCGGCCGCTCGCCCGAGGGGTCGACGACGGTGCGCAGCGCCTCGTGTCGGACCACCAGGCCGTTCAGCGCCGCGTCCAGCGCCGCCCGGTCCAGCGGACCGGTCAGCCGCAGGGCCACGTACTCGTTGAACACCCCGAGCCCCGGAGTGAGTTGATCGAGGAACCACAGTCGTTCCTGGCCGAAGGAGAGCGGCGCGGGAACGTCCGAGGGCCGCCGCGGTGTCACCGGTGCGGCGACCGGCACGCTCTGCCCGGCGGTGTTCCCGCGGGTACGTGCCTCGAACCTGGCGCGCTGTTCCGGAGTGAGCCGGGCCAGGCGCTCTGCGCGTCCGGCGTCTGCCGGGGGGCGGCCTGCTGAGTCGGTCACTGGTTCTCCAGGTCGGCGAGAATACGGTCTTCGATGTCCACGGCGAGATCGGCCACACGGCCGCCCTCGAAGAAGGCCCGGGCGGGCACGTCCACCCCGAACTCGGCGCGCAACCGCGCCACGACCTGCGCGGCGAGCAGCGAATGACCGCCGAGGTCCAGGAAGTCGTCGTGGACGCCCACCCGGTCGATGCCGAGCATCTCGCCGTAGATCTCGGCGAGACGCTCCTCGGTCGGCGTGCCCGGCGCGGTGTAGGCGGTGGCCAGCTCCGGGCGCGGCAGCAGGGTGTGAGAGGGGCGGGCGGCGGCGGGCTCGGCGGTCAGCCGCAGCGTCCCGTCGTCCGTGACCTCCGCGCCGGCGCGGGCCACCACGCTTTGGCCGCCGGGGCCTTCGAGCAGCGCGGCGAACGCCCGCGTCCCCTGGGCGGGGGTGAGGGCGCCCGCGAGCATCCGCTCCTGGAGGGCGCGCAGGTCGGCTGGGACCTCGGCGTCGCTCGCCATGCCGACCGAGGCCCACATGTCCCAGTTCACCGTGATGACGCGCCGTTCGCCGCGCGCGTCCTCGGCTTCGCCGGCCGCCGCGAGGTAGGCGTTGGCCGCCGCGTAGTCGGCCTGCCCGTAGGTGGGTACGAGGGTGGCCAGCGAGGAGCAGAGCAGCAGCGTGCCCGCCTCGCCCGGCCGCAGCGCGGCCAGCAGGTTGCGGATGCCCGCGGTCTTGGCGGCGAACACCGCACGCGCCTCGTCGTCGTCGCGCAGTTCCACGGAACCGCCGCCGGGGACACCGGCCGCGTGCAGGACGCCGTCGATGCCGCCGAAGGTCTCGCGCACGCGCTCCAGCGCCTCGGCGAGGGAGTGCGCGTCGGCGACGTCCGCCCGCAGGCAGAGCACCTCGGTGCCCCGGGCCCGCAGGTCCCCGACGAACTCGGCGGCGGGACCCTCGTCCCCGTCGGCCACCGGGCGCCGGCCCAGCAGGGCGATGCGCGCTCCGGCGGTACGGGCCAGATGGCCGGCGAGCGTACGACCGATGCCGCCGAAGCCGCCGGTGACGACCCAGACCGCGCCGGGCGCGGACCCGACGGACGACACCGGGGCGGGGGGCCGGGCGGGCTCGACGGCGCGGGTGAGCAGCTCGGTGCCGCGCAGCGCGAGCAGTCGGGCCGGGGCGGCGACGACGGCACGGAGCACGTCGAGGGCCGACTCGGCGTCGAGCCGGGCGCCCGGGGCGAGGTCCACCTGGGCGCAGCGGAGGTTGGCGTACTCCTCGGGCAGCACCTGCACCGGGCCGCTGAGCAGGGCCGCCGCGGGGTCGGGGCGTTCGCCGTCGAGGACGCGGAACGCGCCGGCCGTGAGGACTCCGAGGCGCACGTCGTTGACGACGCTCGCCTCGGTCATGGCGCGGGCCAGCCGGACCAGGCCGAAGTACCCCCGCGTCCCGTCGTCGTCGGCGGCGGGCGCGAGGCCCCAGCCGTGGACGATCGCGGTGGGGGTGCGGACCAGCCCGCGCAGGTCGGCCAGCAGCTTCGCGTACTGGCTCGGGTCGCCCGGGTCGATCTCGTACACGCCGCGGCGCACCCGACGGTACTCGGGGCCGGGCCGCACGACGGTGACGATCTGTCCCCGCGCCGTGATCAGGTCGATCACCGGCTGCGTGGCGCCCTCGGCGTCGCACAGGACCAGCCAGGTCTGGCGGCGCGCGAACGGGTCGGCCGGCACCTCGGCCCCGGGGCCCGGCGGACGCCACACGATGCGGGCGTGCACCGCGTCGGCCTCCGACGCCTCGGCCGGGGCCGCAGTGGTGGCCGGGGACGCTGCGCTCGCGTCCGGGGCGGCCGGGCCGGGCTCGATCCAGTGCGGCAGCCGCTCGAACGGGTAGCCGGGCAGGCCCGCGAGGTGCGCGTCGACGCCGGCGGGCTCCCAGACGACGGGGGCGCCGTGGGCCCACAGCCCGGCGAGGGAGAGGACGGCGCTCGCCGGTTCGTCGTCGGCCGAGCGGCGCCCCCGCGAGGGCAGCGGCGCCGGCGCGAGACGAGGGGCACCGGTCCGGGCCGCGGCGGCGTCCTCGGCGGGGCCCGCGCCCGCGGAGCGGACCAGGTCGGTGAGCACGCTGCCGGGGCCGTTCTCCACCAGCACCAGGTCCTCGTCCAGGGCGAGCAGCCGGCCCAGCCCGTCGTGGAACCGCACGGGGGAGAGCATCTGCCGGGCCCAGTACGCCGGGTCGCAGGCCTGCTCCGCGGTGATCCAGTCGCCGGTGACCCCGGAGAGGAAGGGGATGCCCGGGGCGTGTAGCGGCACGGCGGCCAGTTCCTCGGCGAACCGGGCGGCGGCCGGCCCGCACGGGGCGCCGTGGAACGCGCGGTCGACGGGCAGGCGCAGCGCGCGCACGTCCCGCTCGGCGAGCGCGGCGGCGGCCCGCTCGACGGCGTCCGGAATCCCGGACAGGACGGTGGCGGCCGGACCGTTGACGGCGGCGAGGTCCAGTCCGTGCGCGGCGGCGATCCCCGCCGCGTCCGCCTCTCCCAGGGGCAGCGCGAGCATGGCGCCCGGCGGCATCTCCTCCATCAACCGGCCCCGGGTCGCGGCCAGCGCGAGCGCGTCCGGCAGCGCGACGACCCCCGAGAGCAGCGCGGCGGTGAACTCGCCGAGGCTGTGGCCGAGCAGCGCGGTCGGGCGCACGCCCCAGTGGGCCCACAGCCGGGACAGGGCGTACCCGAGGGCGACCACGGCGGGCTGCACGATCGAGGTGCGGCGCAGTTGGGCCGCGTCACCGTCCCGCAGCAGCTCCGTCAGGTCCGCTCCGAGGTGCGGACGCAGGATCCGCGCGCACTCGTCGAGCGCCTCGCGGAACACCGGGTGCGCGCGGCGGAGGCCGTCGGCGGTGCCCGGTACGAGGGCGGCCTGTCCCGGCAGCAGGAAGGCCACGGGCGCGTCGCTGCGCCCGGTGCGGGCGCCCACGCGGTCGCGGCGGTCCCCGCCGCGCAGGGCCGCGACGGCCCCGGCGGTGTCACGGGCGAGGACGACCCTGCGGTGCGAGAGCCGGCGCCGGCCGTCGCGCAGGGTGCGCGCCACGTCGGCGAGGGCGAGTTCGGGGTGCGCGGCGAGGTGGTCCGCGAGCCGGTCGGCGACACTGTCGAGCGCGGTGGAGGTGCGTGCCGACAGCGGCAGCGCGACCGGTACGTCGGCCCGCGCCCCGGCCGGGGCGTCACCCACCGGGGCGCCGGCGGTCGCGGGTGCCTGCTCCAGGATGACGTGGGCGTTGGTGCCGCCGATCCCGAAGGCGCTGACGGCGGCCCGCCGCGGCCCGTCGGTGACGGGCCAGTCGGTGAGGTCGGTGGGCACGAAGAACGGACTGCCCGACAGCCCGACGCCGGGCTTCGCGGCGTCGACGTGCAGGCTGGCCGGGATCCGGCCGTGGCGCAGTGCCTGTACGGCCTTGATGAAGCCGGTGATCCCGGCCGCGGTGTCCAGGTGGCCCAGGTTCGACTTCACCGAACCGAGCCCGCACCAGGCCCCGGGCGCGGCGTCCGGCCGGTCGTCGGCCGCCCGGTAGGCGGCCGTCAGGGCCTCGACCTCGATGGGGTCCCCGATGGGCGTGGCCGTGCCGTGGCCCTCGACGTACCCGATGCTGCGCGGGGCCACGTCCGCGACGGACAGCGCCTCGCGGATCACGGCGCTCTGCCCGCTCACGCTCGGCGCCGTGTAACCGGCCTTGTCGGCGCCGTCGTTGTTGACGGCCGAACCGAGGATCACCGCGTGCACGCGGTCCCCGTCCGCCAGCGCGTCGGCCAGCCGCTTGAGGACGACGACGCCCGCGCCGTTGCCGAAGACCGTGCCGGCCGCGTTCGCGCCGTACGGCCTGCAGTGGCCGTCGGCCGACTCGATGCCGCCCTCGACCGACAGGTAGCCGGAGCGGTGCGGCACGGTGACCGTCACGCCGCCGGCGAGCGCCATGTCGCACTCCTGGGAGAGCAGGCTCTGCACGGCGAGGTGCACCGCGACCAGCGAGGTGGAGCACGCGGTCTGCACGCTCACCGCCGGACCGCGCAGGTTGAGCTTGTACGCGGCCCGGGCGGCCAACTGGTCGGGCTGGTTGCCCTGGAACAGCAACGGCACGCCCAGCTTCTCCCGCAGATCGGTGCGGGGCAGCAGGTTGTGGATGAGGTACGTGCTCAGCAGCGAACCCGCGTACACCCCGATCGGCCCGGCCGCCCGGTCGGGGTCGCACCCGGCGTCCTCCAGGGCGGCCCAGGCGGTCTCCAGGAAGACGCGCTGCTGGGGGTCGATGACCGAGGCCTCCAGGGCGCCGTACCCGAACAGCGTCGAGTCGAAGCCGGCGACGTCGTCGAGGACGCCCTTCGCCGGCACGTAACGCGGGTGGGCGTACTCGGACTCGGCGACCCCGTCGGCGCGCAGTTCCTCGGCGGAGAACCGGCTGACCGCCTCGGTGCCCGCCGCCAGCAGCTCCCAGAGCGCGTCGACGGAATCGGCTTTCGGGAACCGGCCCGCCATGCCGACGACGGCGATCCGGCCTTCGACGTCGGCCCGGTCATCGGGTTCCGGCAGAAGCTGCTGTGCGTTCAAGGTGTTCTCCGTCAGGGGTGGGTGCGGCGCCGCGCCGGTGCGTGGGTTCGGTGGGACGGTCGGGATCGGCCGGTGTCAGACCGCCATCAGGTAGCTCTGGAACCGGGGCATGAGGAACTCCAGCGCCCGCACCTCGGCCTCGGTGAGCTCCGGGTGCCACACGTCCCAGAGCAGGACCGCGCGCTGCTGCATGCCGCGGTTCTCCGCCTCGTGGATGAAGCTGTCGTCGAAGAGGATGACCTTGCCCTCCTCCCAGCCCCGCTCGTCGTCGCCGACAGTGATCACACAGCCGTCCGGGACGATCAGTGGGAGGTGGGCGGTGAGCAGCAGGTTGACCCCGCCCGTGTGCGGGGTGATGTGGACGCCCGGGTTGAGGATGGTGAACATGCCGTCGCGCGGCCCGTGAGGGGTCGACTCCACGGCCTTGACGGTCTCGGGACAGCGTTCGAGGACCTCGTCCCGCCAGGTGCCGTTGCGGTAGAGCTGGTAGGTGTCCCAGCCCTGCCAGCCGAGTTCCTTCGTGTACATGTCCTCGTACGGCGCGAACCGGGCCTGCTCCGAACGGAGCGCCAGGAACTCCTCCTTGATCGCGTCGTACGCGTCCTCCATCCCCGCCGTCCAGGGCTGGGCCGCGGCGTCGTGCCACGGCAGGGCGCTGATGCCGGGGAAGAACAGCCGGGTCGGCTCCTGGTCCTCGTGCAGGTACTCCGGGGCCTGCTCGCCCACGAGGATGCGCAGGCACTCCTCGACGCGCTCCAGCCCACGGGAACCGACCGCGTTGCGCAGCTCCGCCATCACGTCAGCGACGTCCATGTCTCGACCTCTCTCGTCTTCTGCTCTGTTGGGTACGCGTGTCACTCGGGCAGGCGTTTCACCGGCGGCGGGACCGCAGGGCGGCCCGGCGCCGCTCGCCGCGCGAGGCGGCCTCGTCGGAGCCGGCCGCCGCGGCGCCCGCTTCCTCGCGCAGTCCGGCGACGAACCCGGCGACGGTGGGTCGGGCGAACACGTCGACCAGGCGGATCTCCCGGCCGAGGCGTGCGCCCAGTTCCAGTTGGAGGCGGGCGGCGAGCAGCGAATCGCCGCCCGCCTCGAAGAAGTTGGTGTGCCGTCCGAAGGAGTCACCGCCGAGCACCCGCCGCCACGCGTCGGCGACCACCTGCTCGGCGCCGGCCAGCGGCGGCTCGCCGGCACGGACCACCGTCTCCGCCGGTACCGGGAGCCGGGCACGGTCGCGCTTGTTGGTGCGGGTCCGGGGCAGCGCGTCCAGCAGCACCACCGTCTCCGGGACCACCGCGGCCGGCAGCCGGTCGGCGAGGTGGGCCCGCAGATCGGCGGCGCTCACCCCGTCCGCCGCCACGGCGTACCCGACCAGACGCGGCGTGCCCGCCCGGTCGTGGAGGGCCGCGGCGGCCTCCCGTACGGCCGGGTGGGACTCCAACAGCGCCTCGATCTCCTCCAGTTCCACCCGGTTCCCGCGGATCTTCACGAGGCTTCCGGTGCGGCCGGTGAAGGCGAGTTCGCCGTCCGGCAGGAAGCGGCCCAGGTCTCCGGTGCGGTACAGCGTCCCGCCGGGCCGCCACGGGTCGGGCACGTACGCCTTGGCGCTCTCCTCGGGCCTGTTGCGGTACGAGCCGGCCAGCAGGTCGCTGCGCAGGTGGATCTCGCCCACGACACCGACCGGGCAGGGCCGGCCCCGGTGGTCCAGGACCAGGGCCTCCCGACCCGGGATCGGCACGCCGATCGGCACCGAGTCCGGGAACGCCTCGCCGGGCTTCAGCTCCCGGTGCGTGGCCAGCACGCACTCGGTCGGCCCGTACAGGTTGTGCAGGGCCGGCCGGTCGGGCCGCTGCGCCCAGGCGGCGGCCAGGGACGGGGGCAGCGCCTCTCCCGCGAGCAGCAGGTGCTCCAGGTCCGGCAGTCCCTCGCCGGCACGGTCCAGGGCCTCGGTCAGCACGGTGAGGAAACCGGGCACCGTCTGGATCTGCGTGATCCGCTCGGCGCGCAGCCACCCGGCCAGCGCGACCGGGTCGTGGCGGGTGCCGTCGGGCGGCACGCACAGCGTCGCACCGTGGCACAGGGCCGCGAACACCTCCGTGTAGGCGGCGTCGTAGGTGAACGGCGCCCACTGCGCGACACGACTCCCGGGCCGCACCGAGAAGCGGGCCCCCTGCCAGTCCGCGAACTGGGCGAGCGTCGCGTGCGGCAGCACGATGCCCTTGGGCGTACCGGTCGAACCGGACGTGTACACCAGGCACAGCGCGTCGTCACCGGTCGTCGCCGGCGCCGTCGGCCGGGGGGCCGCCGGGCGATCGCCGGCCGGCGCCACCGCGTCGCACCACTCCACCGGGACACCGCCGAACCGCACCGCCTCCCGGTCCCACAGCGCGGGGTACGCCGCCAGGGAAGCCTCGGTGGCCAGCAGCGCGACGGGGTCCGCGTCGGCAAGCACGGCGCGCAGCCGCAGCTCGGGGCCGACCCCGTCGAGGACCGCGAACGCCGCACCGGTCTTGGCCACGCCGAGGACGGCCGCGGTCTGCGCGGGCCCGGTGGGCAGCAGCACCGACACGAAGCGGCCGGGGCCGGCGCCGCGCGCCGACAGCCGGACCGCGATGTCGTCGCTCCAGCGGTCCAGTTCCGCGTAGGTGACCTCCACCCCGGCACACCGCACGGCCGGCGCGTCGGGGTGCTCGGCCGCCACGGCCCGGAACAGCTCGTGCACCGGCACGCCGTGGGCGGCGCGGTACGCGCCCGGTTCCGCCGCGGGGTGGGGCGAGGGGGTCTCGCCCCGTCCCAGGTCGACATCGTCCAGGTCGGCGTCGGGGTCGTCGAGCGCCGCGTACAGGAGGGTCTCCAGCCGGCGGACGAAGCGGGCCGCCGACTCCTCGCCGAAACGGGAGACGGCGTACTCCAGCACCCCGTCGATCCGGTCGGCGTGCTCGTCCAGGGCGAGCGTGAGGTCGTACTTCGCGGTCGCGGTGCGCACCGGCCGCAGCTCACCGGTGACGTCGCCCAGCCGGACCAGGTCGGGCGCCGCGTCCTGCCACACCAGCGAGACCTGGGCGAGCGCCGGCCGCCCCGGGTCGCCCGCCAGGCCCAGTTCGGCAACGAGCCGGTCGAAGGGGACCAGCGGCCGGTCCAGGTCCGCGGCGAGCAGCCGACCGGTGCGGGAGGCGAGCTCGGCGAAGCCGGGCGTACCGGAGAGGTCCACCCGTACCGGCAGGGTGTTGACCAGGTTGCCGACCAGACCCTCCTGCCCGGGCGCCTCGCGGTTGGCGACGGGTACGGCGACGACGACGTCGTCGGTCGCCGCGTAACGGCCCAGCAGGGAGCCGAACACGGTGAGCAGCACGGTGAACGGCGTCACCCGCAGCCGGGCGGCCGTCCGGCGCAGCCGCGCGGTGACGTCCGGGGACAGCTCCACGGGCAGCGTGCGGCCGGCCCCGCGGGCGCCGTCGGCGAGGGCCTGCGGATCGGTGGGCAGGGCGAGCACCCCGGGGTGCCCGGCGAGGCGCTCGCACCAGTACGCCAGGTGCCCGGCCCGCACGGCACGACCCTCGGGGGCGTCGGCCGCACCGGCGTAGCCGATGAACTCGGCTTCGGGCTGCCGCAGTCGCGCGGCACCGGCGGCGTGCACGCCGTACAGGGCGGCCAGTTCGCGCACGGCAACGGAAACGGACCAGCCGTCCACCGCGATGTGGTGGGCCGTGCACAGCAGTCCCGCGCGCCCCTCCCCCCGTACGAGGGTGAGGCGCAGCAGCGGTCCCACCGCCAGGTCGAACGGGCGGGCCGCCTCCGCGGCGGCGAACGCCTCCCACGCGTCCTCGGTGTCCCCGGTGCCCTCGCCGGGGGAGTCCGGCAGATCGACGACGGCGAGCCGTACCGCGTCCGCGGGCAGCGGCACCAGGATGGGCCCCTCGTCCTCCCAGCCGACACGGGCCGCCAGGACCTGGTGACGGGTCACCAGGTCGCGCAGCGCGGCCGCCAGGGCGTCCGCGTCGACGTCGCCGTCCAGACGGACCGCGCCCGCCAGGTTGTAGGCCGCCGAGGCGGGGGCGAGCCGTTGGGCCAGCCACAGCTGCCGCTGCTGGTCGGTGAGCGGCACCGGATCGCCGGGCCCGCGCGGAGGCACGGCGGCGAGACCGGGCACCGGCTCGGCGTCCCGACCGGCGGGCGCACCGGCGGCCGAGCGGGCCAGGGTCGCCGGGGTCGGGTCCGCGTAGAAGGCGGCCAACGACGGGGCCTGCCCGAACTCCGCGCGCACCAGCCCGATCAGCCGACCGGCGGCGATCGAGTTGCCGCCCGCCGCGAGGAAGTCGTCGTCGGTTCCGACCGTGTCCGGGGCGAGCCCCAGCACCGCCGCCCAGTGCCGTACGACGGAGCGCTCGACGGCGGTGACCGGGGCGGTCCGCCCCGTGCCGGACCGCAGGGTGCGCGCCGCGCGGGTCAACGCGGGCCGGTCGATCTTGCCGCTGGTGTTCAACGGCAGTTCGGCGACCGCGTCGAACACGGCCGGGACGGCCGCCGCGGGCAGCCGCTCGCGCAGGTGCCGGCGCAGCGCCTCGGTCGACACCCCGCCGGTCCGCGCCGGGACGACGAACGCGACCAGGCGCGGGCCCGAGGCCCCCGCGCGATCGATGACCACGGCGACCTGCCGTACGTCCTCGTGGGAACCCAACAGGGCTTCGACCTCGCCCGGTTCGATGCGATGGCCGAGGATCTTGACCTGCTGGTCCACCCGCCCCAGCACGACCAGCCGGCCGTCCGGCAGGTACCGGGCCAGGTCACCGGTGCGGTAGACGGTCCCGCCGGTCTCGGTGACCGGGTCCGGCACGAAGACGGTCGAGGTCAGCTCGGGCCGGTTCCAGTAGCCGGCCGTCACGCCCGCCCCGCCGACGACCAGCTCGCCGACGGCCCCGACGGGCACGGGCCGACCGGCCGCGTCCAGGACGTGGCAGACGGTGCGGGCGACGGGACGCCCCACGGTCACCGGTTCGCCCGGCAGGACGCGCCCGGCGGTGGACCAGATCGTCGTCTCGGTGGGCCCGTACAGGTTCCACACCTCGGCGCAGCGCTCCAGGAGCCGCCCGGCCAGTACCTCGTCGAGGGCCTCGCCGCCGCTGAAAGCCCGAAGGCCGCCCAGGCCCGGCCAGCCGCCGTCCAACAGACCCCGCCACAGCGACGGCGTGGCCTGCATCAGCGTGGCCCCGGACTTCTCCAACAGCGTCCCCAGGGCCTCCGCGTCGCGGACCGTCTCGCGCGGCGCGATCACCACCCGGGCGCCCGCGACGAGCGGGGCGAACAGTTCCAGGACACTGATGTCGAAGGTGAGCGAGGTGACGGCGACGAGCACGTCGCGCTCCTCGATGCCCGGCTCCCGCACCACGCTGTGCAGGAGGTTCGCCACACAGCCGTGCGGCACCGCCACACCCTTGGGCGTCCCGGTGGAACCCGAGGTGTACATCAGGTACGCGAGGGCCTCGGGCGCCGGACCGTCGGGAAACGGCACGTCCCCGGCGGCGGGCGCCGGGCCGTCCGACAGCTCCCGCGGGTCGAGGAGGGGCGTCCCCTCCCCGGCGGCGTCCGCGAGGCCGGCGCCGAGCGCTTCGTCGGCGACCAGCAGCCGCGCGCCGCTGTCCTTCAGCACGTGCGCCGCCCGCTCGTCGGGCATCGCCGCGTCGAGCGGCACCAGCACGGCGCCGGCCCGCCACACCCCGACGATCAGCGGGATCAGTCCGGCGTCGCGCCGGACCCGCAGGGCCACCCGGTCGCCCGCTCGTACCCCGCACCGGCCGGCGAGCGCGGCCGCCACCCGGTCGGCGGCGCCGGCCACGTCGGCCCGGGTGAGGGTCCCGTCGGCGGAGCCGACCGCGGGAGCGTCCCCGTCGCGCAGGGCGAGGACGCGCAGCGCCTCGGGGACGGCGCCCCAGGCAGGCGACGACGGGTCGCTCGTGTTGAAGTCCCGCACGATCCTGCGGGTCTCGTCCGGCGTGGTGACCGGCAGGTCGACGATCGGCCGGCCCGGGTCGTCCGCGGCGGCGGCCAGCAGGCACGACAGCGCGTCGGCGAACCCGGCGACGGTCTCCGGGGCGAGCAGCGCCGTGCGGTACTCCAGCGAGGCGTCCAGGTCGCCGGACGGCCGGGGCCGCAGGAACAGCGACAGGTCGTACTTGGCGGTGCCGCTGTGCGACGGCGCCGGCGCGGTCTCGACACCCGGCAGCCGCAGGGTCGTGGTGGGGCCGCTGTGGAAGGCGTACATCAGCTGGAACAGCGGCGTACGACCGGCGCCCGTCCCGGGGCCGAGATCCTCGACCACCAGGTCGAAGGGGGTGTCCCGGTGCCTGAGGTCCGCCTTGAGCGCCTGCCGGGTGCGATGCAGCGCCTCCCGGAAGGTCGGCGTCCCGCTCAGGTCCACCCGGTGCGCCATCACGTTGAGCAGCGGGCCGATCATGCCGCCGAGCGCGGGCCGGTTGCGGGTGGCCACGGGCATGCCGACGACGAGGTCGTCCTGCCCCGCGTACCGCTGGACGACGACGCAGTACGCCGTGAGGACGACGGCCGAGACACTGGTGAGTTCGGCCCGGCCGAGCGCCGAGAGCCGTGCGACGAGCCCTGCGGGGAGGGTGAACCCGTGCAGCGCGCCCGCCACCCGCGCCGTGCCCGGCGGCTCGTCGGCGGCGCCGACGCGCCGCCCGTCCGACGGCAGGCGCACCGGCTCCGGGTCGTCCCCGAGCCGGTCGCGCCAGTGCTCCAGGCCGCGACCCGCGTCCGGGTCGGTGCGCTGCCAGGCCGCGTAGTCGCCGAAGTCCACGGCGGACCGGGGCAGTTCCTCCGCGAGGGAGGCCGGGCCGCTCGTCTCCACCGCGTACCGGTCAGCCAGTTCCTCCAGGAAGACCCCGAACGCCCAGGCGTCCACCACGATGTGGTGGGCGGTGAACAACAACAGGTGTTCCCGCTCGGCCAACCGGAAGAGGTGGGTGCGCATCAACGGCGGACGCCCCGACAGGTCGAACGGAACCGAGGCCGCGCCGGCGACGAGCTCGACGAGGAGCCGCTCACGATCCTCCCGCGGGTGCCCGGTCAGATCGACCCGCTCCACGGCCGGACGCGTGCGGTCCTCGAACCGCTGTACCGGCGCGCCGTCCTCGTCGGTGACGACGGCGCAGCGCATCACCTCGTGACGGGTGGCGAGTTCGGCCAGGGCACGCTCCAGCGCGTCGGCGTCCACCGGCCCGGTCAGCCGGAACGCCGCCGTCTCGTTGTGCAGCGCGGTGCCCGGCAGCACCTGCTCGGCCCGCCAGATGGCCCGCTGGGCGTACGAGAGCGGGGCCGTACGCCGGTCCGGGCGCGAGGGCAGGGGCGCGGCGGGGCTCATCGGGTGCTCCTTGCCGCGCCGGGGTGTCCGTCACGGCCGTCGGTGATCACGGCGGCGAGGCCGGCGACGGTGGGCCGCCTCACGAAGGCGCCGACGGGGACGTCCACGGCGAAGCGGCTGCGCAGCCGGTCCAGCAACCGGGCGATCGCCAGCGAGTCGCCGCCGAGCAGGGTGAAGTCGTCGTCGCGGCCGATCCCCGGAAGGTGCAGCAGCTCGCTCCAGATGGCCGCGATCTCGCTCTCCAGGCCGTCCAGGGGAGCCTGTCCGGCGTCGCCGGCGTAGGCGGCGGAAGGCAGCGGGAGGGCCCGGCGGTCGGTCTTGCCGTTGAGGGTGCGGGGCACCGAGGCGAGCCGTACGTACACCGAGGGCCGGCTTCCGGGGGCCAGACCGGCGGCGGTGTGGGCGCGCAGCTCCTCGTCCGTCACCCCGTCGGCGACGACGTACGCGCACAGCACGGCCTCGGCGCCCGGCTCCTCCACGGCGGCCGCGCAGGCGTCCTGCACCCCCGGGTGACGACGGAGCACGTCCTCGACCTCGCCGAGCTCGATGCGCACGCCGTTGACCTTCACCTGCTGGTCCCGCCGCCCGAGCACCTCCAGGACGCCGTCCTCGCGCAGTCTGCCCAGGTCGCCCGTACGGAAGCGGTCGCCGTCGCGGAACCCGCCGGCGGAACCGTCGAGGTACCCGCCGAGCGGGAACGGGGTACGCAGTTCCACCTCGCCGATCGCACCCGTGACGGGCTTCCCGCCGAGCAGTACGCGGATCTCCACACCCGGCATGGGGCGGCCCACCGGCACGGTCTCGGCGACGGCGTCCTCGGCGGTCAGCCGGTGGAACACCTTGGTCATGGTCGTCTCGGACGGCCCGTACAGGTTGACGAGCTCCTTGGCGTCGCCGAACAGCCCGTGCCACCAGGCGACGTCCGCGGCCCGCACCGGCTCGCCGGCCAGCAGCACGGCCCGCAGCCCGGGCAGCGAGCCCGCGGTGAGGCCGGCGGAGCGCAGCGTACGGAAGACGGTCGGCACGCAGTGCAGCACCTCGACGGCGCGCTCCTCCAACCACGCGGCGAGCGCGGCGCCGACCGGCACCCCGCCGGATCCGGCCACCTCGACGGTCCCGCCCGCGCACAGCGGGAGCAGCGCGTCGCGCAGGAACGCGTCGAAGCCGGGCGAGGTGAGGAGGGAGACCCGGGTGCCGGGGCCGACCCGCAGCTCCCCGGCCTCCCAGTCCAGGAAGTGGGCGACGGCGGTCAGGCTGCCCCGGATGCCCTTGGGACGGCCGGTGGTGCCCGAGGTGAAGTAGACGTACCCGCCGTCGGGGACGTCGAGCGCGCGCCAGTCGTCGACGTGCCACGCCCGCGCGGACCGCGCCTCGGCGTCGACCGTCTCGGCGTCGATCCGTACGGCCCCGCCCGTGTCGCAGCCTTCGAGCGCGGCGCGCCCCGCGGCGTCGCAGACGACGTGGTCGGGTCCCAGGTCCTCCAGGATCGCCGTCCAGCGGGCGGCGGGCTGGCGCACGTCCACCGGGGCGAACGCCCTGCCCGCGGCGACGCAGGCCAGGATGGTCGCCATGACGGCCACGGGGTCGGCGCAGGCCACCAGCACAGGGCCGCGGCGCGGCCCGTCGCCGGCCGCGAGGACGGCCCGCAGACCGGACGCGAACTCGGCGAGTTCCCGACGGCTCCAGACGCGGTCGGGGGTGGTGACCGCCGGGGCCCGGCCGTCGCCCTCCACCTGTCCGGCCCAGCGGTCCAGGATCTTCGTGTGGCTCACAGCTCTCCGTTCGTGATCCGTCGCGCCACGACCGACAGGGGGTCGATGGCAGGGAAGTCGTCCGCTCGGCCGGACTCCTCGATCGCCCGGGTGACCAGGTGGAGTTCGGTGCACGCGGCGACGTACGCGTTCACGCCGTAGCGCGACAGGGTGGCGCGCAGGAAGTCCACCGTCGCCGCAGGGTCGTCGCCGCGCTTGATCCGGTACACCTCACGGTGGAGGGCCTCCTGGTCGTCCGGATCCAGCAGCACCAGACGGTGCGCCGATTCGGCCGCGCGCGGGCCGGAGGTGAGGATGCCCGCCTGGGCGGTCCCGCGGGTGCAGAGCAGCAGGTGCGGCTCGTCCGCGCGGGCCAGTTCCTCGTGGATGATCTCGACCAACGAGATGCACCGCTTGGCGAGTTCGGGCGGCAGGTGGTCCAGTACGTGATGGGCCGTCACGCAGGCGATGACCACGCGTTCCGCCCCGGCGGAGACCAGTCCGCGCACCGCCGTCTCCACGGATCGCAGCAGCGTTCCCAGTTCGCCCCGGCCGATCGCCTCGGTGCGGTCGACCACGGCAGGGTCGGACCAGAGCAGGATCCGGGGCGTGTCCTGTTCGGCCTGCCCGACGCAGGACCGGTAGACGGTCCGCAGCAGTTCCGTGGAGGCCAACGGCCCCATGCCGCCGACGACGCCGACGAGCGGATGGGAGGGGATGTCCGGAGCGGGGGAGGGCGGACAGCCACCCCCGTCGTCGGAGGTGGAGCGGGTCATCCGAGACACGGCAGATCGAACTCCTCGACGAAAAGCGCGAACGTCGCGACGAGCATCAGGTAGTCGGTGTCGAGGTGCGCGTGCACCTGACGGCTCTGGTCGCGCTGTCGGCGTACGAGCGCGGCGACCGTGTCCGGGTTGAAGTACCCCTGCTTGCGGACGACCGCCGGTGACAGCAGCTCCTCGAACCAGTCGGCCTCACCGTCGAGGAGGTGGCTGCTGGTCTGGCCGCGGAAGCCGAACTTGGGCCGCGCCAGGACCTCGTCCGGAACACGCCCCCGGGCCACCCGGCGCAGGACGGCCTTCTCCCGGCCGTGGGCGACCAGCAGCTCGGGCGGCAGCGCGGTGGCCTGGTCGACCACGGCGCGACCCAGGAACGGGAACCGCAGCTCGACGCTGTTCGCCAGCGACATCCGGTCGCCGTGGTCGCCCAGCAGGTGATCGGCGAGCCGCAGGTGGAAGTCCAGGTACGAACGCTGGTGCAGCGGGTGACGGCCCCTCAACATGTCCGGTTCGACGAGGCGTTGCGTCGTGACGGAGAACCCGTCGAAGGCGTCGGCGAGGTCGTCGGCGTACAGGTCGCGGCGGAACTCGTGGGCGGGCAAATGGTCCTGCTCGTACCCGATGTCGAGCCCCCACATCCGGTGCCGGATCTCCCGCTCCAACTGGGCGTCCAGGCCGCTGAGACGACTGCCGCCGAGGCCCGCGGCGTCGAAGCGGTAGCCGGGATAGCCACCGAAGAGCTCGTCGGCGCCCTCACCGGTGAGCACGGCGACCGTGCCGTCGTCCCGCACGGCCGCCGAGAGGAGCATGGAGCTGACGTTGTAGGACTCGCGGACCGGTGTCTCGCTGTGCCGGACCATGGCGGTGAACCGCCGGGCCAGATCCGTGTGTCGGATCGGCACCTCGTGGTGATCGGTGCCCAGCCGGCCGGCGACGAGCCGCTGGTGCGGGCTCTCGTCGAAGTCGTGGTCGGGGAAGACCGCGGAGTAGCTGGGCCAACGGTGCCCGGGACGCGCGGCGGCCGCGAAGGCGCCGATGAGGCTGGAGTCCAGGCCGCCGCTCAGGTACAGCCCGACCGGCACGTCGGCCGCCAGCCGGGTGCCGACCGATTCCTCCAGCAGCGTCTCCAGGTGCCGCGCGGATTCGTCCAGGCGCCGGTCGAGGGCTTCGGCCGGGACGGGCTCCAGATCGCCGGCCTGCGGGAAGTCCAGGTCCCAGTACCGTTCGATGCGCACGCCGGCGGAGTCGGCGACGAGCCGTTCGCCGGGGCGCAGGGCGTGGATCCCCTCGAACATCGTCCGCGGGCTGACCAGGCCCGGCAGGGTCATCACCTGGTCCAGGCCGCGCAGATCCACCTCGGGGCGCACAGCGGGATGGCGCAGAATCGCCTTGATCTCCGAGCCGAAGACAAGGAGGCCGTCCACGACCGTGTAGAAGAGCGGCACGATGCCGGCGTGGTCGCGCGCCAGCAACAGCCGCCCGTCGACCGCGTCGTGGAGGGCGAAGGCGAACTGCCCGTCGAGGTGGGCGGTCAGGTCGTCCCCGTACTCGCGGTACAGGTGGACGAGGACCTCGGTGTCGCAGGCGGAGCGGAAGCGGTGCCCGCGGGCGTGCAGCACGGAGCGCAGGGCGCGGTGATTGTAGATTTCGCCATTGCAGACGGAAACGATGTTTCCGTCTTCCGAGGAATGTGGTTGATTTCCTCGTTCGAGGTCGTTCAGCGCCAGTCTGCGAAAGCCGAGCGCAATTCCTTCACGGACGTGAAATCCGGAGTCATCCGGACCGCGGTGGGTCAGGCAGGCGGCCATGTCGCCAACGATTTGCCCGCTGGCTGCTTTCGCCCGATCCAGGCAAAATATACCCGCGATTCCACACACTTAGATCGTCCCCGTTCGCACCTGCCCAGTCAACAAAACGGCAGGTCAAGCTGTTTTGCCAGTTGAGCCAGGTTCATGAAGAGAGTTCATGAAACCTTATTCCCCGACCCGCACGCTACCAGGGGGACACCATCCTTCCGCAAGACCGCCAGGCATCTTCTTTGCACATTGTGAGAACGCACTCACTGGCTTGCCAACCCATCCCGCAATAAGCTCGGCAGACAGGCCGTCAAGCCTGTCGACATCACCCCGAACATGAAGGACGGTGCGCCGTGATCGGCCATCTGAACGCCCCCAGGTCCGACCGGAGCCGATGGACGCCATGGGATTCCGCGCCCGATCCGGACGGCGCCGCCGGACCGGTCCGCGTCTACTGTCTGCCGCACGCGGGAGGCTCGGCCGGCTCCTACCTGCCCTGGGCGCGTGGTCAACACCAGCCGGGCCTACGGTTCGTTCCGGTGGAGCTGCCCGGCCGCGGCACCCGACTCGCCGAAGAGCCGCTGCGCTCCATGGACCAGGTGGTCGAAGGACTCCTCGACGTGCTCGCCCACCGGCCGGCGGACGAGCGGTTCATGCTCTTCGGCCACAGCATGGGTTCGCAGATCGCCTACGAGACGGCCCGCCGACTCGCCGCCGAGGAACTGCCCCTGCCGGTCTCCGTGATCGTCTCCGGCGGCAGGCCCCCGGGCGCGCCGGCCGTGGCGACGCTCCACGACCTGAGCGACGACCGGCTGATGAAGGGCATCGTCGAACTCGGCGGCACCCCGGCCGAGGTGTTGGAGCATCAGGACCTGGTGGACCTGCTCCTGCCGGTGATCCGCGCCGACCTGACGCTGCTCGCCGACTACACGACGCGGGTGCGCCCCACCGTCCTGCCCTGCCCGGTCGTGGCGCTCGGCGGTGCGGACGACAAGCTCGCCGGCCCGGAGTGGATCAGCGGCTGGCGCTCGACGACGGCCGCCCGCTTCCGCCACCGCATCCTGCCCGGAGACCACTTCTTCCTGCACACGCACCGCGCCGAGGTGATGGCCGAACTGGCCGCCGAGGCCGCCGACCAGGACGCCCCGGGCCACGGCTGACCGTCGTCCACCGCGGGAAGACGCGGTCGTGTTCCGGCCACCGGCCGTCCGGACCCGTTCCAGGGACCCGGACGGCCGGTCCGCGGGCCGGAAGCCCTCGCGGACCGCCGCGCACCGCCCCTGCCCCGGGGCGAACACCGTGCCCGATGTCGTGCTCATCGGCCCTCCCTCCGCTCCAGCGCGGCGGCGAGGATCCGCCCGATCTCGTCGATCGGGCCGGGATCGGCCAGCTCCAGGTGCCGGGCGTCGATCGGATGGTCCTCGATGCGTCCCACGACGTGGTTCACCCAGCTCTGCGGACCCGCCACGGACTGCCCCGCACCCGCCCCGGGGCCGTCGTAGGCGAACTCGGCGGTGGCGGTGAACGTCATCAGCCCGCCGTCGAGCACCCTCGGGAACCAGCGGGCCATCAGCTCGCCGTGGTAGCGGCAGGTGTCCAGCATCACCGCCAACTGGGCCGCGTCACGCGGCGCCGACGCGCCCAAGGCGGGCGCGAGCAACCCGAGCAACTCCTCCGCGTCCGGTGTCCACCTCCCGTCGGCGGCCGCCTCCATGCGCTCCCGGGGAGCGCGCACCGCGTCGAGGAGCCGGAGCAGGACCTCGCCCTCGGTGACCGTTCCCTGCCGCACGTCGGCCGCCGTGGGGGCCGTACTGTCCATCAGCGCCACCAGGTCGACCGTCTCGCCGCTCTCCTTGAGCTGGACCGCGATCTCGTGCGCGAGCACGCCGCCGAACGACCATCCCAGCAGCCGGTACGGGCCGTGGGGCCGCACCTCGCGGATGCGCCGCGCGTACTCGGCCGCGAGCGCGCCCATGTCGGCCGGACGTTCCCCTCCGCCCGCCGGGCCGATGCCCTGCAACGCGTACACGGGCTGATCGGGGCCGAGGCCGCGCAGCAATCCCGCGTACCCGAACCCATCGCCCACCACCGGATGCACGCAGAACAGCGGGGGCCGCGAGCCCTGCGCCCGCAGCGCCAGCAGCGGCTCCCACGCGGGGAGCGCCCCCTCGGGGGCGGCCACCGGCGCGGCGGCCGGCAGCGGGCCGGCCGGCGCCGTCACCGGGTCGATCGCCGCGGGCGCGGGGGGCACGGGACCGGAGGCCACGCCGGCCGTCCCCGACAGCCTCTCGGCGATCAACCGGGGGGTGGGGCAGTCGAAGAGGGCCCGGATCGGCAGGTCCACGCCCAGCTCGGCCCGGATCCCCTCGGCCAGCCGCACCATCAGCAACGAGTGCCCACCCAGCAGGAAGAAGTCGTCGTCCGGCCGGACCACGGGCACGTCGAGCAGATCGGCGAAGAGCGTGGTGAGGGTCTTCTCCAGCGGGGTCCGCGGCTCCTGGTCGGCCGAGTCCCCGACGACCGCCGCCGGATCGGGCAGCGCGGCCCGGTCCAGCTTGCCGTTGGCCGTCACCGGGATCGCGTCCAGGGGCACGTACGCCGTCGGCACCATGTGCTCGGGCAGCCGGCCCCGCAGATGCGTGCGCAGCTCCTCGGCGCCCGGCGCCGCGCCGCCCTGGGCGGGCACGAGGTAGGCGACGATGCGGGACGCGGCGCGCGGGTCCTCGCGTACGACCACGGCGCAGGAGCCGACCGCCGGGTGCTCGCGGAGCACGGCCTCGATCTCCCCCAACTCGATGCGGAAGCCCCGGACCTTGACCTGCCCGTCGACCCGGCCCTGATACTCGACGACACCGTCGGCCCGCATCCGCGCGAGGTCACCGGTGCGGTACATGCGGGTGCCGGGGGCGCCGTGCGGGTCCGCGACGAACCGCTCGGCGGTCAACGCGGGCCGGTCCAGATAGCCGCGGGCCAACTGCACGCCCGCCAGGTAGAGGTCACCGGTGACGCCCGGCGGCACCGGCTGGAGTTCGGCGTCCAGGACGTAGACCCGGGTGTTCCACACCGGCCGCCCGATCGGCACGGGCCTGGTCGGATCGTCGTCCGGGCCGCAGGCCCACGCGGTCACCTCGATCGATGCCTCGGTCGGGCCGTACAGGTCCACCAGCAGCACGTCGGGCAGCACCTCGCGGAACCGGCGCGCGGTCGCCGAACCCAGCGCCTCGCCACTGGCGACGACCAGGCGCAGCGACCGGCAACGCCCGGCGTCGGGATCCTGGAGGAAGACGTCCAGCATGGAGGGGACAAACTGCGCCACGGTGATCCGCTCCTCGCGGATCAACCGGGACAGGTAGGCGGGATCACGGTGCCCCTCGGGCTTGGCGACGACCAGCGTGGCACCCGTGGTCAGCGGCCAGAAGAACTCCCAGACCGACACGTCGAAACTGGACGGGGTCTTCTGCAACACCCGGTCGGCGGCCGTCAGTCGGTACTCCTCCTGCCCCCAGCGCAGCCGGTTGGCGACGCCCTCGTGCGGGACGACGACCCCCTTGGGACGCCCGGTGGAGCCGGAGGTGTAGATCACGTACGCGGGATCGGACGGGGAGGGGCCGACCGGTTCGAGAACGGCGGACCCCTCGCCGGCCGGTTCGTCCGTCGCCCCGGCCCACGGGTCCACCACGGTGAGGCCCTCGGGCACCCCCAGGGCGTCGGCGGTCCGCCCCGCCGCGACGAGCGCGGCCGGCCGGGCGTCGGCCAGCATGAACGCCAGCCGCTCCGCCGGGTAGTCCGGATCCAGCGGCACGTGCGCGCCGCCCGCCCGGTGGACGGCGCACAGGGCGGCGACCAGTTCGACCGAGCGCGGCAACGCCACCGCGACCCGGCTCCCGGGGCCGACCCCGGCGGCCGTCAGCCGCCGGGCGAGCACCTCCACCCGGCCGTCCAGTTCGGCGTAGCTCACCGCGGCGCCCTCGAAGACCACGGCGGTGGCCTCGGGCGTCCGGGCGATCTGCTCGGCGACCGCTTCGGCGAGGGTGGTCGGCGGCAGGTCCCGCCGGGTGTCGTTCCACTCCTCCAGGATCCGGGTCCGCTCGTCGTCGGCGAGCAGCCCGACCCGGCTCAGCGGCAGGTCCGGGTCGGACGCGACGGCGGTGAGCAGTCGGGCCAGCCGGTCGGCGAGAGCGGCCGCGGTGGATTCGTCGAAGAGGTCGGCCCGGTACTCGACGGAACCGACCAACGCGCCCGCCGCGCCGTCCGTCGCCGACTCCGCGCCCAGCGTGAACGTCAGGTCGAACTTGGCCGGGGCGAGCCCCACTTGCATGCCCCGCGTCGAGACGCCGGGAATGTCGAGGGACGTCTCCACGGCCTGGTTCATCACCAGGGCGACCTGGAACAGCGGGTGACGGCCGGGCGAGCGCGCCGGGTTGACGAGGTCCACCAGACGTTCGAAGGGCAGGTCCTGGTGCGCGTACGCGGCGAGGTCGGTCTCCCGCACCCGCCGCAGCAACTCCCGGAACGTCGGATTGCCCTCGGTGCGGGTGCGCAGGACCAGGGTGTTGACGAAGAAGCCGACGAGTTCGCCCACCCCCTCGTCGAGCCGCCCGGCCACCGGCGTGCCCAGCGGAATGTCGGTACCGGCGCCCAGCCGGGTCAACAGGCCCGCGAGGCCCGCCTGGACGGCCATGAAGAGACTGGCGCCCTCACCGCCCGCGAGCTCCACCAGGGCGCGGTGCACCGAGGCGTCGACCCGCAGCGGCACGACCCCGCCCGCGTGCCCCGTCGCGGCGGTACGACGCCGGTCCACCGGCAGCGCGATCTCCTCCGGCAGCCCCCGCAGGGCCTCGCTCCAGTGGGCCCACTGCTCGGCGGCCAGGGAGCGCGGATCCTGGTCGTCCCCGAGCAGGGCGTGCTGCCAGAGGGTGTAGTCGGCGTACTGCACCGCGAGCGGCGCGCCGCGATCGGGCTCCCCGCCGGCCAGCCGGGCCCGGTACGCGGCGCCCAGATCGCGGGCGAGCGGCCCCAGGGACCAGGCGTCACACGCGATGTGATGGATCGTCAACAACAGCACGTGCCGCTCGGGAGCGATCCTGAACACCCGCGCCCGGACGGGCGGTCGGTGGGCCAGGTCGAAGGGCTCCGAGGCGGCGGCCGCGAGCACCGCGTCCAGCGCGGCACCGTCGGCGTCGTCCGGGTCCAGCGGCAGCACGTCGAGCAGCGCCGGCAGCCGGCGCGGGTCGAGGACCAGCTGCCGGGGCGCACCGCCGTTGTCCGGGAAGACCGTGCGCAACGACTCGTGCCGTTCGACGACGTCGCCGAGGGCGGCCGCCAGCGCCCCGATGTCGAGCGGCCCGTCGAGCCGCAGCGGGAGCGGGACGTGGTAGGCCGGACTCTCCCGGTCCAGGCGCTGGAGGAACCAGAGCCTGCGCTGCGCGTACGACAGGGGGATCCGGTCGGGGCGCTCCGCCGGCAGCAGCGCGGGACGGCGGCGCTCGCCGCCCCCCGCCCCGTCGGCCCCCACGAGCCGGGCCAGGCCGGCCGGGGTACGGGCCTCGAACACGGACCGGACCGTGAGGTCGGCCCCGGTCACGGTGCGGATGCGACTGATCAGCCGCATCGCGAGCAGCGAGTGGCCGCCCAGGGTGAAGAAGTCCTGGTCGGGCCCGACCTCGGGCATCCGCAGCACCTCGGCGAACAGCGCGCACAGGGCGGTCTCCGCGGGGCCCTCGGGCGCGCGCCCCGGGCCATCGGAGATCCGTACCTCCGGTTCGGGCAGCGCCGCGCGGTCCAGCTTGCCGCTGCTGGTGAGCGGCAGCGCGTCGAGGTGGGAGTACGCCGAGGGAATCATGTACGCGGGCAGTCGCCGCGCGAGGTGCGCGCGCAGCTCCGCCGGGTCGGGGTCGGCGCCCGGAGCGAGCGCGAGGTAGCCGGCCAGGAAGCGGTCGTCGGGGGAGTCGCCCCGGACGACGACGGCGGCCTGGACGATGCCCGGGTACTGCTCCAGGACCGCCTCGATCTCGCCCGGTTCGATCCGGAAGCCGCGGATCTTCACCTGCTCGTCCGCCCGACCGAGGTACTCGACCTGACCGTCGCGACGCAACCGCGCGAGGTCCCCGGTCCGGTACATCCGCGAACCGGGCGGACCGTACGGGTCGGCCACGAACCGCTCCGCGGTGAGCGCGGCACGGCCGAGGTAGCCGCGGGCCACCTGCACCCCGGCGAGGTACAGCTCACCGCGGACGCCGACGGGGGCCGGTCGCAGCGACTCGTCCAGCACGTAGGCGCGCACGCCGTCGATGGGCCGGCCGATGGCCGGGGTGGCGCTGTCGCCCAGCGCGCAGGCCAGGGCGTCGACGGTGGTCTCCGTCGGCCCGTAGTAGTTGTGCACGGCCAGGCCCGGCACGGCCGTGAGCCGGGTCCACAGGTCCGAGCCCAAGGCCTCGCCGCCGAGCATCAGCACCTCGGGCCGGTGCGTCTCCTCGTCCAGCAGGCCGGCGGCGATCAGCGGCGCCACGTAGGTGGGGGTGAGGTCCAGGAAGGCCACCCGCTCGCGCCGTACGTACGCCACCAGCGCCTTCGGGTCGAGCCGGACGTCGTCGGAGAGCAGGTGCAGCCGGTGGCCCTCCAGCATCCAGAACAGCGGCTCCCACGAGGTGTCGAAGGTCAGGGAGGCCACCAGGGCGACGTCCAGGCCGTCCCGGGTTCCCGGGCGCACCAGACGGGCCCGGTGGTGCCGCATCAGGTTGGTCAGGGACCGGTGCTCGACGACGACGCCCTTGGGGGTGCCGGTCGAGCCCGAGGTGTGGATGACGTACGCGGCGTCGCCGGGGCCCGTGGGCCCGGTGCGGTCGGCGTCCGTCAGGTCGTGCGACGGGTGCGCGGCGACCGCGGCCGACACCCGCGGGTCGTCGATCACGCAGGCCGCCGGATGGTCGAACGGTGCCTCGACGGCGGTCCGGGACACGAGCACGCACACGGGGCGGACGGTGTCGAGGATCCCCGCGAGCCGTTCCCCCGGAGTGTCCGCGGCGACGGGCACGTAGGCGGCCCCGGACTTCAGGATGGCGAGGAGGCTCACGAGGAGATCGGCGTCCCGGGCCGCCATGAGCACCACGTACCGCTCGGGGCCGGCGCCGCGCCGCACGAGTTCCCGGGCCAGCCGGTTCGCCCGCGCGTTGACCTCGGCGAAGGTCAGCCGGGTCGCGCCGGCGACCACCGCGATCCGGTCGGGGTCGGCCGCCGCGCGTTCCTCGAAGGCACGGTGGAAGGTGATGTCCGGGGGAGCCCCCGCGCCGGTGGGGAGCGCGGGTCCGTTCCAGGCGGCGGACAGGGCCGCCCGGTCCTCGGCGGTCAACAGGTCGATGGAGCCGATCCGCTGATCGGGGTCGGCGACGACCGCCTCCAGCAGCAGGGTGAGCCGGCTCATCAGGGCCTCTGCGCCGGCCAGGTCGAAGAGGTCGCTGCTGTACTCGACGAAACAGGTCAGCCCGGCCGGGCCGCCGTCGTCGTCGCGGCGTTCCATGACGTTGAACGACAGGTCGAAGCGGGCGCCGCCCGGGTCGGCCTCCACGAACTCGATGTCCACGCCGGGGAAGACGAGTTCGGCCTTGGGCAGGTTCTGGAAGGCGAGCATCACCTGGAACAGGGGATGCCAGCCCAGCGAACGCGGCGGGTTGAGCGCGGTGATCAACCGCTCGATGGGCATCTCCTGGTGGGAGAAGCCCTGGAGGTCGACCCGCCGGACCCGCTTGAGCAGCTCCCGGAAGGTCGGATCGCCCGAGGTGTCCACGCGCAGCACGAGCGGGTTCACGAAGTACCCGACGACGTCGTCGTAGCGCTCGTCCATCCGCCCGGCGGTGGGACTCGCGATCGGGATGTCCGTCCCGGAGCCGGAACGGGTCAGCACCGTGGCGAGCGCGGCCTGGACCAGCATGAACAGGCTCACCCGACACGTGCGCGTCAGCGCCAGCAGCTCACGGTGCAGCCCGGCGGGGATCTCCCAGGGGAAGTAGTCGCCCTCGAAGGTCTTCACCGCCGGCCGGGGACGGTCGGTGGGCAGTTCGAGGCAGTCCGGTATGCCGTCCAGGGCCTTGCTCCAGTAGCCGAGCCGGCCGCTGATCCCGCTGTCGGGGTCCTCCAGGTCGCCGAGCGAGGTGCGCTGTTCGAGCGCGTAGTCGGCGTAACTCGCCTGGAGCGGGGCCCAGATCGGCTCCCTGCCCCGGCTCCGGGCGAGATACGCGGCGCTCAGGTCACGGGCCAGCGGAGCCATGGACCAGCCGTCACCGGCGATGTGGTGCTGCACCATCAGCACCACGTGCTCCCGGGGACCGAGCACGAAGACGTGCAGGCGCAGCAGCGGGTCCGCCGTCAGGTCGAAGAGGACCCGGCAGGCGGCGGCGATCAACTCCGGCAGCTCCTCCTCGCCGGCCTCGGCCACGGTGAGCGGCGTCGGCACCTCCGCCGGGTCCAACACGTGCTGGTACGGGTTTCCGTCCCGCTCGGGGAAGACCGTGCGCAGCGCGGCATGACGTCCGATCACATCGTCCAGCGCCGCCCGGAGGGCGTCGACGTCGACGCTTCCGGTGAGCCGCATGGCCACCGGCATGTGGTACGACGCGTCGCCGTCCTGCAGCCGGTCGTTGAACCAGAGGGCCAACTGTGCGTACGACAGCGGAATCCCCGTCGACCGGTCGGCTTCACCCTGCACGTGTCTTCCTTCTTCCCCGTGTGGACCTGTGGTCCGAATCGCGACAACTACCCGTCAAAGCCGGGGGATGGTCAGTCCCCGGCGGTCCAGCGGTACGTCGCGTCCGGCTCCTTCTCCTCGTTGCGGCTGCCGTCGTTGAAGTCCACGGCGACGAATCCGTGGCGCTCGTAGAAGGCGCGGGCGCCGGTGTTGCGCTGGAACACGTGCAGGGTCAGCTCCCGCGGGCTCGCCCCGCGGACCAGCTCCAGCAGCCGCGAGCCGATGCCGCGTCGCAGGGCGTCGGGCCGCAGGTAGAGGTGGTCGAGTTCGGTTCCGTCCAGCGAGGCGAAGCCCAGCAGCTCGCCCCGCTCGTCCTCGGCCACCCACACGGTGCTGTCGGGCAGGACCACGTGCGTGATCCAGGCGAGGGTGTCCTCGTCGCTGTGCACCCGGGGGAGGTAGGGCATCGCGGCGGCGCGCGATGCCAGGAAGACCCCCGTGACGGCCTGCGCGTCATCGGCCGTGGCGCCGCGCAGACGCACCGCGCCCCGGTCCTGTCCCTGTTCGGCGGGCTCGTTCACTGCCATCCGTCTCTCCAAGCTGTCGGTGCGGTCGTGCCCGCCGGGCGGGCACGACCCGTGGTCAGAACGTGTACGTGCGGCTCGCCAGGGACAGGCCCGCCTCGTCGGCGAAGTACGCCCGGTCCCCGGGGAGGGGTCGGTCCAGGGCGGAGGCGGGCAGCCCCGCCTCCTCGGTCATGGCGAGCAGTCGCACCGGACCGTCGCCCCGTACGGTCAGGGTGAGCGTGAACCCCTCGGCCGGCGGCGCGGCGTGGACGAACCCCCACTTCCAGGGAGTCGCCGTGTACGAGCGGTTCTCTCCGCCGGGCATCTCGCCCGAACCGCCGGGGGCGCCGGCCAGGTTCGCCTTGACCACCTCGGTGGACGAGGTGTCCACGTAGAGCGCGGTCAGGACGGAGCGGCCCCGCTCGGCGGAGACGGACAGGGTCAACCGGCGCCCGTCCGCGACGCGTTCGTCGGAGACGGTGCGCACCACCGGCTCCGCGACCGCCACCGCCGGGGCGTCGCCGACGAGGTGACCGCCGGGCGGCGCGGGCAGGGCAGGGATGCTCTTCTCCAGGTCCGATGTGCGTGCGCCGTCGGTGTAGTGGGCCACCCACGAGTCCGGGTCGGCGTTCTCCGACACCCAGTACGCGCGTGACCGGTCCAGGTCCCGGGCGTACATCAGGCTCACGGGCAGCGGGTGGGCGCGGTCCGTGCCGTCGACCGCAGCGCCGACCCCCAGCATCGCGACCCCCGACAGGGCGAGCGCGAGACCGATGGCGAGCCCGGCGCGCGGCCGACCCGCCAGGTGGGCCGGCGGCAGCAACAGCAACACCGCGACCAGCGCCACGAAGACCAAGGGAGCAGCCGCAGCGGCGAGTTGGACGGCGGGGAACAGCAGGACGGCCAGCGGGACGATCAGGACCGCGGCCGGCAGGCCCGGCAGGGCGAGGGCCACGGGACGCCACGGCGACTCCTCGGCGAGCCGCACGGTCAGGGCCAGCGCGGCCGCGCCCGCGAGCGCGGTCCAGGTGAACAGGTAGCACGCGCCGGGCAGCGCCAGGCCGGTGGCCACGGCGAGCGCCACCAGCCAGACCAGCACGGCCGCCAGGGACTCCACCGGCGTCGTACGGGTGCGGGCCCACCGCGTCCAGCCCCAGGCAACCGCCACGACGAGCAACACCAGTCCGACGACGATGAGTTCGGGCCGGTAGGGATCGCCGTGCGTGAACCGGCCGTAGGCGGGCTTGACCAACAGGAGGACCTGCCAGGAGGCCCAGCCGATCGCCCCCGCCGCCACCAGGACCAACGGGAACGCGGCGGCCGCCACCGCCACCTTCCGCGGGCGCAGCGCCCGCCGCCGGCGGGCGTACCAGCCGGCCGCGACGGCGGCGAGGAGCGCCGCGCCCGCCAGGGGCAGCACGGCCCCGGCCGGGTAACGCACCAGCACCGGGCCCACGTTGAACCAGGTCGCGTCCGAGGCCCCGGCGACCTGCTTCAGGTCCGCGCCCGCGAGGCTCCGGGTGGCGGAGAGCGCGGTGGCGCCCAGGTCCTGGAGGCTGCCGGAGTCGAGGTGCTCGATGTCGTCCTCGGTGGAGTGGTAGCGCGAACTCCCACCGATCACGGCGAAGTTCAGGCCGGTCAGGCCGGCGTCGCGAAAGTGGGTGAAGTCGGTCTCGTTGGGGAGCAGCCGATAGACCTCGTCCGCGAGGGAGGTGGTGACCGGCGGACGGTCGCCCAGCGCGCCGACCACGCCCGCGCTGCGCTCACCTGTCTGGAACATGACGGCCGGCCCCGTGGTGCCGCGGGCATCGATGTTGATCACGACGTCCCGTCGCGGGTCGAGGGTCGGCGTGTTCCGCACGTACGCCCGCGCCCCGAGTTGCCCGATCTCCTCCGCGTCGGTGAAGAGCAGGACGACGTCGTTGCGCGTTCGCTCCCCGGCCTTGAGCACACGGGCGATCTCCAGCACCGCCCCCACGCCGAGTCCGTCGTCGGACGCGCCGGGGCCGGAGGACGTGGAGTCGGTGTGGGCGACGAGCAGGATCCTTCCGGTCGAGGACCGTCCGGGGATGGTCGCCGTGATGTTGTGGACCCGCCCCGCCAGGTGTGAGGCGGCGGAACCGGGAAGCACCTCGGTCGCCTCCTGCACCGACGGATTCAGGCCAAGTTTCCGCAACTCGCCTTCCACGTGGGCGCGTACCCGGTCGGCGGCCTCCGAACCGGACGGATGGGGCGCGTGGGCGATCTGTTCGATGTGCTCTTTCGCCCGCCCCGCGGAAAAGGAAGCGGGTGCCTCATCTTTGCCTGAAGGTACGGGAGTTGACTGCACCGCGAATCCGCAGAAGGCCGCGATCAGAGCGAGCAGCGCGACCGCCGACAGTGCAGGCATGCGCGTTCTCATTCGTGTCCCCCGGCACTTGGCGAACCACCAGGCGGGTTCGTTCACCGAAGCAACGTAACAGCACCGGGCAATCGTTGATAGATCTTGCCGGGTTCGGTCGCATGGTGTTTGGATGGGCAGCCGCAGGACGGCCATGACCAGTTGCCCCGCGATGTCACCGGCTACGAGGGGGATCCAGGGTGAACGTCCCCGCTGTCCGCATGAGCGGCGCGGTCAAGAGCTACGGATCGACCACGGCCGTCGACGGATTGGACCTGGAGGTGCCGGCCGGGATGTTCCTCGGCCTGCTCGGTCCGAACGGAGCGGGCAAGTCCACCACCATGCGCATGCTCACCGGGCAGAGCAGGGCGGACAGCGGTACCGTCGAGGTCTTCGGGCACCGACTGCCCGAGGAGTCCCGTCGCGTCCGGTCCCTGATCGGCGTCGTGCCGCAGCACGACAACCTCGACTCCGAACTGTCGGTCCGACAGAACCTCGACGTCTTCGCCCGGCTCGGGGCCGTGCCCGCGCGCGAATGCCGTGCCCGCGTCGACCGGGCGCTGGCCGACGCGCGCCTCACCGACCGGGCCGGCCACCGCGTCGACGCCCTCTCCGGCGGCATGCGCAGACGACTGCTCCTGGCCCGGGGGACCCTGTTGTCCCCCCGCCTGCTGCTGCTCGACGAACCCACCGTCGGCCTCGACCCGCAGATCCGCCAGGACCTCTGGGACGTCATCGAGGAACTGCGGGCGGGCGGCACCACCGTCGTGATGTCCACCCACTACATCGAGGAGGCCGAGCGCCTCGCCGACAGCGTGGCCGTGGTCTTCGGCGGCAAGCTCATCGCCCAGGGCGCCCCCGCGGACCTGCTGCGCGCGCACGCCGGGGCGCAGGCCGCCGAGTACCGGGGCGACGCGGCACGCCGCGTCCGCGTGGAGCGGGTCGCGACCGAGGCGGGCCTGCCCAGCCGACGTACCGGACTCTCCGTCTCCGTGCTGCGCGCCGAGACCATGACCGCCTCGGTCCACGAACTCCTCGGTGCGCCCGACGTCCTGCGCCCCACCACGTTGGAGGACGTCTTCGTCGTCCTGACCGGGGCGCTCTTCAGCTGACTCGCCCCGCCCCGCGACGGCTCCGCCGTTCCAGAAAGGACCCTTCCCATGACGAGGGCAGCTCCCGCACGCCCCGCGGAGACGCAGGTACGCGGCCCGGAGGAGGCGCGGAAGGCGACCCCGGTGCTCTGGCCCACCCTGCGGGCCGTCTGGCTGCGGGAACTCCTGCTCTTCCGCCGCTACTGGCCCGCCGTGACCTTCGGCTCACTGGTGGAGCCACTGGTGTACATGGCGGGATTCGGGCTCGGGTTCAGCCGGCTGATCAGCACGGCGGAGGGGCGACCGTACATCCAGTTCATCGGCACCGGCATGGTGGTCACGTCGGTCCTCTTCGCCTCGGCGTTCGCCGGGATGTTCGAGACCTTCAACCGCCGGTGCTACCAGAAGCTCTACGACGACATGCTCAGTCGGCCGGTAGACGTCTGGGAACTGATCACCGCCGAGGCCTCGTGGATCGCCGTCAAGTCGTCGATCTACAGCTCCGCCCCGCTCCTGATCACCCTCGCGGCGGGCCTGCCCGCGACCCCCGGACTGCTGCTGGTGCCCTTCATCGCGCTCTTCTCCGGGTTCGGCTTCGCCCTGTGCGGCATGTGGGTCTCCTGCCTGGTGCCGGCGATCGACTGGCTGCGGCTGGTGGTGTCGGGCGTCCTCACGCCGATGGTCATGGCGGCGGGGGTGTTCTTCCCGCTGGACGGCCTGCCCGGGTGGATCGGAGGCATCGCAACCGTGAATCCGATCTACCACTGTATGGAATTGGTGCGTCACTCGGCGTTCGGAACGCTGGGAATGGGCGACCTCGTCCACGCGCTCGTCCTGATCGGATTCACCGCCCTCAGTTGGTTCCTGGCATTGCGCGGGATGACGCGCCGCCTCATCGACTGAGTTCCGCTGCCACGAGCACATGTTTGAACATGCATGTATCGGTATATTCATCCATTGGTGCGACTGAAAGGGAGTCGTCATGACCAACCCGTTCGACGATCCGGACCGCCTCTTCCGCGTACTGCGCAACACCGGCGGCGAACACTCGCTCTGGCCGGACGGCATCGAGATTCCCGCCGGCTGGCAGGTCGTCCACGGCGAGGCCTCGCGCGCCGCCTGCCAGACCTGGATCGAGGACAACTGGCGCCCCGCCGCGCACCGGTGACGGACCGCCGCCGACCGGTTCCGCTCCGTGGCGGGGCTGCGCGGCACCACGCCGGAGGTCATGGACGCGGTCCGCACGGCGGCTCAGGACGCGGTCACACCCGGCCCGCCGTGGGCACGCCGTCCACGTAGGTGTCGAGCACCTCGATGTCGCCGATGCGTGAGGTCTCCACCCGCGTGGGATCGTCGGCGAGCACCACCAGGTCGGCCCGCTTCCCCGGCGTCAGACTGCCCGCGCGATCGTCCCAGCGACAGGCGTGGGCGCCGCCGACCGTGTACGCGTACAGGGCCTCCTGGACGCCGATCGCCTCGTCCGGGCCGATCGCCCGCCCCGACAGCGAGGCCCGCTCGACCATGAACTGGACGCCGCGCAGGGGCGAACCGTCCGTCACGGGCCGGTCAGAGCTGCCCACCAGGGTGACCCCGTGGTCGAGGAACCCGCGACCCCGGTACATCCACGGGGCCCGCTCGGGGCCCATGACGGCCGCGTAGTCGTCCCCGAAGTACCGCAGGAAGTTCGGCTGGACCACCGCGCTGAGACCCAGCGTGGCGAACCGCGGCACCTGGTCGGGGCGGATCAGCCCGGCGTGTTCGATGCGGTGCCGGGCGTCCGGCCGGGGCCGCAGACCCTGGGCCCGCTCCAGCGCGTCCAGGGCGAGGTCCGCGGCGCGGTCGCCGATGGCGTGCACCGCGAGCTGCCACCCGGCGAGGTGACCGTCCACGATCAAGTCCGTGATGGCCTCCGGGGAGTCCTGGAGTTCGCCGATGCCGTCCGTCCCGACGTACGGGGCGGTCAGCGCGGCCGTACGCGCCATCATGCCGCCGTCCGTGTAGATCTTCAGCGCGCCGACGGACAGCCAGTCGTCCCCGAACCCGGTCCGCAACCCGAGGTCGAGCGCGCGCGGGAAGCCGTCGTCCGCGTGGGCCGCGACGGGACGCAGGGTGTCCCCGGCCGCCATCAGCTGGACGCGCAGCGGAAGCCGGCCCCGGTCGCGCAGCAACTGGTAGGCGCCGGCCTCCACCGGGCTGTGGCCGAGGAGCCCGCCGCCGATCCCGGCCTCCGCGCAGGCGGTGATGCCCTCGCCCAGGCACTGCCGGCCGGCGCGTTCGATGGCGTCGGCCAATTCCTCCTGGGAGTAGGGAAGTCGCAGCCGTCGGGCGGCGGTCATGGCGCTCTCCGCGAGGAAGCCCCCGCCGTCCGCGGCCGACGCGGGCAGCAGGTCCAGGACAGCGCTGTTGACCACACAGCCGTGCCCGGAGTCGTGCATCATGAACACCTTGCGTCCGGCCCCGACCTCGTCCAGTTCGACGGCCGTCAGGTGTCGGCCCAGGGCCCGCTGGTCGTATCCGGCGATGTCCACCCAGGCCCCGGGCGGCTTGTCCGCGACGGCCCGCGCCACCACCGCCAACACGTCCTCGACCCGCTCGCACGGTGCCACGCTCGGTGTGGCCGCCTTCAGGCCGGTCCAGGCCAGGTGGACGTGGCTGTCGATGAACCCGGGCAGCACGGTGGCGCCCTGGAGGTCGACCACCTCCCGGGCGGGCAGCCCCGTCACCGCCTCGTCGAGGCCGACGATCCGGCCGCGCCAGATCCCGATGTCGTGGGCGACGGGGTGCGCCGGGTCCATGGTGACGACGTGCGCGTTGGTCAGCCGCGTACTGAGCATGGGCATCGATCCTCGGGGAGTGCGGGCCACCGGTTCCGGGGCAGGGGGTGGCGGGTGTGGGCAGGGGGGCCTCGCGACCCGATCCGGCCGGCCGCCTGGTGCGTGAACAGCCTAGAGAGAGGAGCCGATCTCGTCGGCGGTGCGGCGGGGTCCACCGGCGGGTTCCGGGCCGCGCTCCACGATCGACCGCAGGATGTCCCCGACCCGGACCGCCGTGTTCGACAGCAGGGCCGAGGTGATGCCGTGGGTGTGCTCGGTGCCGCCCTGGAGGTATATGCCGCAGCGCAGTCCGGGATCGGTGGTCAGGCGGTAGTCCCGCTCGACCCGGACCCGACCCTGCTCGTCCAGCAGGCAGTACCGGCCGATCTCGCCGAGGAGGCCGAGCGCGTCGGCCGAACGGTACCCGGTGGCGTAGATCAGCACGTCGGCGTCGAGGTGGGTCCGTTCGCCGTCCAGCGACTCGACCGTGGCGAGCACCTTGTGCGGCGTCTCCACCACGTGGGTGAGGCGGGAGACCTTCAGGAAGCGCAATCGCTCGGCGCCCAGGACCTTCTCCCGGTACTGCTGCCGGTAGAGGTCGTCGATGAGGCCGATGTCCACCACGGAGTAGTTGGTGTTGGCGTGGTACTCGATCAGCTTGCGCTTGACGTCCTCGGGCGCGGCGAAGTACTCGTCGACCGCGTCCGGGTCGAAGATCCGGTTGGCGAACCCGCTGTTGTCGGCCGGGCTGTAGCCGTACCGGGAGAAGACCGCGCAGACCTCGGCCTCGGGGAAGGCGCGGTGCAGGTAGGCCACGTTCTCGGAGGCGCTCTGGCCGGCGCCGACCACGACGAACCGGGACGGGGCGGTGTCCTTGAGCGCGTCCGCCCGCGTCAGCAGGTCGGACGTGTGCCAGACACGGTCCGAGCGCTCGACGCCCTCCGGCATCCGCGGCCGCAGTCCGGTGCCGATCACGAGGTTGCCGCCTCGGGGCGCCGACCCGACCCCTCGCCGCCGCGCGGATCACCGGATCCGTGGGGCGATGTCATTCCGTCGGCCGCGCACTCGGCAACGAACGAACGGGGATTGAGGGGGAGCTGATGGAGCGACAGGCAACCACCGGTACGAACGGGGGCCCCGCCGGGGCCCCGTTCGTCATCATCGGCATGGGGAACACCCAGGCGGACTGGGCGCGAGTGCTGGGCGCCCTCACCAACACCGACCCGACCATCGACGCCCCGCCGGCGCCGGCCGCCGCCGCACCGGCGGTGACGACCGAGAGCTGAACCGGACCGGGTCCGGAGACCCGTACAGGTTCACATCTGCGCGGCTCTTGGCTGTTTCGACAAGCATATGCGGCGTGATGTACGAAGCGGGTTTGCACATGCAGTATGAGGGGAGGCGCGGTTCCCGGTACAGGAGGAGGCGGTGGCGATGGCGGTGAACGTCCGTGGCGTGGACGGCGGTGCGGGGGACGTGGACCGCGGCGACATCGGTGCGGTCCACGCGCGCCTGCGGCGGCCGGACCCGAGGATCGCGCACTTCGTCGCCCAGGCCCTCGGGGGCGCGCGCAGGGTGGTCAACGTCGGTGCGGGGGCCGGTTCGTACGAGTCGGCGGCGCCCGCGGTGACGCCGGTGGAGCCCTCGGAGTCGATGCGGGCACGGCGCGCCGCGGGTCTGCCGCGCGCGGTGGACGCGGTCGCGGAACACCTGCCCTTCGACGACGGGGAGTTCGACGGGGCGATGACGCTGTTCAGCGTGCACCAGTGGTCGGACGTGGCGGCGGGCCTGCGCGAGATGCGGCGGGTGACCCGGGGCCCGGTCGTGGTGCTGACCTCTGATCCGGAACGGGTGCGCGACTTCTGGCTGTACGAGTACGCGCCCGAGGTCCTCGACATGGAGGCGCACCGGTATCCCTCCATCGGGATGATGGCCGCCGCTCTGGGTGGTTGTGGGAGTGTGCGGGCGGTGCCGATTCCGTTGGACTGCACGGACGGGTTCAACGAGGCGTACTTCGGGCGTCCGGAGATGTTGTTGGATCCGGCGGCACGGCAGGCGTGTTCGGCTTGGAGTTTCGTGGACGACGGGGTCCGCGAACGCTTCACGACCCGATTGCGGGAAGACCTGGAATCGGGGGTGTGGGACGAGCGGTTCGGTCATCTGCGGCGTCGCTCGTTCCACGAGGGGTCGCTCGTGCTCGTGCGCGCGACACCGGAAACGGAAGAGGAACAGCACCATGGGGGTATCTGAGCGGATGGACGAACAACTGCGCGCACTCGGCCTGGTGGAGGCGCAACGCAAGGCGGTGGCCCTGTTCGCGGAGGTCGAGGCGCGAGGTCTGGTCGCGCCCGGCGTCGGCGAACGGGAGGTCAGCGACGGCATTCGGGACCTGGCCAACGAGATGTTCGGAACCACGAAGCACTGGCACAAGCGGATCGTCCGTTCCGGCCCGCACACGATGTTCCCCTACCGGGAGAACCCGCCCGACCGGATCATCGGGGAGGACGACATCGCCTTCGCGGACTTCGGCCCGATCTTCGAGGAGTACGAGGCCGACTTCGGCCGTACCTTCGTCTTCGGCGACGACCCGGTCAAGCACCGGCTCCGCGGCGACCTCGCCCGCGTGTTCGCCGAAGGCCGGCAGGCTTTCCGCGAGGACCCCCACATCACCGGCAAGCAGTTGTACACGGCCGTGGAGCGCTCGGCGGCCGAGGCCGGCTGGACACTGGGCGGCTGGCACGCGGGACACCTCGTGGGGGAGTTCCCGCACGAACTGATCGACGGCGCCAAGGTGGAGTCCTACGTCACCCCGGACAACGACCATCCGCTGCGCCGCACCGACCGGGCCGGATGGCGCTGCCACTGGATCCTGGAGGTTCACCTGGTGCACGAACCGGGCGGCTTCGGAGGCTTTTACGAACAGCTCCTCGACCTCGCGTAGGTCCCGCTCCGCGGGTGCCGGCCCGGTCCCCGGCGGTGTTCACCCGGCTCGGGAGGGGTGGTCATCGAATCGACGCCCCTCGCGGACGGACCGCACGAGATCGCCCGGATCGAACGTCGAGGCGGCCACGCCCCTTGACGTGCGGGGTCCGTCCACGGTGACGGACCGGCGCCTCAGGCGCGCGGGGAGAGTTCGGCCATGGCGCTCCAGCCCTGGCCGGGCACCTCCACGTTGATGATCTCCGGGGTCGAGGCGATGGCGCCGGCCAACGTCTCCATCCCGGCCTTGAAGTGCTCCGACGCCACGTGCGCGGCGCCCGCCTCGGCGTCGGCGAAGGCCTCCAGCAGGGTGTACTTGGTCGGGTCGTCGACGCTGCGCGACCAGTCGTAGAACAGGTTGCCCGGCTCCGCGCGGGTGGCCCGGGTGAAGTCGTCGACGAGCGTGAGCCAGTTGTCGCTGTGCTCCGGACGGACGTCGAACCTGACGGCTATGAAGATCATGGGCACCAGCCTGGCACCCGATGCCCGCCACCGCACGCGGGACCGGCCCGGTTTCCGGCAGGCTCGGAAAGCGGCGCCCGACGGGCCGGGGAAAGCGGCGCCCGACGGCCCGGGGTACGAGACCGCCCCACGTGCCCGCGGTCCGCCGGGTGACCTCAGAGCAGGCCCGCCGCGCGGGCGAGCGCGCCCCGGACCTCATCGGGGCGGCGCCGGTACTCCCGGGTCGGCAGCGACACGGACAGCGCGTGCACCGCGTCGTCACCCCGCGGCCGCTCCGCCGGCAGGGCGACGGCCACACAGGTGTAGGCGGGGTCGGCCTCGCCCACCGAGACGGCGTACCCCTGCCCCCGCACCCGGGACAGCTCCGCCTCCAGCGACTCCGCGCTGGTGATGGTGGCCGGGGTCAGGCGCGCCATGCCATGCTCCGACAGGTAGCGCCGCCGCAGCGGGCGGGGGAGCTCGGCGAGCAGCGCCTTGCCGTGCGCCGTGGCGTGCGCGCGGGTCTCCCGCCCGGGAGCGAAGGGGTTCGCGGTGTCCGTCACGGGAGCCGTCGTGTCGACCACCGTGATCAGCCCGCCGCGGTACGCGGTGTAGTACGCCTCCGCTCCGGCGGCCCGGCGCAGCCGCGCCAACACGTCCGTGACGCCCGGCGCCGGCTCCAGGTGCCGCAGGTAGCTGCGGTGCAGCCGGGGGATCAGCGGCCCCAGCGCGTACCCGCGCGCCGTCCGCACGAGATGGCCGCGCTCCGTGAGCGGGGCCAGGAGGTGGTAGACGGTCGAGAGGGAGCAGCCCGTCAGGCGGGCCAGTGCCTTGGCGCTGACCGGCCCGTCCGCTTCGGCCACCGCGTCGAGGAGGGCCAGCGCCCGGTCGACGGACTGCGGACCGTGGTGCGGCATGGCGGGTTCCCCGGGGGCGAGTGGCGACGTACGAGACCTCCCGACCCTACGGCAGCGGTCCCGCGACCCGCCGCCCGTCGGGGGCGCGGCCACCGGATCGGCGGACCAGCGGCTGCCGGTTCCGCGCGGTGGAGGGAGGATGGAACCCACCCGGCGCGCGTGCGCGGGACAGGGAGCGGGCAGAGCCTCCGACTCCGGGCCAGGTGGTGGGAAGGAGCGGCCGGCATGGGCAGTGCTGATGCCGTGCCCCCCGGTTTCGAAGAGTCCGGCGACGCGTTCTTCGCGGAACCGGGCGGGCTCCTGGACGACCTCGGCGTCGCGGCGGTGCTGCTCGACGACGTCGGGCGGATCGCCCTGTGGAGCCCACAGGCCGAGGAACTGTTCGGTTACACGGCCCAGGAGGCCCTGGGCCGCTTCGCCGCGCAGCTGCTCGTCGGCGAGGAGCAGCGCGACCACGTCGTGGCCCTGTTCGCCGCGGTGATGGCGGGCGGCGGGCCGTGGGCCGGCGTGTTCCCGGTGTCACACAAGGACGGCAGCACCCGATTGGCGGAGTTCCGCAACATGCGGTTGGAGGACGCCCAGGGCAAGACCTACGCCCTCGGCATCGCCTCCGACCGGACCGTGCTGCGGCGCGTGGAGCGCAGCCTGGCGCTGTCCCTGGGGCTGGTAGAGCAGTCCCCGATAGGCCTGGCGGTCATGGACACGGACCTGCGCTACGTCCTGGTCAACCCCGCGCTCGCGCGGATCAACGGAATGCCGGCGGAGGACCACCTCGGCCGCCACCTCCACGAGGCCCTCCCGCTCCTGGACTCGGGCCCCCTGGAGGCGGCCATGCGCGAGGTCCTCGACGACGGCGTCCCGCAACTGAACCGGCTCACCACCGGCCACACCCCGGCCGACCCCGGCGACGAGCGTGCCTGGTCGGTCTCGCTCTACCGGCTGGACGACTCGGTGGGCCGGGCCATCGGCGTCGCCGCCTCCGTCGTGGACGTCACCGAACAGCACCGGACCTCCCGGGCCGTCGCCCTGGCCCGGCAACGGCTCGCCCTGATCGCCGACGCGTCCGTACGCATCGGCACCACCCTCGACCTCGACGTGACGGCCCGCGAACTGGGCGACATCGCCGTCCCGGAACTCGCGGACCTCGCCACGGTCGACGTCCTCGACAGCATCCTCAGGAGCGACAAACCGCCCGAGGACCCGCACGCCGACACCGTGCAGTTCCGCGCCCTGGCCGTGACCGCCGCCCGTCCCGGTCCGGCCACCCTGGCCGTCGACCCGGTCGGCGAACTCGCCCGCTACGACGCCACCCGCCTGGTCACCCAGTGCGTGCTCACCGGCCGGTCCATTCTCGTGCGGCACGTCACCGACCGGGAGCTGGCCGGGATCGCCCGCAACCCCGAGGCCGCGGCCCTGCTCGTCGAGGCCGGGCTGCACTCCTACCTCGCGGTGCCCCTGACCGCCCGCGGCGAGGTCATCGGCGTCCTCGGCCTCCAGCGGACGAGCAACCCGATGCCCTTCGACCACGACGACGTCCTGCTCGCCGCCGAACTGGCCGCGCGGGCCGCCGTGTGCATCGACAACGCCCGCTGGTACCAGCGCCAGCGCCGGGCCGCCCTCACGCTCCAACGCCACCTGCTGCCCCAGGAACCCACCGTCACCCCGGGCCTGGAGATCGCCTACCGCTACCAGCCCGCGGCGGCCGTCGGCGAGGTCGGCGGAGACTGGTTCGACGTCATCCCGTTGCCCGACGACAAGACCGCGCTCGTGGTCGGGGACGTCATGGGCAGCGGCATCAACGCGGCCGCGACCATGGGACAACTGCGCACCGCGGCCCGGACGCTCGCCGAGCTGGACCTCGACCCCGCCGCCGTGCTGACCCGGCTCGACCACACCACGACCGGCCTCGGCCACACCATGGCCACCTGCGTCTTCGCCGTCTACGACCCGCACGCCAACCGGTGCCGGATCGCCACCGCCGGTCACCTGCCGCCCGTACTGGTCCGCCCCGGCCGGGACCCCGAACTCCTCGACCTGCCCACCGGGGCACCGCTGGGCGTCGGCGGGGTGCAGTTCGAGGCCACCACGTTCGAACTGGGCGTCGGCGACGAGCTGGTCTTCTACACCGACGGGCTCGTCGAGACCCGCGACGAGGACATCGACGTGCGCCTGCGGGCCCTCACCGCCCTCCTCGCCGACCCGGCGCGCCCCCTCGAAGAAACCTGCGACGTGCTCCTGGGGGCCCTGCGCCACCCCGACGACCGCGACGACGTGGCCCTGCTCATCGCCCGCACCCGCCCGCGCTGACCCCGGCGTCGCCCGCCCCGCCCGGCCAGGCGTACGTGAAGACCTGCCCGCAGCTCATCGCGCGGGTATCTCCGCTTGAGGCACGCGGGACCGGGCAGGTGCCAGGCCGGAGGACCGAAACCGGCAGCGAAGGAGTGGTTTCCATGTCCGGCGACGTATGGGGATACCGCGAGACGTCGGGCCGGTTGCGGGACATCGACCTCACGGGCTTCAAGGTCGAGGCGACCGACGGCCACATCGGCAAGGTCGACAAGCACTCCGACGAGGTGGGCGCGTCCTACCTCGTCGTCGACACCGGCCACTGGATCTTCGGCAAGGAGGTCCTGCTGCCCGCCGGCACGGTCACGCGGATCGACCAGGAGGAACAGCGGATCCACGTGGACCGCACCAAGGCGCAGATCAAGGACGCGCCCGAGTTCGTCAGCGACCGACACCTCACCGACGCGGAGTACCACCGCCAGGTCGGCGCCTACTACACCGGCGGCCCGGAACACCGCGCCTGACCCGCCGGCGCGGCACACCGCCGCCCACCCGGGCCGCACGCCCCATCCGGGGCCCCTGTCGGCCGCACGGCCCATCCGGGCCCCTGTCGGGCCTTACTCCGGCCGGCGGGCCACCACGGGGTACTCGGGGTCCTGCTGACCGCCCGAGGCCAGCATCCTGACCTCGCCCTGATCGCTGATCTCCGCGCGGATGATCCCCGTCTCGTCGGCGTACACGGGATGACCACCCGGTCCCGCCTGCGAGGTCCGCGAGACGAGGACCTTGTCCTGCGCCCGCCCCCCGTCCTCGCCGCGCCGGAACACCAGCTCATACCGGTCCTCGTCCACCGCACCTCCCGATCCGTGCCGCCGTCGGTCGTCCCTCCATGGGAAGTCCTCGACCCCGCCGCGTCCATTTCACTGCGGCGATTGGCCCAGAGGGACACCTCCGCCGACCGGGGACCCGGGGGCGGCGCCGGCCCGGGATCCGGTGGGCGGCACCGGCACTCAGGCGGCACCGGCACTCAGGCGGCCCCGGACACGGGAACAGCCCCGGACCGGGGTCCGGGGCTGTTCGCGGCGGTGCGGCGTGCGGGGGCTCAGCCCTCCTGCTGCTCCTGCTTCTGCGCGTTCTTCTCCTTGATGCGGACCGTTTCCTTGCGGACCTCGGCCTGCGTGGCACGCTCCTTCTGCAGCCACTCGGGGGCCTCGTTCTTCAGCGCCTCGATCTGCTCCGTGCTGAGGGCCTCGGTGACCCCGCCCCGCGCGAGACCGGCGATGGAGACGCCCAGCTTGGCCGCGACCACCGGCCGGGGATGCGGGCCGTTGCGGCGCAGCTCCTGGAGCCACTCGGGCGGATCGGTCTGCAGGGCACCCAACTCGCTGCGCGAAACGACACCCTCCTGGAACTCGGCGGGGGTGGCTTCGAGGTACACACCCAGCTTCTTCGCCGCGGTCGCGGGCTTCATGGTCTGGGCGGTCTTGTGCGACGTCATGGAGTCAAGAGTATCGAGCGTGTGCACCACCTCTGACCACGGCCGGTAACCTGGCCCGGTGACAGGCTCGGAAGTACCTCCCTCGTTCCGGCTCGCCTACGTTCCGGGGGTGACACCCACCAAGTGGGTGCGGATCTGGAACGAACGGCTGCCCGGCATCCCGCTGACCCTCGTCGCGGTGGCCCCCGCCGACGCCCCCGGCGTGCTGCGCGCCGGCGAGGCGGACGCCGGATTCGTCCGGCTGCCGATCGACCGCACGGACCTCAGCGCCATTCCGCTGTACACCGAGACCACGGTCGTCTTGATCCCCAAGGACCACCTGGTGGCGACGGCCGAGGAGGTGTCCACCGGCGACCTGGCCGACGAGATCGTGCTGCATCCCCTCGACGACACCCTCGACTGGGACACCCTGCCGGGGCGTCCCGCGATGGAGCGACCCGCGACGACGGAGGACGCCGTCGAGCTGGTGGCCGCGGGCATCGGGGTACTGGTCGTCCCGCAGTCCCTCGCCCGCCTGTACCACCGCAAGGACCTCACCTACCGGCCGCTGACGGGCGCCCCCGAGTCGCGGGTGGCGCTGTCCTGGCCCGGGGAGGAGACCACCGACCTGGTGGAGGAGTTCATCGGCATCGTCCGCGGACGGACCGTGAACAGCTCCCGGGGCCGCTCCCTGGCGGCCCCCGCACCCGCGACGGCGCAGCCGAAGGGCAAGCGCCCGGCGCCGGGCGGAGCAGCGCGCAAGCCCACCGGCGGCAAGCCGGCCGGCAAGAACCCGCGCGGTGGCGCCGGCGCCCCCAAGGGCGGCAAGGGTGGCAAGGGCGGCGCCCCGGGCAAGGGCGGCGGCAAGCGCGGCAAGCCGCGCGGCCGCTAGTGCTGCTCCGCGAAAGTTCGTGGAGGGGGGTTCAGGCTTCCTGGAGGGGGCTGGCGGCGTAGGTCCACTTGAAGGGGCGGGCGGTCTCGTTCCGTTTGATCATGTAGTCGTCCATCTTGG
>NZ_JAPNLK010000329.1 GCF_026627505.1 Streptomyces sp. H27-H5 | reverse complement strand
CGGCACCGACATCGGCCACCCCAACGACGCCTTCGACACCGCCGCCATCGTCCACCTCGCCGACCACGAGGCGTGACCGCACCCAACCCGCCCAACCGGAAAAGGACCTGCAACGCGCTGCACTAGCGCCCCGCTCCACTCCACCACTGCGCCATCAGCGACCACCATGCCGCACAGGGAGGCGCGCGCCGCTTCGTGGAGGGCTGAGTCAGTCACCCGCATGGGTGAGTGTGTCCGTGTACGCGGGTTGGACTCGGAGTGAGGCTGATCCCCGGGTGAACCGTGGCCTGTGCCACTGACCGCTGCCCGTCGCCTCACTCCGCTGCCACAGGAGGCTCGCGTCAACGGTCGTGAAGTTGGAAAAGGTGGGGACATGACAGACTCAACCGGTCCGTCGGCGGCCAGTGCCCGCCCGGTTGCTGAGGGCCTGACGGCGCGCTGCTGCGTCGCATGCTCGTCCGACTGCCGCCGGGCACGCCGATATCCTCGGACCGGATCGGACCCCGCGCAGCGCGCCTGCCGCGTCACGTCGCGGGTATCGGAATGGCCAAGCAAACCAATGTGGCGAGGAGCTTGTTAATGGTGCGGATACTGCGTAACAGAACCGCGGCGGAATCAGGGGACCGGGTTCCCGGAGAGCCTCCCCTGTCTGTGCTCGGCCGGGTACTGGCCATGCTGCTGGCCTTCGCGGTGACGGTGGGATTCGCGGTGGTGCTGGCCCGGCTGACGCTGGAACCGTCGGCGGCATCCGTGCCGTTGACGCACAGTAACCTGCGCCCTGGTGACTCCATTCGTGCCTATCTCGTTCGGCCCCCCTGAGGTCCGCGAGTTCACGAAAACTGAAGGGTCTTCAGCGGGAACCCGCGGGTCTGTCGCTGTGCTGTGCGGGGGTGGACCCGTGGGTTCGTGGTGAAGCCACGGTATCGGCTTCGGATGACTGCTCC
>NZ_JAPNLK010000328.1 GCF_026627505.1 Streptomyces sp. H27-H5 | reverse complement strand
CTGGAAGACCTTGGAGAACCCGCCACCGGCAGCGGCCAGCCGGAAACCCACCCTGCCCAAAACCGGAAACCCGCCCCGAAAACAATCACACCGCGTGACCAGAGATCACGCGGTGGATCGAGGCTGAAGGTCTGGCAGGGCGGGGAGGCGATGAGGCCGGTCACCTTTCCATGGAGCGGCGCGGTGGGGTAGGCGGCGACATCGGCACGGATCGTGGTGTGTCCGGCGGCGGCGCGGGTGGCGCAGCTGGAGGCGTCGATCTCGATGCCGATGTCCCGGAGACCGAGTGCGCGAAGTCCTTCGGACCAGCCGCCGGGGCCGGCGAACAGGTCCAGGATCTGGCCAGGAGCGTTCACGCCTTGGCCCCGTTCGTGTGTGCCGCGCCGTGGTTGGCGTTCCAGCCGGCGATGAGGGAACCGACCTGGGCGTCTCCCTTGGCGGAGGCGGAGGCGCCGCAGTGGCAGACGGCGGAAGCGGTGGCCGGCTCGGACGGGGAGGGCTTGCTGACGTGGAGGCCGGGCGTCTTGTTCGTGGGGGCGAGGTTGGCCATGCCGTTCACCGCCCGATCCGGACGAGGGCGGCGGGGACGGTGTGGCCGAGGCCGTGGCACGTCGGGCAGTTGACGGGGATGGTGGTGCGGGTGCCGTCCGTGGAGCGGGCGCCGGTGGTGATCGTGGCGGTGGCGAAGCCGTCGCAGTCGCGGCACGCGGGCGGGGTCGAGCCGGTCTGGGGCATCATGAGATCTCCCTTTCGGGTCCGTTGGATCTGGAATGGGTCAGGCGCCCGGGGCGGCGGAAGTTTGGCGACCGAGGCCGCCCCGGGGGCCGCTTAGTGGTCTGCGTCGTAAATCCTTCGGGGGTTGACGTCGGGCTTGGCGTGCGCTTGCCCGTGTCAGGTGTCGAGACCGGTGAGGTGGAGGTGGCAGGCGGTGTCGAGTGCGTCCTCGGGG
>NZ_JAPNLK010000327.1 GCF_026627505.1 Streptomyces sp. H27-H5 | reverse complement strand
TCACCGCGAGGCGCAAACCCCCAGGTCGGGAACGGCCGGCCGAAGACAAGGTCTACAACCGGAGCATCGGTGAACTCCGGGCCGCCGTCGAGCGGACGATCGCGCATCTGAAGGACTGGAAGATCCTCGCCACCCGCTACCGCGGCCCCCTCCAAGCCTTCCCTCTAATCGCCAGGACCATCACCGCCCTCACCTTCTACAAGAAGGGCTGGTAGCACCCGTGAATAGGGCTCCAGACTCCACGCCGCGGTCAGAGCCCTTCCCTGGAAGGAGGTGACCGCCCGCCGCTACGACCGCGAGGCCGGGCACGGCCGACGCGAGACCCCCTCGATAGGCACCCTCACCGTCACCGATCTCAGCCTGGACTTTCCCCACGTCGTCCAGGCCGTGAAGATCCTGCGGCACCGCACCGATCTGAAGACCGGCAAGGTCACCCGGCAGACCATCCACGCCATCACCGACATGACCGCACGTCAGGCATCACCCCAGCTCATCGGCCGTATCGCCAGAGCCCAATGGGGCATCGAGGCCGTCCACCACATCAGGGACACAACGTTCGCGGAGGACGCCTCCAAGATCCGCACCGGACACGGACCCGAGAACATGGCCACCCTCCGCAACCTCGCGATCAACACCCTCCGCGACGCCGGCCACCACAACATCGCCGCCGGAATCCGCGAGGTCTCCTACACCCTTCACCCGCCCGCTCGACCTACTCGGACTATCCCTGACCTGCGACGCAGCATGACCAACACGACTATGAATTAGCCCTGGCTCCGTCGCAGGAGCCCAAAGGTTCCTGGGAGCGTTCAGCCTCGTCTCCCCGCACTTCCGGCCCCGCCGCCATCTGATGACAGTCCGTGACTACCGAGACGAGATGAAGGACCGCTTCACCGTGTGGAACGAGGTCACCGGCGTGTCCGCCGCCGTCTGAACCACCGCGGGTCCCACGGCCAG
>NZ_JAPNLK010000326.1 GCF_026627505.1 Streptomyces sp. H27-H5 | reverse complement strand
GGTGACACCCCGGCCGCCAGCTATTTGGACATCGCGAAGGTTCTGCAGGCGGCGGCGGACTCCGGCGCGGACGCGATCCATCCCGGGTACGGCTTCCTGTCGGAGAACGCCGACTTCGCCCAGGCCGTCCTCGACGCCGGCCTGACCTGGATCGGGCCGCCGCCGCAGGCCATCCGCGATCTGGGTGACAAGGTCGCCGCCCGTCACATCGCCCAACGCGCCGGCGCGCCGCTGGTCGCCGGCACCCCCGACCCGGTCTCCGGGTCCGAGGAGGTCGTGGCGTTCGCGAAGGAACACGGCCTGCCCATCGCGATCAAGGCCGCCTTCGGTGGCGGCGGTCGCGGTCTGAAGGTCGCCCGGACCCTCGAAGAGGTCCCCGAGCTCTACGACTCCGCCGTCCGTGAGGCGGTCGCCGCGTTCGGGCGTGGTGAGTGCTTCGTCGAGCGTTACCTCGACAAGCCCCGTCACGTGGAGACGCAGTGCCTGGCCGACACCCACGGCAACGTCGTCGTGGTGTCCACGCGTGACTGCTCGCTCCAGCGCCGGCATCAGAAGCTGGTCGAGGAGGCCCCGGCGCCGTTCCTGACGGACGCCCAGAACGCCGAGCTGTACGCCGCCTCCAAGGCGATCCTGAAGGAAGCCGGCTACGTCGGCGCGGGCACCGTGGAGTTCCTGGTCTCCGCCGACGGCCTGATCTCCTTCCTGGAGGTCAACACCCGCCTCCAGGTCGAACACCCCGTCACCGAGGAGGTCACCGGCCTCGACCTGGTGCGGGAGATGTTCCGCATCGCCGACGGCGAGGAACTCGGCTACGGCGACCCGGTACTGCGCGGACACTCCTTCGAGTTCCGCATCAACGGCGAGGACCCCGGCCGCGGCTTCCTGCCCGCCCCCGGCACCGTCACCCGCTTCGCACCCCCCTCCGGCCCCGGCGTCCGCCTCGACGCGGGCGTGGAATCCGGCTC
>NZ_JAPNLK010000325.1 GCF_026627505.1 Streptomyces sp. H27-H5 | reverse complement strand
GCGGGATCGCCACCCGCTACGACAAGACCCCGGAGAGCTACCTGGCCGGACTCCACCTCTGCGGCACGATGCTCTGGCTACGCAGCATCACCGGACGAACATGATCTGAATCCCGTACAGGACCTAGTCGGCGTTGATCGCTTGCTCCTGCGGATGCCGTACCGGTCGCAGACCTGGGCGAACGTGGCGGATGTGTATGGCCCGGACTCTATCTGAAGTTTCCCCGTGATCCTGGACACTCGATGTCTACGCTGCGAGGGCGTGCTGTTGCCGCTGCCTGGTTTCGGCGGGGGTGAGGTAGCCGAGGATTTTGTGTTTGCGCAGGCGGCGGCGGTTGTAGAAGGTCTCGATGAAGTCGAAGACCTCGGCGCGGGCGGTGGCCCGGTCGGGCCAGGTGCGGGTGCCGATCTCTTCCTTGAGGAGGGCCCAGAAGCTCTCCGCGGCGGCGTTATCGAAACATGATCCGGTGCGTCCGCAGCTTTGCCGCAGGTTCAACTCCGCTATCTCAGTGCGGAAATCGGCTGATGTGTACTCGGCGAGTTCAACCGGTGGTTGCAACACCGGGTTGTTGAAGCGAGCGTAGCTGCTCCCGGTGGTTCGAGGCGACTTGGAGGTCACCCCGTCCAACCGGAGCTGCGATGGCCGATCATCACCGGGCCGAGCTGGTCACCGACGCCCTGCGCATGGCCGCCGGCCGCGGCGAACTCCAGCCCGACTGCATCATGCACTCCGACCGCGGGTCGGAAGGTGGATTCAACCGGTCGTCGCAACACTTTGATCTCGGAGGTGTGCGACGTGGCCACGGCGGACTGGAGTTTGAAGACCAGCGATGTTCCGGAGGGTCGGCGTCGGCAGTGGCGCGCTGATCGTGCGTTGCGGCCGGCGATGCGTTCGCCGGGGCGGCCTGATCCGTCTCGAGTCGTGCAGCGCCACTTCTGGCGACTGATCGCCACGGGGGTCACGACGGTGGAG
>NZ_JAPNLK010000324.1 GCF_026627505.1 Streptomyces sp. H27-H5 | reverse complement strand
GGTCGCCCTCAACCTGATCCGACTCCACGCCTGGTGGAACGGCCACCCCATCGACCGGACCAGAACCACCCACCTCGCCCGCCTCGAACTCGCCCTGACAGCCTGACCGAATTAACCATCAGGGTCGTTGATGCCGCACTCGACAGCGTGGCGTTGTTTGTAGTCGTCTTTGTCGAATGCCGGGGGCCGGCCGCCACGGGAGCCGTATGCCTTGTCGGCACGGACTCGGGCGGGTCTGGTGCGAGGCCGGCCAGGGCCGGGCCGGGCGACACGGACCTTCTCCAGGACGGGCTGGAAGTACGGGCTGTCGTGCCGGTGACCGGCTGTGACCAGCAGGGACATGGGCTTTTGTCCCTGCTCGGTGGCGAGGTGGATTTTCGTGGTCAGACCGCCACGGGAGCGTCCGAGGCCGTGGTCGTCAGGCTCGGTGACGAAGCCGCCGGGAGGGTCCTTCTGGAGGTCCCCTTTTTACGGGCGCCTGCCGCGTGTTGATGCGCGCGGCAGACGGTGGAGTCGACGCTGAGGTCCCAGGTGATCAGGCCTTTCGCGTCGGCATCGGTCTGGAGCCGCTCGAACATCCGCTGCCATATGCCGTCACGCTGCCACCGGCGGAACAGGTCGTAGACCCGGTCCCACGGTCCGTAGCGTTCGGGCACGTCACGCCACGGGGCGCCCGCGCGGGTCCGCCACCGTACGCCGTCTATCAACTGCCGCCGCGTCCACACCTGCGGTCGGCCCGGCTTGATGCCCCGCGGCAGCAACGGCTCAAGCCGGGCCCACTGGTCATTCGTCAGATCTCCACGTCCCACAAGACATGATCATGAACGAACAAGATCCACTTTCGCAACAGGCCCTAGGTCCTGTATGGAGTCCAGATCACGGTTTGGGTAATCGGCGCCGCGGAACCGGTCGCTCTTGATAAACCATCGGGCATGGCACGTGGCGACCTCACCGACGAGCAATGGGCCCTGATCGAGC
>NZ_JAPNLK010000323.1 GCF_026627505.1 Streptomyces sp. H27-H5 | reverse complement strand
TGTGGTGGTCCACCTGGCGCCGCCGCCATCAACACCGCGCCCGCCTCTGCCACCGCCGTTGGCACACCTACGCCGACACCACACCATGACCAGCCAGCACACCAGCGGCTATCTACAGCTGCCGTATCAGAGCAGCATGGATTTGCCTTACCTCACAGCTCCATCCCACGGACACGGCAGCCGAGCCCAGCTCGGCGTCAGGTTCGACGTTCACGAGTGCTCCGGCCAGATCATCACTGCCATCTTCTCCTTCAAGGAAAGCGGGCAAGCCGGCATTTCGAAATGCCCTAACCACATGGTCCGCCAACTCGTTTCGGACGGACAGAACCTCATCAGAGGCGCGGGCAAATCCGTACTCAGTCACGATCCAACGACTTCCACTAGTGGGGGCGTGGCGAACGAGTGTTGAGCGAAGTCCGCCACGCCCCAATCAAATTTCTATTGTTCAGCCGAACTTCGGAAGGTCGAGGTCCTTTCCAGAGCAGCGATCATCTGGCGCAGAAGATCGGCCGAACCAGGCCCGTTGGGGACCGACCAAGAGATCGGAGTTCCAGGCTCCAGCGCGGCTGCCAACTTGGGCTTGCACACGTCGCAAGGACTACGCTCGCTGTACAACTCGGTGATCTGCGACGGAGTGAATCCCTTGGCTTTCAGCTGGGCCAATATGTGATCTTCGGAATGGATTCCTTCGCCCTTACTGAATCCAACCACAAGATCGCCAGTTCTGGAATCGTTCCACCCGGGAACCCTGGCAACCGCAACGTTGCGACCGGGAGTGAAGCCAACCGCCTTTCTTGCGTGGTATGCCTGGCGGGCGAGTTCAGTGCTGTAGTAGGCGATCACCCCCACGCAGGGGGGTTCCTCCTGCGCGGCTGCTGAGCGAAGGATTGAGCCTCGATCCACCGCGTGATCTCTGGTCACGCGGTGTGATTGTTTTCGGGGCGGGTTTCCGGTTTTGGGCAGGGTGGGTTTCCGGCTGGCCGCTGCCGGTGGCGGGTTCTCCAAGGTCTTCCAG
>NZ_JAPNLK010000322.1 GCF_026627505.1 Streptomyces sp. H27-H5 | reverse complement strand
CCACCGCGGGTACGTCGAGGTACGAGTAGCTGCCCGGGACCGAGAACCGAACCGGTGTGTTCCTGCCGATCAGCCCGTAGTTGATGCTGCGGGCATTCCTCGGGGAGTACTTGTTGGCGCGGTTGTCCAGTCGGAGACGGACCTTGGCCGGGGTGACCTGTGAGCTCTCGTCCTGGCGGCCGCGGGTGATGACCACAGGCGCGCCGGCGCGCATGTCGTCAACCATCGACGTCCACACCCCGCCCACCTGCATCTCGCTCAGCTGCTCATACGCCATCAGGTGCCTCCTCTACTGGCCGTAACGGCCCTGGACCGAGCCGCCGCCGTCGGTGCGGACCGAGCGTGCGATGGCGGTGGCGAACGCGCTGTCGGCGTCGCCGTCGATGACGAGGCGGCCGACAACCTCTTGGGCGGCAGATGATCCGGTGCGTGAGACACCGACGTTGACGTTGTGCGGGATCTCGTTGGTGACGCCCTGCAGGGTCCGCCGCAGGGCGGGCAGGCTGTCGTCCACGCCGTCGATGAGGCCGCTCATCAGGGCCTCGCCGGACGGGGTCAGGAGCCGCAGGTCGAGGGACATGGGCCCCTTCCAGTCGGGGATCATGTTCGTGACCGACCGGAACTTGGCGCGCAGGTCGCCGATCCTCTCGGTGACGCCGTTGATCAGGCCCTGCAGGATGGCCCGGCCGGCTGCCTTGAGGATCCCTCCGAGGTCGCCGACGGCGTCTCGGACGCGCTGTGGGATGCCGCGCACCCAGGTGATCAGTGAAGTGATCCGCTCGACGGCGGCGGCGACCATGCGCATGAAGTAGCCGCCGACGATGCCAGGCAGGCTCGCGAAGAAGTCGAAGATGTCGGAGATCCCGGTCACCAAGGATTGGATCTTGGTGAGCATCCACGCGGCCGCGCGGTTCGTCAGGTCCCGGACCGTGGACCAGAGCCATTCCCAGGCCACGACCACGATCGTCGACATCAGCTCCCAAGCTTCCTGGAAGAACCTGGTCTTGGTCGCGAGCCAGACGAT
>NZ_JAPNLK010000321.1 GCF_026627505.1 Streptomyces sp. H27-H5 | reverse complement strand
TTCTGCTCGGCGCGGGCCCGGGCGAGGTTCTCGTGGAGTTCCTCGGGCCTGAGGGTGAGTATGCGGCGTCCGGGTTTCGAGGTGGTGCACCGCTGTTGGAAGGGGCAGTCGCGGCAGGTCAGGACGCTGAAGGTGATGACGATGGCGTCCTTGCCGTGCTGCTTCACCGGGTTCCAGTGCGAGCTGGTGCGGCCGGCGGGGCAGCGGACCTGGCGGTTCTTCCAGTCGATGGTGAAAGCGTTCTTCTCGAAGCCCTCGGCGGCCCTGGCCTGCGCGGAACGGTCCAGAAGAACCGGAGTGACCATATGGATACCGTCTTGCATGGCCTTGGTGATCAGGTCCGCGGAGGGGTAGCCGGAGTCGAGGTAATGCTCGCCGGGCTTCACACCGTGTCCGGCGAGCTTGCGCTGGATCGGTGCGGTGGCCTTCACATCCGGCACGGTCGCGTCGGTGGTGTGTACATCGGTGATCAGATTCGGCATCACCCCTGCCCCTGCCCCGGCCCCGGCCCCGGCCCCGGCTTCGGCTTCGGCTTCGGCTTCGGCTTCGGCTTCGGCTTCGGGGAGTGTGCCGCACGTTTCGGTGAGGTGGACCTTGTAGCCCATCCAGAACAGGTCGTCGCCCTTGGCCGCCCAGCGCGCGTCCGCGTCGTAGGGGGAGGCCAGGCGGAGTCGGCCGGGTGGGACGCCGTCATCGGCGTCCCGCTTCCTGATCACCTGCCGTCCCCGGGCATCGGAGCGGATAATGTAGGTCTGCACCAGGATTTGCCGCGGCAGGCCCACGGCCTCGATCTCACGGATCCATCCCGGGGTGTCGGCGGCCCAGGCCGCCCGGCATAAAGCGAGGGCGTCCTGGCCGAAGACCTGGGCGAGACGGTCGCGCTTGGTCTTCGAGGACGGCATCCGCCAGCCGTCGATCCGTGGCCCGTACCGCTCGGCGAACTCGGTGACATCGATCTGCCCGGCCAGCCAGGACGGCGCCGCCACAGCAAGGGCCTCCAGAGCGGCCCGCACACTCTCCCCGGCCAGCTC
>NZ_JAPNLK010000320.1 GCF_026627505.1 Streptomyces sp. H27-H5 | reverse complement strand
TTCAGTGACAGGGGTCAAGGTGCGGCCTCATCCCCGGAGCCGCGCCAGGTGTCCTCGCGTAGGGGTGGCCCGGGGACACCTGGGGCGGGCCCGGTTACGGTGTTCCGTTGGCTCCGTTGGCGCAGGGGCTGCCACCGCCGAAGGTCGCGCCGATGCCGCCGGTACCGCCGTGGAAGAGGAGGCCCCCGGTGGCGTTCCCGCCGGCGCCGCCGATCCCGCAGGCGCCGTCGGCACTGGCACCTGACTTGGCGCCGCCGTTGCCACCCTTGCCGCCGTTGCCGCCGGCATTGAGGAGGCCTCCGGAACTGATTGCGCCGGCCCCGCCGATGCCGCCGGCGCCACCCGGGTAAGCGCCGCCGGAGCTTCCGTTACCGCCGTTTCCGGCCAGTCCGCCCTTGCCGCCGTTGCCGGAGCTGTTGATGCCGCCGGCGCCGCCGTTGCCGCCGGCGCCGCCGCCGTGGCCGATGCCGCCGTTACCGGCGTTACCGCCCGCGCCGCCGGTGGATCCCCCGGCGCCACCGAGGCCGCCCGCGCCGCCCGCTCCGGCATTGGCGCCGGAGTCGCCGCCGGAGCCACCGGTGCCGCCCGCACCACCCTTGGTGCCCGCGCCGCCTGCTCCGCCCGCGCCGCCCGCGCCGTCGAGGCCGCCGGAGGCACCGGTGCCACCGTTGCCACCCGCCGCACCGTTGGGGCCGCCCTTGCCGCCGATGGCACCCGCTCCACCGGAGCCGCCGCCCAGCCCGGGCCCGCCGTTGCCGCCCACGCCCCCGACCCCGCCCAGCACACCGTTACCGCCCGGACCGCCCGCACCGCCGGCGCAGTCCCCGGCCCCGGTCGCGGGGCCGCCCGCGGTCCCGGGAAAACCGTTGGGGTGGGAGGAGTTGCCGTTGGCACCCGCGACGCCGGCGGTGCCGGCGGTGCAGGCCAGGGCCGAGGCGCCGGCAGGAGCACCGAGGAAAAGTGCGGCCCCGGCGAAGATGGTTGGGAGGGCGAGGAGGGCGGTGGTCTGTTTCCTGTTCACAGGGTTCCTCTGACTCAGGTGAAGCGGGGGT
>NZ_JAPNLK010000031.1 GCF_026627505.1 Streptomyces sp. H27-H5 | reverse complement strand
CACCACCTCCGACCTGGACGATCTCCTGGCCAGGCTCGACCAGCACACCGCCGATCACCCAGAAGAATCCTCCGCCGCCAAGGCCGCGTGATCAACCCCCGAAGGACTTACGACGCAGACCACTAAGCCACCAGCGGGCAGCAGACGCACGAGAACGCTCGGCCGGGATCTCCCAGCCGGGCGTCTTTGCGTGTGCGGTCGCCGCTCTTCGGCCGGCTGCTTTCACGGGCGAGGCGTCGCCCCACGGACTGACGCCGTACCGCGGTCGCGGTACGGCGTCAGTCCGCGCTCGGGTGGGGTGCGCGGGAGGCGGGGTCAGTCCGTGAAGACCTGGACGATCCTGTCACCGGACACGGCAACGCCCGTCTTCTTGAAGTTGCAGTTCTTGATGGCGCCCGCGTGGGCGGCGCTCTTCAGCCAGCCGTCCACGTGCGTCTTCTCGTCCCCGCTGCCCCAGGCGATGTTCTCGGAGCCGGTGGTGAACGTCGCGCCGGCCTTCGTCAGCCGGTCTTTGATGCTGGACCCGTCCGAGCCCGTGTGGTTGGTCGTCGTGTCGTTGGCGTACTCCTGCGCTGCCGCAGCGATCTTCGGGTCGACCGTCAGGGGCTCGCAGCCGGCCTCGGCGCGTGCCTTGTTGACCAGTTCGAGGATCTTGCCCGGGTCGCTTGCGGCCGGGAGTACGGTCTGTGCGCCAGAGCGGGCGGACGGGGCCGCGGCGGCCGCTGTGGTGGCGCCGACGGTTCCCGCGAGTACCAGCAGGGAAGACGCGCAGGCGATGGTGCACCGACGCTGTATTCGACCAGATCCGGAAGCCATGGGGTACCTTCCTTCGCTCGGCTGGAAGCGGGGAGTCCAGCAGCCACATGGCCGCTGGACCTCCAAGACCCGAGTCTGCGCCGAGGTCTGCCCACCCGCATCTCCCGACGCAGAAACCCCAGGTGGGAAGGGGTATACGGCCCCTGAAAGACGTCCCTGATCCGGCGCGTCAGGGGCGGGGGAGCCCCCACGTCTGCAGGCTGTAGGGCCGACCCTTCTCCTCACCGGTGATCAGCGGTACGTCGAGCAGGCGAAAGCCGGCCTTGGTGGCCACGCCGACGCTGGCGCCGTTCTCGGCCTCCAGCTCCAAGATCAGTTGCTCCGTGCCCAGTTGCTCGAAGGCGTAGGCGGACATCACCCGTACCGCGCGCGCGGCCAGTCCCTGGCCGCGGTGTGCCGGGCCGATCGCGTAACCGATCTCGGTTCCCTCGGGGGCGCGCCGCAGCATCACCTCGCCGAGCGCCGCACCGCCGTCGACGGTGATGGCGAGAAGGATCGTCGAGCCTTCCGCCCGCAGTTGCCGGGCCCGACCCAGGCGGGCGTGGGCGGCCGCTTCGTCGAAGGGGGACACGATCGGTGTCCAGTACGCGATGTCGGGGTGGTCGAAGAGCCCGGGCATCGTGTCCAGGTCCGTCTCCGTCCAGTCGCGCAGGACGAGACCTTCTCCCGAAAGCTCGATCCGCTCGGGAAACGACGATGTGGTGCTGCTCATGATGAGGGACCTCCGTGGCCTGTTCGCGACGAGGAAGGGTAACCGCGAGCAGGCGGCGGCGCATCATGATTTCCGGGGCGTTCCCGACGTCCCGACGTGGCAGGTGGATCGTCGCTCAGTCGCGGGGCAGCTCTTGGTCCAGGGCGGCGTCCACGGCGGCCGCCGCGTGGATCCGCGCCGTGGGGTACACGGGGACCGGGCTGTCCTCCGTGCCCACCAGCAGTTCGATCTCGGTACAGCCGAGGACGATTCCCTCGGCGCCGGCCGCCACGAGGCTCGCGATGACCTCGCGGTACGCGGTCCGCGATTCCTCCCGCACGACTCCGAGGCACAGCTCCTCGTAGATCACCCGGTGCACCAGGGCCCGCCCGTCGGCATCCGGCACGGACACGTCCAGCCCACCCGCCGCGAGCCGCCCCCGGTAGAAGTCCTGCTCCATCGTGAACGCCGTTCCCAGCAGGCCGACCCGGCGCAGGCCTTGAGCCCGCACCGCTTCCGCGGTGGCGTCGGCCAGGTGCAACAGCGGAACCGAGACGGCCGCCTGCACCTGGTCGGCGACCTTGTGCATCGTGTTCGTGCACAGGAGTACGAGGTCGGCGCCCGCCGCCTCCAATGACCGGGCGGCGGAGGCCAGCACCTCGCCCGCCTCGTCCCAGCGGCCTTGCACCTGAAGCTGTTCGATCTCCGCGAAGTCCACGGAGTACAGCACGCAGCGCGCCGAGTGGAGCCCACCGAGCCGCTCGCGGGTGAACTCGTTCAGCAACCGGTAGTACTGGGCCGTCGATTCCCAGCTCATCCCGCCGAGCAGGCCGATCGTCTTCATCGAGATGCCATCCATAAGCGCGATCCTAGCAACATGCGCATGCCATAAGGATTCCTTTGGGTGCTTTACGGTGTGGCGGTCCCGCCGAGTGCCTCGGATGCATGAGCGAGTCCTGCGGGAGCGCGAGCACCCCCACGCCCTGAGGCTGCCGGGGGCCTATGCGCCGAGTCGGGCGGGACGCGCCCCGTGCCTGGAGTGCCGACCGGACGCACGGTGCCGGGCGGGACGCGCCGCCACGGGTGCCACCTCGGCCGGCCGAGCGGCTGCCGGTGGCGAGGGGAGATCGTCCGCCGACGACCCGAGGCGGAGCTCCGGGACCTCGTCCGCGGAGGATCCGAGGAGGAGCTCCTCGTACCTGCCGAGCGCGAGAACACCGCACAGGAGAGCGGGCAGGAGCACTATCACGGCGATGAGCATGGGCGTCCCTTCGGCGGGTGTTTGTCCCGCGTCTGCCCACGACCGCGCCGGGGAAGCGTCACGTGGCGCGACAAGGCCGCACCGGGTGCACGAGCACGGCCCGAAGGTCAGCGTGCCTGCGGCGTGTGTTCGACCGGGACGGCTTCCCGCGGTACGACCGGCCCGGGCGGGGTGCCCTGCCCGAAGGGGCTGCCGCCCAGCGACGACCGGTCGTGGGGCGTGAGCCAGCCCGTCAGGTCCGGACCGGCGGGCACGATGCCGGTCGGGTTGATGTCCCGGTGGACCAGGTAGTAGTGACGTTTGATGTGGTCGAAGTCGACCGTGTCGCCGAATCCGGGAGTCTGGAACAGGTCGCGGGCGTAGGCCCAGAGGACCGGCATCTCGGACAGCTTCTGCCGGTTGCACTTGAAATGGCCGTGGTACACCGCGTCGAAGCGGACGAGGGTCGTGAACAGCCGGACATCGGCTTCGGTGACGGTGTTCCCGACGAGGTACCGGGACGTGGTGAGTCGGTCCGTGAGCCGGTCGAGGCGGGCGAACAGGCGCTCGTACGCGGTGGTGTACGCCTCCTGGGATCCGGCGAAGCCGGCGCGGTAGACCCCGTTGTTCACGTCCTGGTAGATCTCCTCGTTCACGGAGTCGATCTCAGGGCGCAGTTGCGGGGGGTACAGCGCGGGCGCGCCCTCGCGGTGGTGCGCGGCCCATTCCAGCGACATGTCGAGGGTGATCCGGGCGAAGTCGTTGGTCACCACCTTGCCCGTCGGCACGTCCACGATCGCCGGCACGGTGATGCCGCGGTCGTATCCGGGGTCGCGGGCGAAGTACGCCTCTTGCAGCCGCGCGATTCCGAGTACGGGATCGCGGCCCCCGGGGTCCAGGTCGAACGTCCAACTCCGCTCGTCGTGGGTCGGACCGGCCACGGCCATCGGCAGCGCGTTCTCCAGCCCGAGGAGCCGGCGCACGATGATCGCGCGGCTCGCCCAAGGACAGGCCCGGCTCACCACGAGCCGGTAGCGGCCCGGTTCGACGGGGAAGCCCTCGCTCCCGTCCGCGGTGATCCGATCGGTGAGGTAGCGGCTGTCCCGCTTGTACGAGCCGCCAGGGTTCACGTAACTCATGACGAGCACCCCGTCCTGCCGCCGGTCGGCCGCCCCTGCTGCGGGAGTCGATCCGCTGTCCGGTCGCCGCTGTCTCCTGTGTCCATCGGGTTCCTTCCCTGTCGAACTCGTCCCGAACGGAGGGCCGTTCACGCCCCGGCAGGCCGGCCGCGGGTGTGCCAACCGCCGCGGTGCCGGTCGGCCGCCGGGCGGCCGACCGGCATACCGCGATCAGACGAGGTCGAACCGGTCGAGGTTCATGACCTTGTTCCACGCCGCGACGAAATCACGCGTGAACTTCTCACCCGCGTCCTTCGACGCGTACACCTCCGCGATCCCCCGGAGCTGCGCGTGCGAACCGAAGACGAGATCGACCGCGGTGGCGGTCCACTTGGTCTCACCCGTCGTGTGATCCCGACCCTCGAACACGTTCTCCGCCGACTCCGACGCCTTCCACACCGTGCCCATGTCGAGCAGGTTGACGAAGAAGTCGTTGGTCAACGTCTCCGGGCGGTCGGTGAAGACGCCGTGCCGGACCTGCTTGAAGCCGGTGTTCAGGGCCCGCATGCCGCCGATCAGGACCGTCATCTCGGGTGCGGTCAGGTTCAACAGGTTGGCGCGGTCCAGCAGAAGCGTCTCCGGCGACAACTTCTCTCCCGCCGGGAGATAGTTGCGGAACCCGTCCGCCTTCGGTTCGAGCACGGCGAACGTCTCCACGTCGGTCTGCTCCTGCGAGGCGTCCGTACGACCCGCCGCGAACGGGACGACGATGTCGTGCCCGGCGTTCTTCGCGGCCCGCTCGACGGCCGCGCAGCCGCCCAGGACGATCAGGTCGGCGAGCGAAACCTTCGTTCCGTCCGTCCGGGAGCCGTTGAACTCCTGCTGGATCCCCTCAAGGGTCCGCAACACCTCGGCCACCTCGGGCAGGTCATTGACCTCCCAGTCCTTCTGCGGCGCGAGCCGGATCCGCGCCCCGTTGGCCCCACCCCGCTTGTCGGTCCCGCGGAAGCTCGCCGCCGACGCCCAGGCGGTGCTCACCAACTGGGAGACGGACAGCCCCGAAGCGAGGATCCGGCCCTTGAGGTCGACGACGTCCGCGTCCGACACCAGCGCGTGATCGACCTCGGGGACGGGGTCCTGCCACAGCTGCGGCTCGGGGATCCACGGTCCGAGGTACCGCGACAGCGGACCCATGTCGCGGTGCAACAGCTTGAACCAGGCCTTGGCGAACGCCTCCGCGAGCTTGTCCGGGTTCTCGTGGAAGGACTTCGCGATCGGCCCGTAGATCGGGTCCAGTTTCAGCGCGAGGTCCGTCGTCAGCATCATGGGAGCGTGCCGCTTCGACGGATCGTGAGCGTCCGGCACGGTGTCCCGGGCCGAGGGATCCGTGGGCGTCCACTGCTTCGCGCCGGCCGGGCTCGTCGTCAGCTCCCAGTCGTACCGGAACAGGTTGTCCAGGTAGCCGTTGTCCCACTTCGTCGGCTCGGAGGTCCACGCACCTTCCAGCCCGCTGGTGAGCGCGTCGACGCCCACGCCGCTGCCGTGGGTGTTCCTCCAGCCGATGCCTTGCGCCTCGATCGGGCACGCCTCGGGCTCGGGGCCGATGTACTCGGCGCCGACCGCACCGTGGCACTTGCCGAACGTGTGACCGCCGATGATCAGCGCGGCGGTCTCCTCGTCGTTCATCGCCATGCGCCCGAAGGTCTCGCGAATGTCCCTGGCGGCAGCCACCGGATCCGGGTTGCCGTTGGGGCCTTCCGGATTGACGTAGATCAGCCCCATCTGCACGGCCCCGAAAGGACCGGTGAGTTCCCTGTCGCCGCTGTAGCGCTCGTCACCGAGCCAGGTGTCCTCGGGCCCCCAGAAGATCTCCTCCGGCTCCCAGATGTCCTCCCGGCCGAAGGCGAAGCCGAACGTCTTGAACCCCATCGACTCCATGGCGCAGTTGCCGGCGAACACCAGGAGGTCGGCCCACGAGATCTTCCGGCCGTACTTCTGCTTGACGGGCCAGAGCAGACGGCGCGCCTTGTCGAGGCTCGCGTTGTCCGGCCAGCTGTTGAGGGGGGCGAAGCGCTGAGCGCCTGCTCCGCCCCCGCCCCGGCCGTCCGCGATGCGGTACGTTCCCGCGGAGTGCCAACTCATCCGGATGAAGAGCGGCCCGTAGTGGCCGTAATCGGCGGGCCACCAATCCTGCGACGCCGTCATCACCTCGAAGACGTCCTGCTTCAGCGCGTCGACGTCCAGGGTCGCGAATTCCTCCGCGTAACTGAAGCCCTCGTCCATCGGATTGGCCTGAGGCGAATGCTGGTGCAGAACCTGAAGATCCAGCTGATTCGGCCACCAGTCACGATTCGACCTGGGGCGATTCGGCGCGGGAGTCGGGGCAGGAATTACTGGGTTCTCGCTGTCGCTGCCGGACACGTCCGTCCTTCTTCCTGTGTCGGTGTTTCCCTCGGCTGGCTGCTTTGCCCTTGGCGCTTTGTGACACGAACGACGCCGATGATCGAGCGTGTGTCGGCGCGTCCGTATGGTCGCGCACCGGAGAGCTCGCCGTTACGAGAACACGCGGGGCACCTCCGCACAACAAGCAGTCGAAAGGAGAATCGAGCCCCTCTGATATGAAAAGCGGGAATGAGAAGAGCGGCCGGGTGACATGGAACCGTTCCCAACGCCCCCAATGCCTTCCGGCACGCGAGGATCCGTACGGCCGGTGGCTAGACTTCCTTTGTCCCGCCGAGCCTGAAAGGTGTGCCGATATGAGTGACTTGTTGGAGCGGCTGAGAGGGCGCGGCTGGCGGATGACTTCGCAGCGGCGTGTCGTCGCGGAAGTCCTCGACGGCGATCACGTGCACCTCACGGCCGACGAGCTACACGCCCGCGCGGTCGAGCGGCTGCCCGAGATCGCCCGGGCGACCGTCTACAACACCCTGGGCGAGCTGGTGGCGCTCGGCGAGGTGGTGGAGGTCTCCGTCAACGGTCGCGCGAAACGCTTCGATCCCAACGCGCACCATCCGCACCAGCACCTGGTGTGCTCCGGCTGCGGCATCATCCGCGACGTTCACGTGACCGGCACACCGGCCGTCCTGTCCCCTGAAGAGAGTTTCGGCTTCACGGTGTCGGAGGTCGAGATCACCTACCGGGGGCTGTGCCCCTCCTGCGCTTGCGACGCGCGGCAAGGCTGACCGCTGTCGGGTCCGACTCCGTCAGGGCCGGGGAGTCCGGGGTCAGGAGGGGGCTGTCGTCGCATCAGGTAGTCGAGCCGGCTGGTCGAACCAGGGGGTCGAGCCGGGGGCCGAGCCGGCTATCCCGCCGCCATGTCCGGGCCGGGCCGCAACGTCTCGTCGAGGTGGTGGCCGAGTTCCAGCAGGCCACGTGCGATCGACACGGCCCGACGGTGGCGCTCGGCGAGTTCCGGCGACGGCCGGCCCTGCTCAATCGGTTCCGCGTCCGTTTCCGGGTCGGGCGGGGCGGGGTGGCTTCCTGTACCGCGTCCCAGGCCTCGCGGGCGACCTGCTCCGCCACCCGGTCGTCGATGAGGCCGGTCGTACGCCAACGTTCCAGATCCGCCCCCGGCCCCACGCCTCCCGGACCGGTGAGGCTCCCGTCCTGCTCCGGTGACGTCCGCGCGAGGAAGGCGTCGATGGCCAGACGCGCCTCGTGGACATCGCCCGAATCGGCCGCGCCGCGAGGGCCAGGTCGCGTTGTCATGAGGGCAACTTAACGCGACCGATCCGTCTGGGACCGCAGGGCGCGAGCGAGCGTCACACGGGTGGACAAGAGGAGCGACACCCCGCACCCGAGGCACCTCAGCGGGCCGCGGTCCAGGGAGTGAGCCCCCAGCGGAACGTGTGGAGGTCGCCGGGCGCGAGCTCCACCAGGCCGGACCCGCTCCGGAACGCGTCGGGCGGGCAGGACATGGGCTCCACCGCGAGGCCTCGCCGCCGGTCCGGGACGGGCAGGGTGTCACCGGTGTACACCTGGAGGTACGCCGCCCCCTCGCCCAGCCACAGATCGCTGCCGTGGGAACCCGAGGGGTGCGCCAGGCGCACCACGGCCCGGCCGGCGGAGTTCCGTTCCAGTTCGGAGAACGGGGTGTCCAGGTGCTGCGGGCCGAGCACGCGCGGCGTACGGAAGTCGTACTCGGTACCCTCCACGGGTCGCGGAGTGACGGGCGCCCCCTGATCGGCGGGCGGCAGCCACGCCCGGGCCGGGAGGGTCACCACGGCCTCGTCGACCTGTTCGGTGCCCACCGTCAGGTAGGGGTGTTGGCCGACCCCATAGGGCGCGGCGCTCCCACCGAGGTTGCGGGCCGTCACGGCCACCGCCAGCCCCTCGGACCCGAGCGCGTACTCCGCACGGACGCCGAGGTGGAACGGGTAGCCGGGCTGCGGGAAGAGGGTGGTCCCGAGCAGGATCCGGTCCTCGGCGCGCTCCAGCGGCTCCCACGAGGCCCAGCGGAGCAGCCCGTGAATGGCGTTGCCGGCCTCCGGTTCGGTCAGCGGGAGCCGGAGCTCCTCACCCTTCCAGTCGTACCGTCCGCCGCTGACGCGGTTCGGCCAGGGTACGAGGAGCTGCCCACGACCCCCCGTGATCGGCTCATCGGCGGTGTAGCCGTCCAGGACGCGCCGCGCGCCGACCGTGTAGTCGCGCAGCCCGGCTCCGAGCTCCACCACGACGGCGCTGTGCTCACCGCTGCGCAGCAGGAACTGCTGTCCGGTCGGGCTCTCGGGCATCGAGCCTCCAGGTCGGGGTGCGGGCGAACGGACGGTGCGGGCGGAGCGGACGGGTGCGGGCGGCGACTACGGGGACGCCGGTGTCGGGGCGGGCTTCGGCGCGGGGGCCGGGGAGAGCCGGATGGTGAGGACGTAGGACACCACGACCGCGACGATCACGACCGGCATCACGGTGAGGCCCTGCGTCCCCAGGAGAAGGGTGGCCAGCAACACGGAGGTCATCGGCAGCTTCAGCATCGCCACGCACATCGCACCGACACCCATGGCGAAGCCGGAGGTCACGTCCAGCCCGGGCAGCTGCGCCATGGCCAGGCCGAGCGCCGCTCCCACGAACATGGAGGGGAAGACCGGGCCGCCGCGGAAGCCGCTGAGGGACAGGGAGTAGGCGAGCGCCTTGCAGAGCACGAGGAGAACCAGGGCCCCCACCGAGTAGCCCGCGTGGTCCGCCAGCAGCGGCCCGAGCGCGTCCTGGCCGGAGTAGAGGATCTCGGACGCTTCCTTGCCCGTCGACTCGGCGTACACCAGCGCGACCACGCCCACGAGTGCGCCGACCAGGACGGTGACCGGCACCCGTCGGCGTTCGACCCGTCGCTGGAGGAACAGGCCCATCCGCCGGATCCCGGTCCCGCCGAGGGCGGCCACCGCCCCGATGACGACGGCCCAGCCGAACCCGGCGAGGTCCGGGCGCGCGGCCTGCGGTACTTGATGGAGGACCAGTGAGAAGGTGCCCAGGCCCGTCCACGACCCCAGACCGGTGAAGAAGAGCGCGCCGATACCGGCCGAGAGAAGGCCCGGCACCAGGGCGATCGCCATCATCGCCCCGCCGAGACCGGCCGCCTCCATCAGGAGGAAGGCGCCGAGCAGCGGCGAGCCGAGCAGCGTGCTGACGGCCGCGAAGCTTCCGGCGGCGCCCAACACGGCCATCGCCTCGGGCTGCATGCCCCGCTTCATCGCCCGGCCGAAGAACACGGCCAGGCCACCGCCCAGCGCGATGAGGGGCGCCTCGGGACCGAGTACCACGCCCGCGCCCAACGAGGCCGCCGCCGCGAGTGCGATACCGGGGAGGTCGACGGGCTTCGGCGTGCCGGTGGCGACGAGGCCTTCGGCGGGCTTGTGCCCGGCCTCGCCCGGCAGGTGGCGGATCGTCAGCGCCACCAGCAGCCCGGCGAAGGCCAGGAGGGGGATGGGCCACCACGACGGCGTTCGGTGAAAGCCGAGCGCTCGGGGAAGGTCGGTGTAGGTCAGCGACTGGAGTTCGGACACGAGCGCGAGGAATCCGAAGGCCGCCGCGGCGATCGGGATGCCGAGGAGCGCCGTCATCACCAGCAGAACGGCGTACCCACGCGTGCGGATCACCGCGAACGGATCCGGCGGCGCCGGGGCGGGCGATCCGGCGGGGGTGGCTGACATGCTCATCGTCTCCTCGGCAGCTGAGGCCATCTGCAACGCGGCGGCCGACAAGTCCCGATGATTGGTACCACGTGACGGCCGCACGATCCGGAAGGTCCGGCGCGCGAGGTCCCGGGGAACGTGCCCACCGTCATTCCTGTGGACCAATCGGCGGCCGGGGGACCGATCACGGCCTCAGGGCGGCGGGGGCTCCGCCGAAGGCGTCAGCAGGACGGCGACGTCGCCCGCGGCGGGCGACGGCAGCGTCGACTCGGTCGCGGCGGTGAGCTGTCCGTCCGGGCGCACCAGGAACAACATGTCGTGCCCGGCGGGGATGAGCCCGTCGACCATCGTGCGGGTGACGATGCGGGCGCCCGCCGCGTACCGACGGGCCAGTTCGGGCCGGTTCAGGCCGGCGGAGAACAGGACCTCGCTGCCCGTGTAGGGGGCGACCACGCCGTGGCTGCGGGTGGGCGGCATGAGGCGGTGGACGGGGCCCTCCGCCGTCTCCTTGAGGGTCATGACGGCGAGGGCGTTGAAGTCGTCCTCGTCGGTGAGCAGGAGGACATCGGTGATCCCCTCCAACTCGGCTCCGGCTCCGGTGGCGGCGGCGAGGAGTTCGCCGGGGGCCAGCTCCAGGCCCGCGTCCTTGATGCTCTGACGCTGGCGGTCGAGGCCCGCCCACATCAGGACGTCCAGGCCCGCCGAGCGCAGCGCGCCCCCCAGTTCCACCACCCAGGGATCGCCGCCGACGAGCAGGGGCCGCGAGCGTGCCGAACGGCGGACGTCGAGGAACCGCGCGGCGGGAACGGCGGTCAGGCCGTAGAGCATGACGGTGGTGACGATCACGATGAAGGTGGCCGGCAGGATCTTGTCCGCGCCCTCGATACCGGCCTGTACGAGCGCGGCGGAGAAGGTGGCCGCGGTGGCCGCGGCGACGATGCCGCGGGGCGCCATCCAACCGATGAACCATCTCTCCCGGTAGGGGACATCGGTACGGACGGTCGACAGCAGCGCCACCAAGGGCCTGACCACGAGAACGAGAGCAGCGGCGAGGCCGAGGGCCGGCAGCACGACATGGCGCAGCGACTGCGGGGTGACGGTGGCGGAGATGCCGATGAACAGCAGCCCGATGATCAGCGAGACCAGGGTTTCGAAGAACGGCCGGCGTGCCGGCATGTCCAGCCCCGGCAGATTGGCCAGGGCCACGCCCATCACGACGGCGGCGATGAGGCCGGTGTCGTCCCGCAGGGCGTCGCAGCCGGCCGCCACCGCGATCACGGCGGCGAACTGCGTGGTCGTGCCGAGCACTTCGTCGAGCGTGAGGCAGCGGAGCAGCAGCCAGAGCACCGCCGCTCCGACGGCGCCGCCGATCAGCCCGATCGCGGCGCTGACGCCGAACGCGCCCAGTTTGGGCGGCCAGACCGGGCTGGCCTCCGGCCAGCACTCCGTGGAAGACGAGCGCGCCGAGGATGCCGCCGACCGGGTCGATCAGCGAGCCTTCCCAGACGAGGACGCGTTGCAGGCGTTCCCTCGGGCGGACGAACTTGAGCAGCGGTCCGACGACGGTCGGGCCGCTGACCACGAGGATCGCGCCCAGCATCACGGCCGCGTTCAGCGACATGCTCATGATGGGGACGGCGAGCAGCGCCGCCGACACGAAGGTGATCAGGGCGCCGAGCCAGATGAGCCTGACGACGACCGTGCGGGTGTGTCCCTTGAGACGGTGCAGGTCCAGGCCGAGTCCGGCGTCGTAGAGGATCACCGCGACGGCGAGCGAGACCAGCGGGGAGAACGCGTCGCCCAGCAGCTTCTCCGGGTTGACGTCGTCGGTCAGGACGCCGGCGATGAACCCGGCCGGCAGCAGCAGGAGGATCGCCGGCACGCGCAGCAGGTTCGCCAGCAGTTGGCAGGCGACGGCAAGGGTCACGATCAGCCCGACGCCGATGAGTACCTGGCTCGATGTCATAGCGGCCCTCCTGGGATGCCGTGCCGGCCTAACCCGCGACCCGGACGATGCCGCGGCCGACGCGGACCGACGCCGGCCGCTCGACGCGGCAGGGCGTCACTCGCCCACGTCCTCGTCGGTCAGCGGTTCCAGCACGCCGTGGGTGTCGAGGCGGTACAGGACGACCAGCGCGGGGACGATCAACACCAGGGCGACGAGCGCGACGATGAGCATCCACTGGAGCGGGGCGCTCGCTCCGGCGCCCTGCTGCACGGTCAGCGAGGTGGGCACCAGGTAGGGCCGCTGCGCGAACCCCCAGGCGGCGACGAGCAGTGCCACGACGGCGACCGAGGAGTACCGCGCCCATCCCGCCGCCTTGCCGGAGATCAGCCAGGCGGTGACCGCCAGAGCCACCACGGCGATCAGCAGGAGGGCGAGCCCGGCGCCGTGGGTGAGTCCGTGATGGACGTACGACGCGTGGGGGTCGGTCACGGTCAGGCCGAGCACGCCGATGATCAACAGCGCGCCACAACTGACCCATGCCCGGAAGCGGAAGTAACCCATCAGGTCGGGGGCGTCGAAGCGGCGGGCGTCCACGGTGAGGAACACCGCCCCCAGGAAGGCGGTGGATGCCACCGCGACGAGCCCGGCCATGATCGAGGTGGTGTTGGCCCAGGCATGGGCCGTGGCGGGGGTGCCGGGAGCGACGCGCCCGGAGGCCACCGAGCCGATGGCCGTACCCAGGAAGAACGGCGTGAGCAGGGAAGAGACGGCGAACATGGCGCCGTAGATCCGGCGTCCGGCGAGCCCCCTGGTCGGCTTGCGCAGCGCGAACCCGGCGCCGCGCAGGACCAAGCCGATGGCGGCGAGTGCCAGGGGGAGCCAGAGCGCCGTGAACACGGTCTGGAAGAACACCGGGAAGCCGGTCCACATCAGGATGAACGCGAAGATCAGCCAGACGTTGTTGACCTCCCAGACCGGGGCCATGGCGTGGTCGATCAGCCAGCGGGGTCGTTTGCCGCGCTCGGCCCCACCGGCCAGCAGATCCCAGAAGCCGGCGCCGTAGTCGACGCCGCCGCCGCAGGCGTAGGCGGCGATCACGAGCAGCAGGATCCAGGCGACGATGCTCGCGGTCACAGTTCGCTCCCGGGGTCTCGACGGGTACCCGGTGCGCCGGCGGCCGTCTCCGGACGAGGACCGTACGGCGTGTCCGTCTCCGGGCTGTCGGAGAGCACGCGCGCGGATCCGGCGTCGGCGAGCCGCCACCGGGTGCGCATCTTGAGCAGCACGCCGAGGAACGCGCCGAAGATCAGAACGTAGATCACCACGACGAGGCCGAACATCATCCACAGGGAGGAGGCGGGCGTACCGGTCACCGCCTCGGAGACCCGCATGTTCTGGTACACGATCCAGGGCTGGCGCCCCACCTCGGTCATGATCCAGCCGCACTCCACGGTCGCGATGCTCGCCGCGCCGGCCACGGCCGCGCACCGGAAGAACCACCGCGATTTCGGCAGGTCACGATGCCGCCACCAGCACCAGGCGTACCAGAGCGCCAGCAGGATCAGCACACTCCCGATCGTCGCCATGATGTCGAACGCCCAGTGCGCGATGGTCGCCTGGGTGGCGGTGGGCCGGTCGGAGGCGGGTACCGAACTCAGGCCGGTGACCTTCGTGTCGGGACTGAACCCGGCCAGGATGGAGTCCAGCTGCGGGATCTTGATCCCGCCCTTGATGCTGCCGTCCTCCTGGAGCCGCCCGAACAGGTACTCGGGCACATGCGTGTCGGTCTTCCACACCAGCTCCGCGGCGGCGAACTTGATCGGCTGCTTGATGAAGACCTGCCGCGCGATGTTGTCACCCAGAAAGAACTGCACGGGGGTGAGGATCGTGGCGAGGGTGAACGGCACGGTGAAGCCGAGACGGTGGTAGCGGTCGCGACGGCCGCGCAGCCAGCCGACGGCGTACACACCGGCCACCACGTAGCCCGCGGTGAGGAACATCGCGACCACGAAGTGCCAGTACTGCGGCCCGAACATCGGCGTGAAGATGGCCTGTTGGACGCTGACGTTCACGGGCCGGCCGTTGGCGTCGAGGGTGAAGCCCTGGGGGGTGTTCATCCACGAATTGGCGGCGATGATGCCGAACGCGCCCATCAGCGCCGCGATCGGCATCGGGACGCCCAGCCAGAAGTGAGTCTTCGGCTTCAGGCGGCGCCAGCCGTAGAGGTAGATGGCGATCAGGATCGCCTCCAGGAAGAAGGCCCACGCCTCGATCCCGAAGCCGAGCCCGAAGACATCGCCCCAACGCCCCATCATGCCCGGCCAGAGCAGCCCGAACTCGAAGGACAGCACGGTTCCGGTGACGATGCCGATGGCGAACTGGACGGCCATCACCGCGGACCAGCGACGGGCCAGCAGCAGCGCCACCGGATCGGAGGTGCGCAGCCCCCGGTAGTGCATGACCAAGGTGATGAAGGGCAGTGCCACGCCCAGGGGTACCAGGATGATGTGCGAGGCCAGGGTGAAAGCCATCAGCTCCCGTGCGGGCAGCAGTTGCGCGGGGGCATCCGCCCAGAGGTGTGCCGTGGTGCTCATACGGGTCTCCGTGGCTCGTTCCGGGCGACCGAGGAGTCGGCCGGTGGGCTGGACGGGGAGGGGGGAGGCGCGGCCGTGACGTCCGGATCCGCCGCGGTGAAGGCGCGCTCACGACGCGAACCGGAGACGAAGACCACGGCCCAGCTGAGCAGGGCGCCCGCCCGGCTGCGGAAGCCGGTCAGGAAGACGATGTGGATGAACAGCCAGATCAGCCAGCCGATCATCCCGGAGGCGTGGAAGCGGCCCATCTTCACGACGGCCCTGCCCCGCGAGATGTACGCCGCACTGCCGAGGTCCAGGTACCGGAAGGGGCGGGGCTCACGGGTCCTGCCCTCGACGGAGTGTCGGATCCGGCGGCCGGCGTAGGCACCGCTCTGCATCGCGACCTCGGCGAGTCCGGGCAACTTGTCCAGGCTCATCAGGTCGCCCACCACCCGGATCTCCGGATGGCCGGCGATGCTGAGGTCGGGGTCCACACGGATGCGGCCCGCCCGGTCCTGCTCGGCGCCCGTCGCCCGTGCCAGCGCCGTCGCCAACGGTGGCGCCTCGACCCCGGCGGTCCAGAGCACCGTGCGCGCCTCCACGCGGTCGCTGCCGCCGTCCTTGCGGCTCACCGTCAGGCCCCTGTCGTCGACCTGGGTGACGATCGACCGAAGGTGGACCTCGACGCCGAGGTCGTCCAGGGTCCGGGCGGCGCGGCGGGACAGCACCGGCCCGAAGGCGCCCAGCACACCGTCCGACCCGTCGAACAGCAGGACCCGGGCCTGGCCGGGGTCGATGGTGGAGAACTCCCGCTCAAGCGTGTGGCCGGCGATCTCCCGGATCTGCCCGGCCAACTCGACCCCGGTGGGGCCGCCACCCACGAGGGCGAAGGTGAGCCACTGCGCGCGTTCCAGCGGGTCCGTGCTCGCCTCGGCCATCTCGAACGCCTGGTAGATCTTGGTCCTTACGGCCAGCGCGTCCTTCAGGGTCTTCATCCCGGGGGCGAACGGCGCGAACTCGTCGTGCCCGAAGTAGGACTGCCGGACCCCGATCCCCACGATCAGATCGTCGTAGGGCAGTTCGAGCACGGTGCCGTTCGGACGGGTCGCGCGGACGATCCGGCGGGCCACGTCCACGTCGTCCGCCGACGCCTGGAGACAACGGACCCGGGGATGGCGGCGCAGGACGGCCCGCAGGGGCTGGGCGATCTGGCCCTCGGAGAGGATGCCCGACGCGCACTGGTACAGGAGCGGCTGGAAGAGGTGGTGGGCGCAGCGGTCGACGAGGGTCACCTCCACGGGGGCGCTGCGCAGGGCCCGTACGGCGAACAGGCCGGCGAAGCCGCCGCCGAGGATGACCACCCGGCGGTGCGTGACGTGGTCATCCACGGTCGGTTCAGCCTCCGGTGGCGAAGCCGGGGAAGAGCGTCATTCCGCCGTCGACGTAGAGGGTGGTGCCGACGACGTAGTCCATCAGATCGGAGACCAGGACGGTCACGGCGTTGGCGATGTCCTCGGGGTCGCCCACCCGCCGGTAGGGAACCAGCCGCAGGAGATCGGCCTCGGCCTCCGGGGTGTCCCAGGCACTGCGGTTGATGGGGGTGCGGATCGCGCCGGGCGCGACCGCGTTGACCCGGATCCCGCTGGGCGCGAGCTCCTGCGCCAAGGTCTGCATCAGCATCAGCACGCCGCCCTTGGAGGAGGCGTAGTTCACGTGGCCGGACCACGGGATGATCTGATGCACCGAGCTCATGCAGACGATCTTCCCGGCGGACCGGGAGACCTCCGGTACGACGCCCCGACGGATGAACTCCTTGGCCGCCTCCCGGGCACAGAGGAACTGCCCGGTGAGGTTGACGTCCAGCACCTTCTGCCACTGCGCGACGGTCATCTCGGTGACGGGGGCATCGCGCTGCAGCCCCGCGTTGGCCACCATGATGTCGATGGTGTCGAACTCCTCGACCATGCGGTCGACCATCCCGACGACCTGGTCCTCCTGGGAGACGTCCGCCTGGTGCGCGTACGCCCGCACCCCGAAGGACTTGATCTCCTCGACCACTTCCTCGGCCGTTTCCGGTCCGAAGACGTAGTTCACGACGACATCGGCGCCGGCCTGGCCCAGACGGATCGCGGTGGCCTTGCCGATGCCGGAGTTCGCACCGGTCACCAGGGCCTTCTGCCCTCTGACGATCTGCGGCCCCCGCTCCCGCCCCTTGTCCACAGCTGAGATCACTGATCTCTCCCGTCCTTGGCCGCACACAGGTACCGGCCCACCCTTCCCAGCGGCTCCCGGGCGATCGGGAACGGCTCGCCGCCCTCGGCCGTTCGGGCAGTGATCTCCCCTCGAACAGCGCAAGCGGAGCCCTGGGCGTGGCCCGGCGCGCATGTGTCATGCCGGGCCGCACGCTTCGGAGAGGCCGGGTGAACGCGCGCGGACAGCGTTGGACACTCCCCGTTCCGGTCGGGCCTGGAAAGTGGACACGTCCCGGCCCGAGCCTGTGCGCCATGAACGGTCCGACCGCAGGCAGTCCGCGGCGGGCCACCGCCGGGCGCGCCCCGTAATCACACCCGTCACACCCGTCACACCCCAAGGAGCATCACCATGACCTCGACCACCCGCCCCTCCCGTGCCATGACCGTGCTGGTCACCGCCGCGGCCCTCTGCGCCACGACCGCCGCCACCGCCCACGCCACCGGCAACCACCCCGCAGGTGCCGACCCGCGGCCGCCGAAGATCGTCGCGGACTGGGCCCGCGCCTGGAACGGCACCGACCCGCAGGCGCTCGGCGCCCTGTTCACCACCGACGGGACCTACACGGACCTGGGCCTGGGCGTCGCCTTCCACGGTCGTCAGGAGATTGCCGGGTGGAAGGCCCGCGCCGACAGCCTCATAGACAACGTGCACGTCACGGTTCGCGCCGCCCACCGCGACGGCCGCCGTATCACGGTCGACGCCGTCTACGCCGGCCACCTCAAGGGCGCTCCCAAGCCCTTCGCCGTGCGGATGACCACGCTCCTCAACCTCGACGGGAGCCGCTGCCGGATCGTCTCCGACGAGGACCACTACAGCCTCGGCACCGTCCTCGCCCAGTCCGGCCTGCCCGCGGACTGGACCCCGTCCGGCAACTGACCGGCCGCCACGCGCCGCAGCGACCGCGCGGCTGCCACCCGCCGCGCGGCCCCCGCGGCCCCCGAGGCAGCACTGGCAGCACCGGCAGGACCGGGCCAGGAGCGGGTCAAGACGAGCCTGCGGTCCCGGACCCCGTTCACAGGTCCGGGACCGTCCCCCCGAAGATCCGCACACCCGCAACCCGCGCCCACGTAAGCCTCGCCTCCGAGGGATGTGTCCCACCCAGGATCCGGTCGCCCCAGGGAGTGCTGAGCCGGCCTGACCTTCGCGGACGTCGTCTGGTGCGACGACCGTGACGCTCGTCGTCCCCCGGGTTGGAATCGGGCTCAGGCGTTCAGATGCCAGATGGCGGCGTTCAGGGCGGTCGCGAAGGCCACCCACAGCAGGTAGGGGGCCAGCAGGAGCGCCGCCGCGCGGCTCAGCCGGTGGAAGCGGACCAGGGTGATGGTGAGAGTGGCCAGCAACAGGCCGATGTCCAGCAGCGCGAGTCCGTACTGGCGCGCGCCGAAGAACAAGGGTGTCCAGGCCAGGTTCAGGAGCAGTTGCGCGGACCACCAGACGAGGGCGGTCCGCGCGCGGGACCGGTCCGGATGGCGCCACACCAGCCAGGCCGCAACAGCCATCGCGGCGTACAGGACGGTCCAGACGGGTCCGAAGAGCCAGGCGGGTGGCGCCCAGTCCGGCCGTTCCAGAGATCTGTAGACCTCGCCCGCGTCGGCGGACGCGAGCGCGCCCAGAGCCGCGACGCAGTAGGTCACCGCGAGGAAGGCGGCGAGGGCCGCCCAGTTCCGGGCCCCTCGCCGACGTGTCGGTGTCGCGGATGCTGCCACGGCCGGCTCCCGGTGGTTTCGACGTACGGCGACATGCACACCTTCTCTTCCGTCCCGGCCAGGCCACCGGATTCACCCTTCTCAGGTGGGGTGGGGTGGGGTGCAGTGCGGTGGTCGGCGTCGGACATCGGACCCTTCGCTGGACTGATTCCCTCACGCCCAGGAGTATAGAAATCTATAGCAGCAATATCAGATATGTGGTCCGTCGCGTGATCATGTTTCCGACCTCGTCCTCGAGCGCGCTCAATCGCGCATCGGGTCGAAGAAGATGTCGGTGCCGGTGACCTGGAAGAGCCTGGAAAGTTGCGGGCGGTAGGGGCCGACGACGACGAGGCGTTGCCTGCGGTGCGCCTGGACCAGCGTGTTCAACAGTGAGGAATCGGCGAAGGTCACCGAGGCCAGGTCGACGACGGTCTTGTCGACGCCGTCGAGTTCGGCAGCCTTCAGGGCCGCCCGCAGGGGTTCCGCGGTGGCGGTGTCCAACTCGCCTGAGCACACGATCACGCGAGTGCCGTCAAGGTCGGGCAGCGTGCGCACCCACGTCGCCTCTCCCACATCTCCTCCTCGACGGTTCTCGGTGCTGCCCTCTGGGGCCTCGACTCGGCGACCTGGAAGCCCTCGGCTCGGTGGCTTCGCAAAAAGAGTACCTTCCGCCGAAGGAAAACCTAACCTGACCAAAGTAGAAAAGTTGTGAGTGCGTACCGATGATTGCTTGCCTGATCGGGGTGGCTGTGTCAGGGCCGCTGAGTGGCGTGTCGCGTCCCCGGGCCGGGCGCGCAGTTCGATGGGGCGCCAAGCGGATGAGCCTCCAGCAGGGCGGCCGGGCTCAGCGGGGAAGAGCGGCGATGATCGCTTTGCCCGTGCCGGGGAGCGCCGGGACGATCGTGAGGCTCTGGGCGAGACGCTGGATCATGGGCCAGCCGAAGCCGCCCGTACAACCTGTCCAGTCAGGGGTGCGGCCCCGGGGCTGGGCAGGACTGGGATCCTCGACGGTCACCTGGATGCGGGCGTGGTCGGCGCGCAGCTTCAACGAGGTCACCGCGCCGGCGTGCCGAAGCGCGTTCGTGACGAGCTCGGAGACGAGGAGGAGCACGTTCTGGACGGTGCTCTCGGGCGGCGGCGGATCGAGAGCGGTGAGGAACTTCGTGGCGGCGTCGCGTGCCTGGTCGGGGCGGAGGGGCCGGCAGGTGTGCTGCGCCGAACGGCCGGTATGACCCTCGGGCGTGACCAGACTCTGCATGACACTCTCCGTTCTGTGATTCGCTCTGCGATGACCTCTGTGTGGTTGCCGCTCCACGCGCTTACCCCGCCCGCGCATGACTATCGGACCGTGCCCATCGGGCTTGGAGGTTGTCTCACGTGGACGGGTTCCTGAGCTCCTTGCAGCAGGTCCATGTCCGCGGCGAGACCATCCGGCATGCCGGGCATGCCGACATCCAGCGCGAGGGCGTCGACGGCCGGACCGGGGTGCGCGCCGAGAACGAGCAGCCGATCGACGAGGAGGCCCGTGCAGCCTCCTTCGCGAAGATCGAGCAGGCCGCCAGGACGACCGCACCAACCAGGCCTGGAAGGCTGTCCCACGACGTGACGTGATGCTCGAGCGGCGTGATGCCGGTCGTGAGTGCTGATCTGTCGAAGCGTCTGGTCCCTGATGCGCTCCGGGAGCTGGTTGCCCCGTTATCGCCTATCGCCGTCGTTCGCGGCTCGACCGCACGGTGGTGGGACTCTTCGGCTACCTGCCGCTTGAACGTCCGGCGCGAACGGAAGGGCTCACACTTCCTCACCTTCCTGTGCCTGGCTGCTGCCCGGCGCCCACCCGTCGGACCGACGCGGCTCATCCGGCTGCCCGCCTGCGTCGATAAGAAACAAGTAAATCCGGTGTGCATGGCTCGGGGGTGTGGGGGCATTCGGTTGTTCGGAGGTTGATAATCATGGTTCCCCTGCTTCTTGTTCTTCTGCTCGCTTTGATTCTTTTCGGTGCCGGTTTCGCGGTGAAGATCCTTTGGTGGGTCGCGATCGCGGTGCTGGTGTTGTGGCTTGTCGGGTTCGTTGCCCGTCCGAAGGGTGGGAGCGGCCGCTGGTACCGCTGGTAGACGGGTGTTCCGTCTGTGGTGAACGTGTTGTGGGGTCCGTCCTTTCGGGGGCGGGCCCCACAGTCGTGTCCGGGTCCGCCTTTGTGTTCGGGGTGTGGCCTGCTCTTTCGGGGTCGATCGAGAAAAAGGGTGTTTGGGGTGTGTGGGCGGGGTGGTCGGGGGCAGGCGGCGTTGTGGCGGAACGGCGCCTCTCCGGTGGTGAATGTGCCGGGAGAAAGCCTCCGTTGATTTCGAGTGAGGGAGTTCTTCGTATGACTGAGAATGTGTGGGGTTACCGCGAGACGTCCGGTCGTCTGGCCGGTGCGGACCTGACGGGCTACAAGGTCGAGGCGACGGACGGCTCCATCGGCAAGGTCGACAAGCACTCCGACGAGGTGGGTTCCGCGTACATCGTGGTCGACACCGGTCCGTGGATCTTCGGCAAGGAAGTCCTCCTGCCGGCGGGGACGGTCAGTCGGATCGACGCGGACGACAAGAAGATCCATGTCGATCGGACCAAGGAGCAGATCAAGAACGCTCCGGAGTTCGACAAGGACAAGCACCTCGGTGACGCGGACTATCACCGTCAGGTGGGCGGCTATTACGACGGGCCGCACCGCGTCTGACGGACGCGCGCACACCCCGGGCGGGGGCGACAGCCGAACGGCTGCCGCCCCCGCCCCGTCGTGCGTCGCACGGTCACGAGGGGTATACGCCATCACGGGCCACGATCACCGGCGCTGACACGCGCGACGCCCGTTTGCGTGTTTATCTTCCTGCATGGATATCTCCGCTGGACGTCCTTACCCCCTCGGCGCGACCCACGACGGCTCGGGGACGAACTTCGCCCTGTTCTCCGACTGCGCCGAAACGGTGGAACTGTGCCTGATCGACGACGCCGGCGGCGAGCACCGGATCACCCTGCCGGAGGTGGACGGCGGCGTGTGGCACGGCCGGGTCGCCGGGGTCGGCCCCGGGCAGCGGTACGGCTACCGCGTCCACGGTCCCTGGAGTCCGGACGAGGGACTGCGCTGCAACCCGGCCAAGCTGTTGCTCGACCCCTACGCCAAGGCCGTCGACGGCCAGATCGACGGGGACCCCTCCCTGAGCGGACACCAGGCCGAGGACCCGGGCCTCCCGGACGACCGTGACAGCCGGGGCCACGTACCGCTCGGCGTCGTGACCGGCGGAGAGTTCGACTGGGAGGGCGACCAGCCGCCCGGCCACGCGTTCCACGACTCGGTCATCTACGAGGCCCACGTCAAGGGGCTGACCTGCCGCAACCCCGACGTGCCCGAGGAACTGCGCGGCACCTACGCCGGCGTCGCGCACCCGGCCGTCGTCCGACACCTGAAGGAACTCGGCGTGACGGCACTCGAACTGATGCCCGTGCACCAGTTCACCCAGGACGGCTTCCTCACCGACCAGGGCCTTTCGAACTACTGGGGCTACAACACCATCGGCTACTTCGCCCCGCACCACGCCTACGCCTCCGGAGGCAGCCTCGGCGGGCAGGTCACCGAGTTCAAGTCCATGGTCAAGGCCCTGCACCGGGAGGGCATCGAAGTCATCCTCGACGTGGTCTACAACCACACCGCCGAGGGCAACGACCAAGGGCCCACCCTCTCCTTCCGGGGCATCGACAACCCCTCCTACTACCGTCTGGTCGACGACAGCCCCGCCCACTACTTCGACACCACCGGCACCGGCAACAGCCTCCTGATGAGGCACCCGGCCGTCCTCCAGCTGATCATGGACTCGCTGAGGTACTGGGTCACCGAGATGCACGTGGACGGATTCAGGTTCGACCTCGCCGCCACCCTGGCGCGCCAGTTCCACGACGTCGACAAGCTCTCCGCGTTCTTCGACATAGTCCATCAGGATCCGGTCATCAGCCGCGTCAAACTGATCGCCGAGCCCTGGGACATCGGGGAAGGCGGCTACCAGGTCGGAAACTTCCCCGCCCTGTGGAGCGAATGGAACGGCCGCTACCGCGACGCCGTCCGCTCCTTCTGGCGCGGGGACGAATCCGCCCTGCCGGAGTTCGGCGCCCGCATCGCCGGCTCCGCCGACCTCTACCAGTCCGATCAACGCCGCCCCCGCGCGGGCATCAACTTCATCACCGCGCACGACGGCTTCACCCTGCGGGACCTGGTGTCGTACAACGACCGCCACAACGAGGCCAACGGGGAGGAAGGCCGCGACGGCGAGGCCGACAACCGGTCCTGGAACTGCGGCGCGGAAGGCCCCGTCGACGACGCGGACGTCCTGCGCCTGCGGGCGCGGCAGCAGCGCAACATGCTGGCCACCCTCTGCCTCTCCCTGGGCGTGCCCATGATCTCCCACGGTGACGAACTGGGCCGGACGCAGCACGGCAACAACAACGTCTACTGCCAGGACAACGAGCTGTCCTGGATCGACTGGGAGCTCGACGACGCCAACGCCGAGCTGCTCGCGTTCACCCGAAGGGCCCTCGCCCTGCGCCGTGAGCAGCCCGTCCTGCGCAGGCGCCGCTTCCCGCAGGGAGCGCCCACGGACGCGACCGCGCCGGCGGCCGACATCGTGTGGCTCGGGCCCGACGGGGACTGCATGACGCAGGAGGACTGGGACCGGCCCGACAACCGCGGCATCACCGTCTACCTCTGCGGGGACCTCCTCGCGGCGGACCGCGACGAGCACGCCCCGCGCCCGGACTCGCTGCTGCTCATGTACAACGCCGCCGCCGAGGACACCACCTTCCGTCTTCCGCCCGCCGCCTACGGCGAGGCCTGGACGGTCGCCCTCGACACCGCCCTCGACGGCGACGACACACCGGACGAGACCGAGCTCAAGGCGACGGCCAAGACGGTCCTCACCGGCCGCAGCATGCGGGTCCTGCGCCGGCCGGCCAGACGGCCGTGAGCCCCGTGGGCCCCCGTCCGCCCGCCGCCGGACACACCCGGCGCGCGCCCGCGGGACCCGCCGGCCCGGACGGGCCACTCCACCCCGCACCGCGAACACGACCCCGCAGGGGCGTTGTGTACCGCGCCGCGGGGGCATGCGCGGGACGTGATGCCGAAGGCGTCCCGTAGCGAGGGGAGTGGTCCGATGACACACGAGACGACGGTTGCGGAATCCGCCGACCAGGGCCTGGGGGCCTATCGGCGGGCTGCCGACTACGTGGCCGCGGCCCTGATCCACCTCCAGGACAACGTCCTGCTCGGAGAGCCGCTGCGACCCGAGCACCTCAAGCCCCGGCTCCTCGGCCACTGGGGTACCTGCCCCGGCATCACCCTCGTCTACGGCGCCCTGAACCGGCTGATCAGGCAACGGGACGCCGACGTCCTGCTCGTCACGGGCCCCGGACACGGCGCCCCCGCCGTCCACGCGAACCTGTGGCTGGAGGCGACACACGCCGCGTACGACCCGGCGCTGAGCCGCGACGCCGACGGGCTGCGCGAACTCAGCCGCCGCTACTGCGCGCCCGACGGCTTCCCCAGCCACCTCTCCCCGGCCGTACCGGGCACGCTCCACGAGGGCGGGGAGCTGGGATACGCCCTGGCGACCGCCTTCGGCGCGGCCCTGGACGCCCCCGGCCGACTGGTCGCCTGCATCGTCGGCGACGGCGAGGCCGAGACCGGCCCGACCGCGGGCGCGTGGCACTCGTCCAAGTACCTCGACCCGGCCACCAGCGGCGCCGTGCTGCCGTTCCTGCACCTCAACGGGTACAAGATCTCCTCTCCCACCCTCTTCGCCACGATGACCGACGGAGAACTCACCGACCTCTTCCGCGGATACGGCTGGGACCCCCGGATCGTCGACGTCACCTCCGACCCCGACGGCCGGGCCCTGGTGGAAGCGGTCGCCGACGCCCACACCAGCATCACCGCCATCCAGGGCCGGGCCCGCTCCGGCACGTCGCCCGAACCCCGCCCCCGATGGCCGATGATCGTCCTGCGCAGCCTCAAGGGCCAGGGCGCTCCGGCCGAGGTGGAGGGCGTCCGCATCGAGGGGACGTTCCACGCCCATCAGGTGCCCCTCCCCGATGCCCACGAAGATCCGGAACAACTGCGCGCCCTCGAAGCGTGGCTGCGCTCCTACCGGCCCGAGGAACTCTTCGACGCGCAGGGCCGGCCCGTACCCGAGGTGACCGCGTCCTGCCCCGACGGGGACCGGCGCATCGGCATGCAGGCCGCGGCGGACGGAGGCCGACTGCGCAGGCCGCTCGACCTGCCCGCGCTCGCCCCCTACGCCGTCGCCCTGAAGGGCGGGCCGGGCCGCACCGCCGCCAGTGCGAACAAGGTCCTCGCCGACTGGCTCACGGAGATCTTCCGCCGCACGTCCGAGCGCCGCGACTTCCGTGTCGTCTCGCCCGACGAACTCGCCTCGAACAAACTGGACGCGGTCCTGGAGGCCACCGACCGCGCCCTCACCCGGCCGGTCGACGAGTACGCCGAACACCTGGCCCGGGACGGCCGCGTCATGGAGACCCTGTCCGAGCACAACTGCCAGGGCTGGCTCCAGGGCTACCTCCTGACCGGCGGGCACGGCCTGTTCCCCACCTACGAGGCCTTCGCCTCCATCGTGGACAGCATGCTCAACCAGTACGCCAAATGGCTCAAGACCTCCCGCGAGGTGCCCTGGCGCTCCCCGGTCAGCAGCCTCACCTACCTCCTGACCAGCGAGGGATGGCGCCAGGAACACAACGGCTACAGCCACCAGGGATTCGGCTTCATCAACAATCTGCTCACCCAGAAGAACGAGGTGACCGGCGTCTACCTGCCCCCCGACGCCAACACCCTCCTGGTCACCATGGAGCGCCTCCTCGACGAGACCGGAAAGGTCAACGTCGTGGTGTCGGGCAAACACGAGGCCGCCCAATGGCTGGGACTGGACGAGGCACGCGCGCACTGCGCCGCCGGAGCGTCCACGTGGGACTGGGCCTCCCACGGCGGGGGAGGCGAACCCGAACTGGTCCTCGCCTGCGCGGGCGGCATCCCCACCGTCGAGACCCTGGCCGCCGTCTCCCTGCTGCGCGACGACCTGCCCGACGCCCTGATCCGCGTCGTCAACATCGTGGACCTGTGCGCCCTCGCCCCCGCCGACCGTCACCCCAACGGCATGCCGGACGACCGCTTCCGCGCCCTCTTCGGCACGGACACCCCCGTCGTGCTCGACTTCCACGGCTACCCCTCGGCCGTGCACCAGCTCCTGCACGGACGCCCGCACCCCGACCGCTTCCACGTCCGCGGCTACGTGGAGGAGGGAACCACCAGCACCCCCTACGACCTCCTCGCCGCCAACGGCACGTCCCGCCACGACCTGGCCATCGCCGCACTGCACCACCTCGAACGGCGCCACCCGCAGGCACCGGCACTGGCCGCCCGCCACGCCGCCGAACGCGACCGGATCCGAGCGGAACTGCGCCGCACCGGCGTGGACCCGGCGGAGATCACCGACTGGAGGTGGAACGGGCCCGAAGACGGGTGTACGAACTGAAATCGAGGGCACGAGGGCGGAAGCAAGTCATCCGTCCAGGGGAGGAACGGTTCCATGTCCCACGCCGCCGCAGTTGTCAGCCCCGCTCTCGATGTGCAGGTCGTGCCGCCTGTCGGGTCGGTGGTCGAGGGTTCCGGTTCGTCGGTGTTGCCGCGGATCGATGACGCGCGTGCGGTGGCGCCTTCGGACGCGCGGGAGTTGTCGCGTCTGTTCCTGGTGCGGTTGCGGTCGTTGGAGGAGGGGACGCGCGAGTACCAGTACGCGCGGAACACGTTGATCGAGATGAACATCTCGTTGGTGAACTTCGCGGCCCGGCGTTTTCGGGGGCGTGCCACCGGGGGTGGTGGGATCGAGTTGGACGACATCATCCAGGTCGGGACGATCGGTCTGATCAAGGCGATCGACCGGTTCGATCCGGAGCGTGAGGTGGAGTTCTCCACGTTGGCGTTGCCGTTCATCACTGGGGAGATCAAGCGGTTCTTCCGTGACACGACGTGGGCGGTGCATGTGCCGCGTCGGTTGCAGGAGCTGCGGACGGAGCTGGCCAAGAGCCAGGAGGCGTTGACGGAGGTGTTCGGTCGGGCGCCGACGGTTCGGGAGCTGGCCGAGCATCTGGAGTTGTCGGAGGAGCAGGTCGTCGAGGGCATGGTGGCGGCCAACGGTTACACGAGCGGGTCGATCGACGAGTCGACGTCCTCGGGGAGCCGGCCGTCCGCGCAGCCGCGTTCGTTGGCCGACACCGTGGGTGACGTGGATCCCGCGATGGAGCTGTTCGAGGACTTCCACACGTTGGCTCCGCTCCTGAAGGACCTGGCGCCGCGGGATCGGCAGATCCTGTCGATGCGGTTCGGGCAGGAGAAGACCCAGGCCGAGATCGGCGCCGAACTCGGCATCTCCCAGATGCAGGTCTCCCGCCTCCTGACCCGCACCCTCACCCGCCTGCGCACCGGAATGCTCGCCGGCTAAAGAGCCCCACCCCGACGTCCCGCCCCGGCCCCCGTGTGCTCCACACCGGGGCCGCTCGGGCACCCGGACCGCCGGAGCACCGCGCGAGCCGTGCCCACACAGGACCCCGGCCATCGGGGATCGATCTTCGTCGCATCCTCCGAAGACCGAGGGAATCACGGATAGGGCGCCCGCCCCTGGGCAGTCGCACCCTGTCGTCGACGACACCACCGTCGCGGCCCCACTCGACCCCGGAGGTACGCGGTGACCAGTACGGACGGTGACCCGCGCCAGGCCGGCGCGGACGCGCACCCCCGTCGGGTGCAGGTGGACCCCCAGGGCCCCGTCCTGATCGAGGGCCCGGTCGAGATCGTCCTGGACGACGGGACGATCGCCCGGTCCGACCGCTTCATGGTCGCGGTGTGCACCTGCCGCCGCAGCCGCACCCAACCCTGGTGCGACACGAGCCACCGCCGCCGCGAGCGACCCGCCGCGCCCCCCGAGGACAGGACCCCGTGATGCCCCCTCCCGCTCCGAGCGCGACGGCGACCGCCGCGGGCCCCCGCCTCGTCGAAGGACGCGGCGAGCTGTCCCGGTCCGTGACGCAGGCCCTGCGATCGGGACAGGCCCCCGTCTACGCCCCCGGGACCGTCCTGAAGGCCGACCCGTGGGGCGAGGACCTCCAGCTGGCCCTCTATCTCCTGTACGAACTGCACTACCGCGGCTTCGACGACGTCGACGACACCCGCGAATGGGACCCGGACCTGCTCAGGCTGCGCGCGGCCATGGAGGCCCGCTTCCTGCACGCCCTGCGCACCGAGCTGTCCGAGGCCCCCCGATCCGTCGATGAGGCCTTCGCCCCGCTCCTCCTGGAGCCCGTGGACCTCTCCGACAGCCTCAGCCACCGCCTCGAAACCGAGGGCGAGCTCTGGCAGCTGCGCGAGTACGCGGCCCTGCGCTCCCTGTACCACCTGAAGGAGGCGGACCCCCACGTCTGGGTGATCCCCAGGCTGTCCGGGCGGGCCAAGGCCGCCATGGTCGCCATCGAGTACGACGAGTTCGGCGCCGGCCGCGCCGACCGGATCCACGCCCGGCTCTTCGCGGACCTGATGCGCGACCTCGCACTGGACCCCGCCTACGGCCACTACCTGGACCACGCCCCCGCACCCTTGCTCGCGACCGTGAACCTGATGTCCCTCTTCGGACTGCACCGGGCCTCGCGCGGCGCGCTCGTCGGCCATTTCGCGTGCGTCGAGGTCACCTCCTCGCCCGGATCGAGGCGACTGGCCAAGGCGATGCGCCGCTGCGGGGCCGGCCCGGCGGCCGAACACTTCTACGCCGAGCACGTCGAGGCCGACGCCGTCCACGAGCAGGTCGTACGCCGAGACGTGATCGGCGGCCTCCTCGCCGACGAGCCGGACCTGGAGGCGGACGTCGCGTTCGGGTGCGCGGCGACCGTCCTGCTGGAGGACCGCCTCGCCGACCACCTGCGCGAGGCGTGGGACGGGGGACGCAGCGCCCTGCGCGCGCCGCTGGACCGCGCATGAGGCGCGTACGGCGTGGACCAAGGCGCCGGGGCCGCCCGGGAGTACGCCGGATCCGCGGGAGCGCGGGGGCTCTCCTCGCCCACGCGGCGGCGGTGCGGCACCTCCCCGCGGGCCGCGTGTCCGAGCGCTGTGCGAGTATCACCAGGATCGGTGCGGCCGCGACAGGCGAGGGAGACATGACACAGGTACCAGGGGACGGCGGCCCGCCGGCCCGTGAGCAGGTACCGACGGACGTCTCCGCGGGCGCCGGTCCCGCGTTGCCCGCGACGGTGGCCGAGGCCCGGGAGATCGTGGCGGTCCTCCTGGAGAAATCCGGTCTCCCGTCGGACGCCCCCGTCGTGACGGACGCGCTGATGGTCACGTCCGAACTCGTCACCAACGCGATACGCCACGGCGGGGGACTGACCGGCTTTCACGCCGACGTCCGCGACGGCGACCTGCGCGTCTCGGTCGCGGACCGCAGCCCCGTTCCCCCGGTCACTCAGACCAGCCCCCCGGCCGGCCGCCGGATCGGCGGCTACGGCTGGCCCCTCGTCCGTACCCTCGCGGACCGCGTCACCGTCACGCCCCACGCCGCCGGCAAACACATCACCGCGACGCTCAGGCTGGGATGACCCCCGCGCCGTGCCAGTCCAGGCGCAGGACGGCGAGGTCGTCGGTGTGACGTCCCGCGTTCAGGGCGCGGGTCTCCTTGACGAGCAGGTCGACGTGGGCCCCGGGGTCGGCCGGGGGCAGCTTCCCGATGAGGGCGAGCAGTCCTTCGACGCCCAGCCGCTCGCCGTCCGCCGTGCCGTTGTGCCCCTCGGTCAGGCCGTCGGTGTAGAGCGTCAGGGCCCCTGAGGGCGGGAGCGGGATCACGGTGGCCGGCCACGAGCCCAGGTGGGGGGTGATGCCGAGCGCGATCCCGTGTTCTGCGGTCGTCTCGCGGGTCCGCCCGGCGACGGTGAGCAGGGGAGCGTCGTGACCGGCCAGGTACACGGTCGCGGTACCCGCCGTCTGGTCGAGCGTGAGCAGGGCGCAGGTGGCGAACATCGTCGGCAGGCCGCGTTCGGCGACCAGGATCCGCTCCAACAGACGCAGCAGGTCGGGGCCGCGGTGTCCGCCGAGGATCAGGGACCGCCAGGCGATGCGCAGGCAGACGCCGAGGGCCGCCGCGTCGGGTCCGTGTCCGCTGACGTCGCCGACCACGGTGTGGAGCAGCCCGTCGTCGCCTTCGACGACGTCGAGGAAGTCCCCGCCGAGCAGCGCCTGTTCCCGTCCGGGCAGGTAGCGGGTCGTCACGGTGACGGTACTGGTGTCGAGGATCGGCCGGGGTAACAACCCGCGTTCCAGACGGGCGTTCTCCTCCGCCCGCAGCCGGGTGGCCTGGGCCTCGGCGCTCGCGCGTTCCGTCTCGCTGCGGTAGACCGCGTAGCGCACCGTACGGCCCAGGAGATCCGCCTCGACCTTGCCCTTCACCAGGTAGTCCTGGGCGCCGGCGGCCATGGCGTCGGAGCCGGCCCGCTGCTCGGACAGGCCGGTCAGCACGATCACCGCGGTGTGCGGGGCCAGTTCGCGGACGGTGACGACACCGTCCGTACCCGAGAGGTCCGGCAGGTGCAGGTCGAGGAGGACGCAGTCGACCCGGCGATCGGCGAGCGCGACACGGGCATCGGCCAGGCTCCTGGCCGCCGTCAGCTCGAAGCGCAGCCCGGTGTCGTGGAGCAGCTCCTCCACCAGGAGGGCGTCCGCCTCGTCGTCCTCGACGAGCAGGATGCGGTACATCGGCTCGACCGGCCGCGACGCCGACTCGACCACGCTCACGACTCCCGCTCCTCCCCGTCACGGTGCGCCGCCGGCCCCGCCGCTTCCTGCTCGGCGTTCTCGACCGGTGCGGAGGCGAGGGTGAAGACGACGCGGGTGCCGTCTGCGTACGCGGGGTCGATCCCGATGGTGCCGCCGTGGAACTCGACGATCTTCTTGCACATCGCCAGGCCGATGCCGCTGCCGTTGTAGGCGTCCTTGGTGTGCAGGCGCTGGAAGATCACGAACACCTTCTCGGCGTACTCCGGGGCGATGCCGATGCCGTTGTCGGTGACGGCGAACCGCCACAGCTCACCCTCCCGTTCGGCCGACACGTGGATCTTCGGGGTCTCGCCGGGACGGCGGAACTTCACCGCGTTGCCGAGCAGGTTCTGCCACAGCATCCCCATCTGCGTGGGGTCCGCGACCAGGGTCGGCAGCGCGTCATGGGTGACGACCGCCCCGGATTCCTCCACGCTGACGCTGAGTGCGGACAGGGCCCGGCTCACCACCGAGTCGAGATCCACGCTCTGGTGCGTGTGGTGGACGCGACCCACCCGCGAGAAGTCGAGGAGGTCGTTGATCAGGGTCTGCATGCGGTTCGCCCCGTCGACCGCGAAGTCGATGTACTGGTCCGCCTTCGCGTCGAGCTGCCCTCCGTAGCGGCGCTGGAGCAACTGGGTGAAGCTGGAGACCTTCCGCAGGGGCTCCTGGAGGTCGTGCGAGGCCACGTAGGCGAACTGCTCCAGCTCGGCGTTGGACCGCCTGAGATCGGCGGCCTGCGCGTCGAGGCGCACCCGCGCCTCCTCGGTGAAGGCCAGCTCCCGTACGAGCCGTCGGCGCATGGAATCGACCTCGGCGCCGAGCCGGCGCAGGTCCGCCGGGCCGGTCGGGGTGATCGGATGCTCGAAGTCGCCGCCGGTGATGGCGCGGGCGTCCGCCCCGAGCCGCTCCAGGGGTGTGGTGATGCCGCGGCGCAGTGCCTCGAAGACCAGCCCGGCGAGGGCGACGATGACCAGCGCGATGGCGGAGAAGACCCAGTTCCGCAGGCGCATGACCGCGAACAGGTCCTCCCGCGCGTTCGCGCGGTCGATCTGGAGCTTCTCCTGCTGTTCGGTCATCGCCGTCCGCAGGGTGTCGAAGGCGGCCTTCGCCTCCGCGGCCCGCTCGGTGGCCAGGGGAGAGGGCGTCCCGGGTGGCGAGGCGGCGATCGGGCGGGCGATCCGCTCCTGCCACACCTCCACCGCGTCCTCGACGGCCTTCAAGTCCTTCAGACCGGTGGCGTCGTCGCGGAGCAGCTCCGCGAGCCGGGTGGTGGACGTCTCCTGTTCGGTGAGCCCCCGCTGGTAGGGGACCAGGAACTCCGCGGTGCCGGTGAGCCCGTAGCCGCGGATGCCCGTCTCCTGGTTGAGCAGTGTCGACTCCAGGCGGATCGAGGTGGTCAGGGCGGGGGTCTTCACGTCCACCAGCTCCCTGCTGAGCGAGGCCGTCCGTTCGAGGACCCAGGCTCCGGTCACCCCGAGCAGGGCCAGGACCGCCAGGGACGCGGCCACCCCCGCGCGAAGCCACTGCCGGGTCGTCCACGTGGACAGACCCCGCGGACGCGGCAGCCCCTCTTCGCCGGTCATCTCGTATGCCCCTCCGCTGTCGCAACCGCTCCCCGATGTGGTGCGGCGTGCATACTCTAGAGCCGTCACGGACAACCATTGTTGTCGAGGTCCGGTTGGGGGCTAGAGTGCCGGGTATGCCGGGCCAGAACTTCGTACCGCGGACCACGTTCCAGGAGACGGCCGCCGTCGCGGACACCGCGGTCGCCGAGCTCGCGCAGCGTCTCGCACGCCTGCTCCCGGACGCCCCGGCCACACCGCGGGCGGCCGCAGTCGACGATCCGACCCGCGCCCTGGCCCTGCTGAACGTGCTGGATCACGTGCGGCAGGCCGCCGAGAGACTCCAACGCGACGTCGCCGCGGACGCCGCCCGCGCGGGCGCCGGCTACCCGCAGCTCGGCGACGCCTGCGGAATCACCCGACAAGGTGCCCGACGACGCTGGCCCGGACTGTTCAACCACTCCCACGACAAACCCACGGAGCATCCGATGATGAGCGCCCCCTCCCGCCCCTACGACGTCCTGCTCGTCGAGGACGACATGGCCGACGCCATGCTCATCGAGGAGGCCCTCTCCGAGCGCGGGACCCGCAACCTGGTCCAGGTCACCGACGGGGTCGCCGCGCTGGAGCACCTGCGCACCCCCGGCAGCGTGCGCCCCGACCTCATCGTCCTCGACCTGAACATGCCCCGCATGAACGGCCGCGACCTCCTCCAGATCCTGAAGAACGACGAGAGCCTCCAGACCATCCCCGTCGTCGTCCTCACCACCTCCTCCGCGCCGGAGGACGTCGCGGGCGCCTACAGCAGCCACGCCAACGCCTACGTCACCAAGCCGGTCAACCTCGACGAGTTCGAGAAGGCGGTGCAGAGCATCGACGCGTTCTACCTCGACACCGCCACCCGGCTGCCCCGCGCCTGAGCACGACCGACCCCTTCGGGTCGAGGGTTCGGTATGGCGTCCGGGGTTCACCCGGGCGGCGGAGTGTGGGCCCACCCGGGCCGGGCAGGCGCCGGCCGGGGTGCCCGTGATCCTTCCCGAGGGGACCTCGGGGCACCCCCGTTCCGCCCCTGCGGGGTCCGCCCGAGGCGGTAACCGGAACTCTCCCTCCCGCCGACTTCGATCAACTAGGGTGCAAATCCAATCCAATTCAGGGGGATGCACCGATGCTTGCTGCCGTTTACCACGGAAGACGTGACGTCCGGGTCCAGGAGTGGCCCGACCCGCCGTCACCGGCCCCGCACGAGCTTCAGCTGGAGATCCTGCGGGCGAGCATCTGCGGAACCGACGTCGACGAGTTCGTCTCGGGGCCCCACCTGATCCCCATCGACGCCCCGCACCCCGCGAGCGGCCACGTCGGCCCGCTCGTCCTCGGTCACGAGATGGTCGGACGCGTCGTCGGCGTGGGGGCGGACGTCGCCGGGTTCGGCGTCGGGGACGTCGTGGTGCCCGGCTCCGGGGTGTCCTGCGGGACGTGTCGTTGGTGCCACGCCGGGCGGACCAACCTGTGCGCGACCTACTACACGGTGGGCCTCCACGTGGACGGCGGGCTCGCCGAACGGGTGAACGTCCCCGCACGCATCAGCCGGTCCATCGGCGACGCCTCGCCCGACGTCGCGATCATGGCCCAGCCCCTCGCCGTCGCCCTGCACGCGGTGCGCGGCTCCGAGGCCGAGGCCGGGGCGACCGTCGTGGTCATCGGCCTGGGCGGGATCGGCCTGCCGGCCCTGGCCGCGTTCACGGCACGGGGCATCGAGACCATCGCCGTCGACGTCTCGACGGCCCGCCTGGAGGCCGCCGAGCGCAGCGGGGCGAGCGTGCTCATCGACGCCTCCCGCCAGGACGCCGCCGCCGAGATCCGGCGCGTCACCGGCGGCAACGGCGCCGACATCGTCCTGGAGACCTCGGGGGCGCCCCAGGGCCTGGAGACCGCGATGAACGCGGTGAGCCGCGGCGGTCACATCCGCCTGGTGGGCCTGCACCGCGACCCGTCGCCCCTGAACCTGACCCGGCTGGTGCTCGACGAGATCCGGATCTCGACCTCGAAGGTGCACATCTGCGACCAGGACCTTCCCGAGGCGATGGCCCTCCTGAAGGAGCACCCCCACATCGCGTCCACCTCGATCGACGCGGTCATCCCCCTCGCCGACGTGGTCGAGGGCGGGCTGGAGCGGATGGCATCGGGCCGGGCGACCGGCAAGGTCGTCGTCACGCTCTGAGCGCCCGCTCCCGGGCCACCGGAGCGAAGGCGACATGACGAGGCGGTACCGGCACCTCTCAGCGTGCCGGTACCGCCCGTCCGAACGGGCGCCGGACCGCCCTACTCGACCTTGGCCCAGTCGAGGGTGCGCTCCACCGCCTTCTTCCAGCCCTCGTATCCCTCCGCACGCTGATCCTCGGACCACTGGGGTTCCCAGCGCTTGGACTCCTGCCAGTGGGTGCGCAGTTCGTCCTGGTCGCGCCAGAAGCCGGTGGCGAGGCCCGCGGCGTAGGCGGCGCCCAGCGCGGTCGTCTCGGCGACCACCGGCCGGCTGACCGGCACGCCCAGGACATCGGCCTGGATCTGCATGCAAAGGTCGTTGGCGGTCACGCCGCCGTCGACCTTCAGCACGTCGAGGTGGACGCCGGAGTCCTGCTCCATGGCCTCGACCACGTCGCGGCTCTGGTAGCAGATGGCTTCCAGGGCGGCCCGGGCCAGGTGTCCGCTGTCGTGGTAGCGGGCGAGGCCGACGATGGCCCCGCGCGCGTCGGAACGCCAGTACGGGGCGAACAGGCCCGAGAACGCCGGTACGAAGTAGATCCCGCCGCTGTCGTCGACGGTGCGGGCCAGGCGTTCGCTCTCGGCGGCGTCACCGATGATCTTCAGCTGGTCGCGCAGCCACTGGATCGCCGAGCCGGTGACGGCGATAGAGCCCTCCAGCGCGTACACGGCGGGCTCGTCTCCGAACTGGTAGGCCACGGTGGTGAGCAGGCCGTGCGAGGAGCGGACCAGCTCCGTGCCGGTGTTCAGGACGAGGAAGTTGCCCGTTCCGTACGTGTTCTTCGCTTCGCCGGGCGCGTAGCAGACCTGTCCGACGGTGGCCGCCTGCTGGTCGCCGAGGACACCCGTGATGGGGATGGCGGCGCGCAGCGGCCGGGAGGTGCGGGTCTGCCCGTAGGCCTGCGGGTGGGAGGAGGGATTGATGCTCGGCAGCATCGCCCTCGGGATGTTGAAGAAGCCCAGGAGTTCGTCGTCCCAGTCGAGCGTCTCCAGGTCCATCAGCATGGTGCGGCTGGCGTTGGTCACGTCGGTGGCGTGGATGCCGCCGTCGGGGCCACCGGTGAGGTTCCACAGCACCCAGCAGTCGGTGTTGCCGAAGAGGGCGTGGCCCTGCTCGGCCGCCTCGCGGACCCCGTCGACGTTCTCCAGGATCCATTGGATCTTGCCGCCGGAGAAGTAGGTGGCCGGCGGCAGGCCGGCCTTGCGGCGGATCACGTCCCCCTTGCCGGAGCGCTCCAGAGCCGCCGCTATGGAGTCCGTGCGGGTGTCCTGCCAGACGATGGCGTTGTAGTAGGGGCGGCCGGTGCGGGGATCCCAGACGACGGTGGTCTCCCGCTGGTTGGTGACGCCGATGGCCGCCAGGTCCGAGGCCGAGAGGTTCCCGTGCCGCAGGGCGTTCTGCATCACCGAGTTGGTGCGCTCCCAGATCTCGACCGGGTCGTGTTCGACCCACCCCGAGCGCGGGAGGATCTGCGAGTGTTCCAGCTGGTGCTTCGCCACCTCGTTGCCCGCGTGGTCGAAGATCATGAAACGGGTGCTGGTGGTCCCCTGGTCCACCGCGCCGACGAAGTCAGCCATGGGGATGCCGCCTCTCTTGGGGCCCTTGGTGCGCTGGGGTCTGTGTCGTGGAGTCCGTGCCGTGGGGGGTCGGTCAGCCGCCCGCCCGGGCGGCAGGTTCCTTCAGCCCGCCCGGGCGTGCGGTCGATCAGTTCTCGTCCGGAGCCGGGATCCGTCCCGGGGGTTCCGGCTCGGCGGTCGGCAGGAACCGGCCGATGAAGACCTTGTACAGACCCGCTCCCAGCACACCGCCGATGAACGGACCGATGATCGGGACCCAGAAGTAGAAGTTCCCGTACTGATCTCGCCATGCTCCGCCGTAGCCGGTGAGGAAGCTGGCCAGTCGGGGGCCGAAGTCACGTGCCGGGTTGATCGCGTAACCGGCGTTGGTGCCCCAGGCCATGCCGATGGCCACCACGATCAGGCCGACGATGAACGGCGCCAGGTTGGCGCCCGGAGGATCCGGTGCCGATGATCTGGTCGCGCAACGCGCCCCACTCGGTGACCGGCAGGTTCGGGTTGCCGTTGGCCGGCAGCGTGGAGAAGACGCCCTGCGTCTTGATGGTGTGGCCGGGGTCGGCCTTCCCGAGGGCCTCGGTGTAGTTCCACCGGACGATCAGGGCCGCCACGAAGGCGCCAGCCGTCTGGGCCAGCGCGTAGGGGGCGACCTTGCTCCAGGGGAACCCCTTGAACGTCGCCAGCGCGACGGTCACCGCCGGGTTGAGGTGAGCACCGCTCAGCCTCGCGGCGACGTAGACGCCCAGTGTGACGCCGAGGCCCCAGGCCCAGGCGATGCTGTCGTGGTTGCCCAGGCCGCCCGCCGGGTCCGTGAGGGCGCCGCCGGCGACCACCTGGGCCACCACGCCGCAACCGAAGAGGATGAGGATCAGGGTGCCGGCGAACTCGGCGGACAGTTCGCCGACCAGGCCTGATCTCTTGAGCCGCTCAGCCATGGGTGCCCCTTCCCGTCGGCCGGGGACCGGCCGTCGACTGCCCCGAGCCTCAATGAATCACTGTAATCCCGGACATATCTCCGGGCCAGTGGCGGAGATCCGCCCCGGATCCGCGGGCCATTCCCGGCCCCGCGGACACCCCCGGGATCCGCGGGCCGCTGCGGATCCCGACGCCTTCGCGGCACACTTGACGTACGGCGCGCGACCGCGGTCGCGGCCGTCCGCACCCCGCGCTCCCGAGCCGCGGAGCGCACCGGTACGAGACTCGCCCGCCAGGTCCGACCCCGGAGGTACCCGATGAACATGCTCATCAACAGCGCGGAGACCGTGGTCGCAGACGCCCTGCGGGGGATGGCCGCCGCCCACCCGGATCTCGACGTGGACGTGGAGGGCCGGGTGGTCGTACGGCGGGGCGTCCGCGAGGGCGGGCGGGTCGGTCTGGTCTCCGGAGGCGGCTCCGGACACGAACCCCTGCACGCCGGCTTCGTCGGGTACGGGATGCTGTCCGGCGCGTGTCCCGGAGAGGTGTTCACCTCGCCGGTACCCGACCAGATGCTGCGGGCGGCCAAGGCCGTGGACTCCGGGCAGGGCGTGCTGTTCGTCGTCAAGAACTACACCGGCGACGTGTTGAACTTCGACATGGCGGCCGAGCTGGCCGAGGAGGACGGCATCCGCGTCGAGCGGGTCCTGGTCAACGACGACGTCGCCGTCACCGACAGCCTGTACACCGCCGGGCGACGCGGTACGGGAGCCACCCTCTTCGTCGAGAAGATCGCCGGGGCCGCCGCCGAGGAAGGTGCGCCGCTGGAGCAGGTCGCTGCGCTCGCCCGCCGGGTGAACGAGGCCTCCCGGAGCTTCGGGGTCGCGCTCAGCGCCTGCTCCACCCCCGCGAAGGGCAGCCCGACCTTCGACCTCCCCGACGGGGAGCTGGAGTTGGGCGTCGGCATCCACGGCGAGCCGGGCCGGGAGCGTCGCGCGATGATGCCCTCGCGGGACATCGCCGACTTCGCGGTGGGCGCCGTGCTGGAAGACCTGGCGGCGGTGGGTCCGGCCGACGGCCCGGTGCTGGCCCTGGTGAACGGGATGGGCGCGACACCGCTGTTGGAGCTGTACGGCTTCCACGCCGAGGTGGCACGGGTGCTGGCCGATCGGGGCGTCCCGGTGGCGCGGACGCTCGTGGGGAACTACGTCACCTCGCTCGACATGGCGGGATGCTCGGTGACGCTGTGCCGGGCCGACGACGAACTGCTGCGGCTGTGGGACGCGCCCGTGGAGACGGCGGCGCTGCGCTGGGGCCGCTGACCCGGACCGTCGCGAGGGGTGGGGCCTGCGGCGCCGGTCGCCACGGCCCGCGCCCCCCTGCGGGCGCGCGCCGCGAAGCACGCGTCGCCGTGGAACAGCGGACACGATCGGGCGCAAGCGAGCGGCAATCCATCCCTGTCGGCGCGCGCCGCCGGCCGAGACGTGGAACCGTCGTCACATGACCGAAAGTTCGATCCCTTACATCTCAGCGGCCCGGGTCACCGTCCGGGGGGTCCAGCCCGGCGCTCCGCCCTTTCGCATCGTGGAGGTGGACGGGGAATTCATCGGCAGGGCGACATCGATGACGGACGTGCTCCTGATCGCCGCGGAGGCCGGCGTCCCCATTCACGACCTGGACGACCTGGAGGCGGTCCACTGGGTCGGTGGCGGCAAGTTCACCTGGAACCCGCACTGAGCCGTCTCGTCCCTCCGCACCGCTGCCGTCCGCGGGCCGGTACGACCGCCCGCGAGGACGGTCGTACCGGTGCCGTGTCGTTCCCGTTCCCTCGCGTGCCCGCCCCGTCAGGGCGTCTCGTCCTCCTCCAGGCCTTCGAGGCTGTCCATGAACGAGCTGACGGAGAACACCGCCCGGCCGGGGCCGGCCGGGCCGTAGCCGGGCGGGGACTTCAGGCCGAACTCCTCCAGGGTCCCCCGGTAGGCCTCCAGCAGCCGGATGTGGTACTCCAGCGGCGCCCCGAGGGGGTTGGCCTTGCCCAGCGGTGTCGTCGGCTCCGGGCACCAGGTGGTGAAGCGCGGCACCACGCCGTTCGACATGAAGAACCGCAGGCCCTCGGTGGTCGATTCGATCGCCTCGTCGACCTTCGTGAAGCCGAAGGGCTCGGCCATCTCGATGCCCGCCACGAAGTTGGGGATCACGTTGCGCGGGCCGAAGACCTCGGTGGAGTCCAGGATCCGGCGGTGCCACTCGTCGCGGCCCACGTAACGTTCCTTGCCCGGGCAGTGGAGCTGGAACAGCCGGCGGTCCCACACCTCGAAGTTCGGGTGGTAGATCCGGATGCCGTGGTCGTGGAAGCGCTGGACGTCCGCGCGGGGCAGCGCCTGGGCGACGACCTTGCCGATCCAGCGGCCCGGGAAGCGCTCCTCGATGGCCTTCGCGTAGTGGCCGTAGAAGTCGGCCTCGTCCCGGCCGGCGACCTGCGAGGTGATCGAGCCGCCGGTGAGCGTGTAGGCCCGGGAGGTGCCCGCGGTGTCGTACCGGTCGATGATCTCCAGGGCCTCCAGCACCTCCTCGACCGGCTTCACGCCGGTGTAGGGCCGGCCCGCCGCCTTGTGCTGGCGCCAGTTGTGGTTGATGTCGCAGAACTGGCACTCCTCCTTGGCCCCGAAGTACTGGCAGACCCGGAAGACCGTCAGGTAGACGAGGTAGCCCCACTGGATGGTCGGCGCGACCTCCATCACGGACTTGCCGTTCGACAGCTTGTGCCGGTAGTACTCCGGCATCGGCGGCAGGCCGACGTCCGCGATCCGTGCCCCGTCCAGGTAGAGGCCGAGCGCGCCGTCCTCGCCGCCGCGCACGACGTACGGGGAGTCCGGATTGACCCGTACCGACACGACGGTACGGCGCAGGTCGTACGGACCGCCGGTGAGGACGATCTCCTCGGGAGGCCGGTTCAGCGCGGCGGCGCCGAGCTCCGGCAGCGTGCGGTGGTCGAAGGAGAAGATGAAGTAGGACTTCGGCTTGACGTCACCCGAGGACCCGTCGGTGGTGCCGCTGAGCGCGGACTCGTCGAAGGCCATGCCGCCCCGCAGGAGGTCCTCCTTGAACACGGCCTCCCGGGGTACCTGTGGGAAGCGGCCCATGAGGTCCTCGACGAGCGCGGTCCGGCTGACGCTCTCCGCGTGTTGCTTCACTTCTGACTCCTTGGGCCGTTGTGACGTGCGGTGGACGGTTCGGCCGCTCGACGGCGGGTCGTACGGCGCCGATCCGATCCGGGACTGAACACGTTCAATTGCTCCTGCCACACTACCCCGCGCGCCCGTGACACTCACGCGGACCCCGCCCGGGGGAACCTCGTCGCGGTCACGGAATCCGAACGCTGCCAGGCACCCGTCCGCCGACGCAAGCGACATGCGGCCCGGCGCGAGGCCACTTCCGGCCCGGCCGCACTGTCCGCCGCGCACGACGAACGGCGCACACGAGCAACGGCGCGCCGACGAACGGAAGGGACGGACGCGACCGCGCGTGAACACCCGCGCGTGAACACCCGCGCGTGAACACCCGCGCGTGAACACCCGCGCGTGAACACCCGCGCGTGAACACCCGCGTGTGAGCACCCGCGTGAACAGGGGCCCGAGCTCCGCGAGTTCGGGCCCCTGTCCGGTGTCCGATCGGAGGCCGCCCCGCCAAGGACGACCCGGTCGGGTGGGTGTTCCCGCCGATGCGGGGTAGCCGGGCAGTGAACGCGATACGCGGCCCGAGCGCGGGGCCGGCGCGGCAAGGAGACGTCCGATCAGATGAAGGAGCAGGTCGTGGAGAAGGCAGCCCGGATGACCGACCAGATCCGCGAGACGGCCGAGCAGGCCGCGCAGTTGATGAAGGACAAGACCCCCGACCCGATCCTGGACAGGGCCGCGCAGGCATCCCGACAGGTCGTCCAGGCCACCACCCACGCCGGCCGGATCGCGGCGGACAAGACGCCCGACTCGGTCCTCGATACGGCGGGCCAGGTCGCGGGCAGGGTCCGGGCGAACCGCACCCCGCTCCTCGCACTCGGCGCCCTGCTGGCCGTGTACGCGGTGGTGCGTCGGAGCCGGGGCCGCAAGTGAACGGGGTCAAGATCGCGTACAAGCCCGTCGGGTTCGCCCTGGGCGCCCTGAGCGGCATGCTCGCCGGGATGGCGTTCAAGCAGGCCTGGAAGCTGATCGAAGGGGAGGGTGACGCCCCCGACGCCACCGACGAGGACCGCTCCTGGACGGAGATCCTCATCGCCGCCGGCCTCCAGGGGGCGATCTTCGCCGTGACCAAGGCCGCCGTGGACCGGTCCGGAGCGGTCGCGGCACGGCGTCTGACGGGCACCTGGCCGGGCTGAGCCCGCCGCGGCGCCGGCCCCGTACGCGGGCCGGCGCCGCCCGCCCGGTCGGTCGGTCGGCGGCTCGATGTGACACACGTCGCATCTGGCCGTCGATCCGTTTTGCGGTGGCCATGATCGCGCACAAGCGGTTCCTGGAGCACCCACCGAGGAAAGGACCGGCCATGACGGCCCCCGAATCCCAGCAGGTGGCCGATCCGGAAGCGGTGAAGCGCCATCCCATCCTGTTCCGTGCCGTCAGGCAGCGCCGGAACCCCAGACTCCGTCGGACGGACATCACCGTCACCGACGAGCAGGCGGTCAAGCGCGCCGTGAAGGCCGCGTCGCTCGGCAACGCCATGGAATGGTTCGACTTCGGCATCTACTCGTATCTCGCCGTCACCCTGGGCCACGTCTTCTTCCCGTCCGGGAGCGAGACCACCCAACTCCTGTCCTCGTTCGCCACCTTCGCCGTGGCCTTCCTGGTCAGGCCACTCGGCGGGATGTTCTTCGGCCCGATGGGCGACCGGCTCGGCCGCAAGAAGATCCTTGCGCTCACCATGATCATGATGGCGGTCGGCACGTTCGCCATCGGTCTCATCCCTTCGCACGACACGATCGGCGTGTGGGCCCCGGTCCTGCTGATCGTCTTCCGGATGCTCCAGGGCTTCTCGACCGGCGGTGAGTACGGCGGCGCCGCCACCTTCATCGCCGAGTACGCCCCCGACAAGCGCCGCGGTTTCTACGGCAGTTTCCTCGAAGTCGGCACCCTGGCCGGCTACGTCGGCGCGGCCGGCCTGGTCACCGCGCTGTACGCCGTGCTCGACGACCCGCAGATGGATGCCTGGGGCTGGCGCATCCCGTTCCTCGTCGCCGGGCCCCTCGGCCTGGTCGGCCTGTACCTGCGCCTGCGCCTCGACGAGACCCCGGCCTTCCGGAAGCTGGAGGGCGACAAGGTACACGTCACCGAGGCCGCCGACCGCGTGGAGACGGTCGCCAAGGGCGATCTCGCGAAGATCTTCCGCCAGTACTGGCAGACGCTGATCCTCTGCGTCTGCCTGGTCGGCGCGTACAGCATCACCGACTACATGCTCCTGTCGTACATGCCGACCTACCTGTCGGACGAACTCGGCTACAGCGAGACGCACGGCCTGCTCATCCTGCTCGGCGTGATGGTCCTGCTGATGCTCCTCATCAGCCAGGTCGGCAAGCTCTCCGACCGGTTCGGCCGCAAGCCGCTGCTGATGGCGGGCATGGTGGGCTTCTTCGTGCTGTCGCTCCCCTCCTTCCTCCTGATCCGCCAGGACGGCATCCCGGCGATCACCCTCGGCATGCTGATGCTGGGGCTCTCGCTCGTCTGCCTGCTCGGCACGATGTCCTCCGCCCTCCCGGCCCTCTTCCCGACGCACGTCCGCTACGGCTCGCTGTCCGTGGCCTACAACCTGTCGGCGTCGATCTTCGGAGGCACGACCCCGCTGCTGATCACGGCCCTGATCAGCTGGAGCGGCACGAACCTCATGCCGGCCTACTACGCGATGGCCGCGGGCCTGGTCGGCATCATCGCCGTCGCCTGCATGAAGGAGACCGCGCAGAAGCCGCTGGACGGTTCCCCGCCCTCCGTCGAGACGCCGGAGGAGGCCGCGGAACTGTGCGCGGCCCAGTCACCCGACCCGAAGTTCTGACGCCCGGCTCCGCTCTGCGCCCTTCGGGACAAGGAAAGGCTGGTACCGCTTCGACGAAGCGGTACCAGCCTTTCCGCGCCGTTCGGGCGCCGGGCGTCTCGCGTCAGCGGCGCGAGCCCTTCCCGCCCCCACCCCGACGGGCGTCCCCGCCCTGCTCGTAGCGGACCTGCTCCCTGCGGACGGTGTCGGAGACCTCCTGCTGCTCCGTGACCCGCTCCGTCTCCAGGCGCACGCGCTCGACGGGCACGGCCTCCTTGCGGGTCACCGCGCGCTCGGCGTGCAGGGTCACCTCCGTCTCGGCCTCGCCGATGGCGCCGCCGCGCACCCGCTCCCCCTCGCGGACGGGTTCGCGTACGACACGGACCTCCTCGTGGCTGACGGGGACGGTGGTGGTGACGTTCTCGGTGACGACGACCTTCTTCAGTCGGGCGCGCCCGACCTCCTCGTTCGTGGTCCCCACGCGCAGCCGCTCCTCGGAGCGGACCAGCTCGTCCTTGCCGCGGCCCTCACCCCGGTCGTCGACGTACGTCCCCGTGGCGATGCCGGGGGCGTCCACGGAGGTGCGGTGGGCCTTCCCGTTGCCCTTGGCCTTCCCGTTGCCGTTCCCGTTGCCGTGGGAGGCCGCGGGGGACAGGCCGTAGTGCCGGTAGAGCCTGTGCTCCTCGTCGGAGTCGAGGTGTTGGTCGGCGTCGACCCTCGGGGCGTCCTTGACGACGTCCTTGGCGTGCGGGACGTGCAGGCCCTCGCCGTCGCTGCGGGCGCCCGCGAGGGGAACGAACGACTCCTTCATGCCGAACCAGCCGGTCTTGACGGTGACCCATTCCGGCCGGCCCGTCGCGTCGTCGCGGTAGACCTGACCGATGCTGCCGATCTTCTCCCCGTCGGCGTCGTAGGCCGTCAGGGTCAACAGCTGCTCGGTGCTCAGGAAACCGTTTCCAGCGCTCATCGGTGAATCCTCCAGTGCGGTTCGGCACGCGGCGCGCGGCAACCTCGTTGTTCCGCGCTCACCCCGTGCCCCCCTCCAGAGCGCACCCTGAGCCGTGCCGCCGCAACCGGTCGGAGCGGTACGGGGACGTCCGCCGGGGCCCTCGGACGGCCGGAGCCGCTGTGTGACCGGGGCATCACCCCCGGCGACCCGTCTACTCCGAACGGGTGGCCCGGTCCGGGCGCCGACCGGAGCGGGCGCAGGTGCGCGCGGTCCGTCGCGCGTCCCCGTCGGTGTGGAGATCCAGGGCGCTCAGCAGGGCGATGTAGTCGTCCGGGTCGGTGGCGTGGGAGGCGACCGTCCTGCGGGCCCGCTCGCGCCGACCGTCGCCGTCGGCGTCGGGAAAGTCGTCTGTGCGGAGGTCGTGGTTCATGACAGCCGATACGACCACACTCCCGGGCCCGCGGTACAACCGGGGCAGGTCGGCCTGCGTGATCGCCCGATTATTGGGGAGGCGCCCCAGGGAACGGCAGCGCCGCCCCGAGCGGGCGGCACATCGAGGAGAGGACGTGCTCATGAGCGAATCCGACGCCCGCGGCGACGACGTCTACCAGCCCCAGCCCGAGGACGAGCGTTCCGAGGAGCCGGACATGGACCAGAGCGTCGGGGAGCCCGACACCGACGCCCGGCTCGACCAGGGGTACTCGCCGCCGGAGCGGCCGTACGCCAGCGATCACCACGCCACCACAGGCGAGGAACAGCAGCAGGGCGAGAGCCTCGACGAGCGCCTCGCCCGGGAGGTCCCCGACGTGCAGCCCCCGGCCGGGGACGGCATCGGAGACCTCGACGGCGGGGAGGGCGAGCCCGTCGACCCGCAGGCGGGCGACGCCCGCGCAGGCCGCCTGGCCCCCGCCACGGACTCCCCGCGGGAGAACAACGTCCTCGCCCACGACGTGGGCATCGACGCCGGCGCGGCCTCGGCCGAGGAAGCCGCCGTGCACGTCATCGAGGACCCGGAGGAGGAGCCGCGGTAGCCCTGCGGCACCCGACTCCCGCCGGCAGAGAACCCCCACGAGAGACCAGGAGCACACGCCATGACCGCGAACGAACCCACCAGGCCCACCCCTCCGTCGCAGGCACCCGGGGAGAGCGGCGACCCGCAGGCCCGGGAGGAGGCGGAGGAGGCGGTCCTTCCCGGCACCGGGAAGGACACGTCCGGCGAGACCGACCCGTCGAACGGCGACACGCCGCGCCCCAAGCCGGGACCCGCGAAGCCCGCCCGGAAGGGCGAGTAGCCGGTCCGACCGACGCCCGCGCCCCCGACGCCCGACCCGTGTCGCCCGTCTCAGGCCGTCCGGTCGAGTACCCGGTGTCCCCGGCGGAGTTCGGCGACCAGCCGGCCAGCGTCGGTGAGCAGCGTGCCCTGAAGGGTGAAGACCGCCGGATCGGTGTCGGGGGTGTTCAGGGCCTGCTTCTGGGCGTGGTCGAACTCGGCGGTCGTCCGGTCGAGGATCTCACCGAGCAGCCGGGGCTCGGTCCGGACGGTCCGGCCGATGTGCTCCAGGGCGCCGGCCACCGTGCGCAACAAGGACGCGTAGGCCGTGCGGAACGAAGCCGGGACGGCGTCCAGTTCGCCGTTGTCGAGGGCGTAGTGGAGGCCGCGACTGATGGACCGGACGTGGTCGAGGCCGCGCTGGGCCACGTCGACCGCCTCCTGGGCCCGGGGGAGTGCCTGCGCCGCGCCGGCGATGCTCCGGCGCGGGTTGAGCCGGCCGTTCTCCGTCTCGGCGTCGATGGCGTGCCGGATCCGATCGGCGTCCGCCGCCAGCCGCCGCCAGTCGTGGCGCAACTGCTCCACGCGGGCCGCGTCCGGGTTCTCGGACTCGATCGTGTCGGCCAGGACGTCGACGCGCCTGCGGACGCCCTCGTACAGGTCGGCCACGGCCTCCTGCCGGTGGCGGGTGTGCCGGGCGGGTGCGAGGACGAGGTGGGCCGTGAGCCCGCAGAGCGCGCCGATCACGACGGAAGCGACGAGATGGCCGATGTAGTCGATCCGGCCCTGTCCGGAGGAGAAGGCGAAGAAGCCCACGATCGCCACCTGGGTGCCCTGTTCGCCCAGGCGCCGGACGCGGCCGAGCGTGAGGGCGGCGAGGGTGAGCAGGCCGAAGGTCCAGCCGTGGATGCCGGCGGTGGCCGCCAGCGAAGCGGCGAGGGCCGCGCCGACCGTCATCGCGATCAGGTACTGCGCGCAGTGCCGCACGGAGCGGTACACCGTCGTCTGGAGTGCCACCAGCGCGGTGAACGGGGCGAACGTGGCCACCGCGGCCGGCAGGAAGTGCCGGGCCAACATCCACGCCGCCATGGCCGCCACCACGGTCTTCGCTCCCAGCACCAGGACGTCGCGCTCGCTCCCCTGATGAAGCACCCCCCGCCGGACACGTCCGGCGACCTCCGTGCACGTCGTCCTCACGGCTCCGGGCAGCTTGTTCCACTCGGGCATCCGTCACCTCCGACGTGCCGTATGCCCTGCCGGGTCGCGGCAAACGTGACGGTCATCGCGGTGCGAAAGGGGGTTGACGGTCGGGCTTCGGGACACACGGCCGACGTGCTGAAGATACTTCTGGTGGCCCTGCTCGCCACGTTCGCGGCGGGTGCCTGCGTCGCCGCCGTCCTGGTCTCGCCGTGGTGGTGGGCGGTGGCCGTCCCGCTGCTCCCGTTCGCCGCGGTGGCCGTCCACGACCTGGTGCAGCGCCGGCATTCCCTGCTGCGGAACTACCCGCTGCTCGGGCACCTGCGCTACGCGCTGGAGTCGCTGCGGCCGGAACTCCAGCAGTACTTCATCGAGCGGAACTTCGACGGCCGCCCCTTCGACCGCGACACGCGCAGCATCGTCTACGAGCGCGCCAAGGGCACCGACGCGGAGGAGCCGTTCGGCACCGAACGCGACCTCTACCTGTCCGGCAGCGAGTACCTCACCCCGTCCATGGCCCCCCGGCCGGTGCGCACCGACGCGCCCCGGGTCCGGATCGGCGGCCCCGACTGCACCCGGCCCTACGACATGGCCCTGCTCAACGTCTCGGCCATGAGCTTCGGTTCGCTGTCCGCCAACGCCGTACTCGCCCTCAACACGGGTGCCCGGCGCGGCGGCTTCGCCCACGACACCGGCGAGGGCGGTCTGTCCGAGTACCACCTGCGCCCCGGCGGGGACCTCGTCTGGGAGATCGGCACCGGCTACTTCGGCTGCCGGACGGACGACGGGGACTTCGACGAACGGCAGTTCGCGGAGAAGGCCGCGCACGACAACGTCAAATGCGTGTCGCTGAAGATCAGTCAGGGCGCCAAGCCCGGCATCGGCGGGGTGCTGCCGGGCGCCAAGGTGAACGCGGAGATAGCCGAGGTGCGCGGTGTCCCCCAGGGCGAGACGGTGATCTCGCCGCCCTTCCACCGCGTCTACTCCACCCCCCGCGAGCTGGTGCGCTTCCTCGCCCGGATGCGTGAGCTGGCCGGCGGCAAGCCCGTCGGGTTCAAACTGTGCGTCGGGTCGCGCCGCGAGTTCCTCGCCGTGTGCAAGGCCATGCTGGAGGAGGACACCACACCCGACTTCATCGTCGTGGACGGCGCGGAGGGCGGTACGGGCGCGGCGCCACTGGAGTTCGCCGACAACGTGGGCCTGCCGCTCGGGGAAGGACTGATGGCCGTCCACAACGCCCTCGTGGGCGTCGGGCTCCGCGACCGGATCCGGATCGGCGCCGCGGGCAAGGTCGCCACCGGGAGCGACCTCGTCAAACGACTCCTCCAGGGCGCCGACTACACCAATGCCGCCCGCGCCATGATGTTCGCCATCGGTTGCATCCAGGCGCAGCGCTGCCACACGAACACCTGCCCCGTCGGAGTCGCCACCCAGGACGAGCGGCGGGCCCGCGCGGTCGACGTCGGGGACAAGTCGCAGCGCGTCGAGCGCTACCAGGAGGCCACCGTCAAGAGCGCCCTCCAGATCATGGCGGCGATGGGTGTGGACGAGCCGTCCGGGCTGCGCCCGCACCAACTGCTGCAACGGGTGGACCCGCACACCGTGCGTTCCTACGCGGAACTCCACGAATGGCTCACCCCCGGACAACTTCTCGCATCAGCGCCCGAGGGCTGGGCATCCGACTGGCGGGCGGCCGACGCGGACCGCTTCACCCACTGACCCGGCACCACCCACCGACCCGGCACTCGCACCGAGGGCCGTACCCGACCGAAGGGGCACTCCTGTGGCACGCACCGTCGCCCACGTGATCGTCGACGCACTCAAGGACCTGGGCGTCCGGCACGTCTTCGGGGTCGTCGGGGACGCCCTCAACCCGCTGACCGACGCCATCCGCACCACCGACGACCTGAGCTGGGTCGGCTGCCGCCACGAGGAGGCCGCCGCCTTCGCCGCCGGGGCGCAATCCCAGCTCTCCGGCACCCTCGGCGTGTGCATGGGCACGGTGGGCCCCGGCTCCGTGCACCTCCTCAACGGGCTCTACGACGCCGCCAAGAGCCACGCTCCCGTCCTCGCGATATGCGGCCAGGTGCCCCTCGCGGAGATCGGCAGCGACTACTTCCAGGAAGTCGACAACGACCTGCTCTTCCGTGACGTGGCCGTCTACCGGGCGACCGTCACCTCCCCGGACCAGATGCCCCGGATGCTGGAGTCCGCCGTACGCGCCGCCGTCAGCCAGGGCGGGGTGGCCGTGCTGACCGTCCCCGGCGACCTGGGGGACCGGGAACTGACCGAGGACCGTCCCACGCGCTTCGCCCTCGACCGCGCCGTCACCCGCCCCGACGACCCGGCGCTCGCCGAGGCCGCCGCACTCCTCAACGCCGCCTCCCGCGTCACCCTGCTGGTGGGACGAGGGGCCCGCGACGCCCGTACCGAGGTGCTCGGGACCGCCGAGCTGCTCTCCGCCCCCATGGTCCTCACGCTGAAGGCGAAGGAGGGCTTCGAGGACGACAACGCCTTCCAGGTCGGCCAGACCGGACTGATCGGCAACCCCGCCGCCTCCCACGCCCTCGACAGCGGCGACGCCCTCCTCATGCTGGGCACCGACTTCCCCTACCGCGACTGGTACCCGAAGGACTGCAAGGTCGTCCAGATCGACACCCGCGAGGAACACCTGGGACGCCGGGTGCCCGTGGACGTGGGCCTCGCCGGCGACGTGGGCGCCACGCTGCGCGCCCTGCTCCCGCTGCTGAACCACGTCCCCGACCGTACGCACCTCGACGACGCCCGGGACCGCTTCACCCGCTGGGAGGAAGGCCAGCAGCGCCTGGCCGACCCCGCCCACGAGCACCGCTGGACGGGTAAATTGCGGGCGGCGCTGGACAACCGCGACCACGAGATCCGGCCCGAGGCCCTGGCCGCCGCGGTGGACCGGTACGCCGACGAGGACGCCGTCTTCACCTCCGACACCGGCATGGCCACGGTCTGGCTCTCCCGGTTCGTGACGATGCGCGGCGACAGGCGCCTGATCGGCTCCTACAACCTCGGCTCGATGGCCAACGCCATGCCCCAGGCGCTCGGGGCCCAGCTCTGGGCGCCCGACCGCCAGATCGTCGCCTTCTGCGGTGACGGCGGACTGAGCATGCTGCTGGGCGACCTCATGACGATCAAGACGTACCGGTTGCCGGTGAAGCTCGTCGTCTTCGACAACCGACGCCTCGGCATGGTCAAACTCGAACAGGAGCAGGCGGGCCTTCCCGAGTTCGGCACGGAACTCGACAACCCCGACTTCGCGGCCGTGGCCACCGCGCTCGGCATCACCGGCATCCGTGTCACCGACCCGGACGATCTCCACGACAGCGTGCGCCGGGCGTTCGAGACCCCGGGCCCCGTCCTGCTGGACGTGTTGACCAACCCCGAGGAAGTGGCCGTGCCGGGCAAACCGACCGTGAGCCAGGGGTGGGGCTACGCCATCGCCAAGGTCAAGGAGATCCTCCCGAGCCGCGAAAGCTGATCCCGCGGACCTCGCGGGGCCGTCCGGGTGACTCACGCCGCAGGTGCCGTACGCGGCCCTCTGGCGGGAGCCCCGGCCGGGAAACATGGCCGCGTCCCCTCGGCGTGAGGGGCGACCAGGAAAGAGGATCCATGTCCGAACTGTGGAGCTACGGCCCCGATTCCCGCTACCCGGTCGGCGCCGTGCTGATCGGCTTCAAGGTGGAGGCCGCCGACGGTCACATCGGCAAGGTCGACTCGCACACCGAGGACGTCGGGTCCTCGTACATCGTCGTGGACACCGGGCCGTGGATCTTCGGCAAGGAGGTCCTCCTGCCCGCGGGGACGATCGAGCGCGTGGACATGGAGGGGGAGAAGATCCGGGTGAGCCGTACCAGGGAACAGATCAAGAACGCACCCGAGTACGACAAGGACAAGCACCGCGGGGACGCCGCCTACCGGAGCCGGGTCGCCGACTACTACGGTCGCGACCAGGGCTGACGCCGCCATCCCGGGCACCGGCGACACGCGGCCCGGCCGGCCGGTTCACGATTCCGTCGGCCGGGGTAGCCTCGCACCGGACGCGCTGCCCGGAAGCGGGCAGCGGACGGCTTGTCGTGTGGAGCGACCGGGATCCGGCGCGTTAAGGGGTCGCAGGTGGAGCAAGGCGTGGTGGTGCTGCCGGACGACGGCGGGGTCCGTGTGATCGCGTGCGTGGGGGAGTTCGATCAGGACACCCTGGGACCGCTGACCGCGGCCAGTGCGGCAGCCGTCGCCGATCCGTCCCTGCGGCGGATCGTGTTGGACGTCCGCAAGGTCACGTTCGCGGATTCCTCGCTGCTCAACCACATGGTGATCCTGCTGCGCAGCGGCCGCCTGGTCCTCGCCGGACCCATACCGCCCCGGCTGGACCGGCTCCTGGAACTCACCGAGGCGCGCGCGTTGTTCACCATCACCGACGGCGTGGACGAGGCGCGCGCCATGTGAGCCGCCGCCCCGGGGGCGGCGGCTCAGGTCTGGCGCATCGCGGCGGCGAGGTCGGGGTGGACGGTGACCACCTGGTCCGCACCGGTGACCTCCAGCAGCCGGCCGAGTTGCCGGGAGGGCGCGGCGATCCGCAGGTCGGTGAGTTGCCGCACGCGCAGCAGCACGCTCAGGCACGTGGAATCCGCGAAGGAAACGCCCCGCGCGTCCAGGATCACGATGTGGTGGGAGGCCGCGGCCTGACTGAGGGCCGCTTCCAGGGGAGGGAGCGTTTCGAGGTCCAACTCCCCGCGTGCCTCGACCACCCAGGCCGCCCCCGAGGCGTGTTGGTACCCCAGGGGGCCGTGCGACGCGTCCGCTCCGGTCGATCCGCTCATGATGTCGTCTCCCAAGACAACTCCCTCGGCGGCGAGCCCGCCCGAGGACCGCGCGCGTGCCCAGGTCTCGAACGTCGGGGGCGGGTCACGGCTAGGCCGCCGCGGAGCGCGAGTCGAGGGCCGGTTGACGTTCCTTCGCCGTCAATCCGCCCCATACCCCGTACGGTTCCGCGACGCTCAGGGCGTGTTCCAGGCAGCGGGCCCGCACGGGGCAGGCCGCGCACACGGCCTTGGCCGCTTCCTCGCGCATCGCCCGGTCCGGCCCTCGTTCGCCGTCCGGGTGGAAGAACGCCTCCGACCCCAGGCCGCGGCACGCGGCCTCCATCTGCCAGATCCAGTGGTGCTCCGCCCGCCCGGGCAGATGTGACACCTTCGCCATCCCCATTGTTCTCCCACAGCCGCGTCCATCGAACACATTCCTCAAAGGCCGTCTGACCGCAAAGACTTGTTCGAAACGTGACGCGAGGTCCGCCGGCGAGAACGCCCCGTGTTCCACTGGGGTCGTCCCCGACATCGGGGGCGACCGGCCGGGAGGGCGTCGTCGCTGGTGGGCGCCGTGTCACCGCACCGTCGTAAGTCCGCCGATCGCGGGTAGGCGGGATTCATGACTGCCATCGCACACGCCACCGCCACCCCTTCCGACATCCTCGCCACCGGCACCCTCGCGGCCGACGGCCAGGGCTCCCTGTACCTCGTCATCGCCGGCGTGGTCCTGGTCGTCCTGCTGATCGGCGCGTTCTGGTACGGCAGCCGACGCAACGCACGGCGAGCCGCTCCGGCCCAGCCGACCGAGCAGCCCCCCGCAGCGCGAGGGCGCGAGGACTCCTGGCAGACGCCGGACGAGGCCGCGGGCGGCACCGACCCCCGCCCGTGAGCCGCCGCCCCGGCCCTGCCCGCCTGCCCGGTCGGCTCCGCCCGGCGTGGTGCGGCCCTGCCCGGATCACGCCCGGCGGGCCGTGCCCGCCCGCGGACCGGGGTCGACGCGCGTCGTGCGGGCCCCCGCCCGGGGAGTGAGGCGCCCGCAGGGGCGCCGCGGGGTCACATGGGGTCCATGGTTCCGGCGCCGGGGCCGTTCTCCTGCTCGCTCTTCTCGCGAATGTGCAGGGCCTTCTCCGTCAGCCGCTGCCGTTCGGCGGGATCCGTCGCCCGCTGGGCCGCCTGCTCCAGTTCCTGGGCCTTGTCACGCATCTGCCGCGCTCGCGCGCTCGGCCGGCTCTCGTTGCCCATGATCCGTCCTCGGGTCGGGAAAGTGCGTCGGGGGAGTACCGCTTCCCCCCCCCCAGCCAAACAGTGCCCGAGCCCGTCCGCCACCCTGGCGGGCGAACCGTCGACTCAGGGCTCCCGCGGCGTGTCGAGCGGGCGGCGCGGCAGCTTGTCGTGCAGGACCCGGCCGAGGAGCGCGCCGCCGAACACGACGACTCCCACCCCGACGAGCCAGGACTGGACGACGAGGACGGTTCCGAAGGGGCCGTACGTGACGGCGTCGGACGCGATCAGCGGCGAGAAGACGAGCCGGGAGAAGATCCGGAGCCCGAACAGCCCGGTCATGGTCGCCACCGCGCCGGGCAGGAGCGCCCGCCAGGGGACCCGGCCGGCGAGCAGCAGGCGCTGGGACCACCAGAAGAACAGGACGCCGATGAGGACCGTGACGAAGCCGCGGGCCGGGGAGTCGCGCCACGGCGGGGAGAACGCGGACAGGTACAGGACGCCGATCAGAGGGCGGCGAACCCGAGCGAGCGCTGCCACAGGTCCCGTTCCCGCACCCGCCCCCACCGGCGCCCGGCCCGCGCGCGCCGGGCCGCGCTGCGCAGACGCCCGACGGCGGACAGCCGCCCGGCCCCCTCTCGGAGCCGTTCATCGCGGCACGGGGACGTCGGGCGCCTCCTCCGCGGGCGGGGCGGGGAGAACGCGGGCTTCGGGGCGGGTGTGACGAGCATGGCTGCTCCAGCTGCTGCTCCCACCGTAGGACCGGGGCACGGATGTGGCACACGCTGAAGACCGGCCCATCATGGGAGGGCGAGCCGGGCCCCACGGTCGTGCGGCCCGGCAGCGCGCCGACCGGAGGTGACGCCATGGACACGGACATGGACGAATCGCGCAGGGACGAATCACGCAGGGCGTGGCTCATGATCTTCGGCATCCTCGCCGTGATCTTCTGCGACCTCCTGGCGATCATCCTGATGAACACCGTCGGGAAGTAGGCGACCCCCGGGATCAGGCGGGCTGCGGGGTGAGGCGCTTGAGCCCCTTGCGGTCGTAGTACGTGGTCATGGCGAATCCGAAGAGCAGGGCGAGGACCGCACCGACCGCGATCATGATCCAGGAGCGGGTCAGCCCGGCGTCGCCCCGGGCGTCGAAGTAGAGGATCGCCCGCACCCCGTCACTGAGCTGCCGCATGGGCTCGAAGTGCGACAGGAAGCGGTAGAAGCCGGGCACCGCCTGGAGCGGCACCGTGGCGCCCGACGAGGGCAGCCCCAGCACGATGAACACGAACATCGACACCAACTGGCCGATCCCGCCGAACGCGGCGTTGATCGCCTGCACGCCGAGGCCGACGGCGAGGGCCGCGCAGAACGAGAAGATCCACAGCAGGGGTACGTGGGACGCGTCCATGCCGAGGACGACGACGCAGGCGAAGAGGACCAGCGAGGCACTGAGGAGCGTGATGCCCGCGGTCATCGCCATCTTCAGCAGGAGCGTCTGGGTCCGGTTGATCGGCACGGTGGGGCGGCGGGTGTGCCAGGGGCCGATCTCGTTGTCCGCGTAGCCGAGGGCGGTGTCGACGCCGTTGCTGATGACGTTGCCTCCCATGAATCCGGCCAGCACGAGCAGCAGGGTGTAGTAGAACGCGGTGAGGCCCAGACCGCTGTGGATGCCGATCGGGTGGCCGACGCCGGTGACGACGTTCACCGGGTCGGCGAGCAGCAGCCTCACGGTGGGGCTCGACTGCGTGCCGGCCGCGGCCGTGAGCTGCCGGCCGAGGCTCCGGGACGCCTGGTGCGCGGCCTTCGTCGTGATCTGACTGGCGAGCGAGGAACCGAGGCTGCCCTTGCCCGGGTTGGTGAGCACGGTGATCGTCGGCTGTTCGGTGGCCCGTGCCGTGGTGAGGGCGGTCACGGTGTTCGTGAACCCGGCCGGCACGACCAACGCGCCGTAGACCTTGCCGGAGTCGAGCTGGTCCTGGGCCTGGGCGCGGGTGAGCGTGCGCCAATCGGCCTTGTCCCCGCCGGTGTCGGCGGCGATGGCGGTCGTGACCTGCGCGCCCAGGTTCTCCCTCTGCCCGGCCGGCGGCTTGCCCGTGTCGTCGTTGACCAAGGCGATCGGCAGGTCGTGCAAGTCCCGGTTGGGGTTGACGATCCCGCCCATGTACAGCAGGGACAGCAGCAGGGCGAGCAGCCCCGTGAGGACCGTGGGCACCAGCCACAACCGGGGGCGGCGCACCAGCGTCGCGGCAGTGGCCTGAGGGGCGGCGGGCTCGGCCATGGTTCTCCGTGGGTTCGGGGCGGTGCGGGGGACCGCGCAGCGGGGTGGGAAGGGCCGACCGGGTGACGCCGTGCCGACCGTACGAGAGGTCAGGATGCGGCCCGAACGAGTGCCCGCCGGTGCACGCCTCGCGCTCCTCCCCCCGTTGCAGTACCGGCCCCCGGCCCCCGCCGTCGACCGGCACGGCCTAGGGTCGACGGATGTGTCCCGGCACAGGCCCTGACACGTGGTCCGACAGAAGAGGAACGCACATGGACGAGCGCTTCGACGTCGTGGTACTCGGCGCGGGACCCGGCGGATACGTGGCCGCGATCCGCGCCGCCCAACTGGGACGGCGGGTCGCGGTCGTGGAGGAGAAGTACTGGGGCGGTGTCTGCCTGAACGTCGGATGCATCCCGACCAAGGCGCTGTTGCGCAACGCCGAACTCGCCCACCTCTTCACCCACGAGGCCAAGACCTTCGGCATCAAGGTGGAGGGCAAGGTCAGCTTCGACTACGGAGAGGCGTTCAACCGCAGCCGCCGGGTCGCGGACGGCCGGGTCAAGGGCGTCCACTACCTGATGAAGAAGAACGGCATCACCGAGATCGACGGGCGGGGCACCTTCCTCGACGCGAACACCCTCCGGGTCGCCCAACCGGACGGCGGCACCCGTGAGGTGGCGTTCGACCAGTGCGTCATCGCGACCGGCGCCACCCCGAGGCTGCTGCCCGGAACCCGACGCAGCGAGCGCGTCGTGACGTACGAGGAGCAGATCCTGGCCCAGGACGTCCCGGAGTCCGTCGTGATCGCGGGCGCGGGCGCCATCGGGATCGAGTTCGCCTACGTCCTGCACAACTACGGTGTGAAGGTCACCATCGTCGAGTTCCTCGACCGGATCGCACCGCTGGAGGACGCGGACGTCTCCGCCGAACTCGCCAAGCAGTACCGCAAGCTCGGGATCGACGTGCTGACCTCGACCCGGGTCGAGTCCGTCGACGAGTCCGGCCCGCGGGTCCGCGTGCACGTCACCGGCAAGGACGGCGCACCGAAGGTGCTGGAGGCCGACAAGGTGCTCCAGGCGATCGGCTTCGCGCCGAACGTCACCGGCTACGGCCTCGAAGCCACCGGCGTACGCGTCACCGAGCGCGGGGCGATCGACGTCGACGGCCGCTGCCGCACCTCCGTCCCGAACATCTACGCCATCGGGGACGTCACGGCCAAGCTCATGCTGGCCCACACCGCCGAGGCCATGGGCGTCATCGCCGCCGAGACCATCGCCGACGCCGAGACGATGGAACTCGACTACCCGATGATCCCGCGCGCCACCTACTGCCAGCCGCAGATCGCCAGCTTCGGCTGGACCGAGGCCCAGGCGAAGGAGAAGGGCTTCGACGTCAAGGTCGCCAAGTTCCCCTTCACCGCCAACGGCAAGGCGCACGGCCTGGGCGACCCGGTCGGCTTCGTCAAGCTGATCAGCGACGCCACCCACGGGGAGATCATCGGCGCCCACCTGATCGGGCCCGACGTCACCGAACTGCTGCCGGAGCTGACCCTGGCCCAGCAGTGGGACCTGACCGTGCACGAGGTCGCCCGCAACGTGCACGCCCACCCGACGCTGGGCGAGGCGGTCAAGGAGGCCGTCCACGGACTGGCCGGACACATGATCAACTTCTGAGTCGGGGGAGGGCCCGGCCGCGCACGCCGCCGGGCCCTCCCGCCCCCTCCCGCCCGCCTCCCGGTCGTCGAAGCGGCGCCGCGGGTCGGGCGAGACCGCGACGGCAGGGCCTACGGCTGTTCGTCGAGCGGGGACGGCGGGCGGGGCCCGGTGGGGGTCGGGCCGGTGCCCGGCCCGATGCGGATCTCGAAGTCGCCGTCGTACTCCTCGTGGCCGGCGACCACGGCCTGGGCCACGGCCTCCTTGCCCATCTCCCCCCGGACGATCAGCGGGTCCCGGCGCAGATCGCGCATGAGGGCCACGCACATGCCGATCATCACCACGGTGAACGGCGCCGCCACGAGGATCGTCAGGTTCTGCAGCCCGGCGAGCGCGTCGCCCTCGCCGTTGCCGATGAGCAGCATGATGGCGGCGACGGCCCCGGTGACCACGCCCCAGAAGACGACCACCAGTCGGGCCGGTTCGAAGGTGCCCTTCTGTGACAGCGTGCCCATCACGATGGACGCGGCGTCGGCGCCGGAGACGAAGAAGATGCCGACGAGGACCATCACCAGCAGGCTCATCAGGGTGGGAACGGGGAACTGTTGCAGCAACCCGAAGAGCTGCCCCTCCGGCGTGGTCTCCTTGCCGAGCCTGCCGCTCTCCTGGAGCTTCATCGCCGTGCCGCCGAACACGGCGAACCACAGCAGGCTGACCGTGCTCGGAACCAGGATGACGCCGCCGATGAACTGACGGATCGTACGGCCGCGGCTGATGCGGGCGATGAACATGCCGACGAACGGCGTCCAGGAGATCCACCACGCCCAGTAGAAGACGGTCCAACTACCCAGCCAACCGGCTACGCCACCACCACCGGTCGCCTCCGTGCGGCCGATCAGCTGCGGCAGGTCGCCGAGGTAGGCGCCGAGCGACGTGGGCAGCAGGTCGAGCACGATGATGGTGGGCCCGGCGACGAACACGAAGGCCGCGAGGACGAGGGCGAGCACCATGTTGATGTTCGACAGCCACTGGATGCCGCGTTCCACCCCGGAGACCGCGGACGCCACGAACGCCACGGTCAGCACGGCGATGATGGCGACCAGGAGCGTGGTGCTGACGGTGCTCATCCAGCCGAGCTCGCGGAAGCCGCTGCCGATTTGCAGGGCGCCCAGGCCCAGGGAGGCCGCCGAACCGAAGAGGGTCGCGAAGATCGCGACGATGTCGATGACGCGACCCGCGCCGCCGTGCGCGTACCGGGAGCCGATGAGCGCCTCGAACACCGCGCTGATCGTCTGGCGCCGGCCGCGCCGGAAGGTGCTGTAGGCGATGGCGAGTCCGACGACGGCGTAGATCGCCCACGGGTGGAGCGTCCAGTGGAAGAGCGTGGTGGCCATCGCCGTCTGCATGCGTTCGGCGGAATCGACCGGGTGGGTGCCGGGCGGGGGCGTCCCGTAGTGCGCCAGCGGTTCGCTCACGCCGTAGAACATGAGGCCGATGCCCATGCCGGCGCTGAACATCATCGCGACCCACGACACGGTGCGGAACTCCGGCGTCTCGTTCTCCCGGCCGAGGCGGATCCGGCCGTAGCGGCTGATGGCCAGCCAGAGGGCGAAGACCACGAAGCCCGTGGCCGCGAGCATGAAGGCCCAGCCGCCGTTGTGGATGAGCCCCTTCAACAGGCTGCTCGACACGCTCTCCAGCGAATCGGTGGCCAGGGCGCCCCACAGCACGAAGGCCAGGGTCAGAACGGCCGTGACGCCGAAGACCACCTTGTCTGTGCGAGAACGAGGGCCGGTCGGTGGATCGTTCGACAACGAATTCCCCCTTCGCGAAGGGCCGGGAAGGCACACGGGTGGAAATGATGGCTTATCACGCTTTCACCCGTTGACCGGTGTCCTGGCGGCCACCGATCGTCGATGTCGCGGACCCCGCGCCCCGCAGGGAAACGCCGCCCGCCCGTTGGCCGGTCGGGGACGGTTTCGGCGCGGTCGTGGCGAGGTCCGAAACGGCATGCGGACCTCGGGCCAGTCTCTGACGGACGCGACGGCCCGACGGACGCGGGTCACGGCTTGGTGGAGGTCACTGCATGCCCCGTGCGTCCCGCGGCCGGATGGCCGTCCACCTCGTCGCGGCGGTCGCGGGCTGCCTCGTCGGGCTGGTCGGCGGGGGCTTCCGCTGGTGCCTCGCGCGGGCGGCGGAACTGCGCGGGTCGCTGGTGGAGGCGTCGGAGCAGCTGGGCGCCTTCGGCCCGCTCGTGCCGGCCGTCCTCACGGCCACCGGCGCCGCCGTGGCCTGCGCCATCGCCCTGCGGGTCCCCCTGGCGGCCGGCAGTGGCATCCAGGACGTCGAGGCCGTGTGGCGGGGTGAACGGTCCCCCCGGCCGCCGCGGCTGCTGCCGGCCAAGTTCATCCGTCGTCCGCGCCCCCGTCACCGGCATCGTGCTCGTGGTCGAGATGACCGGCGCGACCTCGCTGCCGCCTCCCCTGATGACCGCCTGCTTCGCCGCGACCCTGGCCGCCGACCGGCTGGGCAGCACCCCGATCTACGACAGCCTGCGCCTGCGGACGGTGTGGCACCGCTGAGCGCCACACCGTCCGTACGCCTTCGGGGTCAGCCGAGGATCCTGCGCTTCTGCTCGGCGAACTCCTCCTCGGTCAGCAGCCCCTGCTCCTTGAGGGTGCCGAGTTCCTTCAGCTGGTCGATCTTGCTGCTCATCTCGTCGGCCGGGTCCGCGACCGGAGCCGCCTGGGGGGCGGGCGCCGCCTGCGCCTGGGCGTCCTGATCCGCCCACCGGCCGGATTGCCGCCGGGACACACGGTTGGACACCGCGGTCGCCGTTCCGGCGACGACGGCGGTACGGGCGATCCCGCGAAGAAGTGGGGCCATGATGCTCATCTCCAAGCTGGGCGGAGTCGGCCGCGGCCGACCTCAGAGTCCGTCGGTCGGGTCCTCCATGGCGTCCAGCGTCGCGAGCAGCGACTGGACGGGAATCCGCCCGGCCGCCACGAGCTGGGCGCCGGCACGCCGCATGGCGCGGGCGAAGGGCGCCGCCCAGCTGTTCTCGTACACGATGATCCCCGCCGAGTTGCCCGGCTCCAGGGCGACGCCGGCGTCGTCGATGTCGCCCTGGTCCAGCAGACCGGAGGACGCCCCCTCGAAGACCGAGAGGTCCACCTCGTCGCCGAGGTCGCGCAGTTCCACCGCCATCACCGATCCGTCGACGTCCTTGCGGACGAAGACGAGGTCGAGGATGCGGATCACGCCGCGATCCACGAGATCGACGAGCAGGGGGAACCCCTCACCCGTCATGCGGTTTCCCGGGAACTCGATCACGAGATAGTCCACCGGGCCCATGTCCTCGATGGATCCGCCTCCGGTACGTTCCTCGACCTCGCTGCTCATGGTTGCTCCCGTCGGGCTGGGTGTGGGGAGGACGTTCCGGCGGCGGCGGGCGCGGGCCGTGCGGTCCGGCACGCGCGGGGCAGGGGCGGACGTCGTCTACTGCCATTCCAACACCGCCCCGGTGCCTCCGCATGTCCGGCTTCCGTCCGGTCGCCGGTTCGGCGGGTCGTCGGGCCGCCGAGGCGAGGGCGGGAACGGGTCGTCAACCCGTCAAGAGGTAGATGTTCTTCGCCGTGAGCCACAGGCCGAGCACCAGGGAGCCGACCACGATCGCCTGCTCCTTGTGGCCCATCAACCACGCGCGCAGCCTGTGCAGCCGTACCTGGGCCACCTCGGGCGCGAGGACGATGTACAGCTCGGCGGACAGCAGACCGGCGCTGGCCAGGAGACAGAAGCCGAACAGCGCCACGAAGGTGGCCGGATGCGAGGTGTTCGCGTCGAGCACGGTCACCGCGCCCGCGGCGACCAGGCCCCACGGCTGGAGCAGTACCGCCAGGGCGGCCGACCCCCACAGCGTCGGCGAATCCATGACCGAGGCGGTCGCCGCGGAGGGCTCGTCCGCCGCGTCGAGGCCGCGCAGGGTGCCCGTACCGCCCGCGCCGGCGGACGAGGTCCTCGCGTCCCCGTCGCCCGCCGCGTCCGCGCGCGCCCGCCGCATCATGCGGCGGCGGCGCAGGCCGTAGGCGACGAGCCCGACCCCGATGGCCAACTTGACCGCCAGCGCCGCCACACCGGGCGGGGAACGGGGCGCGGGGGGTTGGCCGCCGGTCACCAGGAGCACGAGGGCGATCACCGTGACCAGACAGGCGAGCCAGGCCAGGATGAAGACGAGCCCCTTCCACACGCCCCTCGCCGATGTCACCACCAGCACGAACGCCATGATGGGCAGCGGATCGAGAGCGATGGCGAGCCCGATGAGCATGAGGTCGAGGACCATGACGCCCCCAGGGTTGGACCACATACGACGCTACACACGGGACGGATCGACGACACCTTCTGGCCCGAGGCCCGAGGCCCGTACGCTATCCGCCCTCGGTCAGCTATCCGCCCCCCACCCGGCCCCGGCCCTCGAAGCCCGCGATCGCCGCCTGGGCCCGGGCGAGGACCGCGTCGGCGGCCGTGTCCGCGTGGACGGTGAGCCCGGGTTCGTCGGCCTCCAAGGGCTCCAGGGCCTCGTACTGCGAATCCAGGAGCGCGACCGGCATGAAGTGCCCCGCCCGACGCGCCACGCGAGCGCGGGCCACGTCCCGGTCCAGCTCCAGGTACAGGAACCAGACGCCCGGACCGGCGGACCGGAAGCGGTCCCGGTAGGTGCGTTTGAGCGCCGAGCACGAGATCACGACGCCCTGCCCGGCCCGGGTGGTGGCGCCGATGTACGCGGCGAGGCTCGCCAGCCACGGTTCGCGGTCCGCGTCGTCGAGCGGGTGCCCGGCGGCCATCCTGGCGACGTTCGCGGCAGGGTGGAAGTCGTCACCCTCCGCGAAGGGCACGTGGAGCCGCCCCGCGAGGAGCCGCCCCAGCGTGCTCTTGCCGGAGCCCGAGACGCCCATGGCCACGACGACGGTCGGCGCCGCACGGGCCGTTGCCCGGGCCACCGCGCCTCAACCCAGGCGCTCGGCGATGACGTCGCCGACGCGCATCGCGTTCGCGATGGCGGTCAGGGACGGGTTCACCGCGCCGATGCTCGGGAAGAAGCTGGTGTCCACCACGTAGAGGTTGTCGAGGTCGTGGGCCTTGCAGTTCACGTCGAGCGCCGAGGTGCCCGGGTCGGTGCCGAAACGGACGGTGCCGGCCTGATGGGCGGTGGCGCCGATCGGCATCCCCTTGTGCAGGTAGAGGCTGTGGGGGAGCAGATGGTGCGGATGCATGCCGAGCGAGTCGAGCATCCCCCGCAGCTTGTGCCGCAGCCGCTTCAGCCCCTCGATGTTGTTCTTCTCGTCGAGGGCCAGGTGGACGTCGCCGTTCCCGTCGAGGGTGACGCGGTTCTCCGGCTGGGGCAGGTCCTCGCCGCACAGCCAGAAGTCCACCGCGTGGTGGGCCATCACCTCGAACGGCATGTCGGGCGAGAGCAGTCCGGCCCAGTGGGGCGCCTCGCCCTTGATCTGGTCCGAGTCGGACTTGCCCAACATCTGGATGCCGCCGAGCGGGAAGTCCCAGTCGTCGGCGCCCAGGTACCAGTCGTTCAGGGCGAGGGTCTTCTGAAAGCGGGTGTTGTTCGGTTCCTTCGAGACCGCCATCAGCGCCAGGTTGTTGTGCCGCATGTAGTGCCGGCCGACCGTGTCCGAACTGTTCGCCAGGCCGCCGGGGTGCCGCTCGTTCGCGGAACGCAGCAACAGCACCGCGGAGTTCACCGCGCCGCACGCCACCACCACGATGTCGGCGCGAAAACGCGCCTCCGAGCCGTCCTCCATCGTCGCGACGACCTCGGTGACCGTGCCGCCGCCGGCGTCGGTCTCCAGCCTGCGGACATCGGCACCGGTGATCATCTCCACGTTGTCGTGCCGCAGGGCGGGGTCGACACAGATCACCTGCGCGTCCGCCTTGCCGCCGAGCAGGCAGGGGAAGCCGTCCACCCGGTCGCAGCGGATGCACACGCTGTCGTGGGTGGCGCGGCCCTGCTCGTCCTGGACGAGGTTCACCCCGATCGGCAGGTGGAAGGGGTGCAGCCCGTGGTCCGTGAGGTCCTCGCTGAGCTGCCGGATCCGCGGCTCGTGCTCCACCGGCGGGTAGGCGTACTGCGCGCTGACGGGCCCCTCGCTGGGGTCCTCGCCGTGCCGGCCGTGCACGAGGTAGAGGTGTTCCGCCTCGGTGTAGTACGGCTCCAGGTCCGCGTAGCCGATCGGCCAGGCGGGCGAGAGCCCGCCGTGGTGGCGCAGCACGCCGAAGTCCTCGGGGCGCAGCCGGAACAGCGCGGCGCCGTAGAACTTGGTGTTCCCGCCGACGTAGTAGTTGACCTCGGGCGGGAACCGGTCACCGTGTTTGTCGTACCAGAACTCCGGTGCCCGGTACTTGCCCTTGACGAAGACCGCGGTGGACTCCCAGTTGTCGCGTTCCCGGGGAAGGTACCCGCCGCGCTCCAGGATCAGGATGCGCTTCCCGCTCGGGGCGAGGCGGTGGGAGATGGTGCCGCCGCCGGCTCCGGTGCCGATGACGATGACGTCGTATCGCTGGTTGTCGGCCATGGCGGCCACCTTGCTGTCGATGGTGCGGGGTTGCCCGCCTTCGGACCGGCGGTCAGAGGACGGCGATGGGGTTGACCGGTGAGCCGGTGGCCCGGGGCAGGCGCAGTGGCGCGACCACGCAGAAGAACGACCAGCGGCCCGCCTGCTCGCAGAGCGGCACCACGTCCTCGAACCGGAGGTAGTCCAGGAGGTACAACCCGAGGGCGTGCACGCCCAGGACGTGCACCGGGAAGTCCACGCCTTCCGTGATGCTCGGCGCCGTGTCGTTGTTGCCGTCCCCGCCCAGCAGGGCGACGTGGCGGTCGGCGAGGAACTCCATCGCCGTCGGGTGCAGACCGGCGCGTGAGCTCGCGGCGTCCCAGGGGCCCAGCTCGGTGCGTCTGAGTCGGTGGCCGACCCGGACGAACAACAGGTCGCCCTCGCCGACCTCGACCCGTTGGCTGCGCTCGGCGGCCGACAGGTCGTCGGCGGTGACGTGGTCACCGGGTTCCAGCCACGGCACCCCGCGCAGCCGCGGGATGTCGAGCAGGACCCCGCGGCCCACGATGCCGTTCCTGACCGAGTCCACCGACAGGGCCACCGCACCCTCGGGGGTGAGCGTGGCCGCGTCGACGCCGCCGTGCAGGGTCCCGTCGTAGACGACGTGGCAGAGGGCGTCGAGATGGCTGTCGGCGTTGCCGTGCACGTTCATCCCGAAGTGGTCCAGGGCGAAGTGGAGTCCGTGCGCGTGGACCTCGCTCCGGGCCGGGCCGGTCAGCCTGTGGGCGGCCGGCTCCGGATTGTCGGGGGAGGTCCGGGTCTCGATCGGCGCCGCGAGCGTCACCGTCCGGCCGGTCCGGATCTCGTTCGCCGCCGCCCTGACGTGCTCGGGCGTGATCGTGGCCACCGCGCCCCGGACATCGCTCGTCGCCCGGTCCCGCAGGCGGCGGTAGAGCGCTTCGAATGCGGCGGGACTCTGGCGTGGTGGGGCTCCCGGCCGCGGCCGGGGCCCCGCGGGCACCGCTTCGCCGGCCACGTCAGTCGCGTTGCCGGTCGAGGGCTTCGTCGAGCGTGCAGGCCGCCGTGATGAGCGACAGGTGGGTGAAGGCCTGCGGGAAGTTGCCGAGTTGCTCGCCGCTGGGACCCACCTCCTCGGCGAAGAGACCGACGTGGTTGGCGTAGGTGTGCATCTTCTCGAACGTATACCGGGCCGGACGCAGCCGCCCCGCCCGGGCGAGCGCGTCCACGTACAGGAAGGTGCAGAGGCTGAACGTGCCCTCGGAGCCCCGCAGTCCGTCCGGAGAGGCCGCCGGGTCGTACCGGTAGACGAGACTGTCGGACACCAGCGTGCGGTCCATGGCGTCCAGGGTGGACAGCCACGACGGATCCCGGGGGCTCACGAACCCCACCCGCGGCATGAGGAGCAGGGAGGCGTCCAGGACGTCCTGGCCGCCGTAGTGCTGCACGTAGGCCCCGGCGGCTTCGCTCCAGCCGCGTTCCATCACCTGCTCGATGACGGCGTCGCGGGCGGTCCGCCAGCGCTCGGTGTCGCCGGGCCGGCTGAACTCGCTCGCCAGCTTCAGACCGCGATCGAAGGCGGCCCAACACATGACCCGGCTGTACGTGAAGTCCTTGCGGCCACCGCGCGTCTCCCAGATGCCCTCGTCGGGGCGGTCCCAGGAGTCGGCCAGCCAGTCCAGCGTGCGGGAGAGCACCTTCCAGCCGCGGTAGCCGGCCTGGGCGGCGACCTCGTGCCCCGCCGACAGGGCGTAGAGCGCCTCGCCGTAGATGTCCAGCTGCAACTGGTCCGAGGCCGCGTTGCCGAGCCGCACCGGAGCCGAGCCGCGGTAGCCCTCCAGATGCCCGAGGATCTCCTCGGTGAGCAGGGGCTCCCCGTCGACCCGGTACATGATCTGCAGGGGTTCGCCGGGCTTGCCCTCCGTCTCGCGCAGGCGGTCACCGAGCCAGTGCACGAAGGCGTTGGCCTCGTCGACGAAGCCGAGGTCGAGCAACGCCCGGACGGACAGCGAACCGTCGCGCACCCAGGTGTAGCGGTAGTCCCAGTTCCGTTCGCCGCCGACCTGTTCGGGCAGGCCCATGGTGGCTGCGGCGACCGGGGCGCCACTGGGAGCGTAGGTGAGCAGCTTCAGGGTGATCGCGGAACGGTTCACCATGTCGGGCCAGCGGCCCCGGTAGTTGGAGCCGCGCACCCACTTCTGCCAGAAGTCCGCCGAGTCCCAGAGCTCCTGGGTGATCCCCTCGACGCTGAGCGGAGGCGGTGCCTCGGCGCCCGTGCCGCAGACCGTGAGGACGGCCGCCGCCGTCTCCCCGACGTTCAGCGTGACCGACCCGCGGAGATCGTCACCGTCCCGCTCCAGGGGAAAGGTGCTTTGCAGGAACGCGGTCACGCCGGGCGCGCGGAAGGTGGAGATCCCCGGCGCCAGGTCGAGTTCGTGGGAGGCGCGGGCGTAGTCGAAGCGCGGGCGGCACTCCAGGTCGAAGCTGACGGTTCCCCGCACCGTGCGCGCGGTCCGGATCAGGGTGTGCCGGTCCGCGGCGGTGCTGCCGGTGTTCGGAGCCATCCAGTCGATGACCTCGCCGACCCCGTCGGGCGACATGAACCGGGTGACCAGGAGAGCGGTGTCCGGGTAGTAGAGCTGCTTGCACGTGGCCTGGGAATCGTGGGACGCGAGTCGGAAGTAACCGCCCCGGTCGTGATCGAGCAGGGAGGCGAAGATGCTGGGCGAGTCGAAGCGCGGTGCCGCGAACCAGTCGACGACGCCCCGCGACGTGACCAGCGCTGCGGTTTGCAGGTCGCCTATGAGGCCGTGCTCGGCGATGGGCGGGTATCGGTCCATGTGCGTCCCCAGACGAAGGAGATCCCCCTGATCTCACTATCTTCCCGAAGCCGCCGATGTGCCTGTTGCGACGTCCCGCGCTGCCCGGACCGGTTCCGTTCCGCCGTTCACCCGCCGCTCGCCGACGTGCCGTGACCTGCGGAGGGTCACGTCCCTCGGCGGCCGGTGCGGGGACGGGCGGCCGGACGGAGGTCGCGCCGGCCCGGCCGCGCGGGCGTCACCCGCCGGCGCCGACGCAGTGGAACAGGTGCCACTCCTCCCGCAACCGCGGCGTGACGGCGCCGTCGCGCGCGTGACGCTGGAGGTCGCGCAACGCGGCCGCGGGCGCCTGGCCGTCCAGGACACGCTCCGCCAGCTCGGGCAGGAGCGCCGCGCAGGCACTGCCGTGCACCCGCTTCAGGGGCGCGACCACCTGCCGGGCGCCGGCGAGCATGAAACCGAGGGCCAGGCCGGACGGCTCGCTGCCCTGCTGGTGCCAGACGCGGCCGCTGCCACAGCAGCCGAGCACGACGGTGGCGGGCACCGCCAGCTCCAGCACCGACCAGTCGTTGAGCGCGCCCGCCTCGGTGAGGATGTCCTGCCCGGGACGGTGACCCGCCTCGCCGTGCGCGGCGCAGTAGAGCAGATCCGCCGACCCGTCGGCCAGCGCGCTCGCCAACTCGGCATAGGTGGCGACGTGCCGCACGCGCGAGAACTCACCGAGCCTCCGCAGTTCGTCCCCTCCCCGGGGCGCGTCCGTCGAGAACAGACCGACGATCGAACGATCGGCCTTCCGCGCGGGCTCGGGGACGGACTGCTCCCGCCGGGCCGCGAGCACGCGCATCGACGGCGTCAGGGTGACCACGGCCTTGTCGACGAGCTGTTCCGCGCCTGCGCCCGCGCTCAGGGGAAGGGCTGCGTAGGGGACGTTCCACAGCTCGTTCGCGGGAAGGACGAACAGCCGGATCGGATCCGTCGTCGAGGCCGCGCCCAGGACGGAACGCAACCGGTCCGGCAGCAGACGGTCGGCCAACCCGGACCAACCGGCATCCGCCCGAGCGGGGCCGGAACCGCCCCGGCCGGCCTCCCCGCCGGTGCCCTCGTCGTCCCGGAACCGGGCGAGCAGCGCGGCGGCGTCGGCCGGCAGCGGGCCGTGCGTCGCTTCGAGGGATCCGTCCGGATGCCGGCAGACCGAGACGACCTCGACGGCCCCGTCCGCCCCGGTGAACGGCTCGACGTACAGGGCGTACGCGTCCCCGCGGAGCGGATGCCGGCCGTCCTGCCCGTCCCCGGTTCCGGGAGCGTCCGCGCCGGTACGGGACGCGGAGCGCTGTTCGGTGGTGGGCAGGGACTGCGTGAAGGCGAAGAAGAGCTGCTGGTGCAGGTTCCGATGGGCCGTGTGCCATGCCTCCCGCTCCCCGGCCGGGGCCTTCGCCGGCGGCCGTTCCTCCTCGTGCCGCCGCAGGTCGGCGTGCAGCCGCCGGAACGCCGGGGAGAGATCGGCGGCGCCGGTACGCAGGGCGCCGGTGATGGCCCAGTCGCGTGCGGACTCCAGCCACCGCTCGGCGAAGGCGGGATCCTCCGCCACGGCGAGCACGAGCAACGGGAGCGCCGCGGACCGCGTGCCGTGGAGGAAGCCGGCCCGGGTGACCGCGTCCGGTGAGGTGGCCCGGACGTCCTCGACCGCGAGCAGCGCACCGCGCCCGCAGGCCAGCGCGCGCTGCCCGTCACCCCTCACCAGCCAGGCCAGCGCCAGGGCCAGTCGGCCCTCGATCGCGCCCAGCCGGTCATTGGCCTCGGTGTACCGGCGGATCGCCTCCTCGCCGGCCTCCATCGGCGCGCGACCGCCCACCCCGATGCCACCGCGCAGGGCGGTGAGCAGGACCAGCGCCTGGTTGCGCAGCTGCCCGAGCCGTTCGAACCCCTCCAGCGCGGCGGCCAGTACCCGGCCGGCGCGACGGCGGTGGTGATCGGGATCCGCGGCGCCCGGAGCCTCCAGGGACAGCAGCCGGCCGAGCGAGGTGAGCATGCGCAGCCGGTTCATGGGATCGGCGGTCTGCCGCCCCAACGGGGCGACGGCGCGCGTCAACAGGGCGCGGGCGTCGACCAGATCGCCGGCGTCCATGGCCAGGCCCGCCAACTCCCGTGAATTGTTGTGGAGTCCGCGCGGCTCGTCCGCCGACTCGTACCAGCGGTACGCCTCCTCGAAGCGGGTGCGGCAGCGTTCGGGGTCGGAGAACACCCCGAGGAGTTCACCGAGTTCGAACTCGATGTTGGCGAGCGTCAGCGGGTTGTCCCCGCCCGTCCGTTCCAGCGCGAGGCGTGCGCGCCGGTAGCCGTCCATGGCCGCGCGCAGGTTCCCCGCGAGGGTGTCGGCCAGTGCCAGTTCGCGGCGGCTCTCGGCCTCGGCCACCAGGTCGCCGCCCCCCGAGGTCGCCCTCCGCACGGCGGCTTCCAACAGCTCCCGGCTGCGCTCGGCGTCGCCCTGGACGCGTTCGGTGCGACCCCACCACAGCAGGGCGGTGGCGGTCACGGATGCCGGTGCGTCGGCGTCCTGGTACAGGCGCACGGCCCGGCCGTAGTGGTCCCGCGCCGCCGGGACGTCACGCAGTTGCTCCTTGACCTCCCCGAGGTTGCGCGCGGCGTGCCCGGCCGCGACGAGCGAGGGCCGCAGGCAGCGCTCGGCCTCCTCGATCCGGGCCGCGTAGGTGGCGGTGTCGCCCGACTTCTGCGCCACCAGGGCCAGGTCCAGCCAGAGCGTGGCCTCGGTGGCGCCGTCCTGGGCGGACCTGGCCAGCACCAGGGCCTCGGTGAGGGCCTCCGGCGCCCTCTTGTCGGAGGTGATCCGCAGGACGTTCGCCCGGGACTGGGCGGCGCGCGCCACGCCGACCCGGTCGCCGGCCCGCTCGCAGGCGGCGCGGGCGAGGTCGGCGTGTTCGACCGTCGAGGGGTAGTCGTCCTTCTGCCAGGCGTACTGGGCGAGCATGAGGTGGGCGCGGCCGAGCAGGTCGTCGTCCCGCTCCGCGAGGGCCCGGGAGGCGATCCGGCGGACCTCCTCGACGGCCTCGGGCGACCGGTCGAGCAGGACCGGAGCGCGCAGGTGGTGCAGTCGGGTCGGGCCGGACGGTTCGGTGACGCCGAGGGCGGCGAGGGCTCGTCCGGTCGGCGTCTCGCGGGTGGGATCCGGTCGGGGCTCTTCGGCTGACTTCATGACCTCGCCTCGGGTGACACGGGTGACACGGGTGACACGGGGGGACGCGGTGGGGGCGGTGCGGGCGTCGGTCCGGTCGTCGTCGGGGGAGCGCCGCCGACCGCCGTGCCGGGCGAAGGCGTGGCATCGGGCGGTGACAGTCGCGGCTCGGGGCGCAGGTAGGTTCCGTACGCGAGGACGATCTGCGAGCCCGGCAGCACGACGAACCCGGCGGGATGCCTCAGACGGCGCTGCCCCGGGACCGTGAGCGCGAGGGGCCCTTGCAGGACGAGATCACCCTCGGCGAGCGAGCCCCGATCGTCGTCCATGCCCTTCAGGAAGCCCTCCCACACCCGACCGTCGGTCAAGTGCACCGCCAGGAAGGGATGGTGGCCGGCGGGCGTCGACTCGGCGACCCGGTGGAAGGCGGAGGCCGAGGTGCTGCGGGTCGCCGAGCGGCGGCGCCAGGTCTCCGCGAGGCCCGCCGCCGCGGACAGGCCGACGCTGACGGCGAGTGCGAGGATCGCCGACCAGATCGCCTGCCAGGCGTGCGGGCGCAGGTAGACGGCCCCGCGCAGGAGGCCGTCCAGCGGCAACAACGCCGTCCAGTGGCGGGCCAGTACGAGTACCGCGAGGACGGCGACGACGCTGCCGGCGGCCCCGACGCAGACCAGGTCGACGACCTCCATCGCCGAACTGCGGCGTCGCCGGGGGACTTTGACCTCGACGATACGGACGAACGCGTATCCGGGAGCGGCGGCCGCCAGCAGCACGGCGAGGGCGGTGAACGTCGGTGGCATCGGCGGGTGCTCGCCTCGGCTTCCTTCGGGTCAGTCGCTGTCGGCGGCGGGCTCGGGATCGGCCGCGGGGCCCGGCTCGCGCAGCAGCTCGGCGTCCGCCTCGGCGAAGGGGTCCGGCAGCGCGATGCGAGCGGGATCGCCGAGGGACGGCATGTCGGTGGCGCGGTGGCCATCGGGGTTCACTTCTTCGTCGGCGCCGGTCTCGGCATCGTAGGGCGCGTCGTCGGGCGTCCACGGACTGGACAAGGTCACTCCGAAGGGCTGAGGGCTGAGGGCTGAGGGTGCGGACGAGGACGACGGGCCGGGCCGCCGGATCGCGAACGCCCGTATCGCGCGGACGCGGATCACGGCGGCCCGGATCGAGGGGGCTCGGGGTCAGACGCTCGCGTGCGAGAAGGCCCGGGCGAACTCGCCGTCGAGGACGGTGCCGTTGCCGCCGCCGTTCACCCCGTAACCGCGTTCGGAGAGCGTGCCGATGGGGTCGAGGGTCTCGATGCGGAAGTGCCTGGCCCAGCCGTCGTACTCCTGCCTGCCCTCCTCCGGCAGCGGTGTCAGCACGGCGAGGCTCCCGCCGGGGCAGTGGACCACCCCCCAGACGACGCGGTACATGCCGACGCGGCTGACGATCAGGCCGTTGCCCTTGATGTCGTGGTCCTCGGAGAGGCGCGGAGCCACCTCGACTATGGCGCCGATCGTGTCTTCGCGGTTCTCGGGACTTCGGAGCGTGATGACGAGTCCGGCGGCGTCGACCAGTTGACTGAGGGTGTCCACCAGTGTTCCTTGCGCCTGCGGGCCGACCGTGAGAGAGAACATGCAACTCCTGCTTCGCCGGGGTTGTCGTGGGGTCTCGACATCAGACTGACCTCGGCATGCCGCGCTGTGCAAGAGCCGGCGCGCAATCAGGCTCGGCGAACCGGCGCACGCGCTCCCGCGCACCACCGAACGCACGCCCCCCAGGGGCGAGCGGCCCGCATCCGCGCCGCGTCGTGACGGAGCGCCCGGGGACCCGAGGTACCCGGGCGCCGCGACCTCGGGGGCCGCGTCAGTGGCCGGTCTTGCCGCTCGTGAGGGGCCACTCGCGGTTCAGGGCGCCCAGCGGGATGCGGCGTTCGAAGGCGGGTGTGCCGAACAGGGACAACTTCAGCTGGAGTTGACCGCTGAGGTCGAACCCGCCGTAGAGGGCCCACGCACCGCTCGCGGAGGCCTTCCCGTCGGTGGAGGCGGTCACCTTGGCGTCGGCCTCACCGCGCAGGTAGGGGGCGAAGTCCGCGGACACGCCCACGGCTCCGTACAGGCCGACGGCGGCCTCGGCGCCGAGCGCGCTCTTGACGCGCCCGTTCGCGGTGACCTCGGCCTTGACCGGTGTGCTCCGGACGTGCGAGGCGCTGACCGGGCTCCAGCCCTTGCCCAGCGCGTAGCTGCCACCGACACGGAAGTCGCCCTTGACGTCCTGCCGGACGTCGAGGGTGACGCGCCCGTCCGCCTCCACCTGGATGTAGCAGGTCAGGTCCAGGGTGACGACCACCGGCACCGGGCCCACCTGGATGATTGGGGCGCCGTGCAGCTTGGCGAACGGGATGCGCTTGGGGGTTCCCGTGCTCGCGGCGGCGTGACCCTTGAGACTCCACTGGGAGGACCAGTCGCCGCTCATGCCGAGGAAGGCGGAGCGGGGGCCCGAGCCGCCCGAGCCGTCGTACGAGAACTCCACCGAGGGGGCGAGTTGGACGAACCCGGAGACCGAGGCGCCGGCGGAGACGGGGGCGCCGGGGGCGGTCTCGACGGGGGCGTTCACATCGAGCCGCAGGTTGCCCAGGGGCAGCTTCGCGCCCTCGGGGCCGAACCGGACCCCCTGGCTCTTGGCCCAGGAGAACGTGACGCCCTTCATCAGGGGTTCGACCGTGACCGACGCCGGGTCGACGGGAACCTTGCCGTCGGCCTTGTCGTCGTCGAGGACGGAGGACAACGTCGTGGAGGCCGTCTTGACCTCGGTGCCCAGAGGGGTCTTCGCCCCGACCTCGGTGACCTTCGCGAGGAGCCCGTCGGGGGCCCCCGGCGCGGGTGCGCTGGCGATGACGTCGCCCACGGCGACGGGCTTGTCGGGTGCCGGCGAGCTGCCCGGCGAGCTGCCCGGTGACGGCTTGACGGGCTGCGGAGGCCGGGATATGACGGCCCGTCCGGTGCTCCGGTCGTAGGAGGCGACCTTCAGCGTCGACGCCTTCGGGGCGCCCTTCCCGCCGCCGGTGTCCGCCCGGGCGACGGCCGTCGGGGTGGGGGAGTCCACCGGGGCCGCGGCGACGTCGAGTTGGCGCGAGCCGTCGGCTTCGGACGTGAGGGGGGCGGGGGTCGCGGTGTCGGCGCCGGCGCCGGTGTGCGTGGTCGAGGCACAACCGGTCGCGGCGAGTGCCAGCGTGGTGAGGCCGGGGAGGAGGAGGCGTCTGGCGAGCATGCGCACGTACGTAAGGCCTTCTGGTTGGGGGGAGGTTGCGCTACTGGGAAGTAACGTGAGGGTCGATCATGCCAGGCGGGTTCGCCGCGACGGCGTTAACCGGCCACCAAGCGACCGCGGCCACCAAGCGACCGCGGCCACCACGCGACCGCGGCCACCACGCGACCGCGCCGCCCCGGGTCCGCGTCCGGGCAGGTTCCCCGCGCGCGGCCGACATCGCACCCGACGCGTCAGGCGACCGACACCACCACGGGTCCGCCCGACGGGTCCACCCGGGCCGTCCACCCTGCCGGCAGCCGCAGCGAGTGGGACGGGGACACCGCGCGGGGGATCCGGCGGCGCCACAGCCGGCGCCCGTCCTGCTCGACCGTCACCACCGGGCAGGTCAGGGGCTCCCCGGAGCGCAGCAGCAACGGACGCCCGGTGGTGCCCGTGAGGCGGTTCGGCGTCACCCACACCAGCGGGGCCCGCACGACCAGGGCCGGACCCGGGTCCGGCCAGGGCGCCCCCGCCAGACGTGCCAGGACCGCCGGTGCTGCGGCGGCGCCCTCCGAGGCCGCCGTGGCGGCGCGCTCGACGCCGCGCAGCGCGTTGCCGACGGCGAAGACGCCCGGTGTCCGTGTACGGAAGGACCCGTCCACGCAGGGGCCGCGGGTGCCCGGGTCCAGGATGACGCCGCCGCGGCGGGCCAGTTCGTGGTCGGGGATCCAGTCGCCGGTGAACACCACCGTGTCGCAGGCGAGGACCCCCGACCTGCCGTCCCGGTGGCGGACCGCCACGCCCGACAGCCGTTCCCTGCCGCGCAGTTCGGCCACGGTCGTGGCCGTGAGCAGCGGTACCCCCGGGAGGGCGCCGGCGCGCGGGCGTTCGGTGACCATCGCCACCACGTCCGCACCCGCGCGCCGCAGGGTCCGGACCGCGTGCCGGGCCACCGGCTCGGCGCCCACCACCACGGCCCGCCGGCCGACCGACCCGCCGTGGAGGTGGACCCACTGCTGCAATTCGCCGGTGGTGAAGACACCCGCCGGACGGGACCCCGGGACCAGTCGGGCGCTGCGGGGGCGCTCCCGGGCGCCCGTCGCGAGGATCACGGCCCGGGCCGTGATCCGCTCCAGACCCGCCGGACTCGTGGTCTCCAGCGTCAGGGGTCCCGCCCAGCCGGTGGCGCTGACCCCGGTACGGACCGCGGCCCCCGCGTCCACGGCCGCGTCCGTGCACTCCCGTGCGTACGAGGGCCCGTGGAGCAGCGAACGGAGCGGCCGCGCGGCGTCCCATCCGAGACCGTGACGGCAGTGGCGGGGCGCCCCGCCGGCCTCCTGCTCGCGCTCCAGCACCTCGACCCGCCCGGCGCCGGAGCCGGCGAGGCGGGCGGCCAGGGCCAGCCCGGCGGGACCGGCCCCGACGATCAGGACCTCCACCGTACGGTTCACCGCCCGGCCTCCTCGAACAGGGCGCGGACGGCGGCTCCGCAGTGGAAGCCCTGACAGCGGCCGCCCCGGGCGCGGGTGCGCCTGCGCAGTCCGTCCGGTGAGGCGGGCGGGATCGTCGACGCGAACGCGTCGCGGATCTCCCCGCGGGTCACGCGCTCGCAGTGGCAGACGATCCTGCCGTACTCCGGGTCCGCCTCGATCAGCCGCGCGTCACGGTACGGTCGGGGGTACGCCTCGCCCAGGTTCGGCATCCGTACCGGCCGCGGCTCGCGCGCGCCGGTCACGGGCAGGCCGCCGTCGGCGAGCAGTTCCACCACGTGGGCGGCGATCGCCATCGAGGCGGTCAGGCCCGTCGAGCGGATCCCGCCCACGGTGACGTACCGCTGTGCGGGGTGGGCCCTGATGGCGTAGTCGTCGTGTTCGGTGGCGGTCCGCAGGCCGGCGTACACGGCGGTGACCTCCTCCTCCAGGAGCGCCGGCAGGATCCGCCGGCCCTTGTCGCGCAGCAGCGCGAGTCCCTCGGCGGTCGATCCGGTGGCCGTCTTGTCGTCCAGGTCCTCGGCGGTCGGCCCGAGCATCACGTTCCCGTACACCGTCGGGGACACCAGCACCCCCTTGCCGAGCGCGGACGGCACCGGCAGCAGGATGTGCCGGACCAGGTCGCGGGCCAGTTCGTCGAACACGATCAGCTGGCCCCGCCGGGGCGTCACGGTGAAGTCCGCGTGGCCCAGGAGCCGGTCGATGTCGTCCGCGTACAGGCCCGCGGCGTTGACCAGGTGACGGGTGCGCAGCGGGCCGCGGGTCGTGGCCAGGGTGTGCGGATCCCCCGGAGCCACGGACCGGACACGGCAGCCGAGGTGCAGGTCGACGCCGGCGCGGACGGCCTGCGTCGCGTACGCGAGCGTGGTCGTCCAGGGGCAGATGACGGACTCGCCCGGCACGTCGAGCGCCCCCGTCACGCCCCGTCCCAGACGGGGTTCGCGGGCCCGTACCTCCTCGGCCGGGATGATCCGGGCCGCGCGGTAGCCGTTGCGCACGGCCTTGTCGGCGAGGCCAGGCAGCGCGGCCCGCTGTTCCTCGTCCCAGGCGACGAGGAGCGCCCCGAGCGGTTCGACCGGGATGCCGCTCTCGGCGGCGTACGTGGTGAGCAGTCGCCGTCCCTCCCGGACCAGCCGGGCTTCGAGGGAGCCGGGCACCGCGTCGAAACCGGTGTGCAGGATCGCGGTGTTGGCTTTGGACGTGCCGTCACCGACGTCGTCGGACGCCTCGACCAGGGCGACGCGCAAGGGGAGTCGGGACAGTTCTCGGGCGATGGCCGCACCCACCACGCCCGCGCCGACGACCGTCACGTCGTACGCCCCGCCCGGCAGGGCGCCCCAGGTGGTGACGCTCATGCCGACCCGTCTGCGAGCAGCGCCGACACCGCCGTCCGAAACCGCGCGCGGCGTTCCGCGGCCTGCCCGGCGTCGGCCCTCGGCTCGTAGACGGCGGCCGGTTTCCACTCCGGGACGGCCTCGTGGAGGGTGAGTGACGGATCGAGACCGAGCCGGGCGACCGCGCCGGCGCCGAGCGCCGTGACGTCGGGCAGCGCCGAGACCTCGACGGGGATCCGGAGCAGATCGGCCTGGGCCTGCATGAGCAGCGCGGAACGGGTCAGCCCGCCGTCCACGCGCAGCGATGTGAGGGGCTCGCCCAGATCGGCGGCGACGGCGTCCGCGAGTTCCGCCACCTGGGCGGCGATGCCGTCGCACAGGGCGTGCACCAGGTGCCCGGCCGTGGTGTCGAGGCCGAGGCCGGTGACCGATCCCCGCAGGTCGCCCCGCCACCACGGGGCGGCGAGTCCGGCGAGCGCGGGCACGAAGGTGACACCACCGGAGTCCGCGACGCCGGCGCCCACGGTGTCGATGTCCCCGGCGCCCGATATCACCCCGAGATCGGTCAGCCAGCGCACGGCGGACGCGGCCGTGTACACCTGTCCGTCCAGGCAGTAGTCGGTGCGTCCGGAGATCCGCCAGGCGACGCAGCCGACCAGTCCGGAGGCGCTGAGACGGGGCCGCGGTCCGGTCTGCGCGAGGAGGAACGCTCCCGTTCCGTAGGTGCACTTGGCGGTTCCGGGTTCGGTGACGCGCTGGGCCAGCAGCGCCGCCTGCTGGTCCACGAGGAGTCCCGTCAACGGGACCTCGGGCCCGAAGGCGGTGGTGGTGCCGACGAGGGTGTTCGCGTCGACGATCTCCGGCAGCCGTTCCGCCGTGAGGTCGAAGGCGCCGAGCGCCGCGTCCGACCAGCGGACGGTCTCCAGGTCGAGCAGTTGGGTGCGGCCCGCGGTCGCCGCGTCGGTGACGAACGCACCGGTGAGACGGTGGACCAGCCACACGTCGCTCGTCGTCACCACACCCTCGCGGGTCAGATGACGGCGTATCCAGGCCATCTTGGGCGCGGCAAAATACGGGTCGAGCGGCAGTCCCGTCGTCTCTCGCAACCACTCAGCGTGCGGGGCGAGTTCGATGCAGAGGGATGCGGAGCGCCGGTCCTGCCAGACGATCGCGTCGGTCAGCGGTTCGCCGCTCGCCGGATCCCAGGCGAGGACGGTCTCGCCCTGGTTGGCCAGCCCCACCGCCACCACGGGCTCACCGGCCGCGGCCAGCGCGGCGCGCCCGGCCTCGACCACCGAGTCCAGCAGCTCCGAGGGGGAGACCTCCACCCGGCCGCCCGGCAGGTAACGGGGGCGCACCGGTACGGAACCCGAGCCGATGACGCCGCGTGCCGGGCAGACGACGAGTGCCTTGGTTCCCGATGTGCCTTGGTCGACCGCGAGCACCGGGCCCGTCATCACCGCTCCGCTCCTGGGGTCCACACGTCTGATCTCCGGTCGCTTGATCGTCGTTCGGAAGACTTCACCAGCGGACGTCACCCCGTCAAGATCCGCCGGCGAGGTCACTCACGTGGCTGACGCAAAGTCATATGCCGGCCATGACTTGATACTTGCGATCGATCACGTTTTCGGATGCGGATGCGCTCACTCGTTCTATAGTGATCGCCGATCAACGGGAAGGATGCCGACCGTGGGTCAACGGCGGGGATCAGGCGCACGGTTCGCACGCGGTTCGCACACCCCCGGCGCCGGTACGGCTGCGGTGTGGCGGTCGAACGCCGACTGAACCCACCCTCCACGCGACCCGAGGACTGATGAACACGACCACCGCACGTCCCCCACGACCCCGCCTCCCGTCGACCGGGACGAGGTGATGGCGGGCGGCGACTTCCGGCCCGTCTACCACCCCGCCGGCCACGACAACGAACTGCGCCTCGCCGTACAGGACCTGCGCACCGGCCGCTGGGTTTCGATGGAGCGGTTACTCGAACGGACGGACGGCTGGGGGCTGTGGACCCAACGCACCCAGGTCCTCGCCGCCGTCGCCGCCGGAACCGACGTCGTGCAGGCCTGGCGGACCGAACAACCGCGAAGCCTCGCGGCGACCGTGATGCACACCCGGGTCGCCGTCGAACGTGCCGTCCGCGCCCACCGCGCCGGACACCCGCGCACCCACGAGCTGTGGGAGGAGGCGTGGCAGGCCTGCAATGCCACCGCCGCCCTCAGCCCCGCCGACCCCGTGCCCTGGATCTGCCTGCTCGCGCTCGCCCTCCTCGACGAGCACCACCAGATGGACGAGCACCGGCTCCCACCCCCCGGCCCGATGCTGCCCACCGGGCCCTGGGGCATCCTCGCGGAGGCGGACCGGCGGGACCCGTACAACCGCGAGGCGTACCACCGGATGCTCCAGTTCGTGTACGCGCGCACGGCGCGACCCCTCTCCGACGCCTCCAACCTCGTCCACTGGGCGGCCGGTTCCGCTCCGCCCGGGTCCGCCGTCCACGTGCTGCCGCTCTACGTGCGGGTCGAGCGCTACCGGCGCGAAGGCGGCCAGGACAAGGCCCTCGACCTGCACTGGGTCGCAGAGGACGCCGTCCGCGACGCCGGACACGCCCTGGACGTCTGGTTCCGCCACACCGATCCGACGTACGCGTCCCCGCTCGATCTGAACCATCTGGCCCACGCCCTGTGGGGAGCCCTCCGGTTCGACGAGGCCTCCCGGGTCTTCGACGCGATCGGCCGGTACTGGACCACCCTGCCGTGGGCGGACCGGACCCGCGATCCGGCCGACCCGGAAGCCGCCGAGGAGGTGTTCCTCCAAGCCAAGGCCCGCAGCCTGGCCGGCCGGGACTGAACCACCCCGCGGACCGCTCCCGCGACACCACCCCCGCGCCGCCCCACCGTCCCCCTGCTCCACCACCCCCGGAGGTACCGCCATGTCCCGAACCGCATGGGAATCCCGCCAGGACCGCAAGGCAGCCCCACCCCGACAGGACGAGGAGGAACGACTCAGGGAACTGGGCTACCAGCCCGTGCTCGCCCGCCGCATGGGCGGCTTCGGCAACTTCGCCATCAGCTTCTCCGTCATATCCGTCCTCTCCGGCTGCATGACCCTGTACGGCTTCGGCCTGGGCACCGGCGGCCCGGCCGTGATGCTGTGGGGCTGGATCGGTGTCGGCCTCTTCGTGCTCTGCGTGGGCCTCGCCCTGGCCGAGGTGACCAGCGCCTATCCCACGTCGGGCGCGCTGTACTACATGGCCGACCGGCTCGGCGGACGCCGCTGGGGCTGGTACACGGGCTGGCTGAACCTGCTGGGGCTGCTCGGCGCCATCGCCGGGATCGACTACGGCGCCGCCCTGTTCACCGGAGCCTTCCTCAACCTCCAGTTCGGCTTCGTGCCCACCGCCGGCTCGACGTTCCTGATCTTCCTGTGCATCCTGCTGCTGCACGCCACGCTCAACCTCTTCGGCGTCCGCCTCGTCAGCGTGCTCAACTCCGTCAGCGTCTGGTGGCACCTGGCCGGCGTCGCCGTGATCGTCGGCGCCCTGGCCTTCATCCCCGACCACCACCAGTCGGTCTCGTTCGTGTTCACCGAGTTCGTCAACGACACCGGCTGGGCCAACCCGTTCTACGTGGCTGCGGTCGGCCTGCTGCTCGCCCAGTACACCTTCTCCGGCTACGACGCCTCCGCGCACCTCTCCGAGGAGACCTCGAACGCCTCGGTCTCCGCCGCCAAGGGCATCGTCCGGGCCATCTGGGTCTCCTGGATCGCCGGATTCGCCCTGCTCGCGGGCCTCACCTTCGCCATCCAGGACTACGCGGCCGTCCAGAACAGCGCCACCGGCGTCCCGCCCGCCCAGATCTTCCTCGACGCCCTCGGAACCGGCGGCGCGACCGCCCTGCTGCTCGTCGTCATCGTCGCGCAGCTCTTCTGCGGCAACGCCGAGGTCGCCGCCGCGAGCCGGATGGTCTTCGCGTTCAGCCGGGACAACGCCCTGCCCGGCTCCGCGCTGTGGCGCAAGGTCAGCAGCCGTACCCAGACGCCCGTCCCCGCGGTGTGGCTGTCCGTCGTCGTCGCGGGCGTGCTCGCCCTGCCGTCCCTCTACTCCGCCACCGCGTACGGCGCCGTGACCGCCATCAACGTCATCGGCATCACCCCGGCCTACGCCATCCCGATCTACCTGCGGCTCCGCGCCGGCAACCGGTTCGAACCCGGCCCGTGGAACCTCGGCCGCTGGAGCAAGCCGATCGGCTGGATCGCCGTCGTCTGGGTGGCCGTCGTCACCGTGCTGTTCTGCCTCCCGCAGAAGTCCCCGGTCACCATCGACTCGATGAACTACGCGGTGATCGCCCTGGCCGTGGTGTTGGTGCTCGCCAGCGTGTGGTGGTACGTCGCCCGACGCTCCTACGGCACCCCGTCCGCGTACGGGAACGCCCGGGAACAGGCGGAGATCGCCGAGGACATCGTCTGAGCACATGACGCGGCGCCCGCCCCGACCGCCCACCGCAGGGTGACCGGCCGGCGCGGGCGCCGGGAGAACTCCCCGTGCCGAGCGGCTCCGGGGCGGAGCGCCGGAGGGTACGACGACCGGTGAGGCCCCGCCCCGGGTTCCGTGCGTTCCGTGTGTCAGGCGACCACGATGTTCTCGGCCTGCGGCCCCTTCTGCCCCTGGGTCACGTCGAACGTGACGGCCTGCCCCTCGGTGAGCTCCCGGTAGCCCGAGCCCGAGATGTTGGAGTAGTGGGCGAACACGTCCGGACCGCCACCCTCCTGGGCGATGAAACCGAAGCCCTTCTCCGAGTTGAACCACTTCACGGTGCCACTGGCCATGCTGAACATCCTTCGTCCACACGGGGAACCGGCCCGGTCGGGACGGCCCCGAAGCGCGGCGCCGCCGGCTTCGGCAGCAGGACTACCCCGATCCGCGCCCGCGTACGCCAGGCGGGGAGCGTTCGATCGGCGCGCTCGTCAGGCGGAGCCGCGACCCTTGCGGGCGGGCTCGCCGTTCGCCGGCGGATAGCCGGGTCGCGCCGGTACCGGCGGCCGCAGCGGAGGCGAGGGCAATGGCGGGAGCGCCGGGTCGTACAACCAGGTCGCGAACAGATCGTCGACGGGTTCGGCCGCGTAGCGGGCCACATGACCGATGAAGCCCGCGGTGGTCACCACGCCGTGGCGGTGCGCCGCGGCCCAGTCGCGCAACATCCGGAAGAACGCGCCGTCGCCCAGGGCGCAGCGGACCGCGTGCACGGCGAGACCCCCGCGCTGGTACAGCCGGTCGTCGAACATCAGCTTGCGACCGGGATCCGCCGGCGTGAGGTCCTGCGGCTGCGACGACAGCAGTCGGTGCGCGCCGAGGGCCAGCGCGTGCGCGGTGCGGCCGCCGGAGTGCTCCGACCAGAGCCATTCCGCGTACTTCGCGAAGCCCTCGTTCAGCCAGATGTGGCGCCAGTCGGCGATGGTCACGCTGTTGCCGAACCACTGGTGCGCGAGCTCGTGGGCGACGAGCCGCTCCGAACCGCGAGCACCGTCCACGTGGTTGGCGCCGAAGAGCGACAACCCCTGCGCCTCCACCGGCACGTCCAGTTCCTCGTCGACCACCACGACCGCGTACTCGCCGAACGGGTAGGGGCCGAACAGGTCCTCGAACAACCGCATCATGGCGTGCTGCCGGGCGAAGTCGCGGGAGAAGCGCGGCAGCAGGTGGGCCGGCACGTGGGCGGTCTGCGGCACCCAGCCGAGACCGGGGTCGCCGAGCAGCACCGTCTGGTACGCGCCGATGGCCAGGCCCACCAGATAGCTGGAGGTCGGCGCGGACTGTTCGTACACCCAGGTGGTGGTGCTGGCCTTCGTCGTGCGGGTGAGCAACCGGCCGCCGGCCACCACCGTGTAGGCGGACGGGGTGTTGACCGAGATCTGGTACGAGGCCTTGTCCGCAGGCCTGTCGTTGCACGGGTACCAGGAGGGGGCGCCGACCGGCTGGCTGGCCACCAGGGCGCCGTCCGTCAGCTCCTCCCAGCCGATGCCGCCCCAGGGGCTGCGGACCGGCTTGGGATTGCCCGCCCAGTGCACCTCCACCGTGAAGGCTGCTCCGGCGGCGAGCGGCTTGGCGGGCCGGACCCGCAGCTTTCCGCCGCGGTGGGCGAAATGCGGCGCCCGGCCGTTCACCAGCACCCGGCCTATCCGGAAATCCGCCAGGTTCAGGTGGAACTCGGCGAGGGGTGCCCGCCCGGCGATCGCGCTGAGTCGGGCCGTCCCCGCCAGCCGGTTGGGGCCGGGACGGTACTCCAGAGCGAGTTCGTAGCGGTGCACACGGTAACGAGGGTCGCCATTGGCCGGAAAGTACGGGTCCGATGCCGCTGTTCTCTGGCCGCTCATTCCGCTCCCTGCGCTGTGCTCGGGCCCTCTCAGGCCCGCCACGCCTCGATCGGGTTGCCCAGCCAACGGGTGTCGGCGGGGACGGATTCCCCGGCCATCAGGAGAGAGGCGGGACCCAGTGTGCTGTGGGCACCGACCGTACTCCCGGGCAGGACGATGCCGCCCGGCCCCAGGGTGGAGCCCTCACGGAGGACCACAGTATCCGTCCTCAAGATCCGGTCGTGGAAGAGGTGCGTCTGCAACACGCAGCCGCGGTTCACACTGACCGCGTCGCCGAGCACCACCAGGTCCGTCTCGGGCAACCAGTAGCTCTCGCACCACACGCCCCGGCCGATCCGGGCCCCGAGCGCGCGCAACCACAGGGCCAGCACCGGCGTACCGGGCACGGATCCGGCCAACCACGGCACGGCCAGCACCTCGACGAAGGTGTCGGCCAGCTCGTTGCGCCACACGAAGCCGCTCCACAACGGGTGCTCTCCCGCCCGGTGCCGCCCCACCAGCAGCCACTTCGCCGCCACGGTGACCGCGCACGCGGCCGCACCGGCCGCGAGCAGGACCAGCCCGGACAGCAGCGCCGCGCCCGCGATCCCCGGACCGTCCCCGGTACCCAGTGCGCAGAGCGCCGCCACCGTCAGCACGGCCAGGGCCGCCGAGCAGAACACCGGGACGAGCCGGCACAGCTCCACCAGGCCCCGCGCCCACAGCAGCCGCGCGGGCGGATCGTAGGTCAGGCTCTGGTCGGCGGCCGCGGTCGACCGGGGCAGCCTGACCGGCGGCAGACCCAGGTACGAGCTGCCCTTCTTGGCCTTCTTCGGAGTCGCCGACAACACCCCGACCAGCCCGCCGTCCGGCACCGTGCGGCCCGGCGCGGTCATGCCGGAATTGCCGAGGAACGCCCGCCGGCCGATCTCGGAGTGCCCGATCCGCATCCAGCCGCCGCCCAGTTCGTACGGGGCGGTCAGGGTGTCGTCGGCGAGGAAGGCACCCTCGCCGACGGTGGTGAGACTCGGCAGCGCGAGCACCGTGGAGACCTCCGCGCCCCGGCCGATCCGCATGCCCAGCAGCCTCAGCCACACCGGAGTGATCAGCCCCGCGTACAGCGGGAACAGGGTCTCCCGGGACAGGTCCATCAGCTGGGTGACCGTCCACGCCTGCCAGCCGATCCTGCCGTGCGTCGGATGCGTGCCCGTCCGCAGACCCAGGCTGAGCAGCCGTACGGACACCAGCAGCAGCAGCGCGTACGCCGCTCCGAACGCGAGGGCGCCAGGCACCACGGCGAGCAGGGCGCCCCGCAGCGCGTCGCCGAGCCCGGCATCGGCCGGCACGAACCGGCCCACCACGAGCAGGGCGGGCAGGGCGGCGAGCACCGGCAGGATCGTGAGGCCGAAGCCGGCCGCCCCGTAGGCGGCCCGCCACCGCAGCGCGCGCGGCGGGCGTTCCCGGGGCCAGTTGCGCTTGGCCTTGCCGAGCTTGACGGCGGGAGCCCCGGCCCAGCGCTGCCCGGTCGGCACCTGCCCGGCCACGGCGGAACCCGGGGCCACCTCGGCCCGCTTGCCGACCCGCGCACCGGGGAAGAGCAGGCTGCGGGTGCCGACCACCGCACCCGCGCCGACCTTCACCGGGCCGATCACCAGCCGGTCCCCGTCCACCCAGTGCCCGCTCAGGTCCACCTCGGACTCCACGGCGCAGCCGCGGCCGAGCTTGAGCATGCCCGTCACCGGCGGCAGCGAGTGCAGGTCCACCTCGGGCCCGATCTTGGCGCCGAGGGCCCGCGCGTAACGCTCCAGCCAGGAACCGGTGAGCGAGGTCGCGCCCGCGCACTCGGCGAGCCGCTCGGCCGTCCACAGCCTCAGGTGCACGCTTCCCCCGCGCGGATGACGCCCCGCCTTCACCCCGCGCAACAGCAGGCGAGCGCCGCCGGCCGCGATCGCCAGCCGGCCCGGCGGGCTGAACAACAGCGCCGCGCCGGCGGCGACCAGCCACCACGAGGCGGTGGGCGCCCACGGATAGGAGCCGAACAGGTGCAGCACGTTGCCCAGGGCCAGGAGCGCCACCGTCCAGCGCAGACCGACCAGAGTGAACAGCGGGAGCAGCAGGAGCGACTGCGCCACCTGGGAGCGCAGCGGAACCGGGGCGACGACCCGGGAGGCCTCCTCGTCCCGTACCGACTTCTCCAACCGGCGGGCCAGCTTGCGCAGGGTGGGCTGCTGGTAGATGTCGAGGACGGCCGCGCGCGGATAGCGGGTGCGCAGGCGCGTGGTGAGCCGGGCGGCGGCCAGGCTGTTGCCGCCGATCGCGAAGAAGTCGTCGCCGGCCCCGGCGACGGTCACCCCCAGTGTCTCGCCCCACTGCTCGGCGAGCCAGGCCTCGGTGCCGTACAACTGCTCGACGGGCCCGCCCGTCTCCGTGTCGGGGAGCGGCCAGGGCAGCGCGTCCCGGTCCACCTTGCCGGAGGTGCGCGTCGGCAGGTCCGCGACGGGCGCGAGCAGCGGTACGAGGGCCGCGGGCAACTCGGCGCGCAGCCGCTCGACGGCCGCCGCGTGGTCCCAGCCCTCCTGGGTGACCAGATAGCCGACCAGGAGCTGGTTGCCACCGCGCGCCGTGCGGACCGCGCAGGCCGCGCCGGCGACACCGGGCAGGGCCTGGAGCGCGGCGTCCACCTCGCCCAGCTCGATCCGGCGGCCGCCCAGCTTGATCTGTTCGTCGCCGCGCCCGAGGAAGACCAGCCCCTCCGGTTCCGCACGGACGAGGTCGCCGCTGCGGTAGGCGCGCCGCCAGCCGAGGGACTCCAGCGGGGCATACTTCTCGGCGTCCTTCGCCGGGTCCAGGTAGCGGGACAGTCCGACACCGCCGATGACGAGCTGTCCACTGCCGCCCATCGGCACCGGCTCGCCGGACTCGTCGACCACGGCCAGTTCCCAACCGTTCAGCGGGAGGCCGATCCGGATCGGCTCCTCACCGGTCAGGAGCGAGGCGCAGGCCACGACGGTGGCCTCGGTGGGGCCGTACGTGTTCCACACCTCTCGGCCCTCGGTGACCAGGCGCTGGGTCAGCTCGGGCGGGCACGCCTCCCCGCCGAAGATCAGCAACCGGACGTCGGCGAGGGTGTCGGGCTCCCACAGCGCGGCCAGGGTGGGGACCGTGGACACCACGGTGATGTCCTGTTCCAACAGCCACGGGCCGAGGTCGGCGCCGCTGCGCACCTGGGAGCGGGGGACGGGCACCAGGCAGGCGCCGTGGCGCCAGGCCAGCCACATCTCCTCGCAGGACGCGTCGAAGGCCACGGACAGCCCGGCCATGACCCGGTCGCCGGGCCCGATCGGCTCCTCGGCGAGGAAGAGCGCGGCCTCCGCGTCGACGAACGCGGCGGCGCTGCGGTGGCTGACGGCGACGCCCTTGGGCTTGCCGGTGGAACCGGAGGTGAAGATGATCCAGGCGTCGTGCTCCGGTCCGGGACGCGCGGCGGGCTCCCGCGAGCCTCCCGCGGGCGACTCCGGGAACCCGGTGACCTCGACGCGTTCCCCGGCGCCCAGTACAGCCCGCACCCCGGCCTCGGCGAAGACCAGCTCGGCCCGCTCGTCCGGGTCCTCGGCGTCGACCGGCACATAGGCGGCGCCGGCGGCGAGCACGGCGAGAACGGACACGTACAGCTCGTTGGTCCCGGACGGCACACGTACGCCGACCCGGTCGCCGCGCCCCACCCCGGTGGCCGCGAGGGCCCGCCTGCGACGCTCGACCTCCGAGGCCAGCGCCCGGTAGGTGAGGCGGGCGGAGCCGTCGTCCAGGGCGAGCTCGTCGGGGTGCGCGCGCACGGTGGCGTCGAAGACGTCGACGAGGGTGCGCGGCGCGGCTGCGGGCCCGGCGGAGAAGAGGGCACCCTTCCCGGACTCGTCGGACCGCCCGGGGCCGCCGGACTGCGCGGAGCCGCCGGACTGTCCGGGGCCGCCGGACTGTTCGGAGCCGGCCCGCGGGGACTCCGCGGGCCCGTCGGAACCCTCGGTTCCGTGGTCGGCTCGGTCCGCGCCGGCGGCGCCTTGGTCGACCTGTCCGCCCTCGTCGTCGAGCAGAGTCAGTTCACCGCGTTCAGGTGTGGCTGCCATCGGCCCTCACGTCTCGGTCCCGGAGTGTCCCGGGTCGCCGGCGGAGCCCAGGTTTGCCCGGGTTGTTCCGGCCCAGCACCAAACAACCGGCCAGTCTAGTGCGCGATCAAGAATCCTCCCGTCGAAGCCTGGTGTGTGGCGCAGAAGGGGCGGTAGAGGCGGCGGACGCCGGCCCCTCGTGCCGCCCCCTCGTGCGGCCCACGTGTGAGGGCGACAACCATTCGGTGTTCAGCGAAGTCTTACGGCATGCTGGAACCATGAACGACGTACCGGCCGGAAGGCCCGCCGACGCCCCCGACCCCGCGGCTCGCCTCGCCTCCCTCGCCGCGGCGCTGGCCGACGAGACCCGGGCCGCCATCTGCATGGCCCTCCTCGAAGGGCGCGCCTGGACCGCCGGCGAACTGGCCCGGATCACCTCGGTCGCGCCGTCCACGATCAGCGGCCACCTGTCCCGGCTGCTCGACGCGGGGATCTGCGTCACGGAGCGCCAAGGGCGCCACCAGTACGTGCGGATCGCCGACGCGGCGACGGCCCGCCTGGTGGACGAACTCGCCTCCCACGCCATCCCCGATCGGGACGCCGCGCACGCCGTGCCCGTCGTGTCCGCGCCCGACCCGCTGGCCCGGGCCCGGACCTGCTACGACCACTTCGCCGGGCGCCTCGGGATGGCGGTCACCGACGCCATGGGGGAGCGGGGGCTGCTGCGGACCGAGGGGGCGTTCGAGCTGACCGAGGCGGGGCGCGAGTGGTGCGGGCGGGCCGGCGTGGACCTCGCCCGGGAAGGGCGCCGACCGCCGGCGAGTTCCTGCCTGGACTGGACCGAGCGGCGGCGCCACCTGGGCGGTCTCGCCGGGGCGCGACTGTGTGCGCGGGCGCTGGACGAGGGCTGGGTGGTGAGGCCCGCCGGCGGCGGTCGGGGCCTCCTGGTGACCGAGGAGGGGGAGCGGGTGCTCGGGGAGCTGCTGGGGATCACCCCGGACGCCTGGGCCTGACGATCGAGCGCGGGAAGCGGGAGAGCCGTCGGGAAATGGAGCAAAACATTTCGGTGGACGCCGAAATGATTGCTCGCTAGGGTGCAGCCATGAAGTCCCGTCCGAGTGTGCTCTCGCCCGCAGTCCTCACCGTCGGCGCCGTCTCCTTCACGGTGTTCGCCTGGGCCTCTGCCTTCGTGTCCATCCGCAGCGCCGGCGCCGCCTACTCACCCGGGGCCCTGGCCCTCGGCAGGCTGCTGGCCGCCTCCCTGGTGCTCGTCACCCTGCTCCTGATCCGGCGACAAGGGCTGCCCCCGCGCGGAGCCCGGCGCGGCATCCTGGTGTCCGGACTCGTGTGGTTCTGCGGCTACACCATCGCGCTGAACTGGGGCGAACGGCTCGTCGACGCGGGTACGGCCTCCCTGCTGGTGAACACCGGCCCCATCCTGATGGCCCTGCTCGCCGCCCGCCTCCTGGGCGAGGCGCTGCCACCGCGCCTGCTGGCCGGCATGGCCGTCTCCTTCGTCGGCGCGGTGGTCGTCGGCCTCTCCATGTCGTCCGGCGGCGACGGATCCACCTCGGTCCTCGGCGTCGCGCTGTGCCTGCTGGCCGCCGTGGCCTACGCGACCGGTGTGGTCGCGCAGAAGCCCGCGCTCTCCTTCGGGACCCCGCTCCAGATCACCGCGTACAGCTGCCTGATCGGCGCCGTGGCCTGCCTGCCCTTCGCCGGGCAACTCGCGACGGAACTGCCCGAGGCGCCACTGTCCGCGACGCTCAACATGATCTACCTGGGCGTGGTGCCGACCGCGCTCGCCTTCATCGCGTGGACGTACGCCCTGGTGCGCCACGAGGCGCCACTACCCCGAGCGGGGGTGAAAGGACCCCGCCGCTGGCCTGTCGCAGCAGGCTAGTGCAGCTGAGGGCAGCCTGACCGCGGAGACGCGCGGGAGGGCGGCAAGCAGCCCT
>NZ_JAPNLK010000319.1 GCF_026627505.1 Streptomyces sp. H27-H5 | reverse complement strand
CTAGTGCGGCCGACAATCCGGAGCGCTCGGTGAGCCAGGCCGCCAGATCCGGGACGAGGCCAAGGACGACCAGTGCGTAGTCGCTGGTGTAGTAGTCGCGGATGTGCGCGGCCAGCAGGGCGATCCGGTGCGGGGAGCAGGCATGGGCGAGTTCGGGGAATTCGCTGATGAACCAGCCGTCGGCCAGCTCCCGGTAGATGTCATCCTCGGTGGGAGGTTCCTCCCCCTCCTCGACCGGGAAATCGTCGGGGACCGCGTTGTGGCCGGGCCGCAGTTCGGCACGCCAGGCCGCGAACTCGGCGATCCACGCGTCCTTGCCGACCGGCTGTGCCGGTGCGGGGGTGCCGGCGGTCGCGGTGCTCGCGTCCAGGAAGTCCGAGCGGTGGAGCTCTTGGGCCAGCCGGCGGCAGCGGTGGAATTCCGCGTACTGCCCTTCAGACTCGCCCCCGGGGTGGAAGAAGCCCGCCAGGCCCGGGAGGAGCCGCGCGGCGAGGTGGGGGTCCGAGACGGGTTCGAGACGGCACCCGGAGGTGGCGTCCGGTCCGACCGCGGCCAGCCAGGATGCCAATGCCTGGTCGGCATCGGGGAAGTATCCGGCACCGACCGTCAGCGCGTCGCCGCCGCAGGCGTCGATGTCCCACAGGTACCACCGGTCCGGGCCATCCGCGGCGGCGAACGGCGCGGTGACGGCGAACCGGGTGCCGTAGGCGTCCCGGCACCACAGGGCCGTGCCGGTCGGCGCGCCGGCGATCGAGCCCTTCGGAAGCGAGGCTGTACGTTCCCGCAGGTCCGTGACGGCCTTGACGGCGACTTGGGCCGCGGGGTGGGGGGTGATCCTGGCGAGGGCCAGCAGCAACCGCCACGTGCCGTTCCGCGATTGCGGCTCGTCGGCGGCCGTGACGGCCTGGAAGGCTGCTTGCACGGTGGCATCGGTCACGGCGTCGAGCAGTTGGTCCGGGCTGTAGGTGTCGAGGATCTCGGCGGCCCCTGATTCCCGCCGCGCCTCGCTCGCCGCGTCCTGCCCGGAAAGCGTCCCGCCCAGACGGCGACACAACTCGTCCTCGGTCCAGGATGCCGA
>NZ_JAPNLK010000318.1 GCF_026627505.1 Streptomyces sp. H27-H5 | reverse complement strand
CGCCACATCCTTTGCCCGGGAGCATGTATGGCCCACCCTGCTGCTGCACCGTTGCCGTTGTCCCGCAAGCAGGAGCGCAAGGTGCGCACGATCGTGGCCGGTGCGCTGAGCGGGCAGGCGGTGGTGCGCCGGGCACGGATCGTGCTGCTGGCCGCCCAGGGCCTGCCCAACACGCACATCGCCGCCCGACTCGGCTGCAGCCTGCCCACCGTGCGCACCTGGCGCGAGCGCTTTCGCCGACGCGGGGTGCCGGGGCTGTTCGATCGTCGCCGCTGCGGCCGTCCGGACACGTACGGTCCCAGCGAGCGCCTGGCCGTGGTGGCCACCGCCACCTCCGGCCCGCCCGAGGGCGCCTCGCTCTGGACCCGCACCACGATCGCCGCGCACCTGGCCGAACGCGGCCTGGCCCCGTCCGCCTCCACCGTGGGACGCATCCTGGCCGAGGCCAAGGTGCGTCCGCACAAGGTCCGCGGTTGGCTGCACCGTGCGGACGACCCCGCCTTCTGGGCCCAGGCCGGCGCGGTCTGCCGCCTGTATCTGGACCTGCCGCCCGGCACCCTGCTGGTCAGTGTGGACGAGAAGACCGGCATCCAGGCCAAGTCCCGCCGCTACCCGACCGTGCGCGCCCGCCCCGGACGCGAGGAGCGCCGCGAGTTCGAGTACCGCCGCCACGGCACGGTCTCCATCGTCGCGGCCATGGACGTGGCCACCGGACAGGTCCTGGCCCAGCGCATCGAGCGCAACAACTCGGCGACGTTCACCGCGTTCCTGCGGCAACTGGACCAGTGCACCGACCCGGCTCTGCGGATCCACCTGGTCATGGACAACGGCTCCTCGCACACCTCCAAGGCCACCCGCGCCTGGCTGGCCGCCCACCCCCGCTTCGCCGTCACCCACACGCCCAAGCACGCCTCCTGGCTGAACATGGTCGAGCAGTGGTTCAGCGCACTGACCCGCCGCCTGCTGCGACGCGGCGACTTCGCCTCCCGCGACGACCTCGAAACCCAGATCACCACCTACACCATCCGCTACAACCGCACCGCCCGCCCCTACCGCTGGCGCTACGACGCCGACGCCGA
>NZ_JAPNLK010000317.1 GCF_026627505.1 Streptomyces sp. H27-H5 | reverse complement strand
TACGAGGTGCCCTCTTGCTCGGGTCTGATGGAAGCGTAGAAACTCCCATCATCCCAGGTCAGCGGGCACCTCTTCTGATTTCTCCATCCACAGCCCGACCACTACGCGGTGGATCCAGGTTCAGGAAGCTGCCAGTCTGGGATCAGAACCGGGTTCCGCCGCCGCTCGTCGGCGCCCCCGCCGGTGGCAGGAGCCCCAGCTCCGCCGCCCTGACGCCGGCCTGGAAGCGGGACTGGGCGCCGAGGAGCGCCATGACCTCCGCGACGTGGCGCCGGTAGGTGCGCACCGAGACGGTGAGTTCGCGGGCGGCCACCTCGTCGGTGACGCCCGCGCGCAGTGCGCCGAGGATCTGCCGGGCGAGCGCGGCTCGGTCGCGGTCGCCGAAGACGATGCGCTCGCCGGCGGGCACGGCGTTGCGCCAGACGCTCGCGAAGAGCGTCCCGAGGGTGTGCAGGACCTCGGGAGCCCGGATCGTGGAGGCTCGTACGCCGGCCGCCGACTCGGCCACCACGAGGGCGGCGCTGCCGTCCACCAGCAGCGCCTGAAGCGGGGGGACCCGGGCCACCCGGATCGCCACCGGGCGCTCCAGGCCGAGTTGTTCGCGCACGAAGTCCTCGTCGACCATGGACAGGCTGGTCAGCAGCCGGACCGAGACCCCCTCGGCCGCCGTGTAGATCAATTTCCGTTCGGCCCGCTCGCTGCGTCCCGACATCTCCTCGGCTCCCGGCAGCCGGGCGTGCACGATGTCGATGGTCTGCACGGCCCCCCGGATGAGGGTCGCCGCGGCGTGCAGCACCGGTCCGTAACCGCCGTCGACGGTGGCGATCTGCTGCGCCCTGGTGCTGCGGTCGCGGTGGATGGCCACCGTCGACTCGATCAGGGCCCGTACTTCCAGGAGGGCATGTTCCAGTTCGTCCTCAGGCCCTTTGGCCACGTCGTACCCACCACCCCGTTGGCCTCGATCCTTCAGTGATGAGGTCGTGTTCGTGGGGTGGTCGGTTCACCCCGGTTTGTTCTCGTGGTGAGGTTCCGGGGTCGTCGCGTGTCGCTGCGGGGTGCGCCGGGTTCCACGGGTCCGGG
>NZ_JAPNLK010000316.1 GCF_026627505.1 Streptomyces sp. H27-H5 | reverse complement strand
CTAGGTCCTGTATGGAGTCCAGATCACGGTTTGGGTAATCGGCGCCGCGGAACCGGTCGCTCTTGATAAACCATCGGGCATGGCACGTGGCGACCTCACCGACGAGCAATGGGCCCTGATCGAGCCCCACCTTCCTCTGGGAGTATCCGGACCCATCCCCGACCTGCGGAATCACCTCAACGCGACGATGTGGCGGTTCCGTACCGGCAGTCCCTGGCGCGACGTGCCCGTCGAGTACGGGCCGTGGTCGACCGTCTACGACCGCTTCCGCCGCTGGGCGCGCGAGGGCGTCTTCCAGCACCTGATGGAGACGGTCATCGGCTATGCCGCGGAACGCGGTGAGGCGGACTTGTCACTGGTCAGCGTGGACTCGGCCACCTCCCGCGCCCACCACCACGCCGCCGGGATGGTTCTGGACGAAGAGCAGCTGAAGGCGCTGGAGGATGCGGCCGAGTCCAAAAAGGGGGCGGGAAGAAGAGACAAGAGCCGCAAAACAACCAGGACCAGGACCCCGGCCGGGCCGAACGGCGGCGGGTGCGGCGACGCCACCGGGCCCGCTTGAAAGCCGCTGAAATGGGGCGCTCCCGAGGTGGGCTGACCAGCAAGGTGCACCTGTCGGCCGAGCGACGCTGCCGTCCGCTGTCGTTCGTCCTCACCCCCGGCCAGGCCGGCGACAGCCCGCAATTCACGCGGGTCGTGGACAAGATCAAGGTCCGTGGCAGAAGGGGCCGACCCCGCACCCGCCCCGACGCCGTCGCCGGCGACAAGGCCTACTCCTCCCGCGGAAACCGCGTCTACCTGCGTAAACGCAAGATCCGGGCGGTAATCCCGGAGAAGGTGGACCAGGCGGCCAACCGCAAGAAGAAGGGCTCGCGCGGAGGCCGCCCCGTCAGCCACGACGCCGAGCTGTACAAGGACCGCAACACAGTCGAACGGTGCGTCAACCGGCTACGCAACTGGCGCGGGATCGCCACCCGCTACGACAAGACCCCGGAGAGCTACCTGGCCGGACTCCACCTCTGCGGCACGATGCTCTGGCTACGCAGCATCACCGGACGAACATGATCTGAATCCCGTACAGGACCTA
>NZ_JAPNLK010000315.1 GCF_026627505.1 Streptomyces sp. H27-H5 | reverse complement strand
CCAAGATGGACGACTACATGATCAAACGGAACGAGACCGCCCGCCCCTTCAAGTGGACCTACGCCGCCAGCCCCCTCCAGGAAGCCTGAACCCCCCTCCACGAACTTTCGCGGAGCAGCACTAGCCCTCGCCAAGGGCCTGAGCGTGGCCGAGCTCCTGGCCACGCACTCCTCGGCCGAACTCACCGAGTGGATCGCCTACGAGCAGATCACCGGCCCGATCGGCCAGGCCCGCGACGACGCCCTCATGTCGATTCTCGCCGCCACGATCAGCAACACCGCACGTGGCAAGGGCCGCAAGGCGCGCGCCTCGGACTTCCTCCCCAAGTGGGACAGCGGCAAGGGCCGGCCCCGCATGGACTGGACCGAGATGCTCACCGCCGTCAAGACCATCAACCGCTCACTCGGCGGAACCGATCTGACCAAGGACGGGGGCGAGCATGTCGACCCTGGCCGAACTCCTCGTCGAACTCGGAATCAACAGCGATGAACTGACCAACGGCGCGGAAGGCGCCGCCACCGAGGTCAACAACTCTCTGGCCGGGATCGGTGGCGCGGCCGCCGGCGCGGCGGTCGGCGCGGCCTTCGCCGTCGGCATGTCCGCCGCGATGGATGCCAGCTCCGCCAACGCGAAGCTGACCGCGCAGCTCGGGCTGACCAAGGAGGAGGCGGCCCGTGCCGGCGACGTCGCAGGCGACGTGTTCTCAGCCGGGTGGGGCGAGTCGATCGACGAGGTCAACGAGGCCATCGGCAGCGTCGCGTCCTCCCTCGGCGGACTGTCCGACATCACCGACGCCGAGATGCGGGAGATGTCCACCGCCGCCCTCGCGTTGGCGAAGACCTTCGAGCTCGACGTCGCGGACGCGGCGACCGCCGCCGCCAACCTGATCAACAACAAGCTGGCCAAGGACGGAACCGAAGCCTTCGACGTCCTGACCAAAGCGGCGCAGACACTGCCGAAAAGCATGATGGAGGACATCCCCGCCGCCATCAACGACTACGGCAAACACTGGTCGCGCATCGGCCTGGACGCCAAGGACGCGATGGGCCTGATGTCGCAGTACGTCAAGGCCGGCGGCCGCGACATCGACC
>NZ_JAPNLK010000314.1 GCF_026627505.1 Streptomyces sp. H27-H5 | reverse complement strand
TCAGGCGACTTGCGAGGTCACCTTGATCATCGGAGCTTCGGTGCATCCGCCAACACCGTACTGAAGGTTCGTCACATCCCTGTGACCAGCAGGTTCTCCAGACCATCAGGACTATGAATCAGCCCTGACCCGCAATGAGGGCTTTGAGGGGCCTCGCGTTTTCCGGACAGTGACCTGACTGTCTATTTCACGCGGCTATGCGCAACTCCATGTATTCGGCGTGGACTTCTCGTGGTGGGCGGTATCCGACGGCCGAGTGGAGGCGCTTGTGATTGTACAGAGTTCGATGTATCGGGTGATGTCCTGTCGGGCGGCCTCTCGGGTCAGGTAAGTCACGCGGGAAACCCGCTCGTTCTTCAGAGCGCCGAAGAATGATTCCGCCATCGCGTTGTCCCAGCAGACGCCGGTACGCCCGGATGATCGGCGGAGTCCGAACTGTTCCAGCGTCACCGCGAACTCGGCGGACATGTAGTTGGCGAGTTCAACCAGTCGTTGCAACACCGGGCTGTTTCAACGAGCGTAGCTGCTCCTCGAAGACCTCGGCGGGTGTCCGCCAGCCGAGGATCTTGCGGGGCCGGTTGTTGATCGCCATGGCGACGGCTCCGAGGTCTGCGGAAGACCAACGGGAGAGGTCGGTACCCTTCGGGAAGTACTGGCGCAGCAGGCCGTTCGTGTTCTCGTTCGTCGGTCGTTGCCAGGGCGAGTGGGGATCGGCGAAGAACACCTTCGTCCCGGTATCGAGGGCGAACTGGGCGTGGCCGGAGAGCTCCTTTCCGCGGTCCCAGGTCAGCGTGTCGTGTAGGCGGGAATCCATGCGTGCGTAGGCTTCGGTCAGAGCGGGAACGACGACGGCGGTGTGGCGGCTGGCGAGCTTCACGACGTGGAGAAACCGGGTCTTCCGGTCGACGAGCGTCGCGATCTGGCTGTTGTTCGAGCCGATCACACCAGATCGCCTTCCAGGTGCCCGGACTCCAGGGCTGATTCATAGTCCTGGCTGCTTGGAGAATTAGCAGGTCACAGGCATGTGACGGACCTTCGCTATGGCAGTTCCGTACGCAACGAAGCTCCGATGATCAAGGGGACCTACCAAGTCACCCG
>NZ_JAPNLK010000313.1 GCF_026627505.1 Streptomyces sp. H27-H5 | reverse complement strand
GTGGTGGTCCACCTGGCGCCGCCGCCATCAACACCGCGCCCGCCTCTGCCACCGCCGTTGGCACACCTACGCCGACACCACACCATGACCAGCCAGCACACCAGCGGCTATCTACAGCTGCCGTAAGAGACGAAGGAAATCAGGACGGACTCAAAACGAGAGGAGAACCTGGCAATGGACTCTGTCATCCTGTCATCAGCTACCCAGTCCATCTGGATGATGTACCTTCTCAAACCGCCATGGATGCACTCGAAGCCCGAGTGGCCGCACTAGAAAGCCATTCTCCCGTGGTACCGGAGCCTGAGCACATGATCATCACGATCGCCCCTGAAACGATGGCCATTAGGATGGAGGAATGCAATGACATCCACATTTGAGTCACAAGGCCTCAACATCAGAGCCAACATCGACAACATTCCCCCCGACGACGAAGGTGAAGACGGAGTATCTGTGAACTTCGGTGATGACACCGATCCCTACCTGGCTAACGTAAGCGAAGGCGGCACGGCCACCGCCCCACACCAGTACGCCAATCCCGGCACCTACACCATCACGGCAATCTGTACCGAAACCGGAACCCAAGCCACCGTGGTCTACCACGCCGAAGGCACACAACTCGGGCTGTCGGTGGTACTGGGGACGGGGGCCAACTGGAACAAGGGGACCGCCACGGTCACCGGTCTCGCGCCCGGCACGACAGCCAAGGTCGCCTACCAGGCTGGCGCGACCGAGGTGGAGACCGCCGCCGCGGGGCCCAATGGAGAGGCAAAAACCACGGACAACGCGGTAATTTACCCATCTGATGTCTCGAACGAGTACACCACCATCGCCACGGCCCCACACCACCCCAACGGCAGCGACACCGTCACCACCAGCAAGCCCAACGGCGATGCGGTTGGGTATATAGCGGCAACGATCGGGCCGGAAGGCAATATTAGCTTCTTCGGTGACACGCAGGGTCTCTTGCCGCCCGCAGAAAACACGGGTTATACGTGCGTATCATTTATCACTGACCCAGCGACAGGACAATTAAGCACAGCTTTTGCAATTGCATCCGATGGCACCGTAAGGGGAGCTCCTGGATGGAGATTTCCAATT
>NZ_JAPNLK010000312.1 GCF_026627505.1 Streptomyces sp. H27-H5 | reverse complement strand
CATGGCCACCGCCCTCCCCTTCCACCGCGCCGTCGTCACCGACCCCGCCTTCGCCCCGACGGAAGGACCCTTCACGGTCCACACCCGCTGGATCGAAACCGAGTTCGTCAACGACATCAAGGCGTTCAACGCGGTGGCGGGCGAGGATCCCGAGGCGGAAGAGGGACGCGAATCGCTGGTGGTCGAGGTCGGCGGCCGCCGCCTGGAGGTCTCGCTGCCCGCCTCGCTGGGGACGACGTTCACACGGGGTGCGGCCACCGCGGGCGGTGGCACCGCGACCAAGGTCAAGCGGCGCGGCAACAAGAGCGTCAAAACCGCCTCCGGCGACACCCTCGCCTCCCCGATGCAGGGAACCATCGTCAAGATCGCCGTCGAGGAAGGCCAACAGGTCAACGAAGGCGACCTGATCGTCGTCCTCGAAGCCATGAAGATGGAACAACCCCTCAACGCACACCGCTCCGGCACCATCGTCGGCCTCAAGGCCGAAGTCGGCGCGTCCCTCACCTCCGGCGCCACCATCTGCGAGATCAAGGCCTGAGTGATGACCGAGACTGCCATTCCCCCGACCGGCGAGAAGGAAGTCCGCCGCCTCGACCGTGTGATCATCCGTTTCGCGGGTGACTCGGGCGACGGCATGCAGCTGACCGGAGACCGTTTCACTTCGGAGACGGCCTCCTTCGGCAACGACCTCTCGACCCTCCCCAACTTCCCCGCCGAGATCCGTGCCCCTGCCGGAACTCTTCCGGGCGTGTCGTCCTTTCAGCTGCATTTCGCCGATCACGACATCCTGACGCCGGGCGATGCCCCGGACGTCCTGGTGGCGATGAACCCGGCGGCGCTGAAGGCGAACATCGCGGACGTCCCGCGCGGCGCGGAGATCATCGTCAACACCGATGAGTTCACCAAGCGCCCGATGGCGAAGGTCGGCTACGCGACGTCCCCGCTGGAGGACGGCTCGTTGGACGCCTACCGCGTGCACCCGGTGCCGCTCACCACGTTGACGGTGGAGGCGCTGAAGGAGTTCGGGCTGTCGCGGAAGGAGGCCGAGCGCAGCAAGAACATGTTCGCGCTGGGCCTGCTGTCGTGGATGTACCACCGCCCGACCGAGGGCACGGAGACGTTCCTGCGGACCAAGTTCGCGAAGAAGCCGGAGATCGCCGAGG
>NZ_JAPNLK010000311.1 GCF_026627505.1 Streptomyces sp. H27-H5 | reverse complement strand
CGGTCGCCCTCAACCTGATCCGACTCCACGCCTGGTGGAACGGCCACCCCATCGACCGGACCAGAACCACCCACCTCGCCCGCCTCGAACTCGCCCTGACAGCCTGACCGAATTAACCATCAGGGTCAGTAGTGCAACCAAACGATGCGTCAGCGTGCCTGCCAGCAAGGTAGTTCCGTTGCACTACTGCAACGAACTCGCCTCGATACGTCAGCAACTACTGACACATCGGCCGGAGATGTGTCAGCCCTGCACTGACACATCTTTCACGCCTCGGCTTTCTGACCTGCGGAAACACCTCGGCTTCCCTCTTAGAACCCAAGGTTGTGACCCGAGCACCTTCCCTGATCGGCATCGTGCCTTGTGTTGGCGGAGGGTCGTGGTCGTGGCTTCAGCGGGTTCGGGGGTGCCTGTGGTGCCTCTCTGTGGGGCTGTCTCCGGTCGGGGGTACCTGGTCCCGACTGTGGGCCGTGGGGGCGCTGTGGGGCCGTTGTGGGCTTTCTGGGGGCTCTGCGGGTGGGGGCCGTGCTTCGGGCCGTCAGGAGCGGTCGGGGTCGGGGTTCTTGGGTGGCGCGGGGTTCTCTGCGCTCGCGCCGCTGAGGCGCAGGGGTTGCCTCGCCTGGGAGTCGACTGGTGGATTTCCCGGGGGTGGGCGGTTTCTCGGGATTCTGCACAGTGCATCAATTCGGTGGGAGTTCTCGGGGGTTGTATTTCGGGTGTGCGTTTTCCGCATTCGGTCTCGGTGGTTTTGAAGCGGTGTCGGAGTTCGTTTTTCGGGGTCGCTTCTTTTGCTTTATGGCCGGGTTTCACTCACTGGTGGTCTAGTCCTCTTGTCGGGGGTTGTGTGGTTCACGGTGGGGCTTGCTGAGTGGTTTCGTGAGCCCTGTTGAGGTGTTACATAAAGTGATGTAACGTCAGGAGGTAGCGGTGAAAGCATGGGTGGGGCGCCGGCCTGCGCGAGGGCCAGGCCCTCGCGCAGGCCGAGCATGCACCCTCTCTCACCTGCGGAAACCTCCCACCGAGCCACCCCCCGTTGCTGCCGGACCTCGGGCCGAAGGCCCGTGCATGTCACCGAAGGTGACATGCACTCAGGGCCGGAGGCCCGTCCAGGGCGCGGAGCGCCCTGCGACTTGACGGCCCGTAGGGCCGTCGCGTCGTGTCTCCGGAGGAGAC
>NZ_JAPNLK010000310.1 GCF_026627505.1 Streptomyces sp. H27-H5 | reverse complement strand
CCACCTCCGACCTGGACGATCTCCTGGCCAGGCTCGACCAGCACACCGCCGATCACCCAGAAGAATCCTCCGCCGCCAAGGCCGCGTGATCAACCCCCGAAGGACTTACGACGCAGACCACTAAGACCTCGGCAGGAATGTTCATGCGGCATCCCGCAGAGCGGACGATCGCATCAGACACCAGGTCGTGCCGTCGGAGGCGACGCCCCAGCACCCCCGGAGGTCCCGAGCGAGCTGGTCCACGAGGAACAGGCCCCGTTTGCTCACCTCGTCCGGACCCGCCATCGCGAACGTGGGGACGTACGGGCCGCCACCCGTCACCGTCAGCAGGAAACCGCCATCCCCGACGATCAACCGAACCCGGATCGAACTGCTACATCCGTGCCGAAGTTCGTTTGTGACGAGTTCGCTCGCCACCAGTTCGGCCGCCGACGTCACCTCTGCCCCGATGCCCCAACGGCGCATGTGAGACACCGTGAAGCGGCGAATGTCCTTCACGTAGAGGGCATCCTCGGGGCGGAAGGAGCCCGGACCGGAGGGCCGCCCACACCAGACGACGGCTTCCGCCCCGTCGCGGAACCGCGCGGGCTTCGGGACGCAGTCGGTCTGCGCGTAGGAGGCCGGCAACGTTTCCGCACAGGCCGACGCAAGAGGTACGTCGCCGAGCACCATGGTCGGCACCCTGGGACTGGTCATCAGCGGTCCTTTCGGCGGCGGATCCGTCAGCAACTCGCCCAGGTAACCGCCCAGGACCAGACCCCGAACAGGGCGATACCGAAAACTCATCTCCACACGCCCTAGGGTGATTTGACCGACCGTTTACCCGACTCGGGATCGTGATCGGACCTACTGTGAAGCGATGAGCGCGCTGCCGAACCACGTACTCGTCGAGTGGATGAGCGACCAGAAACTGGGCTCCCGCGAGCTGGCTGAGCTGGTCAACAAGGCCGTCGCCGAACTCACCGGCCGACCCGGCGGACTGGACGACAGCAACATCCGTGCATGGCGTTCCGGACGTGTCCGCTGCCCCAAAAGTGTCCAACTGCGAGCCCTGGAACTGGTGAGTGGGAAGTCGGCCACCGACTTAGTGGTCTGCGTCGTAAATCCTTCGGGGGTTGACGTCGGGCTTGGCGTGCGCTTGCCCGTGTCAGGTGTCGAGACCGGTGAGGTGGAGGTGGCAGGCGGTGTCGAGTGCGTCCTCGGGGGT
>NZ_JAPNLK010000030.1:80005-87288 GCF_026627505.1 Streptomyces sp. H27-H5 | reverse complement strand
GGCACCCCCGAGGACGCACTCGACACCGCCTGCCACCTCCACCTCACCGGTCTCGACACCTGACACGGGCAAGCGCACGCCAAGCCCGACGTCAACCCCCGAAGGATTTACGACGCAGACCACTTAGGATCGAACGCGTGGATCAACGCGCGCTCTCCCGCCTCGCCGCCCCCGCCCTCGCCGCCCTGATCGCCCTCACCGCGGGCTGTACGGGCGACACCGTGCAGGGGCGGCCGGGTGCGTCCGGGGTCCGCGACCCGTACTTCCCCAAGGCCGGCAACGGCGGCTACCAGGTGGACCACTACGACATCGACCTGGCCTACGACCCGGCCGACAAGCAGCTCCACGGCACGGCCGTGATCACGGCCCGCGCGGAGCAGGGGCTCAGCTCCTTCAACCTCGATTTCGCGGGTCTGCGCGTCGAGGACGTCACCGTTCAGGGCGCGGCGGCCCGTTTCAACCGGTCGGGGACGGAGCTGACGGTGCGCCCGCCCGAGGACCTGAAGAAGGGCGAGGTCTTCCGTACCGAGATCGACTACACGGGTACGCCGAAGCCCGTCACCGACCCGGACGGCTCCAAGGAGGGGTGGATCACCACCGCGGACGGGTCCGTGGCGGTGGGGGAACCGGTCGGTTCGATGGGCTGGTTCCCCGGGAACCACCACCCGAGCGACAAGGCCGCCTACGACATCAGGCTGACGGTCCCGAACGGCTACGAGGCCGTGTCCAACGGCGAACTCCGCTCCCGCACCGAGGTCGGCGACGGACAGACCGAGTTCGCCTGGCACAACGCGGAGCCGATGGCGAGCTACCTGGCGACCGCCGCCATCGGGAAGTTCAGGGTGTCCACCGGCCGCACCCCCTCCGGCATCGGCGTCTACAACGCCGTGTCCCCGGACGAGGCTTCGGACAGCGCGCCCGCGCTCGCCCGGATCCCCGAGGTCGTGGAGTGGGGCAGCGGCAAGTTCGGGCCGTATCCCTTCGGCACGGTGGGGACGATCGTGGTGCCGGACGGGACCCTCACCTACGCGCTGGAGACGCAGACCAAACCCGTGTACTCGGGCGCTCCCGACGAGGTGCTGATCGTGCACGAGCTGGCCCACCAGTGGTTCGGCGACTCGGTGTCGCCGAAGTCCTGGAAGGACATGTGGCTCAACGAGGGCTTCGCCACGTACGCCGAGTGGATGTGGGCCGAGGAGCACGGCGGGCTCAGCGCGGAGAAACGGTTCGACGCGTTCCTCGCCGGTGACACGAAGGTCGATCCGGACGCGGGCTCCGACTGGGACGCCTTTCCGCCGGCCGACCCGCCGGGCCCGGAGGACATCTCCGAGGCTCCCGTGTACGCGCGCGGCGCGATGGTGCTGCACCGGATCCGCCAGGAGGTCGGGGACGAGAAGTTCGCCGCGCTGCTGCGCGGTTGGGCCGCGGAGCACCGGCACGGCAACGCGAGCACGGCCGACTTCACCGCCTACGCGGAGAAGAAGACGGGCCACGACCTGACGGAGGTCTGGGACGTCTGGCTGTACGGCGAGGACCGCCCCGAGGCCTGACCGGCGGGCCGAGGCCGACCGACGGCGACCGCCCGTTCGGGGCGGCGGATCAGAGGGCCTTGCGCAGGACGGTGCAGGGGCGCCCGAGGTCCCGGTCGGTGGCCTGGCGCAGGGGCACGTACCCCTGGGCCCGCCAGAAGTCGAGGGCGCCCGGGTTGTTGTCGAGCACGGCGATCCGCAGCCCCGTGCGCCCCGCGGCACGGAAGCGGTCCGCGACGAGGCCGGCGAGGGTGCTGCCGTGGCCGGCGCGGTGCGCGGTCGCGTCGATGAGGAGCAGGCCGATCCAGGGGTCCGGGTCGGTGGAGTCCGGATCACCCGGGGAGGGCCCGTCCCGATGGGCGAGCGTGGCGGCCAGTCCGACGAGACGGCCGGCGGAGCGGGCCATCAGTACCTCGGCGCCCTCGTGGGCGAGCTCGTCGGCGAGGGCCTCGGCGACCTGTTCCACCGTGATGCGGGCCGGGTCGGGGAAGTCGCCGCTGAGCTCGAAGAACGCGCGGTTGGTCGCGTAGAGCGTGGCGATCTCGGTGAGGACCGGGCCGGGAAGGGCGCCGTCGACGGGAACGAGCGGGTGCAGGATCACCGGTCGAACGGTAGCGAAGCCCCCTCCCCGGACGGGGGGAGGGGGCTTCACCGGCGGCGTGGCCGCGGAGATCAGACGTTGACGCCGAAGTCCTGGGCGATGCCGGTCAGGCCGGAGGCGTACCCCTGGCCGACCGCGCGGAACTTCCACTCGGCGCCGCTGCGGTAGAGCTCGCCGAAGACCATGGCGGTCTCGGTCGCCGCGTCCTCGGAGAGGTCGTAGCGGGCGATCTCGGTGCCGCCGGCCTGGTTCACGACGCGGATGTACGCGTTGCGGACCTGGCCGAAGTTCTGGCTGCGGGTCTCGGCGTCGTAGATGGAGACCGGGAAGACGATCTTGTCGACATCGGCCGGCAGGCCGGCGAGGTTGACGTTGATGGCTTCGTCGTCGCCCGAACCCTCACCGGTGCGGTTGTCGCCGGTGTGGACGATGGTCTGGTCCGGGGTGGACTTGTTGTTGAAGAAAACGAAGTGACCGTCGGAGACGACCTTGCCCGTCGGGTTGACGGCGATGGCGGAGGCGTCCAGGTCGAAGTCGACACCGGTCGTCGTACGGACGTCCCAGCCGAGGCCGACCGTGACGGCACTGAGGCCGGGGGCCTCCTTGGTGAGCGAGACGTTGCCGCCCTTGGACAGGCTTACTGCCATTTTGACTGGTGTCCCTTCGTCGTCACATGACCGCGAGATGTGGCCAAGTTACCGCTGACCTTCATAACGCGGGGAGGGGGTCCGTAGGTTCCAGGGCCCCTCCACCGGCGAAAAATGGGTGACGGGGCCGGGCCGGGGCGGGATCATTGGGGGCATGCCTGGTCCCTATGTCATTCGTGGTTCGGTCGTGTTGCCCGAGGGCGAGCTCGGCTGGCGGTTCTCGCGTTCCTCCGGGCCGGGTGGTCAGCACGTGAACACCTCGGACTCGCGGGTGGAACTCCTCTTCGACGTGGCCGCGACCAAGGCGCTGCCGGACGTGTGGAAGGAACGGGCGCTGGAGCGGCTCGCCTCGCGGCTGGTGGACGGGGTGGTGACGGTACGGGCATCCGAGCACCGCTCGCAGTTCCGGAACCGGGAGATGGCGCTCGTACGGATGACCGCGCTGCTGGCGGAGGCGACGGCGCCGCCGCCGAAGGCCCGGCGGGCCACGAAGATCCCCCGGGGGATCAACGAGCGGCGGCTGCGGGAGAAGAAGGCCCGGGGCGAGACGAAGCGCGGGCGGACCGCACGGGACTGGTGACGGCCGTCGGGGCCCGCCCCGGAACCCCCGGGGACCCCGGACCCTGAACGCGCGCCGCAGACCCGAACCCCGCGCCCCGGACCCCGAACCCCGGACCCGAGGGCCGGACCTCGGGTCAGCCCGACAGGTGGCGGTAGCGGCCGCGGAAGTAGGTCAGCGGCGGCGCGTCCGGGTTCGGCAGGGTGGTCGTGAGGACGCGGGCGAGGACCAGGGTGTGATCACCGGCCTCGACGCGTGACTCGGTACGGCACTCCAGCATGGCCAGCGCGCCGGTGAGCAGCAGAGCTCCCGAGACGGCGCCGCGGACCTGGGGCAGGCCCTCGAACAACAGACGGTCGCTGATCCGGCCCTTCATCGCGAACCTGCCCGCCACCTGGAGCTGGCCGTCCGCCAGGATCGACGCCCCCCACAGCGGCTGCTCGGCCAACAGGTCGTCCATGCGGGAGCCCTCGCGCAGGCTCACCAGGACCATCGGGGGGTCGAGGGAGACGGACATGAAGGCGGTCGCCGTCATGCCGACGTCCTCGCCGCGTGGGCCATCCGCCGTCAGGGCGGGTTCGTGTGCGGTGATCAGGCACACGCCCGCCGTGAGCCGGGACATGGCCGCGCGGAACTCGTCGTTGCTCACCCCCTCAGGATGCGGGGTCGGGAAGGGGGCGGGAGGTACGGGAGTCGTGTTCGGCACGCCTGGAACGCTAGTCTCACCGTCTCGTCGCACACATCGGGCGCAAGTCCGAGACGCGCCCCACCCCTTGGCCTAGGCCATCACATCTCGTTTGCTCTCGTAAATGTAGGGGAGCGCTCCCAGCGGACGTGCGGTCCGAAGGCGTCGGGAAGGTCCCGTTAGTCATCTCATGTGACTTGAGTCACAGAAGGCAAGATTTGTTGACCCTGCGTACCTGCCGCACAGCTCACTGTGATTCAGTGGACGGGACACCGCAACGAAACGCCGATGACAAACCTGGAGTTGCTGTCGAGGTCTCGGGGAGAGCGAGCAATGGAGACCGAGTCGGAGCCGTACGTCCGTCTTGCGACCCTGCGGCAGCTGCATCGGGTGGTGGCCGAGCTCAATACGGCCCGGAGCCTCGCGGACACCCTGCAGACCGTCGTGGACGGCATCGTCGTGGGCCTCGGCTACGAACTCGCCTGTGTCAACCTCGTACGCCCTGACGGGGATCTCGTCGTCGCCGCCTTCGCGGGCGACCCCGCCGCCGAGGCGCTGATCACGGGTCGCGTCGGTTCCCGACCCGCCTGGGATCGCCGGCTGACGATGGGCGAGAACTGGGACGGCCTCCGCTTCATCCCGCACACCGAGGGCTGGGTCCTGATGGAGGACGACGTCCCCCAGTGGCACACCGACGGCCCCGACCCGCGCTTCGAGGACGAGTGGCACCCCGAGGACCGGCTCTACGCCCCCATGTATGCGTCGGGCGGGGAACTTCTGGGTGTCATTTCGGTGGACAGACCGCGCAACGGGCGGCGCCCGGGCGCGTGGGGCCGCGAGGCGCTCCAGATGTACGCCTTCCAGGCGGCGATTGCGATCAGCAACGCACGCCTGCGCGCGAACATGCAACGGGCCCTCGTTCGGCTCGAAAGGGAGCAGCAGGCGCTCCGCGCCAGTGAAGAGTCGTTCCGTCAGGCCTTCGAGTACGCGCCCAGCGGCATGGCCATCGCCGAGATGGGCGGCGACCAGCACGGTCGGCTGCTGCGCACCAACGACGCGCTGTGCCGGTTGCTGGGCCGGCCGGCGTCCGTGCTGCGCCGGTACTCCTTCTCCGACCTCGTGCACCCCGAGGACATCGGCACCCTGCTGCGGACCTCCGCCGAGGGCGGCCGGGCCGAGCTGAGGCTGGGCCGGCGCGACGGTACGTATGTATGGGTGTCGCTGCGCAACTCCGTGGTCGCCGACGCCGCCGACGGGCCCCGCTTCCTGCTCACGCACGTCGAGGACATCGAGGAGCGCAAGCGACACGAGCTCCAGCTCGCGCACCGGGCCAGCCACGATTCGCTGACCGGCCTGCCGAACAGTGCCGAGCTGCGTTCCCGTCTGGGGGCGCGGCTCTGTCGCAGGCCCCAGTCCGTGCGCGCCACGGCCGTGGAGGCGCTGGACGCGGCGTTCGAGGGGCGGCCCGAGGGGGGTGGTGCCGTCGAGCACGGCTTTCAACCCGACGTCCCACACGGATTCGCGGCGCCCGACCCGTTCGAGTTCCCGGGCGCCGCGGTGGGCGGGGCGACGGCCGCCGGTGAGGCGGGTCCGTACGACCACCACGTGCACGCGGTGGCGCCCGACCCGGAGATCGACGACGGAACGAAGGGCCTGGCCGTCCTCTTCTGTGACCTCGACGGGTTCAAGTCGATCAACGACCGGTTCGGGCACCACACGGGTGACGCGGTCCTGATCGAGGTCGCCCGGCGGCTGACGAGGGGCGTCAGGGACGGTGACACCGTCGCTCGGCTGGGTGGTGACGAGTTCGTCGTCCTCGCGGACGGACTGGGTGCGGCCGACGCCGCCGACCTGGCCGTCCGGCTGCGCAACGCGATCATCCCGCCGATCAGGGTGGATGGCCGGGCGGTCCGCGTCGGAGCGAGTTTCGGCATCGGATGGGCCGGGTGCGGGATGTCCGCGGACGAGGTGCTGCGCTCCGCCGACCAGCGGATGTACATCGAGAAGCGGTCCCGTTCCAAGGCGCACCGCAGGGCCGGCTGAGCCGATCGGGCGCCCGTGGGTGCACGTGTTCGGGGTAGGCTCCCGTGGGTCGAAAGGAGTGACCTGCGATGACGACGCCCGCGAACAACGGCCCGAACAGTGGGGCGAACAAGCCCGAGGACGATGATCCGTTCGGCTACCTCTACGCGGACGGCCAGGCCGCCGGAGCCACCCCGCCCACGTCGGGCGGTGGGTACGGCTACCCCGGCCCGACGGGCGGGGGCCAGGCCGGAGCGCAGCCCGGTGTCCCCCGGACCTCGTACAACCAGGTGCGTACGGTCGGCGAGCGGACGTCCCGCGGCCAGCGCGGTCCCGTCCCGTACCAGCAGGGCCACCAGCAGTCCCCGCAGTCCTACGAGGCCCAGTACCAGGCCCCCGAGGCATTGCAGGCGGGCGGCTACGGGGTTCCGCCGCAGCACCAGTCCGCGCAGGGGCAGACCCAGGTGGTCACGGCCCCGGGCGGGCACGGCGGGCACGGCGGCGGCGGTGGCGGCTCCAACCGTCGCGGGCTGCTGATCGCGGCGGTCGCCGTGGTCGGCGCGGTCGTGATCGGCATCGGTGCGGCGCTCGTCTTCGGCGACGACGGCAAGGAGAAGGACGACAAGGGCCAGGCGGCCGGTCAGTCCCCGCAGCCGGTGCCCTCGAAGAAGTCGACGGAGCCCGAGCCGAGCGGCTCCCCGGAGGCCTCGCAGCCGCCGCTGCCGAACGGTGACGCCGCGGGTGCCGGCATGTTCCTGTCGGGCGGCGCGCAGTTGCAGAGCGCCGTGCCCGGCTCGAAGAGCACCGGCGGCCAGTACGTGGGTGAGTTCAACCACCAGGGCGCCGCGCTGACCTGGACGGTCGACCTGCCGGAGGACGGCAAGTACACGCTCTTCGTGAACTACGGGGTGCCCGGCAAGGACGCGAAGGCGACCCTGACGGTCAACGGGCAGAGCCCCAACCAGAGCCTGAACCTGGCGAACTTCGCCAAGGCCCCCGAGGGTGCCTGGGACAAGGGGTGGACGACCACCTTCGCCTGGATAAACCTGAAGAAGGGCACGAACACGATGAAGATCTCGTGTGAGGCCGGGGACAAGTGCGAGACGATCTTCGACCAGCTCAACCTGGGCCGGGGACACGTCAGGCGCTGACCGCGCGCGGTACACACGACGGGCTGAACGAGACGGGCCGAACGAACGGGCCGAACGAACGGGCGGGGCGCACCACGCGAGTGGTGCGC
>NZ_JAPNLK010000030.1:0-79995 GCF_026627505.1 Streptomyces sp. H27-H5 | reverse complement strand
GGGGGGGCCCCCCCCGCCCGTTCGTCTCTCCGGCGTCCCCGGCCCGTTCGTCTTCCGTCCCCGCGTCAGGTGCTGCGTCCGACGCGGGCGTTGTGGGGGCGCGTGCCCCGGTGGGTGTCCGGAGGGCCGGCCGGACGGCCGGCGACCGTGACGGCGACGGCGTCGCGGAACTCCTCGTAGGTGCGGGCGTCGAACTCGCCCGCCGCCGGGGCGTGGACGGTGGCCGCCGAGAGGGCCACGGCGCGGGTCAGCCGCTCCGGCCAGTCCAGCCCCTCCGCCAGGCCCGACAACAGGCCCGCGACCGCGGAGTCGCCGGCCCCGGTGGGGTTGCCGCTGAGCACGCGGGGCGGGGTGGCCCGCCAGGTGCCGTCGGCGGTCGCGGCGAGGAGTCCCCCCGGGCCGAGGGAGGTGACCACGGCGTGGGCGCCGCGCCGGCGGGCGTCGCGGGTGGCGGGCAGCGGGTCCCGGGAGCCGGTGAGTTCGGCGAGTTCGGCCGTGTTCGGCTTGATCATCTCGGGGCGGGCGGCGATGCCCCGGCGCAGGGCCTCGCCGCCGGTGTCGAGCAGGACGGGGACCCCGGCGGCGCGGGCGGTCCGTATGAGCAGCGCGTAGGCGCCCACCGGCACGCCGGGCGGCAGGCTGCCGCACAGGGCGACCGCCCGGGCGCCGGCGAGGAGTTCGCCGTAGCGGGACAGGAACCCGGCCCACTCGGCGGGGGTGATGTGCGGGCCCGGTTCGTTGAACTGCGTGGTGTCGCCCGAGGCTTCGTCGACGACGGCCAGGGTGCGGCGGGTGCCGCCGGCGCAGGGGACCAGTGCGTCCACCACGCCGGGCGAGTCCGCGAGGAGGTCGCGCAGGACCGTGCCCACCGGGCCGCCCGCGAAGCCGGTGGCGGTGACCTCGTGGCCGAGGGCCGCGAGGACGCGGGCCACGTTGAGGCCCTTGCCGCCGGGGCGTTCGCAGGCGCCGGTGACCCGGTGCGAGGTGTGCGGGTGCAGTCGCGGCACCCGGTAGGTGACGTCGAGTGCGGTGTTGAGCGTCACGGTGAGGATCATGGCAGGCCCCGGTCTCGGTGGATGCCGGGATCATGCCAAACGGAAGGCGGCCCGCCCAGTCCTGCCGGCCGACCGCCTCGTCCCCGCCGCCGATCGGGCGCTCAGGAAAGTGGGCTGACGACCCATTCGCCGCGCCGCATGACTCCCTTGACCTCGAACTCCGCGTCCAGGACGACCAGGTCGGCGTACTTGCCGGCCTCCAGCGAGCCGACCTCGTCGTACAGGCCGAGGAGCTTGGCCGGGTTCGCGGAGATGGCCTGGACGACGGACTCGACGGGGAGCTGGTCCACGGTCACCGACCGCTTGAACGCGGTGTCCAGGGTCAGGGTGGAACCGGCGATGGAGCCGCCTTCGACGAGGCGGGCCACGCCCTCCTTGACCTCGACCTCCAGCGGCCCGAGGTGGTAGGTGCCGTCGCCGAACCCGGCCGCGTCCATGGCGTCGGTGATCAGCGCGACGCGGTGCGCGCCCGCGTGGTGGAAGGCCAGTTCCAGCATCGCGGGGTGCAGGTGCGTGCCGTCGTTGATCAGCTCGACGGTGACCCGCTCGTCCTCCAGCAGCGCCGCGATGGGGCCGGGGGAGCGGTGCTCCAGGCCGGGCATGGCGTTGTAGAGGTGGGTGGCCACGGTCGCGCCCGCGTCGATGGCCTGGCGGGTCTGCTCGTACGTGGAGTCGGTGTGCCCGATCGCCGCGATGACCCCGTGCTCGGCCAGCAGCCGTACGGAGTCCAGCCCGCCCGGCAGCTCGGTGGCCAGGGTGAACATCCGGGCGGCGCCGTGCGAGGCGTCGATCAGCTTGCGGACCTCGGCCGGGTCGGGGTCGCGGAGCAGGTCCTCCTTGTGCGCGCCCTTGCGGCAGGGGTTGATGAACGGCCCCTCGAAGTGGATGCCCGCGATCTCGCCCTGCTGCGTCAGTTCGGCGAGCAGGCCCGCGCGCCGGGCCAGCTCGTCGAGGTCCCCGGTGACCGTGGAGGCGATCACCGTGGTGGTGCCGTGCTCGCGGTGGGTGCGTACGCCCTGGAGGACCTCTTCGGCGGTGCCGGAGGTGAAGGAGGCGCCGCCCCCGCCGTGGTTGTGCATGTCCACGAAGCCCGGGACGATCCAGTGTCCGGTCAGGTCCACGACGCGGGAGTCCTCGCGGGCGCTGCCCGCGACGCGCTCGCCGTCGACGATGACGCGGCCGCCCGTCACGATCCCGGTGGGCAGCACCACCTTGGCGCCGGAGAGAACAGTGCTGTGCGCGCTTCCGGACATCAGGCAGGTACCTCCGTGGCGAGTAGGTCCCAGGCGAGCAGCCCTGCGCCCAGGCATCCGGCGGTGTCCCCGAGGGCCGCCGGAACGATCTCGGGCAGCCGCTGGAACGTCACGCGCTCCTCCACGGCCGCCCGAAGTGGTGTGAACAAGGTTTCCCCCGCCTCGGCGAGCCCGCCACCGATGATCAGCGTGCGGGGGTCCAGCAGGGTGATCGCCGTGACCAGGCCGTCGGCGAGGGCGCCGATGGCGGTCTGCCACACCGCCCGGGCGCGTTCGTCGCCGGAGGCGACGGCCTTGGCGCAGTCGGCCGCGTCGGCTTCGGGGTCGCCGGAGGCGGCGGCCCAGGCGCGGCTGACGGCGGAGGCGGAGGCGAGGGTCTCCAGGCAGCCGCGTTGGCCGCAGCCGCAGGCGGGTCCGCCGGGTCGGACCACGATGTGGCCGATCTCGCCGGCGTAGCCGTGCGCGCCGGCCTCGATGCGGCCGGCGATGCCGATGGCGCCGGCGATGCCGGTGCCGAGGGGGACGAAGAGGAACCGGTCCGCGCCCCTGCCCGCGCCGATGCGGCCCTCCGCGAGCCCGCCCGTGCGCACGTCGTGGCCGAGGGCCACGGGGATGCCGCCGAGGCGTCTGCCGAGCAGTGCGCGCATGGGTACGTCGCGCCAGCCCAGGTTCGCCGCGTAGACGGCGATCCCGTTCTCGGCGTCGACGATGCCGGGCACGGCCACGCCGGCGGCCGAGGCGGCCGTGGAGTAGCGGGCGCGGCCCAGGTCGAGCAGTTCGCAGGCGAAGTCCAGGATCGTCTCGACGACGGCTTCGGGGCCCCGCTCGCGGCCGGTGGCGCGGCGCGCCTCGTGCAGCAGGGTGCCGTCCTCGGCGACGAGGGCGGCCTTCATCCCGGTGCCGCCCACATCGAGGGCGATGACGTGTTTCACGGGTTTCACAGAGACAGTCTCGCGCGCTGAGGAGGCAAAGGTCTAGTCCAATGGGGAGGATTGTTGAGCGGCCATACAAAATCGGGACCCGTGTCCGGGCAACAGTCCGGACACGGTCCGGGCGCGGGGCGCTCCAGGATGTGGACGCGTCGCCAAAGTGGTGTAGACCTTACGTCGAATCGTACGTACAACAAGGGGTGGATCGAGAACTGTGAAGGGCCGTTACCTGAGTCTGGCCGCGACCGGGGCCGCGCTGTGCCTGACCACGACGCTGACCGGCTGCGGAACCGTGTCGGCGCTCACCGGGGACAACGAGGTGACCCTCCGGGTCGTGGCGGCCGACTACGGCGACAATCCGCAGAACTCCTCGACCGGCTACTGGAAGGGCCTCGCCGAGAAGTTCCAGAAGGACCACCCGGGCGTCAAGGTCGAGGTCAGCGTCTACTCCTGGACCGAGGTCGACGCGAAGGTCGCCGAGATGGTCAAGGCGAACAAGGCACCCGACATCGCCCAGATCGGCGCCTACGCCGACTACGCCGAGGCGGGCAAGCTCTACACCGCCGACGAACTGCTCTCCGTGCAGACCGAGGCCGACTTCCTCGCCCCGCTCGCCGACGCCGGCAAGCACAAGCGCACCCAGTACGGCCTGCCCTTCGTGGCCAGCACCCGACTGCTCTTCTACAACGAGAAGATGCTCACGGACGCGGGCGTGCTGGCGAAGGACGCCAAGGGCGGCTGGCAGCCGAAGAGCTGGGCGGAGCTGGAGGCGGCCGCCAAGAAGCTCAAGGGCAACGGCGTCCCCACCCCCTTCGCGCTGCCGCTCGGCCGCGAGGAGGCCCAGGCCGAGACGATGAACTGGCTCCTCGCGGGCGGTGGCGGCTACACCGACAACGAGGAGAACTACTCGATCGACTCCGCGGAGAACGTCAAGACGCTGGAGTTCCTGCGCGACAAGATGGTCGGCCAGGGCCTGACCGGCTCCGTGGAGCCGGGCAAGTACGACCGCCAGGGCGCCTTCGACGCCTTCACCCGCAGCGAGGTCGGCATGCTCAACGGCCACCCCACGCTGATCAAGCAGGCCACCGCGAAGGGCCTCAAGTTCGGCATGGTGCCCATGCCCACGGTCGACGGCACCGAGCACTCCGCGATGGGCGTCGCGGACTGGGTGATGGCCTTCAAGAACGGCCACAAGAAGGAGTCCGGGCAGTTCCTCGACTTCCTGTACCAGGCCGACAACGTGACCTCCTTCACCAACCAGTACGGCCTGCTGCCCGTCACCACCAGCGGCTTCCGGGCCATGCAGAACGCCACCGACGGCTCGGCCCCGCAGCTGAAGACCTTCCTGGCGGCCCTGCCCACCTCGAAGCTGTACCCGGTCGGCAAGAAGTCCTGGGCGGGCGTCAGCGAGGACGTCAAGAAGAACATCGGCTCGACGGTCAAGCCCGGCGGACAGCCCGAGAAGGTCCTGGGCGAGATCGCCCTGTCCGCGCGGAAGGCGGACGGGGACCAGTGACGCCCGCACCGACACCGCCCCGGGGCCCCCGGGGCGGTGTCGGTGGGCGGCGTTAATCTGGCCGTATGACGGACGACGGGCGGTTGACGGCCACCGAGGCCGCCGTGCTCGCGTACGAGGGACGTACCTGGTCGGGGCCCGGCGCCAAGGAGCGGGCCATTCGCGAAGGACTGGGCATGCCCCCCGTCCGGTACTACCAGCTGCTCAACGCCCTGATGGACGATCCCCGGGCACTGGAGCACGCCCCCGGCACGGTCAACCGACTCCGCAGGATCCGCGAAGCGCAGCGAGCCCGGCGATAGCCGTCCCACGACCGGACCGTTAGGGTCGTGCCCATGGGGAGCCACCCGCACGATCTGCCGATGCCCGTGCCCGCCACAGCCGCCGGACGCGAGGGACTCGAAGCCCTGCTCCGCGCACCGCGCCGGTCCGTCGTCGCCCTCGACTTCGACGGCACCCTCGCCGACATCGTTCCCGACCCCGACCAGGCCCGCGCCCACCCGGACGCCGTTCCGGCACTGGCCGCGCTCGCCCCCGAGGTGGCCGCCGTGGCCGTCGTCACCGGCCGACCGGCCGGCGTCGCCGTCCGCTACGGCGGCTTCGCCGGCGTCCCGGGACTGGAGCACCTGGTGGTGCTCGGGCACTACGGGGCCGAGCGGTGGGACGCCGTCACCGGCATCGTGCACGCGCCCGCCGAACACCCCGGGGTGGCGGCCGTACGCGCCGAACTCCCGGGCTTCCTGGAGTCCATCGGGGCCTGGCGCGGCACCTGGATCGAGGAGAAGGGCCAGGCGCTGGCCGTCCACACCCGCAGGGCCGCCGACCCGGAAGCGGCCTTCGCCGCGCTCCGCGAGCCCCTCGCCGACCTCGCGGCCCGACACGGGCTGATGGTCGAGCCGGGACGGGCGGTGCTGGAGCTGCGACCGCCCGGCATGGACAAGGGCGTCGCCCTGACCGAGTACCTCGCGGAGGTGGGCGCCGAGGCGGTGCTGTACGCCGGGGACGACCTCGGGGACCTCGCCGCCTACGCCGCCGTCGAGAAGCGCCGGGCCGACGGACTGCCCGGGCTGCTCGTCGCCAGCGGCTCCGAGGTGCCCGAACTCGCCTCCCGCGCCGACCTCGTCCTCCCCGGCCCCGGACAGGTCGCCGCCCTCCTGGCGACGCTGGCCGCGACCCTGCGCGCCTGACGACCCTGACGACCCCGGCGACCGGCGGGAACCCCCGCCGGCCGCCGCTCGCTCACACGTCCCGCAGGGTGTCCAACTGGGCGCGGAACCAGCGGGCCGGAGGCAGGGCCGTCGCCGCGGCGGCCAGCCGCTTGGTGCGCTCCGTCCGCTCCGACCTCGGCATCGTCAGCGCCAGGTGCAGCGCCTGCGCCGTCTGCGTCACGTCGAACGGATTCACCGTCAACGCGTCGTCGCCCAACTCGCCGAACGCCCCCGCACCCGTGGACAGGACCAGGGCGACGCCCCGCTCCGAGACCACCGGGATCTCCTTCGCCACCAGGTTCATGCCGTCCCGCACCGGGTTGACCAGCGCCACGTCCGCCAGCCGGTAGGCCGCCAGGGAACGCGCGAAGTCGTCCTCCACCGACACCAGCACCGGCGTCCAGTCCTCCGTGCCGAACTCCGCGTTGATCTCCGCGGCGAGCACCGCGACCGCCTCCGTGTACGACCGGTACACCGCGAGGTCCTGCCGCGAGGGGTACGCCGACGCCAGGTGCACCACCTTGCCCACCCACTCGGGGCGGGTGGCGAGCAGCTCCCGGTAGGCCAGCAGGCCGCGCAGGATGTTCTTCGACAGCTCCGTGCGGTCCACCCGCACGATCGTCTTGAGGTCGCCGACCTCCGCGCGCAGCGCCGCCAGCTTCGCGTCCACCTCCGGGCGGTGGGCCAGCGCCCGAAGCTCCTCGCCGTCCACGCCCAGCCCGAAGACCGCCACCTCGGTGCCGCGCTGCGGCCAGATCGAGTACCGGCGGTGCTCGACCCTCGTGCCGTGCACGCGTGCCAGGCCCCACGCGTCGTCGAGCTCCATGGACCCCAGGAACGCCGCCGCCCACTCCTGGGTGTGGAAGCCGAGCAGGTCCGCGCCGAGCATGCCCCAGGACAGCTCCTCGACCACGTACTGCGGGAGGATCCGCAGGGAGTCCGGCGAGGCCCACGGGGTGTGCGTGAAGTGGGCGATCCGCAGGTCCGGCCGCAGGACCCGCAGCATGCCCGGCACCAGCGCCAGGTGGTAGTCCTGCACCAGCACCGACGCGCCCTCGCCGGCCTCCTCGGCGAGCGCCTCCGCGAAGGCCCGGTTGTAGGCGCCGTACGACTCCCAGAGCCGCCGGAACTCGGCGTCGAAGGCCGGCTCGCGCGGGATGTCGTACAGGTGGTGGTGGGTGAACCAGAGCACCGAGTTCGCGATGCCGTTGTACGCGTCGTCGTAGACCGCCGGATCGATGTCCAGCATCCGGACCCCGGGCTCGGACACGCCCCGACGCACCGCCTCCCGGTCCGCGTCCGACAGCGCCGCGCAGATCCACAGCGTCTCCGGCTGCTCCGCGAGGGCGGCGGAGAGCCCGGAGACCAGACCGCCCCCGCCGCGCCGGGTGTCGAGGGTGCCGTCTTCGGCGAGGGAGTACGAGAGCGGGCCGCGATTCGCGGCGACGAGTACCTGAGAAGCCATGCGCCGAACCTAGCCCGGCCGGAACCCGCTCAAACGTCCGGTTCGTCACGCCACCCGGCGGCCCGCGTACTCCTTGACCTCGATCATCGGCGGCCGTTCCTCGGTGTCGACGGCGTACGTCCGCGGCACGAAGCCGTCCGGGCCCCGCTCGAACTGCGTCAGTTCCGGCCGTACGAGGTGCCCGCGCGACAGACGCAGTTGCGCCGTCCGGTAGATCGCCGCGGCCATCCGGCCGAGCGCCTGACCGTCCTGGTGCCGGTGCACCCGAACGCCGACGTCCACCTGGGCCAGCGCGTCCAGCCCGACCGTGTGCAGCGCGTCCACCAGCAGCCCCAGCTCGACGCCGTAGCCGACGGGGAACGGCAGCCGCTCCAGCAGCGACCGGCGCACCGCGTACTCGCCGCCCAGCGGCTGGACGAACCCCGCCAACCGCGGCCAGTGCAGGTTGAGCAGCGGGCGGGCCACCAGCTCCGTCACCCGGCCGCCCTGCCCGGGCGCGTCCCCCAGCGGGCGGTCGTACATCGCCTTCACGAACTGCACCTCGGGGTCGGTCAGCAGCGGACCGACGATCCCCGACACGAAGGAGGCCGAGAAGTCGCGCAGGTCGGCGTCCACGAAGCAGACGACGTCGCCGGTCGTGGCCAGCAGGGAGCGCCACAGCACCTCGCCCTTGCCGGGCAGGGCCGGCAACCGCGGCAGGATCTCGTCGCGGTGCACCACGTGGGCGCCGGCCTTCGCGGCCACCTCGGCCGTCCGGTCGCGGGAGCCCGAGTCGACGACCACCAGCTCGTCCACCAGCGGCGTCGCCGGCCCCTCGATCAGCTCGCGGCGGATCACCTCGACGATCTCGCCGACCGTGGCCTCCTCGTCGAGCGCGGGCAGCACCACACTGACCGTGGTGCCCGCCGCCCGTTTGCGGTCGAGCAGCTGGTCGAGCGGTCGATCGGCAGCGGACCAGGAGCGGTCGGCCAGCCAGCGCTCCACCTCTTCCAGCACTTTCGGCACTCCCTGATGGGTCGGACGATCGTCGGCGGTTTCGGGCGAAATGTGATCCATCTCGCCGTTCGGACGGCTGTCTCAACCGCCCGGGGCTTCGGTTACAGTCTTGAACAACGCGATGGACCACCGCATGCCGGGGGTCCGCGTGCACAAACGCCCGGGCTCGCCATGGAGTGCGTCACCCGGTGCCATACCGCTCATCCAGAGGGGCAGAGGGACACGGCCCGTTGAAGCCCCGGCAACCCTCCAGTCGGTCTCGCGATCCCGCACGTCAGCGGCGTCAGCGAGGTCCCCGGCTAGGGAAGGTGCCAATTCCGTCTCATGGCGAAGTGCGCCATGGGGAAGATGAGGAGAAAGGGCCTCGCCATCATGGCTGCACAGACTGTCGCCACCTCTGCCGAAACCGTCGATCTCGGTCCCGCCACCGGCCTTTCCTGCCGCGAGTGCGCCACCCGCTTCGAACTCGGCCCGATCTTCGCCTGCGCCGAGTGTTTCGGACCGCTCGAAGTCGCCTACGACCTGCCGACCGGTGACCCCGAGGCGCTGCGCGCCGCGATCGAGGCCGGCCCGAACAACATCTGGCGCTACGCGCCGCTGCTGCCCGTCCCGGCGGACGTGGCCTCCAAGCCGAGCCTGAACCCCGGCTTCACCAAGCTCGTGGACGCCGAGAACCTGGCCAAGGAGCTGGGCGTCACCGGCAAGCTCTACGTCAAGGACGACTCCGGCAACCCGACGCACTCCTTCAAGGACCGCGTCGTCGCCATCGCCGTCGAGGCCGCCCGCGCCTTCGGCTTCACCACCCTCTCCTGCTCCTCCACGGGCAACCTGGCCGGCGCCGTCGGCGCCGCGGCCGCCCGCGCCGGCTTCCGGTCCTGCGTGTTCATCCCGCACGACCTGGAGCAGGGCAAGGTCGTCATGGCCGGTGTCTACGGTGGCGACCTGGTCGGCATCGAGGGCAACTACGACGACGTCAACCGCTTCTGCTCCGAGCTCATCGGCGACCCGCTGGGCGAGGGCTGGGGCTTCGTCAACGTCAACCTGCGCCCGTACTACGGCGAGGGCTCCAAGACCCTCGCGTACGAGATCTGCGAGCAGCTCGGCTGGCGGCTGCCCGACCAGATCGTCATCCCGATCGCGTCCGGCTCCCAGCTGACGAAGATCGACAAGGGCCTCCAGGAGCTGATCAGGCTCGGCCTCGTCGAGGACAGGCCGTACAAGATCTTCGGCGCCCAGGCCGAGGGCTGCTCGCCCGTCTCGACCGCCTTCAAGGCCGGTCACGAGGTGGTCCGCCCGCAGAAGCCGAACACCATCGCCAAGTCGCTGGCCATCGGCAACCCGGCGGACGGCCCGTACGTCCTGGACATCGCCCGCCGCACCGGCGGCTACGTCGAGGATGTCAACGACGAGCAGGTCGTCGAGGCCATCAAGATCCTCGCGCAGACCGAGGGCATCTTCGCCGAGACCGCGGGCGGAGTGACCGTCGGAGTGACGAAGAAGCTCATCGAGAACGGGCAGCTCGACCCCTCGCTGACCACGGTCATCCTGAACACGGGTGACGGTCTCAAGACCCTGGAGGCGGTGGCCGCGGACAGCGGGCAGACCGCCACCATCCGCCCGAGCCTGGACGCGTTCCGCGCCGCCGGCCTGGCCTGACCCTCCTCCCGTACTCCGGAAAGGCAGTAGCGCCATGAGCGTCAACGTCCGCATCCCCACCATCCTGCGCACCTACACCGGCGGTCAGGCCGAGGTGTCCGCCGAGGGCGCGACCCTCTCCGAGGTCATCGAGTCCCTGGAGAAGAGCCACCCGGGCATCGCCGCCCGCGTCCTGGACGACCAGGGCAAGCTGCGCCGCTTCGTGAACGTCTACGTCAACGACGACGACGTGCGCTTCGAGGGCGGGCTGCAGACGACGACGCCCGACGGCGCAGGCATCTCGATCATTCCGGCGGTCGCGGGCGGCTGCTGACCCGTCCCGGACTTCCACGACGGACTTCCGCGGGGACTTCCGCAGGCACCTCCCCCGAGGGCCGTCCGTCGACAAAGAGCAAACAGAATTGCCCCTTCCGCCGATAAGCGGAGGGGGCAATTCTGGTTGATTGGGCGCGGTAGAGTTGGGGAAGTCCCCTCCGCCGAACTTGCCCGCCGCATATGAGCGGGCCGCCGGATGGTTGACATTGAGTCAACATGCAAGCGCCGTATGGGGCTTTGGTGCCGAATGTCAGGCCCGAGTTGCCCGGCCCTATGCCAAATTTTCACTCTATTTCAATGTTTCCTCGTGTCCTGAATTCTCGTCGGAATGACCTGTTGCACACAGCACTGGTGCGGATACATTCAGCCGCGGTCGAGGCGTTCCGGCGCAAGTTCTGACCCGGGTCCGCGAAGTGCGGTCCTGCGCAAGGGCCAGTAATAGGGGAGTTAGGCATGGCTCAGGGCACCGTCAAGTGGTTCAACGCGGAGAAGGGCTACGGCTTCATCGCGGTCGACGGTGGTGCGGATGTGTTCGTCCACTACAGCGCCATCCAGATGGACGGGTACCGCACCCTTGAAGAGGGTCAGCGGGTCGAGTTCGAGATCTCGCAGGGCCAGAAGGGTCCGCAGGCGGACATGGTCAAGCTCGCACTCGGCTAGTCCCGGCGCGATCGACCACCGACGTACAGACAACGAGGGGCCCACATCCTGGACAAGGGATGTGGGCCCCTCGTGCGTGACCCCGTCCGACCGGCGCGTTCGCGGGGTGTTGACCGAAGCCGCTTGCACTCGCGGGGGTCGAGTGCTAATCATTGGCGTTAGCACTCTCCTGGTGAGAGTGCTACTCAACGAGGACCGGGCCGGTGAGGCTCGCAGGGTCCGGCGGGAAGGAACCGCCGGGCTCGCTGGCCGTCCGTCGCGGGCGCGGGCGCGGTCCGGAGCAATCCACCCCTGTCCGGGAGGACCACTTCAGATGGCCAAGATCATTGCGTTCAACGAGGAGGCCCGGCGCGGTCTCGAGCGTGGGATGAACCAGCTCGCCGACGCCGTCAAGGTCACCCTTGGCCCCAAGGGTCGCAACGTCGTCCTTGAGAAGAAGTGGGGCGCCCCCACGATCACCAACGATGGTGTCTCCATCGCCAAGGAGATCGAGCTCGAGGACCCGTACGAGAAGATCGGCGCCGAGCTGGTCAAGGAAGTCGCCAAGAAGACGGACGACGTCGCCGGCGACGGTACGACCACCGCCACCGTGCTCGCCCAGGCTCTCGTACGCGAGGGTCTGCGCAACGTGGCCGCCGGCGCCAACCCGATGGCCCTCAAGCGTGGCATCGAGAAGGCCGTCGAGGCCGTCTCCGCCGCCCTGCTCTCGCAGGCCAAGGACGTCGAGACCAAGGAGCAGATCGCTTCCACGGCCTCCATCTCCGCCGCCGACACCCAGATCGGCGAGCTCATCGCCGAGGCGATGGACAAGGTCGGCAAGGAAGGCGTCATCACCGTCGAGGAGTCGCAGACCTTCGGTCTGGAGCTCGAGCTCACCGAGGGCATGCGCTTCGACAAGGGCTACATCTCGGCGTACTTCGCCACCGACATGGAGCGCATGGAGTCGTCCCTCGACGACCCGTACATCCTGATCGTCAACTCCAAGATCGGCTCGGTCAAGGACCTGCTGCCGCTCCTGGAGAAGGTCATGCAGTCCGGCAAGCCGCTGCTGATCATCGCCGAGGACGTCGAGGGCGAGGCCCTGTCGACCCTGGTCGTCAACAAGATCCGCGGCACCTTCAAGTCCGTCGCCGTCAAGGCCCCGGGCTTCGGTGACCGTCGCAAGGCCATGCTCGGTGACATCGCCATCCTCACGGGCGGCACGGTCATCTCCGAGGAGGTCGGCCTCAAGCTGGAGAACGCCGGTCTCGACCTGCTGGGCCGCGCCCGCAAGGTCGTCATCACCAAGGACGAGACCACCATCGTCGACGGTGCCGGTGACAGCGACCAGGTCCAGGGTCGCGTCAACCAGATCCGCGCCGAGATCGAGAACTCCGACTCGGACTACGACCGCGAGAAGCTCCAGGAGCGCCTCGCGAAGCTGGCCGGCGGCGTGGCCGTCATCAAGGCCGGCGCCGCGACCGAGGTCGAGCTCAAGGAGCGCAAGCACCGCATCGAGGACGCCGTTCGCAACGCGAAGGCCGCCGTCGAAGAGGGCATCGTCGCCGGTGGTGGCGTGGCCCTCCTCCAGGCCTCCGCGGTCTTCGAGAAGCTGGAGCTCACGGGTGACGAGGCGACCGGCGCCAACGCCGTGCGCCTGGCCCTGGAGGCCCCGCTGAAGCAGATCGCCGTCAACGGTGGTCTCGAAGGCGGCGTCGTCGTCGAGAAGGTGCGCAACCTGCCCATCGGTCACGGCCTGAACGCCGCGACCGGCGAGTACGTCGACATGATCGCCGAGGGCATCATCGACCCGGCGAAGGTCACGCGCTCCGCGCTGCAGAACGCCGCGTCGATCGCCGCGCTGTTCCTGACGACCGAGGCCGTCATCGCCGACAAGCCCGAGAAGGCCGGTGCCCCCGCGGGCGGCGGCATGCCGGGCGGTGACATGGACTTCTGATCCGCCTCAGGCTGATCGGCAGTTCCGTTCGCGTTCCGAAGGCGGTACCCCTGTGGGGGTGCCGCCTTCGGGCGTTCCGCGAGACGGACGCGGGGGCGCCGGGAGCGCCGCGGGTGGTTGACTGGACGGATGACTGACGTGTTCATCAAGATCTGTGGGCTGCGGACCGCGCGGGACGTGGACACCGCCGTCGAGGCCGGGGCCGACGCGATCGGGTTCGTGTTCGCGCCCGGCAGCCCGCGTACGGTCGACGCCGCCGGCGCGCGCGAGCTCGCCGCCCGGGTGCCGGCCGGGGTCCTCACGGTCGGGGTGTTCCGCGGGCAGTCGGTGGAGGAGGTCCGGCGGCTGACGCGGGAGAGCGGGGTGCGCTCCGTACAACTGCACGGCGACGAGGGGCCCGAGTACTACGAGGAACTGCGCGCGCAGGGCCGGACGCTGATCCGGGCGACGGCCGCCGCCGTCGCCGCCGCGGGGGAGTACGGCGAGGACCTGCTGCTGATCGACGCCCCGGACCCGGGTTCGGGCAAGCCGTGGAACTGGGCCTCGGCGGAGTTCACCGCGCCCGAGGGCCGCTGGCTCCTGGCGGGCGGGCTGACCCCGGGCACCGTGCGCGAGGCGCTGCGGACGACCGGGGCGTGGGGCGTGGACGTGTCCAGCGGGGTGGAACGGGAGCGGGGGGTCAAGTCCCCTGAGCTGATCCGCGCGTTCATCGAGGCCGCGCGGGGCTGATCCGAGGCGGCGCACCCCGGCGCAGAACGTAGCCGAACGAAGTCGCGTGATTACTCTCGGCAAGATTTATGTGTGCGGGTGCAGGTCGGATGGGCATGCCACAGGCATGGACACGAACATGTTCGGATGGTTGCGGCGCCTGACCCGCCGCCTCGCCCCGGGGGACGGTGGCGGTGGTGCGGCGGTGTACTCGCCGCGCCGCGCCCCCGCCTTCACCGCCGACTTCGCCTCGCCCACCCAGTGGATCGCCGGCCGCTCCTGGGCCTATCCCAATGGCGGCCCGGTCAATCCGGGCGACAACAAGCTCGACCACCTCGTCTCCGACCCCTCCTACAGTCGCGGCGGCGTCTTCCGGGCCACGCGACGCCCCGACGGCAACTGGGACGCCGGGCTGCTCACCACGGAGGGCAGCGACGAAGGCTTCATGGTGCGCACCGGCGACGTGCTGGAGGCGCGGGTGAAGCTGCCGGCGGAGCGCGGGGCCTGGCCCGCCATCTGGACCTGGCGCGACGGCGGCCAGGAGATCGACGTCTTCGAGTACCACCCCGACAACCCCGACCTGCTGGAGCTGTCCAACCACGTCCGGGACGCGCACCGCTACCACCGCGACCCGTCGGTGCGGCCCGGCGCGTGGCTGGACCTGAAGGTCGAGTTCGGGCGCAACTCGGTGGTCTGGTGGGTCAACGGGGCCCGCGTCTTCAGCGACGGACGGGGCGTGGGCCGCTCCTGGCGCGCGTACCTCATCGTCAACCTGTCGGTGTGCGCGGGCCGGTACCACCCGGCGCCCGACCCCGGGGCCAGGGAGATGTCGTACGAGGTGTCGCAACTGCGGGTGTACCGGGGCTAGCCCCGCCCGGTGTCGGTCGGGGGTCGGGGGAGACCCCCTGACGGCAGGGCTTCGGCTCAGGCGTCCGTGCGCAGGCGGGCGTGCAGGTGCTCGTCGTGCCAGCCGTCCGCGTGGAGGAGGGCGCCCCGCATGGTGCCCTCCAGGGGGAAGCCCGCCCCGGTCGCGACGCGGCACGAGGCCGGGTTGGCCACGGAGTGGGTGATGCGCACGCGGTGCAGGCCGAGTTCCTCGAAGGCCCACCGGCCGACGCGTTCCGTCGCCGGGACCATGGCCCCCTTGCCGCGGCCCTCGGGCAGCAGCCAGTACAGGATTTCACCGCTTCCGCCCGCCAGGTCGAGGTCCCCGATGCCGATCAGGCCGACCGCCGGGGCGTCCTCGGGGGCGACGGCCCAGATCGCGGCCTGTTCGTTCCGCCAACGGGACCGGAACACGGCGACCTTCGCGACGGCTTCCGCTTCCGTCAGGGGGACGGTTCGGTTCCAGTGCACGATGTCCGGGTCCAGGCCGGCGGCGGTCAGGGCGGGCGCGTCCGACGGTTCCCAGGGGCGCAGGCGCAGTCCGCCGGGAAGCTCGAACGAGGGCTGCGTCAGGTCGCGCAGCCGGCCGGGCGGGACCACGGGGGGTATCGATTCGATCATCGGTCCATGATGCCGCCCGGGCGGGCCCGCCCGTCGGGTGGTGGTGCGGCCGGGGTCAGTGGGTGGGCGCGGGGACGGGTGTCGGGGCGTCCTGCGGGGCGGGCGCCGGTTCGGTGCCGGGTTCCGGGGAGGTGTTCAGCTCGGTCAGCATCTGCCGGGTGAAGCCGAAGAAGTACGTCGCGACGAAGCCCACCAGATAGCCCACGGCCAGTCCGCCGGCGTAGATCGCGATGGTCGCGCCCATCCCGGCCGTGCCGTCGAGCAGCGGGAACAGGGCCCAGCCGGACGGGCCGATCGCGGTGGAACCGAACGACGAGCCCAGCTGGTTGAAGAGGCCCACGAAGGCCCCGCCGGCCGCACCGCCCACGCAGGCGGTGACGAAGGGGCGGCCCAGCGGCAGCGAGACACCGTAGATCAGCGGCTCGCCGACGCCCAGGAAGCCGGCCGGGAGCGCCGACTTGATGGTCGTGCGGATCGACCGGTTGCGCGGGAGCCGGTAGTAGACCGCGATCGCCGCGCCGACCTGGCCCGCGCCCGCCATGGCGAGGATGGGCAGCAGGACGGTGTGTCCGGACTGCTGGATGAGGGTGGTGTGGATCGGGATCAGGGCCTGGTGCAGGCCCAGCATCACCAGCGGCAGGAAGAGCCCGCCGAGGACGAGGCCCGCGAAGGCGCCGCCGGTGGCGAGCAGCCAGTTGGCGAAGGAGCCGATCGCGGTGGAGACCTCGCCGGCGACGAACATCAGGCCGAAGAGGGTGACCAGGCCGGCGACCAGCACCGTGAGCGTCGGGGTGACCAGGACGTCCAGCGCCTCCGGCACCCACTTGCGGCACCACTTCTCCACTTGGACGGCGAGCAGGGCCGCCGCGAGCGCGCCGAGCACACCGCCCTGGCCGGGGGAGAGCTGCTGGCCGAACGCGTCGATCTTCGCGACGCCCGGGAAGACGATGATCGCGGCGACCGCGCCGCCGAGGATCGCGGTGCCGCCGAACTCCTTCGCGGTGTTGTAGCCGACGAACACCGCGATCAACGACATGAACCCGGACGCGATGGCCGCCAGGGCCGGGACGATGGTGGGGAGCCATCCCGCGTTCGTCAGCACGCCGTTCAGGCCGGCGATGATGCCGCAGCCGATCAGCGCGGGGATCAGCGGGACGAAGATGTTCGCGATCCGGCGCAGGAACAGCTTGAACGGCGTGGAGTTCCGCGCCGTGCGCGCGTCCTTCATCGCCGCGCCCTGGGCGGCCAGTTCGTCCGCCGTCACGGGGGCGGCCGGGGCGGCCGCCGAGCGGCCCTCCTCCACCAGCGCCTCGAACTCGGGCGTCACGCGGGCGACGGTGCCCGGGCCCAGGACGATCTGGTACGTGTCGTCCTCGACCACGCCCATCACACCGGGCACGGCCTCGAGTTCCTCGTCGCGGACCAGGGAACGGTCGCGCAGGCCGATGCGCAGCCGCGTCATGCAGTGCGCGATGGAGGTGATGTTGTCCGGGCCGCCGACCAGAGGAAGGATCGCGGCGGCCGTGGCGCGGTTCTTGTCAGTGGACATCGTGGTGTTCGCCTTGCTGCCGGGGGTCAGCGGGTCTGGGTGAGGGCGGCCCGGAGGTGGCCCTGGGAGGTGGTGAGGAGCGCGGCCGCGGTGGGGCCGTCGACCCCGCCGAGGATGACGAGGATGGCGTTCTTGACCTCGCCGTCGGTGGCGGTCAGCGCGGCCTCGATCTCCGTGTCGGACGCGCCGGTGGCGAGGGCGACGATGCGGCGGGAGCGGGCGCGCAGCTTCTCGTTAGAGGCGCGCACGTCGACCATGAGGTTCCCGTACGTCTTCCCGAGACGGATCATCGTCACGGTCGAGAGGAGGTTCAGTACGAGCTTCTGCGCGGTGCCCGCCTTGAGGCGGGTGGAGCCGGTGAGCAGCTCGGGTCCCACGACCACCTCGATGCCGTGCTCGGCGGCCGCGGCGAGCGCGGAGCCGGCGTTGCAGGACAGTCCGACGGTGAGCGCGCCGCGTGCGCGGGCGAACTCGACCGCGCCGACCGCGTACGGGGTGCGGCCGGAGGCGGAGATGCCGACGACGGTGTCGTCGGCGGTCAGCGCGAGGGCGGTCAGGTCCTCGGCGGCCAGTTCCTTGGAGTCCTCGGCGCCCTCGACGGCCTTGACCATCGCGGACGGGCCGCCCGCGATCAGGCCGATGACCTCGGACGGGTCCGTGTTGAAGGTGGGCGGGCACTCGCTGGCGTCCAGGACGCCCAGCCGGCCGGCGGTGCCGGCGCCCGCGTAGATCAACCGGCCGCCGCGGGCCATCCGGGGGGCGATCCCGTCGACGGCGGCGGCGATCCGCTCCAACTGGCCGGCGACGGCGGCCGGGACGCCGGCGTCCTCGGCGTTCATCACGCGGGCGATCTCAAGGGTGGACAGCCGGTCGATCTCGGCCAGTTCGGGGCGGAAGGCCTCGGTGGTCAAGGTGTCGAGCTGGGCGCGGAGTTCGGCGTACGCGGTCATGGGCGGGGGCTCCTAGCGGGTGGTGCGCCTACTGGTGGGGGCGGTGGCGGAGTGTCGGGGCGCGAGCGCCTCGTAGGAGGCGGCCAGGGCGGGTGCGGCGGTCTCGTACGTCTGCTGGGCGACTCCGACGAACAGGCAGTCCACGACGAGCAGTTGGCTGGTGCGGCTGGACATGGCCGCCGGGCGCAGCCGGCTCTCGCGGGCGGCGGAGGTGGCGAGCACGTGGTCGGCGTAGTGCGCGACGGGCGCGCCGGGGCGGCCGGTGACGGCGATGGTGGTCGCGCCGCGTTCGAAGGCCCGGCGCAGCGGCTCGATCACGTCACCGGTGGTGCCGGAGTGGGTGACGGCGACGGCGACGTCGCCGGGGCGCAGCAGGACGGCGTTGGTCACGGCGAGGTGGGGGTCGGTGTGGGCGTGCGCGATGAGGCCGATGCGCAGCAGTTTCTGCGCGAGGTCCTGGCCGACGAGGGAGGACGCGCCGACGCCGTACACGTCGATGCGGCGGGCCGTCGCGAGCGCGGTGACGGCCGCGGCCAGCTGCCCGAGGTCCAGGCCGGCGGCGGTGTCGGCGAGGGTCTGCGCCTCCTCGTGCGCGAGCTTCGCGACGACGTCGGCGATCGGGTCGTCGACCGCTATGTCCACGGTGACGGCGGGGGCCGCGCCGGACTCCTGCTGCGCGGCGAGCGCGGCGAGGGCCAGGCGCAGGTCGCGGTAGCCGGGGTAGCCGAGGAGGCGGGCGGTGCGCACGACGGTGGCCTCGCTGGTGCCGGTGTGCGCGGCGAGGGCGGAGACGGTGAGCCTGGCGCAGCCGGCGGGGTCGGAGGCGACGGCCTCGGCGACGGCCTGCATGGAGCGGGTCATGTGCGGGCCGAGGCTGCGGACGCGGGCGCGGAGTGCGGCCGGGGCGGGTGCCTCGACGGGGAGGGCCGGGGCGGGTGCGCCGGCGGCCGTGCCGGCGCCGGTCGCCGTGCGGGTCCCGGCGCGGTCCCCGGCGGTGGAAGTTTCTTTCACGTTTTCGCTCACGTCTGAAATCTATTTTCAGGCAGGGGTGCGGGTCAAGGCGCCATGAGGCGCCGGTTCCGCGGGACTTTCGCGACGAGGGCCGAGGGCCCTCGGTCCTCTTTGTCCGGGGGCCTTCGTTCCGGGACCGCCGCGGGTTCACAATGGGCGCATGGACCACGCGACCCCCCTGGAGCAGGCGCTGCACGCCGCCCGAGCCCTCGTACTGACCGATCTCGTCGCGGGCGACGTCGCCGAGGCCGATGTCGTCTCCCTCGTGGAGGACGCCGTCACGCACCGGCGCTGGTGGGTGGAGCAGTGGCCCGAGGGCGTCGACTTCCTCGCCGGCCTCGTCGCCCAGGACGTCCAGGACGCGCTGTTGGAGAAGTACGGCCGCTGGCCCCTGTGCCCCGTCTGCGCGCACGGTGAGCCGCACGCGCTGGACGTCGATCCGGAACTCGGCCCCGACCCGCACTGGGTGTGCTCCGAGGCGGGCGTCCGGGTGGCGGCCGTCGGCGGGCTCGCCCCCGTCTTCGGCCGGCGGTGAGCGGCCGGTGACGCTGTACATCGATCCGCCGACCTGGCCGGGGCACGGCCGGATGTGGTCGCACCTGGTCAGCGACGTCTCGTACGAGGAGCTCCACGCCTTCGCGGCGGCGATCGGCTGCCCGCCGAGGGCCTTCGAGCGGGACCACTACGACGTGCCCTCCTACCGGTACGCGGACGCGGTCGGGGCGGGCGCGGTGGAGATCGGCAGCAAGGAACTCGTCCGCCGGCTGACGTCGGCGGGCCTGCGCCGCCCGAAGGGACGCCCGGCGTAACGCGCCGGCGCCGCCGCAGGCCGGCCGGCGGAGCGGAAGTGGCCCGGAAACGGGGGTGCGTTTCCGGGCGGCCCGAGGGGACATCGGGGCCATCCCGGGGCATCGCGGGCGGGGTGTGGGACCGCCGCTGACCTGCGCACGGATCCCTCGTGGGCCCCTGGGAACCCGGGGCGGACCGGCTGTCGGCGCGGCGTGTTGGCGTCCGCCGATCAACCAATCTCTTGGGGGGAACTTTGCGAAGATTTTTGGGCGCCGGGATCGCGGCGACGCTGCTCGTCACCGGTGGCGTCGTGGGGGCGGGGACGGCCGTGGCGGCCGGGGACCCGACGTTCGAAGCGGCCCCGGAAAGAGCGTGAGACGGCCCCCGCCCCTCGTGGGCGGGGGCCGTCTCGCTGTCCGGGGCCGTGCGGCCTCAGTGGGTCCGGGCCGGCTGCGGTTCCGCGACGCTACCGGCGGCGGACGCGACGACCCGGGACGCGCGGACCGGCGTGCCCCCGCCGTCGCGCCGGTCCAGCCGCAGGGCGGCCACGGCCAGCCCGATCGCGGTGATCGTCATCGCCGCGCCCGCCCAGGCCGTGGCGGAGAAGCCGAGTCCGGCGTCGATGACGGTGCCGCCGAGCCAGGGGCCCCCGGTGTTGCCGAGGTTGAACGCGGCGGTGGTGGTGGCGCCCGCCAGGGTGGGGGCGGCGCCCGCGATGTTGAACATGCGGGCGTTCAGGGCCGGGGCCGTGAAGAACGCCGAGACGCCGAGCAGGAACGACAGCGCGATCGCCGCCACCTGTACGGAGGCCAGCAGGGCCAGGGCCGTCAGGAAGACCGTCGAGGCGGTGATGCCCCAGATCAGCACGCCGAACAGGTGCGCGTCGGCGACCCGCCCGCCGATGGTGGTGCCGATCAGCGCGCCCAGCCCGAAGAGGCCCAGGATCCACGGCACCCATCCGGAGTCCAGCCCGGCCACGTCCGTGAGCAGCGGCGACAGGTAGCTGAACGCGCAGAAGACGCCGCCGGCGGCGAGGGCGGTCATGCCGATGGACAGCCACACCTGGCGGTCCCGGTAGATCCGCAGCTCACTCTTGATCCGCGGCTTCTCGGCGGGCAGCGGGATCTTCGGGATCAGCGTCAGGATGCCGACGAGGGCGACCGCGGATGCGGCGCCGACCGACCAGAACGCGGAGCGCCAGCCCAGGGTCTCCCCGAGGAAGGCGCCGGCGGGCACGCCGAGGACGTTGGCGATGGACAGGCCGCCGATCATGACGGCCATCGCGCGGGCCCGCTGGTCCTTGTCGACCATGGCGATGGCGACGGCCGCGCCGACGGCCCAGAAGCCGGCGCAGGCGAGGGCGGAGACCACCCGGGAGGCGAAGAGGAGCTCGTACGAGGGGGCCAGCGCGCCCGCGACCTGGCCGAGCCCGAAGAGGCTGATCAGGGAGACGAGGGTGGTGCGGCGCGGCAGTCGCAGCGTGGCGACGGCCAGCAGCGGCGCCCCGATGACCATGCCGATCGCGAAGGCGGATATGAGCAGGCCCGCCTGCGGGATGCTGACGCCCATGTCCTCGGCGATGGGTGGCAGGAGCCCGGAGAGCATGAATTCGCTGGTCCCGAGGGCGAAGACGGAGAGGCCGAGGACGTAGACGGCGACGGGCATGCGGGATCGTGTGGAGTCTGCGGGCATGCCAGTCACAAACCACCGCGAACGTGCTCGCATTCCCCGGCGCCCTGTCGGCGCCCCGCCGGCCTCCCGTCGGCCCCTCTCAGCCCGGGTCGCCGAGGTCGGTGAGGGTGGCCAGCTCGGCGGCCAGGTTGCGGCGGGCCGGCGCCTCCCAGTGCGCGGCGCCGTACGGGGTGCGGAAGAGCCGGGGCAGGCCCAGCAACTGGCGCAGCACGGCGGCCCGGCCCTCGCGGAAGGCGTCGTCCGGCACGAACCCGTACTCGGCGCGCACGGCGGCGACGTACGCGGCGTACGCGTCGGGCTCCCCGGCCAGGACGGCGAGATCGGCGTCGCAGAGGACCTCGCCGTCGGCGTCCCCGGGGGCCGGGTCGTGGGTGACGGTGAGCCGGACCAGGCGGGCGACGGAGGCGGTGCGGTCGGCGTCGATGCCCAGCTCGGGCAGGGCGCGCTCGGCGAGGACGGCGCTGCGCTCCTCGTTCTCGGAGCGGTCCGGGCGGTAGACGGCGTCGTGGAACCACGCCGCGAGCTCCACGGCGGCGAGGTCGCGCGCGTGCGGTGCGAGGACGTCGATCCGCGCGAGGACGTCGGCCAGGTGCGCGGTGGTGTGGTAGCGCCGCTGGGGCTCCGCCCAGGCCGCGAGGAGGCGCTTCGCGTACGGGCCGGGGTCCGCGTCGGGCGCCGCACCGGAGGCGGTGACGGTGGCCTGCCAGCGGGCGCGGAGCGGGGCGGTGTCGGGCGGCGCGGTGTCGTGCGCCGGGTCAGGGGTCATGCGCACATTGTGCGGGTGGCGTGATGGTGCTGGTGAAGCGCGGGCCGAGGCCCGTACCCTGGATATTGGACTAGACCTATTTTTCATCTGGGTCGCATACGGGTCACATACGGGCAGTTCTCCGAAGGATGGATGGAATCGAATGAGCAACCGTGCGCTCCTGGAGGTGATCGCCCTCGACGCTGAGGACGCGATCGCCGCCCAGGCCGGTGGGGCGGACCGACTGGAGCTGGTCACCGACATGGCCGCCGACGGGCTCACGCCGCCGCGCGAGACCTTCGCGGCGATCCGGGCGGCGGTCGACATCCCGCTGCGCGTGATGATCCGCCGCACGGACGGCTTCGCGGCCGGACCGGTCGACCTCCTCGTCGAGCAGGCGCGGGCGCTGCGGGCCGAAGGGGCCCGGGAGTTCGTCCTCGGCTTCCTGAACCCGGACGGCAGCCCCGACCTCGCGGCCGTGGAAGCGGTCGTCTCGGAGCTGGACGGCTGCCCGTGGACCTTCCACCGGGCCATCGACCGGGCGGCCGACCGGGACCACCTGCGCAAGGAGCTCGCCGATCTGCCGGGCCTGGACACCTACCTCACCGCAGGCTCGGCGACGGGCGTCGACGCGGGCCTGCCGACGCTGCTGGCGGAGGCCGCGCGCGGCGGCGAGCCGGGCTACGGCGCGCGCATCCTGGTCGGCGGCGGTCTCACCCTGGCCCACCTGCCGGTGCTCCGCGAGGCGGGCGTCGACGCCTTCCACATCGGCGGCGCGGCCCGTCCCTCCGGGTGGGACCGGCCGGTCTCCCCGGCGGCGGTCGCGGAGTGGCGCACGGCGCTGGGCTGACCGCGGCGACCCGGGCCGGGGGCGGGCCATCGGCACGCGCCCCGGTCCCTGGTCCCGTGGCCCGGTCCCGTGGCCGGGCACGCGCCCCGAGGTCCCCGTGCCCCAGGGAGGGCCCGTCACGGAGCGGTCAGGGCCTCCGGGAGGGCGCCGGTCGTGTGGATCACCCGGAGTCCGGAGACCGCGCGGGTCAGGCACACGTACAGCCGCCGCAGCCCCGTCCGCTCGTCCGGTTCGCCGGAGACGACGGCCCCCGGCTCGTCCAGGACCACGTAGTCGTACTCCAGGCCCTTCGCCAGCGACGCCGGCACCAGCGTCAACCGGGACTGCGCCGTGGTCTCCTCACCGGGATCCAGGTACGGCATGTCCGCCGCCCGCAGGGCCTCCGCGAGCTCCGGGACGCGGGCGTCCGCCGCGATCAGGCCGATGGAGCCCTCGTGTGCGAAGGAGGCGCGGCAGGCGTCGAGGACCGCGGCCGTGAGGTCGGCGGGGCCGGCGGTCTCCTCGATCAGCAGGGACCCGGGGGTCTCGCGGACGGAGGAGACGGGGGCCAGGCCGGGGGAGATCGCCGGCAGCAGCCGCGAGGCGTACGCGATCACCTCGCGCGGCACGCGGAAGCCCGCCGTCAGCTCCTCCAGCACCGCCTCCGGCTTGCCCAGGTGGGTCAGCGCCTCGTCCCAACTGCGCGTGGCCCACGGGGTGGTGCCCTGCGCCAGGTCGCCGAGCACGGTCGCCGATCCGGTCGTGCAGCGCCGTCCGACCGCCCGGTACTGCATCGGCGACAGGTCCTGGGCCTCGTCGAGCACGACGTGGCCGAGCGAGTGCGTGCGCTCCACCAGGTCGGCCGCCTCGTCGATCAGGACCAGGTCGGACGCCGACCACTTCGCCGACTTCACGCCGCGGTACGGCTTCGACCACAGCAGCAGCTCCTGCTCCTCCTCCGACAGGATCCCGGCGGCGTGCTCCGCGAGGAACCCCGGGTCGGAGAGCAGCCGCAGCACCAGTCTCGCCGGCTCGACGAGCGGCCAGATCGCCTTCACCGCCGCCTTGACGGCCGCGTTCCGGGCCACCGCGTCCTGCACCCGGTCGTCCGGGGCCTCGCCCGCCTGCTCCATCCGTACGAGGATCGCGTGCGCGATCCGCTGGGGGAGCGCGTCACGGGCGGCGCCGTAGCGGATCTCCCGCTTCTGGAGCTCCTCGACGATCTCCGTGAGCTCGTACGCCGGCACCCGCCACCGGCGCGAGCCGCGGACCACCATCAGCGGCTCCTCGGGGCGGCTGACGTGGGAGTGGACCGCGTGGCGCAGCACCGACGCCATCCGGGCGTCGCCCTTGACCACGGCGGTGGCCGCGCTGTCGGTGCCGCGCACTTCCAGGCCGTCCCGCGAGACGAGGTCGTCGACGGTGCCCTGCTTGACCTCCAGCTCGCCCAGGGCCGGGAGCACCTGCTCGATGTAGTGCAGGAAGGACCGGTTCGGGCCGATGACGAGCGTGCCGGTGCGGGCGAGCCGGTCGCGGTGCGCGTACAGGAGGTACGCGACACGGTGCAGGCCGACGGCCGTCTTCCCGGTGCCGGGACCGCCCTGCACGCACACGGAGCCGGACAGGCCGGAGCGGACGATCTCGTCCTGCTCGGGCTGGATCGTGGCGACGATGTCCCGCATGGGGCCCACGCGCGGCCGCTCGATCTCCTGCTGGAGCAGTCGGCTGACGGCGGCCGCCTCGGCCGGGTCGGAGAGGTGCTCGTCCTCGTACGCGGTCAACGAGCCGCCGGTGTACCCGAAGCGGCGGCGCAGCGCGATGTCCTGCGGGTCGGCCTTGGAGGCCCGGTAGAACGGTTGGGAGACGGGCGCGCGCCAGTCGATCACCATCGGGTCGCCGTCGGCGTCGTGGACGTGCCGGCGGCCGATGTAGAACTGCTCGCCCTCCGCGCCCTCGGCGAGTTCGGCGCCCGGCGCGTGCAGGTAGTCGAGGCGGCCGAAGAAGAGCGGGGTGTGCGCGAGGTCGGCGAGGGCTTTGACCCGGTCGTCGATCTGGGCCTGGAGGACGATCGCGTTGACCCAGTTCGCGGTGACGTCGCGGATGTCGAGGGACTCCACGTCCTCGCGCATCGCGCGGAGCGCGGAGCGGGAGGCGGCGAGGTGTGCCTGTTCGCGGGCGAGGGGGTGCGCGGGGTCGGTTTCGACGGGGGCCCCGCCGGTTGCGGTGACGGTGGCGGGCTCGGGGGCGTGCGCGGGCACGGGACTGCCTCCAGCTACTGATCATCTGCGGCGATCGGAATGGACAGATGCCCGCCGGTTTCCGTGCGGCGGGCGGCTCTCCCCGGTGCGGCGGGAGGCGGCAAGAGCGGAGATTCTAGTCATGGTCGGGGTGGTGCGCGAACGGGTTTGGCGGGGTGGAGGTTTCCTCGCGGTCCGGCGCCCGTCCGGGTGTCATACCCGCGTGTGTCAGACCTCGGGTAGGGGGACTCAGGGGTGACCTGCGCCTTGAGGAGGACCCGGAGGCCCTGGTGATTCCGTCCCGCGGCCGATGTGACATCCGGGGAGAAAACGCATCATGGATACATGAGCACCGCAACCTTCACAGCGATCCGGGGCGGCCTCCCGAGCGGGGCCACCGCCACTTCCGATTCCCGTCCGCGCCTCGGCGTCGGCAGCCTCCTGCGCGCCGCCAAGGTCTTCGTCGCCACCGCGGTGAGCGTCGTCGTCCTGGGCGAGTACGCCGAGGACGCGGGCGTCATACGCCGCTGACGAGGGCGCCGCGCCTCGCCGGCGCGTCCGCGTACCCCGTCCCCTCGGCCCGGTTCCGACGGCTCGCCCGTACCGGGGCCGTGGCCTGATCCGACCGCGGCCCACCGCTGATCCACTAGGGTCACGCTTCGTGACCCGGAGTCCCGCCCCCGACCGCTTGCCGTCGTCTCTCGCCGGCGTGCTGGTGACGGGCTCGCTGCTCGCGCTGGGCGTGCTCTGCATCGCCTTGCGCGTCCCCATGGCCGACGCGCTCGCACGCGGTTTCTCCGCCGCCGAGTGGCATCCGCCGGCCGCCTATCCGCCGTTCGCGGCGATCCTGTTCACGCCGGCCGCCTGGCTGCCGACCGGTGTGCTGAGGGCCGTGCTCCTCCTCGGCAGCGCCGGGCTGCTCGCCCTGCTGATCCTGTTGTCGTGCCGTCTCGCGGGACTGCGCGCACGGCCGGGTCCGGTGTTGGCCGCGACCATCGCCGGGCTGTGGCTGGAGCCGCTGTTCCAGGCCCCGTTGCCCGGTCAGATCAACCTGGCGCTGGCCTGCCTCGCCGTCTGGGACCTGAGCCGCCCCCGCGCCGCGCTGGGCCGGGGGTTCGCGTTGGGCACCGCCGCGGGGATCACCCTGACCCCGGCGGTCCTCATCGCGTACCTGCTGCTGGCGGGCCGCGTCCGGACCGGCCTGACGGCTCTGGCCGCGTTCGCAGGTACGGCCCTGCTGGGCCTGCTCGTGTTCCCGCAGGCCTCCGCCGAGTTCTGGACCCGGCTCCTTTCCGCGACCGGCCGGGCCCTGCTGCCGGACTGGCCGCCCCTGTGGGTGTGGTGCGTCCCGCTGCTGGCGTACCTCGCGCGTACGGTCCGCCTGGCCCACCGGGAGCACCGCGCCCGCCGCGCCCGGGCCCACGACGAGATGCCGGGCGAGGTGTCGGGCGAGGCGCAGGAGCGGGTGCCCTGCCCGAGATCAGCCCTCGGGGAGGAGGATGTCCGCGTCGTCGAAGACCCGCAGCACCACGAGCAGCAGACGCCCGCGCGACACCATGTACTCCGCCACGATCTGTGACGTCAGCCGGATCTCACGGTCCTGTTCGCCCGCGCCTATCGGCCGGGACAACTCCGTGTAGGGGTCACGCGCCAGTATGTCGAGGGCCTTGTCGAAGGACGCCCGGCGCGGTGGGTCCAGCCGGTCCCGGTCGCGGCCCGCCGACTCCGTGAAGAGGACTTCGTAGATCTCCTGGTGCGCCATGCGTCTCTCCTTGCCCGGGCGGGTCACTTCCAGCGTAGTGCCCCGCCCCGACCCCCCTCAGTCGTTGGTCAGGAGCTCGTCGGCGTCCATGATCCGGTACGCGTAGCCCTGTTCGGCCAGGAAGCGCTGGCGGTGTGCGGCGAAGTCCTGGTCGATCGTGTCGCGGGCGACGACCGAGTAGAAGCGCGCCTCGTGGCCGTCGGCCTTCGGGCGCAGCACGCGGCCGAGGCGCTGTGCCTCCTCCTGCCGGGAGCCGAAGGTCCCGGACACCTGGATGGCGACCGTCGCCTCGGGCAGGTCGATGGAGAAGTTCGCGACCTTGGAGACGACGAGGACGCTGATCTCGCCCTCGCGGAAGGCGTTGAAGAGCTTCTCGCGCTGCGCGTTGGAGGTCTCGCCCTTGATGACGGGCGCGTCCAGGTGCTCGCCGAGTTCGTCGAGCTGGTCGATGTACTGCCCGATGACCAGCGTCTGCTCGCCCTGGTGCTTGCGCACCAGCGCCTCGGTGACCTTCCGCTTCGTGGCCGTCGTCGCGCAGAAGCGGTACTTCTCCTCCGTCTCGGCGGTGGCGTACGCGAGCCGCTCGGAGTCGGTGAGGTTGACGCGCACCTCGACGCAGTCCGCCGGGGCGATGTAGCCCTGCGCCTCGATCTCCTTCCAGGGTGCGTCGAACCGCTTGGGCCCGATCAGCGAGAACACGTCGGACTCGCGCCCGTCCTCGCGCACCAGCGTCGCCGTCAGTCCGAGGCGACGGCGGGCCTGGAGGTCGGCGGTGAACTTGAAGACCGGCGCGGGCAGCAGGTGCACCTCGTCGTAGAGGATCAGGCCCCAGTCCCGGGAGTCGAAGAGCTCCAGGTGCGGGTAGACGCCCTTCCGCTTCGTCGTCAGCACCTGGTACGTGGCGATCGTGACGGGACGGATCTCCTTGCGGGTGCCGGAGTACTCGCCGATCTCCTCCTCCGTCAGGGTCGTCCGCTTGATCAGCTCGTGCTTCCACTGGCGGGCGGAGACGGTGTTCGTGACCAGGATCAGCGTGGTTGCCTTGGCCATCGCCATGGCACCGGCGCCGACCAGCGTCTTGCCGGCACCACAGGGCAGCACGACCACGCCGGAGCCGCCGTGCCAGAAGCCCTCGACGGCCTGCTGCTGGTACGGGCGCAGGGCCCAGCCGTCCTCGACCAGGTCGATCTGGTGCGCCTCGCCGTCGACGTACCCGGCGAGGTCCTCGGCCGGCCATCCCAGCTTGAGCAGGGTCTGCTTGATCTGCCCGCGCTCGGAGGGGTGGACCGCCACGGTGTCCGGGTCGAGCCGGGCGCCGACGAGCGGGATGATCCGCTTGGACCGGAGGATCTCCTCCAGCACGGGCCGGTCGGTGCTGGTGAGGACCAGGCCGTGGACGGGGTGCTTGGAGAGGGTGAGCCGGCCGTAGCGGGCCATGGTCTCGGCGACGTCGACGAGCAGGGCGTGCGGGACGGGGTAGCGGGAGAACTCCACGAGCGCGTCGACGACCTGCTCGGCGTCGTGCCCCGCGGCGCGGGCGTTCCACAGCCCGAGCGGGGTGATCCGGTACGTGTGGATGTGCTCGGGGGCCCGCTCCAGCTCGGCGAACGGGGCGATGGCCCGGCGCGCGGCGCCGGCGAGCTCGTGGTCGACCTCGAGAAGGAGTGTCTTGTCGCTCTGGACGATGAGAGGCCCGTTCACAGAGGTCCCTTCCGGTGGTGGCGACCGCCCGAACGCGGACGGCCAAACCTCCAGTCTGCCGCATCGCTCCGCGGGCGGGGTGGTTCTGGGGCCGACGGACCGGGACGTGGCCCGCGAGCCCGCCCCCCGGCACCGCGGGCTCCGGACCGGGCGGGGGCAGCCGGCGGGTACGTCCGGTGCCGGGGCGGCCGAGGGGGCCGAGGGGGCCGAGGGGGCCGGGGGGCCGGGCAGCCGACGGGGCCGGGGCGGCCGGGGCGGCGACGGGGCCGAGGGGTCGGGGGTGCCAGGGATCCGGGCAGCCGACGGAACCGGGCAGCCGACGGAACCGGGCAGCCGACGGAACCGGGCAGCCGACGGAACCGGGCAGCCGACGGAACCGGGCAGCCGACGGAGCGGGGGAGCCGACGGAGCCGGGCAGCCGACGGAGCGAGCCGACGGGGCCGGGGCGTGGTGCGAGCGCGCCTGGGCTCGCCGGGCTCCCGGTCGGGCGCGTGGCGGGGGCGGGTACGTCCGATGCCGCTCAGCCGTTGAGCGCGGCCAGCACGGCGCGGGCGCCGGACTCCAGGGCCCGCGGGTCGGCTCGGGAGGCGCTGACCACCTCCAGGTGGGCGGTGGCGACCGGGTTGGCGTGCGTTGCCTCGCCGCTCGGCGGGGCGTCGATCCGATCCCGGGCGGGGCCGAAGACGTGGGTGTAGGCGTCGACGATGACGTACGGCAGGTTCTCGTCGAAGCCGACGACCGCCGTCGCCTCGGTGCGGCCGTCGTCGTACAGGTCCAGGAAGTCGGATTCACCGGCCCCGGCCGCGAGGGTGTCGAGGATGCCGTGGGCGAAGTGCCGCAGGTCCTCGGCGCGCGCCACGCCGAGCACGTGCGGGGCGATCTCGACCAGCCAGGTTCCGTCCGCGGCCGCCCGCCGGACGGCGAACCGGACCGGCCGTCCCCCACAGTCCTCCAGCGCGCCGAACTCCGCCACGACCACGCTGTCTTCCCGCACGACCCGCACGACCCGCGCGTCCACGCCCGCACCCCGCCTCACGCCCGCACCCCCGTCCACGCCCGCACCCGCACCCGTGTCCATGTCACCGCCCATGCCGCCGTCCACGGGCTCGACGGTAACCCGGCGGCCCTCAGGCCGCCGTCAGGCAGGGGGAGGGGTGGGGGCCGGGTGCGTCGGGGCTGCCGTGGAGGCGACGAAGGCGAGGATGGCGGGGACGGCCTCGCGCAGCGTCGGGAAGTGGCGGTGGGCACCGGCCGCCGGGGCGGGGGCGTTGACGGACCAGACGGTCATGCCGGCGCGCAGCCCCGAGCGGATGCCCGACGGGGCGTCCTCCACGACCAGGCACCGGGCCGGCGTCGCGCCGAGCCGGCGGGCACCCAGCAGGTACGGCGCGGGGGAGGGCTTGCCCTCGGTGGCGGAGGCGGCGTCCACGAGCACCGGGGGGACCGGCAGGCCCGTCCGGTCGAAGCGCCCGCGTACCCGGTGCTCGTAGTTGGAGGTCACCAGCCCCCAACTGCCCGGGGGCAGCGCGGTCAACAGCTCGGCCGCGCCGTCGAAAGCCTCGTAGACGCCGGATCGGACGTCCTCGTCCTCCAGCTCGTGCAGTGCGGCCAGGCACGCGTGCGGGTCGTGGTCGGGGGCGACGGCCGCGAAGGTCTCCATCGGGCGGGTGCGCAGGGCCACCGCGTGGACCTCGTCGGCGTCCAGGCCGTACCGCGCGGCCCAGGTCTCCCAGACCCGGCGCTGGTTGGCGACGGCGTCGATCAGCGTGCCGTCCACGTCGAACAGGACGTGACGGGAGGCGGGAAGGGGTGCGGCGGCTGGGCTGGTCACCGGTGGATCATGCCAGAGCGGCCGGAGCGGCCGGAGCGGCCGGAGCGGGGGATCGCGGCGAGCACGCCGGAGGGGCCGGCACATGGTGTGCCGGCCCCTCCGGGGGCGCCGCGGTACGACAGGGAGACGCTCGGCGACAGTTACGCCGGCGCCGGCGGCAACGACAACGGCTGCGACAACGGCGACGACAGCAACAGCGGCCGCGGCGACGACGGTGGCCGGGACTAGCCGCGGGCGGCGCGTCGGCGGCGGGCGCCGATCCAGGCGACAGCGCCGCCGAGGGCGACGAGGACGCCGGCGAGCCCGGCGTACAGGCCGGTGTCGGAGTCGGCGCCGGTGTGCGCGAGGGATCCGGTCGCGGCCGGGGCGTTGGCCGTGCCCGGGGTGTGGGCGGTGGCCGGGGCCGCCGGGGCGGTGGTCGTGGAGCCGGTCGGCTTCGGCGCGCCGGGTGCGGGCTTCGTCGGCGCGGGGGTGCTGGTCGTGGAGCCGGTCGGGGTCGGGGTGGTGGGCGAGGGCTTCGGGCCGAGCTCGATCTCGCGGTCGGCTTCCAGGAAGGGGTAGGTGTTGTCCTCGGCCAGACCGATCGACGCGCGCACCGTGACCGGGGTGAGCTTCTTGATCCCCGTCTTCGGGCCGAGCTTGATCTGTACGCGCGTGACGCGGTCGCCGGAGGCGGCGCCGAAGCCCTTCGGGATGACCGGCAGGTTGAAGGTGTGCCCGTCGCCCTTCAGGTCCTTCCACACGCCGTCGACCTTGACGCGCGCCCGGAGGTCGGCGTCCGACTGGCCGGGGGCGTCGAGCTGGAGCCAGGAGGCCAGGTCGGAGCCGAGCACGCCGTCACCGGTGGACCGCAGGCGCAGGTCCATCTCCCGGCAGTCGGGGGCCGCGCCGCCCTCGCAGGGGCCCTCGTTGACGAACGAGGCGTCCAGCTTGCCGGGCTTGCCCACCGGGACGGTCTTGAAGGTCAGGGAGGCCTCGTTGCCCTGGGAGATCTCGCCGGCGGAGCTCGCCGCGACCAGCGTGAAGTCGCCGTCGTGGGTCGGGTAGTTCGTGCCCAGGCCGATGGTGACCTTCCAGGTCATCTTGCCGCCGGCCGGGATCAGGAAGCCGTCGCCGGCGGACTTGCCGGCCGGGTGGAACAGGCCCTGCCACTGGCCGTCCTGCTGTCCGATGCGGGAGTCGGTCGCCGGGGCGTCCACCGGGGCGATCTTGTAGACCACGTCCTTCTGCTGGAGCGGGATGTCGCCGGTGTGGTCGAGGAGCAGCCACGGGTGGTACGAGGAGGCCTTGTCCGTCGGGTTGGTCACCGTCAGGTCGAAGGTCTCGGTGGCTCCGCCCCGGGCCAGCGGGCCGCTCGGCACCGGTGCGCTCATCGTGGTCTTCAGCGCCCGGGGGGCGCCCTCTTCGGCGTGGGCCGACAGCGGCATCAGGGCCGTACCGGCGATGGCGGCGACGACGGCGGTGGAGCCGGCGGTGCGCAGGGTGCGGCGGGCGACGGTGCGAGCGGACATGGTGAATTCCCCCGGGAATCAACAGGATCAGACGGCAGTGGCGGCCGAGAGGCCAGAGGCGGAGCAGAGGTGGGAACGGCCGAACGAGGTGGCCGGCGGTGGAACGCCGGTCCGGTGGTGCGGGATCTCGCCGGCGGCCCGGCTTCGTTCCCCCCGGTCGCTGCTGCGATGAACTGATCTTCACACGCGGCGCATCTCTGATCCGTCGTCGAAACGTCACCGTCGCGCAACAGCCTCCGCAAGCCCCTCCATGCCCTCTGACCTGCGATAACGGAATCGTCTCGGCCGTTTCCAGACCTGGTCCTCCGCCTCCAGACCCGGTCCTCCGCCTCTAGACCTGGTCCTCCGCCAGTTCCGCGACACCCGTGATCCGGTGCAGCGCGTACGTCCGCACCTCGTCGGCCGTGTGGTCGTAGCCGGTGACGAAGCCGCCCTCCACCCGCACCGGGGCGATGACGCGCTGGCTCGCCGCCCCCTCCGCGTTGACGTACCCGATCCACACCGCCGACCCCGTCAGCGCGGCCGCCTGCACCGTCGCCAGGGTCTCCGCCGCGCTCGTGCGCGGGAGTTCGCCCGGGGCGCCGGGGATGCCCGCGGCCGGGGCGGGTTCCTTGCGGACCGCCGTCGCCGCCAGGTCGCCCGCTCGGATCGCCCGTACGGCCGCCCCGAGCAGGGTCGCGTCCGGGACCGGCGGCCCGTCCGGCACCGGGGTCGGCGCCGAACGCGCCGGGGTGCGGTGTGCGTCGGCCCGCGCGACGAGCACGTCGCCGGTACGGGATTCGGCGGCCGGGGCGTAGCCCATTGCCCGCAACCCTTCGAGGAGGACCGTCGGGTCGGCCTGCGCGGCCAGCACCGTGGGCGCGAGCCGGCGCAGCCCCAGTCCGGCGGAGCGCTTGTCGGCGAGGATCTCGCCCAGCATGGCGTCGTCGTCGCAGCGCACGTACGAGGAGGCGGCGCCCACGCGCAGGTGCCCGTGCCGCCGCGCCACGTCGTCGATCAGGTACGCCAGCGGCTGCGGGACCGGGGTGCGGCTGTGCTCGGCGAGGAAGGCGTGCAGGTCGACGGCGGTGTGCCCGGAGTCCAGGGCCCTGCGTACCGAACCGGGGGTGAAGCGGTACACCGTCGCCCCGCCCTTGGACTCCACGTCGGCCAGCGTGGCCAGGACGTCGCCGATCCCGCGGCGCAGCGGCCCGGGGGCCACCGCCGTCAGGTCGGCCTGGAGCAGGACGTGGTCCACCGGCTCGGGCAGCAGCGGGGCGAGCAGCGGCGCCGGGTCGCGGTGTTCCAGCAGGGCCCGGCCGAAGGCGGCCATTGCGCCGCGGCCGGTGACGCCGAGGACCTCGGCCTCGGTCAGGGTCCAGTGCGCGAGGCGGGCGCGCAGATCGCTCGTACCGCGCACCGGGCGTTCCCAGGCGAGCCGGGCGAAGAGGGTGTCCGGGTCGGCGGAACCGCCCTCGGGCAGTTCGGCGAGCAGGTCGAGGACCCGGCGGCGGACCTCCGCTGCGGCGGACCGGTCGAGGTCCGGGCCGAGGGCCGCCAGGGTGCGGCCCTTGCCGTCCTGTTCGCCGACGAGGGCGGAGGTGCGGGTCGCGGGCAGCCAGGCCCGCGCAAGCGTCGACCAGCGTTCCGCGGGCGGGAGTTCGCACCAGTCGTCGAAGGCGGGGGTGGGCGCGTACCGCTCGTCGGCCTCGCCGTCGCTTGCCAACAGCCCTGCCGCGTAGGCGAGTTCGATCCAGAACGCCGCCGAGGTCTCGGTGGTGTCCAGGGTCGACGCCGCCCGCTTGAGGTCCCGTACGGACAGCCCGCCGGCCCGCAGCACCGCCGGACCGGCGTGCTCCCAGGACTTCACCAGCTCCTCGACGGTCGACAGCGCGGCAAGCGCCTGCCCCGCCGCGTTCGCGTCCACAAGCTGTGGACGGTGCTCGCGGTGCGCGGACACCGCGGGCGCCACCGGCTCCGTCACGCGGTGCGCGAGGCCGCCCCGCAGGTACAGCGCCACCTCGCGGGGCAGCACCACGGTCCGCGCCGAGGAGGGCAGCAGCAGCCCGCGGTCGCGCAGCCAGCGCACCGGCGGCGTCGGGTTCGGGGTCACCTCCCCGTACGGCGGCCCCCACACGAGCCGCCCCAACACCTGGTGCGCCTCCGCGGGCGCCTCGTCGAGCAGCGCCGACATCCGCTCCGGGTCGGTGAACAGCCCGGTCAGCGCGGTCACCGCCGACACCGGGTCGTGGGTGGCGGGCAGCCCGGCGGCCGCCACGATCTCCTGCACCCGGGTCGGGGACATCCCCGCGGTGGCCTCGGCGACCGTCGGGCCCAGCCCGGTCGGGGACGGTCTGCCGGCGGCCGGGGCGAGCAGTTCCCGGGCGGTGCGCACCAACCGCAGCCGCTCGTGGTCGCCCCACACCAGGGCCTGGTCGCGCAAGGTCCCCAGGGCCCGGGGGAGGGCGGCGCGGGCCCCGTTGTCCTCGGCGCAGGCGCTCCCGGTGTCGCCGGTCAGCAGCGCCTCCAGCACCGGGTACGGGCAGGGGTCCGGGGCGACCGCGAGGGCCTCCGCCGTCTGGAGGGCGAACCGGTCCAGGCGGTCCAGGGCGCGCACCACCGACGCCCGGGTACCGGCCCGGGTGGCCAACTGGGTCACGTCGCCCGGCACCGGGTTCAGCAGGTCCGGGCGGGCGTGCAGCAGCGCGGTGAGCGCCACGTCGTCGCGGGCGCGCAGCGCCTCGGCGAGGGAGCGCGGGGCGCTCGCCGCGGTTCCGGCAGCTCCCGCGGCGTTGCTTGGCTCGGGCACTGTCGCCTCCTGGTCACGTCGGCCGGTCGTCGGCCGGTCCCCATCCGGTCAACGGTATCCGCTGCGCCCGCGCCGGCTCCACGGGCGCACGCGCTACCTTCGGGACAGACGGGACGGGAGGAGTCGGGGCGTGGGCATCGAGAGCGACCAACTGGTCTACGAATATCTCAGCCGGGTCGGGGACTTGGCGCAGCGGCGACAGCTGCCGTCGGGTGACCGGATGCGGCTGGTGTCGGGGTTGCGGGACGAGATCGACCGTCGGCGCGCCAAGTACGAACCGGAGACCCCGGCGGCGGTACGGCGCATCCTGGAGCGGATCGGCACGCCGGAGGAGGTGTTGGACACGCTGGGCACCCTGAGCCGGCCGGCGTCCGGTTCCTCCGCCGCCCCCGCGCGCCCCGACCCCGCCCCCGAGCCGTCGCCCGCCGTGCCGACGCAGCGCACGGGCCTGCGCCGCAAACCCGCCCCGCAGCCGCGCCCCGCCGAGAACGTGCCGCCGCACCTGGCCGGGCTCGACGAGCTCGGTGACGGGGGCGACGCCGAGCCCGACTGGTGGCGGCTGTCCCCGGGCGGACCGGGCGGGTTCGGAGGGCCGCAGGTCGAGGGCTTCGCGGGCGGGATCGAGGTCCCGGACCTCTTCAAGGACCCGGAGGAGGACGAGGCCCCGGCGGGCACGACGACGCGGTCCAAGCAGCCGCCCGGACCGCCCGAGTCCCGCACGCGGACCCTCGTGCGCTTCCTGCGCGAACGCAGGGAGAAGCGCAAGGCGGCGGCCGAGCCGGCCCCGGCCGCCGAGGCGGTCGCCGTCGCCCGCCCCAAACCGCACGCCTTCCTGCTGCTCGCCGCCCTCGTGCTCGTCGTCGGCGCGGTCACCGGCTACTGGCTGCTGCTCCTGGGCGGCTGGCTCCTCGCGTACGCCTCGCGGGTGCTGGGGCCGACCGAGCGCAAGGCGGTGGTGTTCGGCGTACCCGGCGCGGTCTTCGCCGGGGCGGTGGTGTGGCTGTGGGGCCGCGGCGACGGCCGCTGGGGCGACGCGTTGGCCGGCGACCAGATGTCCGGGGTGTTCCAGGACATGTGGCCGTGGCTGGCCCGGATCGCGGGCGTCGCCTCCGCGCTCTACCTGGCATGGCGGGCGCGCCGCCGCTAGGCCGGCTCTTTCGGATCTTGCCGGACCGCTGTTCACGGGCCGGCAAGGCGGGCCCCGGCCCACGTTCCCGCCCGCGTGGTCCGGCTCGGCACAATGGCGGCATGAGCTCCGAGACCACGTCCACCGCGCCCGCCGCCGACCTCCTGACGGTCGGCTTCGACCTCGACATGACCCTCATCGACTCGCGCCCCGGCATCAAGGCCGCCTACCAGGCACTCTCGGCCGAGACCGGGACGTTCATCGACGCGGACCAGGCGGTCACGCGGCTCGGTCCGCCGCTGGACGAGGAGCTCGCGAACTGGTTCCCGGCGGCGGAGATCCCCGCGATGGCCGACCGCTACCGGGAGATCTATCCCACACACGCCATCGAGCCCACCCCGGCGATGCCCGGCGCCCGCGAGGCCATCGAGGCCGTTCAGGCGCTCGGCGGCCGCGCGATCGTGGTCACGGCGAAGCACCAGCCGAACGCCGTCCTGCACCTCAGGCACCTGGGCATCGAGCCGGACGCCGTCGTCGGTTGGCTGTGGGCCGAGGCGAAGGCGGTCGCCCTGCGCGAGTACGGCGCGCAGGTCTACGTCGGCGACCACGTGGGCGACGTACGCGGTGCCCGCGCGGCCGGCGCGGTCTCGGTGACCGTGCCGACCGGCCCCTGCCCGGAGCCGGAACTGCGCGCGGCGGGCGCCGACGTGGTGCTCGCCGACCTCACCGCGCTGCCGCAGTGGCTCAAGGAGTACGTCCGCACGCGCGAGGTCTGAGCCGACGCCGGAACGCACCCGCACCCCCGGGCCCGACGCCGGAAACGCACCCGCACCCCGGGGTCCGACGCGGAACGCACCCGCGCCCCCGGGTCCGACGCAGGACGGGGCGCGAGCGACCGGCTCCCCGGAGCCGGGACGCACCCGCGCCGTCAGGCGGCCTGGGAGGCCCGGGCCGCCTTGCGCTGCGCAGCGGCCGAGCGGAGCACGCCCGCGGCCGAGATGGCGAAGCCGACGCCCATCAGCATGCAGACGGCCCACGCGTACGAGGGGAACGGGTCGGTGTCGAGGAACAGCGGGGCCATCGTCGCGAGCGTGGCGACGGCGCCGGCGATGAACACGATGCCGCCGGCCTTGACCAGTCCGTCGCCGGGCCGGGCCGCGTCGTCGTCGGGATGAGGAGTAACAGTCACCCCACCAGGGTAGTTCCCTGGCCGAAGCGGCGGAGCGCGAAGGACCGGGGAACGACTTGTCTCCGGATTCCGGAGCACTAGCCTGGAGGTGGCGGGTCAGGGGACCCGCCACGCTGCTATCCGGAACCGCCCACGCGGTGTCCCGGACCCGACGAGCACAAGGACAGAGGACGGACGTGCCTACCGGCAAGGTCAAGTGGTTCAACAGTGAGAAGGGCTTCGGCTTTCTCTCCCGCGACGACGGCGGCGACGTCTTCGTCCACTCGTCGGTGCTGCCTGCCGGGGTGGACGCCCTCAAGCCGGGCCAGCGGGTCGAGTTCGGTGTCGTCGCGGGGCAACGCGGTGACCAGGCACTTTCGGTGACCGTGCTGGACCCGACGCCTTCGGTCGCGGCCGCTCAGCGCCGCAAGCCGGACGAGCTGGCCTCGATCGTGCAGGACCTGACGACCCTGCTGGAGAACATCACCCCGATGCTGGAACGCGGCCGCTACCCCGACAAGGTGCACGGCGGGAAGATCGCCGGCCTGCTGCGGGCGGTCGCCGACCAACTCGACGTCTGACCCCCGCCGACTCCGCGCACGACCGCGCCCCGCCACTCGAAAGAGCGGCGGGGCGCGGTCGATTCGGTACCTCTCGCGGCTAGGGGAAGGCCAGCGCGTCCGGCCCGATGGCCGGAACCAGCCCCTCGGCCGCGGCCCTGGTCAGCAGCCCGCGGACGGCCGCGTACCCGGCGTCGCCGAGGTCGGCGGTGAACTCGTTGACGTACAGCCCGATGTGCTGGTCGGCGACCTTCGGGTCCAGCTCCTGCGCGTGGGCGCGCACGTACGGACGGGACGCCTCGGGGTCCTCCCACGCCATCCGGACCGACGTGCGGGCCGCGTCGGCGAGCGCGCGCAGCGTGTCCTCGCCCAGCGAGCGCCTGGCGATGATCGCCCCGAGCGGGATCGGCAGGCCGGTGGTGGACTCCCAGTGCTCGCCCATGTCGGCCAGGCGGTGCAGCCCGTAGTCCTGATAGGTGAACCGGGCCTCGTGGATGACCAGTCCGGCGTCCACCCGGCCGTCGCGCACCGCGGGCATGATCTCGTGGAACGGCAGCACGACCACCTTGCCGACCCCCTCGGGCAGCACGTCCGCCGCCCAGAGCCGGAACAACAGGTAGGCGGTGGACCGTTCGCTCGGCACGGCGACGGTCCTGCCGGTCAGGTCCACCCCGGGTTCACGGGTGAGGACCAGCGGGCCGCAGCCGCGCCCCAACGCCCCGCCGCAGGGAAGCAGCGCGTACTCCTCCAACACCCAGGGCAGCACGGCGTACGACACCTTCAGCACGTCCAGCTCGCCGCGCTCGGCCATGCCGTTGGTGACGTCGATGTCGGCGAAGGTGACGTCCAGTTCAGGCGCCCCCGGGACCCGGCCGTGCGCCCAGGCGTCGAAGACGAACGTGTCGTTCGGGCACGGCGAATAGGCGATGCGGAGCGGCTCACCTGTGCTGTTCATGCTGTCCTCCCCAGTGGGCGAGTACGGGTCCCAGCGCGCGGAAGCCGTCGCCCAGCGCGGCCAGCGCGTCCCCGATCCGCCAGGCGTCGCGGTCACGGGGTCCGACCGCGTTGGACACGGCGCGGATCTCCAGCACCGGCAACCCGTGCGCGGCGGCCGCCTCCGCCACCCCGAAGCCCTCCATGGCCTCCGCGCCCGCGAGCGGGTGCCGGGCGGCGAGTTCGGCGGCCCGCGCGGCGGTGCCGGTGACGGTGGAGACGGTGAGGACGGGTGCGAGCAGCGCCCCGGTCGCCTCGGCGGCGCGGGCGGCGAGTTCGGCGGGCGGCAGGTGCGCGCTCCGGCCGAAGCCGAGCGCGTCGACGGACAGGTACCCGTCGGGTGTGTCGGCGCCCAGGTCGGCGGCCACCACCGCGTCGGCGACGACGAGCGTGCCGAGCGGGGCGGCGGGCGCGAACCCGCCGCCGATGCCGGCGGAGACGACGAGCGTGTAGTCGGCCAGCGCGAGCGCGGTGGCCGTGGCGGCCGCGGCGGCGGCCGGGCCGACACCGCCGACGAGCACGTCGACGGCGAGGCCGGGCAGGTCCCGGCGGGTGACGAGGTAGCCGCCGCGGGACAGGGTGCGCGGGTCCGGCGTGGCCGGGTCCGGATGAGGGGTGAGACCGGCGACCACGGAGTCTGCCTCCGCCGCCACGGCGGTCACGATGAGCGCGCGCACCCTGCTGCCCTTCGCCGAGTACTGCGTGGAGCCGCCAGTGCTGTGGCCGGGAAGGTTTGCCGTGCCGGGCGCCGTGACACGGTGAACCTTTCCGGTCGCGGCACTAGTTGGACTTGAGCTTGAGCTTGAACGCCCAGACGGCGAGTGGCTTGCCGCCGTCGCCCACCTGGACGAAGCCGAGCATCTTCGACGTGGGCGCCTCGCCCTGGCCGCCCGTCGCGAAGACGTCGGCGCCGCTGAAGCTGCGGTAGGTGTTCGAGGAGGGCTCGGTGATGGGCTGGCCGTCCAGGAGGGCCTGCCACTGCTTGCCGTCCTCGACGACCTCGGGCTCGACACCGAGGCGCAGCGTATCGCCGCGGCCGTACTCGACGGTCTTGGCTTCCTTCACGTTGGTGAGGCACTCCTGGACCTTGTCCACGGAGAGTTCCTTGCCGTCGTTCTGGCAGGCGGCCTCGGCGGACACCGAGGACGTGCCGACGGTCACCGTCGCGAGCGGCGTCGGCTTGTCGCAGGCGGACAGGAGGAGGAGGCCGGCGGACACGGCTCCGAGGGCCGCGACGCTGCGGCGGGCCCTACCCGAGAAAAGCGGTGCGGTCATGAGCCGAAGGCTATCGGGCCGCCCGGCCTCGTCGCCGCACGGGGGTCCTCCGGCGGTGCGCGTGGCTCCGCCGCCGGCCCGGACGGCGCTGCCCCGGCGGTCGGCGCGCCCGGCGACTACGCCACCCGGGCCCGTGCGGAACCCTGGGGCCGGCGCGGGGAGGTGAGGACGCCGCGCAGGGCCATCGTGGTGCCGGCCGCGACGATGGCCGCCGCGACGGCCATGCCCAGTACCCCGTTCAGCGGGAGCGCGATCCCGATCGCGCCGCCCAGCACCCAGGCCATCTGCAACAGGGTCTCCGAGCGTGCGAAGGCCGAGGTGCGCACCGCCTCCGGGACGTCCCGCTGGATCATCGCGTCCAGCGACAGCTTCGCCAGGGCCTGGCAGAACCCCGCCGTGGCCGCCAGCACCGCCATGAACAGCCCGCTGACGAAGACGGCCGCCAGCACGGAGACCCCCAGGGTCAGCGACAGCACCGCCGCGATGATGGTCTCCGGCGCCCGGGCGCGCAGCCACGCGCCCACCGCCGTGCCGACCGCGTTGCCCAGGCCGGCCGCGACGCCCACGATGCCCAGCGACACGGCCGCGCTCTGGCCGGCGAGCGGGTGGTCGCGCAGCAGGAACGCCAGGAAGAAGATCAGGAACCCGGACAGTCCGCGCATCGCCGCGTTGGCCATCAGCCCGCACAGCACCGGACGGCTCACGGTCCGTAGACCGGGCTTGCGCGAGTGCGCCTCGTGCGTGGACAGCCGGGCCCGCCGTTCGCCCTTGGCCTCGTCGACCTTGTGCGGCAGCGTGAACGCGGCGAAGGTCCCCCAGATGAAGATGGCGCAGGCCCCGTACAGCGGCCAGGGCGGCCCGATCGTGTGGAGTCCGGCCGCGACCGGCGCGGCGGCCCCGGTGGCGAGCAGGCCGGCCAGCGTGACCCGGGAGTTCGCCTTGACGAGGGAGAATTTCGGCGGGAGCAGTCGGGGCACCACGGCGCTGCGGACCACTCCGTACGCCTTCGACGCGACGAGGACGCCCAGGGCCGCCGGGTACAGCTCCAGTCCGCCGGTGGCCACCGCGCCGGACATCATCACGGCGAGCAGGGCCCGGGCCAGCATCGCCGCGGCCATCGCGGCGCGCCGACCGTGCGGCAGTCGGTCCAACAGCGGGCCGATGACGGGGGCCAGCAGGGTGAAGGGGGCCATGGTGATGGCGAGGTAGAGCGCCACCCGGCCGCGCGCCTCGTCCGTGGGGACGGAGAAGAACACCGTCGAGGCCAGCGCCACGGTGATCATCACGTCGCCGGCGCCGTTGATGGCGTGGAGTTCGATGAGTCGGCCGAGCCCCGACTCGCCGGCCCCGTGGGCGTGCGTGGCCCGCCGGATCCCGCGTGCCGTGCCGGTGATGGGCAGGTGCAGGGCGCGCCCGACAGCCCGGCCGGCCCGCCTGGCCGGTCCCGAGCCGTCGTCGGACGACCGTACGGGTGCCACGGGCCAATAGTGCCCCACTCGGCCCCCTCGGACGCCTCCCGAACGGCCCCCGGCGCGTTTCGGACCCCGTGGCCGGTCTTGGGTTGTCCGCGAATCGGACCTTGCATGTGGGCCGAAGGCTTCGGAGGAGGTAGCGTGCGTAGCGCGCCACCGGCGGTTGCTCTGGCCGCGCGCCTCTTCGTGATCCCGCAGAATGGATCGCAGGTAGGTGCGCCCGGACCCGATCGGGCGTGGACGTCGACGCGGCCCTCTGGTCCGCTCCGCCCGCGCTACGTAGGGACAGCCGACGGGTCGTTGTGGACGACAGTACGGACGGCGCACTCGTGAGACGGCGTAGGAGAGAACGAGACCTGTGAGTGCTGCGACGACGCGAAGCCGTACCCCCGACCGCCTGTGCGCCGAGGCGGTAGACCTCGCCCGCGCGGCGGCCGAGGAAGCCGCCGCCCCCGGAGTGGTGGGCGAGCACCTCTGGGTCGTCGCCGAGGGCGACCGGGTCGTCACGCACCTCTTCGAGTGCAAGGACCCCGGCTACCGCGGTTGGCGCTGGGCCGTCACCGTGACCCGGGCCTCCCGTGCGAAGAACGTCACCCTCGACGAAACGGTGCTGCTTCCCGGCGACGACGCCCTGCTGGCACCCGAGTGGGTGCCGTGGAGCGAGCGGCTGCGGCCCGGGGACATGGGTCCCGGGGACCTGCTGCCCACCGATGCCGAGGATCTGCGGCTGGAGTCCGGTTGGTCGGGCGAGGACGCGCCGCCGCCGAACTCGGTCGTGTCCACCGAGATGGCCGAACTGGTCGAGGCCGAGGACGCGGACGTCACCGACCGCACCGTCGTGCCGGTCCGCGGTTCCATCACCTCGGTCGCCGAGGAACTGGGCATGCGGCGGGCCCGGGTGCTGTCCCGCTACGGCCTGCACAGCGCGGCGGACCGCTGGGACGAGGCGTTCGGCGCGAAGACCCCGATGGCCCAGGCGGCGCCCGCCTCCTGTGTGTCGTGCGGGTTCCTCGTCGCGATCGGCGGCTCGCTGGGCCAGGCCTTCGGCGTCTGCGCGAACGAGTTCGGTCCCGCGGACGGCCGGCTGGTCTCCCTGTCCTACGGCTGCGGCGGCCACTCGGAGGCCGCGGTCATGCCGAAGCCGCTGCGTCCCGCGCCGCCGGTGCTGGACTCGATGGCCTCGGACGAGTTCCCCCTGCGGCCGTCCCGCGACACCGGCTCGGTGCCGAGCGGCGACCTCACCCCCGCGGACCTCGGCCACTCCTGACGGGTCGGCCCCCGCCCCGGCGACCCGGCCCCGCGCGAGGCGGCCGTTCGCCCGGTCGGGTGAGCGCGTCGCCCGGTCGGACGTGTCGAACGGTGCGGCGGCGGCCGGGCGTTGCCCCGCGCGGTACGGGCCGTCAGGCCCGCGTCCGCATCGCCGTCGGATCAGGGCCGGGCGTCAGGCCTTGGGCGTCCGGCGGCGCACCAGCCGCCGTCCCGCCAGGACCAGCACGGTCCCGCCCGCCAGCACCAGGGCGCCCTTCGCGAAGCTGCCCTTGCCCTGCGGGTCCTGCGCCTGCGTCGCCGCGGCCGGCGACCCGGGTCGGGCCGGCGCCCGGGTGCCGCCGGAGGGAGCCGGGGCGGCGCCCGCCCGCGCCGGCACCGGTACCGCCACCACCCGGCTGCCCGCGCCCTCCGCGCCGAACATCAGCGCCGATCCGTCGGCCGTGTACGTCACCGACTCGGCCTGGCCCTGCCACGGCGCGGCCACCCCCTCGCCGGAGCCCACCGGCCGTCCGTCCTTCCACGCCCACGTCCGCGCGAAGAAGTACCCGCGCAGCGTCAGCGCGCCGCCGTCCGGGGAGAACGCCCCGTCCGTCACCCACGGCAGGTCCGCGACCCGCCGGAACACGTTCGGCCCACCGGCGGTCAGCCGGCCCGGCCCCTCGTACAGGCCGCCCTTGCCCTCGTCCTTGCTCGCGATGTACACCCGCCCCGTCACCGGATGCACCATCAGGGCCTCCGCGTTCCGCGGCCCGTCGGCGTACGTCACCGTGAACTGCTCGGCCCTGACCGTCGCGTCGGCCAGCACCTTCGGCTCGGGGAAGCGGTAGATCCACACGTGGTCCCAGGTACCGCCCTTGTTGTCCCCGATGTCGCCGACGTACAGCTGCCCGTCCGGCCCCAGCGAGATGGCCTCGACGTCGCGCGGCCGACCGATCCCGGTGAGGGTCACCCGGGCCACGGTCTTCCCGCTCGCGGAGTCCACGGCGTACACGTACGGACCGTCGTCGCTGTCGTTGTGCGTCCAGTACACGCCCGGGTGGATCCGGCTGGCCGTCAGCCCGCTGGACTCCTTGATCCGGGGGTCGGTGATCGTGAACCCGGAGGGGGTGTCGGCCGCCGCGGCCGGTCCCGCCGACACGGCGAGGACGAGAGCGGCGGAGCAGGCGGTCAACGTCGGCAGCAGGCGCATCCCCCAAGCCTGCCGGCCCGCGCCGCGTGTCCGGCATCACAGGGGTACCTGTCGTGTGATCCGCGATGATGACCGGATGCGTTTCATGTTCGTCGGCGACTCCATGACCATCGGACGCGCCGGCGACTACACCTGGCGCTACCGGATGTGGCAGCACCTGAACGCCACCATGGGCGGGCCGTACGCGATCGTCGGCCCGCGCGGCGAGGTGTACGACTCCCTCACCGACGGGCCCACCAGCCACGAGTACGCCGACCCGGGCTTCCCCGCGCCCGCCCGCCGCCACCTGGCCGGTTGGGGCGAGGGGTGGCAGCACATGGCCCCGCTCATCGGGCCGGCCGTCCGCGAGGGCCGGGCCGACGTGCTGCTGGTCTCGCTCGGTCTCATAGACCTCGGCTTCTACACGAAGGCCGAGCAGACCGCCGACAACGTGCGCCGCTTCGTCGCGCAGGCCCGCGCCGCCCACTCCCGCGTCCGGATGGTCCTGCTGCCCGTCATCCCCAACGTCCGCGCCGAGTCGGACGCGCCGTTCGCCGCCGAGGTCGCGCGGTTCAACGAGCTGCTGGCGAAGGCGGTCGCCGACCTGTCCACCGACGCCTCGCCGATCCTGCTGGCCGCCCGCCCGCAGGCGTACGACATCCACCGCGACACCTACGACGGCACGCACCCCAACGCCTCGGGCGAGCACCGGCTGGCGGGGGAGTTCGCCGCGGTGCTGCACCAGGCGTGGGGCATCGGCGGCCCCTACCGGGGCCTGTAACACGCCCTTCACGAGGGGGGCTTGCCTGGAGCGCACTCCAGGCAGTTGGGTGGTGACCCATGAAGTACACGCAGCTCGGACGCACCGGCCTCAAGGTCAGCCGACTTGTACTCGGCACCATGAACTTCGGCCCCCAGACGGGGGAGCCCGAAAGCCACGCCATCATGGACGCGGCCCTCGACGCCGGCATCAACTACTTCGACACGGCCAATGTGTACGGCTGGGGCGAGAACAAGGGCCGGACCGAGGAGATCATCGGCACCTGGTTCGCCCAGGGCGGCCGCCGTCGCGAGAAGACGGTCCTCGCCACCAAGGTCTACGGCTCCATGGCCCCGGAGGGCGAGTCGTGGCCCAACTACGACCGGCTCTCGGCGCTGAACATCCGGCGGGCGGTCGACGCCAGCCTCAAGCGCCTGAACACCGACCACATCGACGTCTACCAGTTCCACCACGTGGACCGGCGGACCCCCTTCGAGGAGATCTGGCAGGCCGTCGAGGTCCTGATCCAGCAGGGGAAGATCCTCTACGCGGGCTCCTCGAACTTCCCCGGCTGGAAGATCGCCCAGGCCAACGAGACCGCCGCGCGCGCCGGCCGGCTCGGTCTGGTCAGCGAGCAGTGCCTCTACAACCTGGCCGAGCGGCGCGCCGAGATGGAGGTCATCCCGGCCGCCGAGGCGTACGGGCTGGGCGTCATCCCGTGGTCGCCGCTGCACGGCGGGCTGCTGGGCGGAGCCATCCGCAAGTCCGGGGAGTCGGGTCGCACCGCGTCCGGCCGTTCGGCGGACGCGCTGTCCAACAGCTCGGTACGGGCGCAGGTGCAGGCGTACGAGGACCTGCTGGACAAGCACGGCCTGGAGCCCGGCGAGGTCGCCCTGGCCTGGCTGCTGACCCGTCCGGGGGTCACCGGGCCGATCGTCGGCCCGCGGACGCCCGAGCAGCTCGCGTCGGCGCTGCGCGCGGTGGAACTGGAGCTCTCGGAGGAGGTCCTGGCGGGCCTCGACGAGATCTTCCCGGGTCCGGGAGCCTCGCCGGAGGCCTTTGCCTGGTAGCGGAGGGGCGGGCGGCTACTGGCCGACGGCCGCCGCGACGGCGACGACGACGAACATCAACACGAGCACACCGGCCATGACACGGTTTCTGGTCTTCGGATCCACCCGTCGAGACTAACGCGGCAGCCCCCGGCCCTCGGGCCGGGGGCTGCGAGACGTGCGTCATGCCCGCCGGGCCCGCGGACCGGCCGGCGCCCACCCGGGTCAGCGGGTCGCGGCCAGGGGCCAGGCGCCGACGACCTCGTAGCGGGGCTGCTCGCCCGGGATCCCGCTCACGGGCAGGTTGCTGCGCACGAGGCTGAGGGTGTCGACCCGCCAGGGCGCGCCCTCGAAGCCGGCGAGGGACTCCAGCAGGGGGCCCAGGTCCACGCCGCCGCCGGTCCGGCCGCGGGCCAGGGTCAGGTGGGGCGTGTACCGGTGGTGCTGTTCCATCGGGACGCCGGCCCGCCGGGCGGCGGCGTCCGCGCGCTCCGCGAGCATCCGCATCCCGTCGAGCCCGCCGGCGGCCCCGGCCCACAGAGTGTTCTCCCCGAAGTGCCCGGCGCCGTGGAACCGCAGCGAGAACGCCTCGGTACGGGCGGCGGCGCGGGCCAGACGGGCGTGCAGGTCGGGGAGCACGGCCTCGCGGACCTCGCCCATGAAGGCGAGGGTGAAGTGCCAGCCGGCCTCCGCCGTCCAGCGCAGGCCCGGTTCGGGCGGCAGGGCGCGTACGGCGTCCCGCAGTGCGGCGACGGCGGGCGGGGGCGGCATCACGGCGGCGAACAGCCTCATGCACCGACGGTAGCGCGGCCGGTCCGCCGCGGGGTGCCTCCGCCGGCCGGATCGGGGCGGCGGAGGCGGCGGGGTCAGGCGGCGGCGACCAGTTCGCGGGTGCGGTCCGAGGGGACGAAGGCCACCCCGCGCCGGCTCACGTGCAGCCGGAGGTTGCCGACCCGGGACAGCACCACCGCGATGGCGAGCGCGGCGGCCAGGGAGATCAGACCGCCGGCGGCCATGCCGGCGCGCGCCCCGTGGGTGTCGGTGATCCAGCCGACCAGCGGTGCGCCCAGCGGGGTGCCACCGGTGAACACCATCATGAACAGGGCCATGACGCGGCCCCGCATCTCGGGGTCGGTGGCCATCTGCACGCTGGAGTTCGCGGTGACGTTGACCGTCAGGCCGAACATGCCGATCGGCACGAGCAGCGCCGCGAACAGCCAGAACCCCGGCGCGAACGCGGTCACGGTGAGCAGCAGGCCGAACAGCACGGCGGCCGCCACCAGCACCCGCAGCCGCGAGTGGCCGCGGCGGGCCGCCAGCAGGGCGCCGGCCAGGGAACCGGCCGCGATCAGGGTGTTGAACAGCCCGTACGTGCCCGCGTCGCCGTGGAAGACGTCGCTGACGAAGGCCGACAGCCAGATCGGGAAGTTGAACCCGAAGGTCCCGATGAACCCGACCAGCACGATGGGCCAGATCAGCTCCGGCCGGCCCGCGACGTAGCGCAGGCCCTCGCGCAGTTGCCCCTTGGCGCGCGGCTGCGGCACCACCGGGTGGAGTTCGCTCGTCCGCATCATCAGCAGGCCGGCGATGGGGGCGGCGAAGGACAGCCCGTTCAGCAGGAAGGCCCAGCCGGAGCCGACGGCGGTGATCAGCACGCCGGCGATCGCCGGGCCGACCAGCCGCGCGGACTGGAAGTTGGCGGAGTTCAGACTGACCGCGTTGGCGACCTGGTCCTTGCCGACCATCTCGGAGACGAACGTCTGGCGCGCCGGGTTGTCCACGACGGTGACGAGGCCGAGCAGGAAGGCGGCGAGGTACACGTGCCAGACCTGGACGTTGCCGGCCAGGGTGAGCGCGGCGAGCGCGATGCCGGTGAGGCCCATGGCGCTCTGGGTGGCCAGCAGCAGCGGCCGCTTGGGCAGCCGGTCGGCGAGTACGCCTCCGTAGAGGCCGAACATCAGCATCGGCAGGAACTGCAGGGCGATGGTGATGCCGACGGCCGAGGCGGAACCGGTCAGGGAGAGGACGAGCCAGTCCTGGGCGATGCGCTGCATCCAGGTGCCGGTGTTCGAGACGACCTGTCCCGTGGCGAAGAGCCGGTAGTTGCGGATCTTCAGCGAGCTGAACATGGACTGCTTGTGCCCAGCTGCGTCGTCGATGGTGGATATGTGGCCGGGTGCGGAGTTTGCTCCGGTTCCCGTACTCAAAAGTGTCGCCTCCTGGCGTGTGCGGTTACAGGTGCGCGAGCTTCTCCAGGGCGGGCGCGGCCTCGCGGAGCTTGGCCCATTCGTCCTCGGTCAGCTCGGCCGCGAGCCCGGCCAGGAAGGCGTTGCGCTTGCGACGGCTCTCTTCGAGCATCGCTTCGGCCTCCTCGGTCTGGCTGACCACCTTCTGGCGGCGGTCGTCGGGGTGCGGCTCCAGCCTGACCAGTCCCTTGGCTTCCAGCAACGCGACGATGCGGGTCATCGACGGCGGCTGTACGTGCTCGCGCCGGGCCAGCTCACCGGGGGTGGCCTGGCCGCAGCGGGCGAGTGTGCCGAGCACCGACATCTCGGTCGGGCTCAGTGACTCGTCGACCCGCTGGTGCTTGAGTCGGCGGCCCAGCCGCATGACGGCGGAGCGGAGATCGTTCACGGCGGCGGCGTCGTCACCATGGGAAAGGTCGTGCATGTTCCTTAGAATAACTCATTACTCTCCCTAAGGAACACCCGGTTTCAGGCGTCACACCTCACACCATGCGCGGGTTGCGGCGCTGTCACTCGTAAGGGTGAGTTGGTTCCGAAAAGCGACCCGCGTCCACGGCCCCTGCCCCGACTCTTTCGGCATGGGGACACATGTGCTGAGCATGCGCATAGACGGGGAGCTGCTCGAACGCCTCCGGACTCATGCGGCCAAACGCGGAATGAGCGTCCAGGACTACGTGGTCCGGACGCTCATTCGCGACGACTTCGACGAGCGGTTCAAGACGGCCGTCGACGAGACGGAGAAGTTCTACGGGCTCACCTGAGGGTGTCCCGCGACTCCCGCGACTGTCGTGACTCTCGGGAGGATGTGCGGACCGGTTGGTCCGTTCGGGCTACGTGAGGCCGAGGGCGGGCATCGCGTAGTAGAAGACGAACACCGCCGCGACGACGTACATGGCGGGCGGGACCTCGCGGCCCCTGCCGGTCGTCAGGCGCAGGACGCAGAAGCTGATGAAGCCGATGCCGATGCCGTTCGTGATCGAGTAGGTGAAGGGCATCATCACCATGGCCAGGAAGGCCGGGACGGCGATGGTGAAGTCGCTCCAGTCGATGTCCCTGATCGATCCGGCCAGGATCAGGAAGCCCACCGCGATCAGCGCGGGGGTCGCCGCCTGGGACGGGACCATGGTCGCCAGCGGCGTGAGGAACAGCGACACGGCGAAGAGGCCGCCCGTCACGACGTTCGCCAGGCCCGTGCGGGCGCCCTCGCCGACCCCGGCCGTGGACTCCACGAAGCAGGTGGTGGCGGAGGAGGAGGTCGCGCCGCCCGAGGCGACGGCCAGTCCGTCGATCAGCAGCACCCGGTTGATGCCGGGGAAGGTGCCGTCCGGCCGCGTCAGCTTGGCCTCGTCGCCGACGCCCAGGATGGTGCCCATGGCGTCGAAGAAGCAGGACAGCAGCACGGTGAAGACGAACAGGACGCCGGTGAGCATCCCGACCTTCTCGAAGCCGCCGAAGAGGCTGACCTGACCCACGAGCCCGAAGTCGGGCGCGGCCACCGGGTTGCCCGGCCACTCCGGCACGGTCAGCCCCCAGGCGGTGCCCGGCAGGTCGGTGACCAGCTGCACGACGACCGCGATCACGGTCATGACGACGATGGAGATCAGGATCGCGCCGGGGGTCTTGCGGATCAGCAGGGTGAGCGTGAGCAGCACGCCGAGCACGAAGATCAGCACGGGCCAGCCGTCCAGGTGGCCGTTGCCGCCGAGCTGGAGCGGGACCGTGGTGTGCGCGGCGTCGGGGATGCGGGTGACGAAGCCCGAGTCCACCAGGCCGATCAGCATGATGAACAGGCCGATGCCGATCGCGATGCCCTTGCGCAGGCCCAGCGGGACGGCGTTCATGACCCGCTCGCGCAGGCCGGTGGCGACGAGCAGCATCACCACGAAGCCGGCCAGCACCACCATGCCCATGGCGTCGGGCCAGCTCATCCGGGGGGCGAGCTGGAGGGCCACGACGGTGTTGACGCCGAGGCCGGCCGCGAGCGCGATGGGGACGTTGCCGATGACCCCCATGAGCAGGGTGGAGAACGCGGCCGTCAGGACCGTGGCGGTGACGAGCTGACCGCCGTCGAGCTGGTGGCCGTACATGTCCTTCGCGCTGCCCAGGATGATCGGGTTGAGCACGATGATGTAGGCCATCGCGAAGAAGGTCGCCAGGCCGCCCCGGACCTCGCGGGCGACGGTCGAACCGCGCTCCGAGATCTTGAAGTGGCGGTCCATGGCGTTGGTGGGGGCCGCGGCGGGTGCCGAGGTGCTCATGCGGTCCTCAAGGGGTCATTTGGTGGTTCGTACGAGTAAATCCGGTCGCAGGCAAACCGTTTCAGTATGAACACATGAGCGATGGAGCGTCCATCTCCGCGCGTAGACCGCGATTCGCGCCGCCTAGACTTGGACACATGGCGAAATGGACCGCACAGCACGAGGCCCCCGAGCCCCTGGAGGGCCCCGTCGTCGCGACCGTCGTCGGCGGCACGATCATCTGGTTCGTCCTCTTCCTCGTTCAGCTCCCCTTCTACGGGTGGTTCGCCGACCGGGGCATGTTGTGGTGGGTCTGGACCCCGCTCGCCGGCGCGGCCCTCGGCCTGTTCGGCATCTGGTACGCCCGCGGTCGCGAGGCGGCGATCAAGCGCCACAAGGAACAGCAGGCCGCCGCGGCCGGCGGGTCCGGCGCGGCCGGAGCACAGTAGGGCCCCGGGGTCCAGTCCTCCTTCGGCCCCCTCGCCGAGGGTGAGGGGAGTCCCGGGGGAGGATTCGGGTCATCCCGAAGTCGGATCTTCGTCCTGCTCGGCGGGTGAAGCGTTCGAAGGCCCTTTACCGTCGAAAGCATGACGCAGCGGGCAGAGACCGAATCCGAGGGACCGCGGCCGACCGGCGGGGGCGGCGCCGGTGGTGGCACCGCCGGCCGCGCCCCGGTCGGCACGGCCATCGACGCGGGGGCCGAGCTGGACCCGGTCCACCCGATCAAGCCGCCCGCTCCCCGCTTCAAGCCGGGCGGGCTGGGCACCGCCGAGGTCGCCGAACGCGTCGCGCGCGGAGACGTCAACGACGTCCCCGTGCGGTCCTCGCGGTCCACCTCCGAGATCGTCCGCGCGAACGTCTTCACCCGCTTCAACGCCATCATCGGCGTGCTCTGGGTGATCATGCTGATCGTCGCCCCGATCCAGGACAGCCTGTTCGGCTTCGTGATCATCGCGAACACCGGCATCGGCATCATCCAGGAACTGCGCGCCAAGAAGACCCTCGACGGACTCGCCGTCATCGGCGAGGCCAAACCGAGCGTCCGCCGTGACGGTGCCACCGGCGAGATCTCCACCTCCGAGATCGTCCTCGACGACGTCATCGAACTCGGACCCGGCGACAAGGTCGTCGTGGACGGGATCGTCGGCGAGGCCGACGGGCTGGAGATCGACGAATCCCTCCTCACCGGCGAGGCCGACCCGGTGCTGAAGAAGCCCGGCGACCCCGTCATGTCCGGCTCCTTCGTGGTCGCCGGCGGCGGCGCCTTCACCGCCACCAAGGTCGGCCGCGAGGCCTACGCCGCCCAGCTGGCCGAAGAGGCCTCCCGCTTCACGCTCGTCCACTCCGAGCTGCGCTCCGGCATCTCCACCATCCTCAAGTACGTCACCTGGATGATGATCCCGACCTCGATCGGCCTGATCATCAGCCAGCTCGTCGTCAAGGACAACAACCTCAAGGACGCCATCGCCCGCACCGTCGGCGGCATCGTCCCGATGATCCCCGAGGGCCTCGTCCTGCTGACCTCCGTCGCCTTCGCCATCGGCGTCATCCGGCTCGGCCGCAAGCAGTGCCTCGTCCAGGAACTCCCCGCCATCGAGGGTCTCGCCCGCGTCGACGTGGTCTGCCTCGACAAGACCGGCACCCTCACCGAGGGCGGCATGGACGTCACCGAGCTGCGCCCCCTCGGCGGCGCGGACCCGGCCTACGTACAGAAGGTCCTCGGCGCGCTCGGCGAATCCGACCCCCGCCCCAACGCCAGCCTCCAGGCCATCATCGACGCCTACCCCGACAGCGCCGACTGGCGGTGCACCGAGTCGCTGCCCTTCTCCTCCGCCCGCAAGTACAGCGGCGCCGGCTTCAGCGAGGGCGACGGCGAGAACAACACCTGGCTGCTCGGCGCCCCCGACGTCCTCCTCCCGGCCGGGGACCCGGCCCTCGACGAGATCAACGCCCTCAACGAGGAGGGGCTGCGCGTCCTCCTGCTGGCCCGCTCCGGACGCGAACTCGACGACCCGGCCGTGGCCGTCGGGGTCAAGCCCACCGCCCTGGTCGTCCTGGAACAGCGGCTGCGCCCCGACGCCGCCGACACCCTGCGCTACTTCGAGGACCAGGACGTCAAGACCAAGGTCATCTCCGGTGACAACGCGGTCTCCGTCGGCGCGGTCGCCGGCAAGCTCGGCCTGCCGGGCGCGCAGAACACGGTCGACGCCCGCAAGCTGCCGGCCGACCAGGCGGAGATGGCCCGGGTCCTCGACGAGAACGCCGTGTTCGGGCGGGTCACCCCGCAGCAGAAGCGGGACATGGTCGCCGCCCTCCAGTCCAAGGGCCACACGGTCGCGATGACCGGCGACGGCGTCAACGACGTGCTCGCCCTCAAGGACGCCGACATCGGCGTGAGCATGGGCTCCGGCTCCGAGGCGACCCGGGCCGTGGCCCAGATCGTGCTCCTCAACAACAGCTTCTCCACCCTGCCCTCGGTGGTCGCGGAGGGCCGCCGGGTCATCGGCAACATCACCCGGGTGGCGACGCTCTTCCTCACGAAGACGGTCTACTCGGTGCTGCTGGCCGTCCTCGTGGTCTGCTCGCAGGTCGAGTACCCGTTCCTGCCGCGCCACCTGACGCTGCTCTCCACCCTCACCATCGGCATCCCGGCCTTCTTCCTGGCCCTGGCACCGAACAAGGAACGCGCGAAGCCGCACTTCGTGAAACGGGTGATGCGCTACGCGATCCCCGGCGGCGTGATCGCCGCGATCGCCACCTTCGTGACGTACCTGATCGCCCGCCACCACTACAGCGGCCCGAACGCCCTGGGGGCCGAGACCAGCGCGGCGACGCTGGCGCTGTTCCTGACCTCCATGTGGGTCCTGGCGATCATCGCCCGCCCCTACACCTGGTGGCGGGTCGCCCTGGTCGGCGCGATGGGCGCGGCCTTCCTGATCGTCCTCGTCGTGCCCTGGCTCCAGGAGTTCTTCGAACTGAAGCTGGTCGGCGCCGTGATGCCGTGGACGGCCGTCGGCATCGCCGTGATCGCGGCGGCCCTGATCGAGTTCACCTTCAGGTGGGTCGACCGGAAGTTCCCGGCCTGACCCACCCGAAGGGCCTGCCACCCGAAGGGGGCGGGCGGAGTCCGTCGAGGCGGACCCGCCCGTCAGTCGAACCAGCGGTCGCGGGCCAGTTCCGCCGTGCGCGAGGGGTCCTCCAGCAGGGCCGCGACCTCGAAGCGGCGCGGCCACTGGCCCGCCGCCCAGGCCAGGCCCGCCGCCACGCCCTCCAGGGTCGAGGCGTGCAGGGTGCCGTCCGGGGTGCGGCGCCAGTCGAGCTCGGTGCCGCCCGCCACGAGTTCCTCGTGCTCGACGTAGCGGAGCGGGGTGGTCGGGCCCAGCAGCCGGAGCACCGACTCCGGGACCTCGTGCTCCTCGCCCGGCGTGCTGACCTCGGCCGGCACGGTGTCCGACAGGCGGCGCACCTGGAGCAGCTCCGCCAGGTCGGCGGCGCGCGCCGGGGCGACCGGCAGCAGCGGCAGACCGGCCGTCAACGGCAGCAGGTCGGGGGCGTCCGCGATCACCGCGTCGGCCGCGTCCACCACGCGGACCTCGCCGTCCACCACCGCCCGCAGGTCGTCGGGGAGGGTGACCTGCTCCGGGTCCAGGTCGGCCAGCGCCCCGTACAGGGCGTGCAACTGCCGGTCGGAGACCTCGCGGTCCGGGTCGGCGAGCCGGCCCAGGAGTTCGGCCGCGCCGCCGGGCTCGTCGAGCAGGGCCGCCACGGTGGTCCGTACGCCGAGGGCGCGCAGCACCTGCTCGTCCTCGAACCCGGTGGCGTCCGCCGAGGCGTACAGGCCCGCGAGCAGCGGGTCGCCGCCGGCCGCGCGCAGTCCCGCCGGGCGGCGGCCGTCGAGCACCGGATGGTCGCGCAGCCACCAGGCGGTGTACGAGCGCACGGAGCGGGTGGTGCCGTCCGGGAGCAGGATCCGCACGGGCTGGGTGAGGGCGTCGCGCAGCGGCGGCCGGGCGAGCATGGCCAGCGCCTGCGGCCAACAGTCGTCGTCGACCAGGTCGAGGTCCCGTACGGCGATCAGCTCGGTGGCGACCGGCGGCAGCGGGGTGTCCGGCAGTTGGTCCAGCAGGTCCTCGCACCACACGTCCACCGCGTCGAGCAGGCCCGCGTCGTCCGGTTCTGCGAAGTCCCCGTCACGGGGCTCCAGTTCGTCGGGGTCCAGGACCACGTCGGTGGCGCGCACCAGCTGGAACGTGGCCAGTACCCCGACGGCGGTCAGCGTGTCGGCGTCCCAGCGTTCGGCCAGCTCGGCATCCACGCAGGGCACCTCGTCCTCGCGGATGACCGAGGCCAACGGCGAGCCGGGCAGCAGGAGTTCGCCCGCCGGGGTGAGTTCCCCGTCCTCATCGGGCAGCGCCAGCGCGCCCAGCCAGGGTTCGTCGCCGGGCGCCAGGTCGGCGTCACGGACCAGGGTCAGGACGATCTCGACGAGTTCGTCGGAGTCGACGCCGTCCTCGTCCCAGATCTCGCCGGCGTCCATGGAGGCGGCCACGGCCGCCCGGACCTGCGGGGTGGTCAGCACGGAGCGCGGGGTCGCCGGGAGCGCGCCCAGCTTCTCCAGCAGCGGGTGCGCCGCGTCCGGGTGGGCCACCTTCAGGCCGAGCCGGGCCAGGCTCGGCGGGGTGTCGGCGCCGGGCAGCAGGATGTGCCGGGGTCCGATCGCGGTGCGTCCGTCGGCCAGCGGCACGGGCAGCCCCGACAACCGGTCGGGGTCCACGCCCGCGAGGCTGTCGTACAGCCGGTACCACCACTCGGGGGTCCGCTCGATGCCCGCGATCCGCTCGATGGCGTCGCCGAGCGGAAGCCGGCCGACGCCCAGGGTGCGCAGTTCGGCGCGGCGTTCCAGGCCGGCGGGCAGCAGCGTCGGCAGCACCTCGGCGAGGACGTTCACGGTGTCGGAACCGGCGCCCTCCACCACCTCGGCCTCGAAGGGCCGCAGGGCGGAGCGTTCCTCGGCCGTCTCGGGGGTGGGGGTCTCGGCGGGGGCGGCCGGCGCGAGGAAGGCCGTACGGGGCAACCGCTCGATCACGGCCGCGCGCAGGTCCCCGTCCAGCGGGCCCTTGCCGAGCGGGCCGGGCACCAGGTCGACGAGGCCGGTGCTCACCGGGTCCCAGGAGCCGAGGAGTTCGGCGTACGCGTCGGCGGCCCGCTGCACGAGGAAGTCGGTCAGCGGCCCCGGCGCGGGGTGCCGGCGGCTGGTGTCCAACGGCAGCGAGGCGATCAGCAGGGCGGGGATGCCGAGCGGCTCGTCGGTCGGGGTCGGCGCGTGCACCACCGGCGCGGTGAGCGGGTGCACGGGCGCGCCGTCGGCGTCCACGGGCGCCGCCCAGGTGATCGTCCAGGTGGGCCGCAGCCGTTCCTCGACGGGCCGGTCGGCGAGCAACTCCCGGGCGATGGGGCCGTGGTGGCGCACGGTGCGCCAGCGGTGGGTGCCGGAGGCGGAGTCCTCGATGACGGTGTACGGGCCCTCGGTGCGCCGGTACAGCACGCGGTGTCCGCCGGCGGGGGTCTCCACGACGACCTCGCGCAGCCCGGGAAGGGTGAGCAGCAGGGCGTCGTCGATGCCGGCCAGCAGCCGCTCCACCAGTTCCTCGGCGGCGCCGTCGCGCAGCGGCAGCACCACGACGGTGTCGTACCCCTCGGGGGCGGTGCCCTCGGCGGGCAACGGCAGGCGCAGCAGCGGTACGTGGCCGTCGCGGCGGCGCAGCTCGTCGCCGAGTCCGGGGCTGCCGTTGGCGGCGTCCCGGGCCAGTTCGCGGGCCTCGGCCAGGGACCAGCGGACACCGCCGTGCCGGCCCAGCACCGCCGGTTCGTCGGAGACCGCCAGGACGGCGGCGAAGCCGACGCCGAAGCGCCCCACGGTCTCCGCCGACCCGGTCGCACCGTCCGCCGCGGTGGCCGCGGGCTCCCGCTTCGCGGAGGCGCGCAGCGTGCTCAGCGACTCCACGCCCGTGGCGTCCAGCGGGGCGCCGGTGTTGGCGACGGCGAGCACCGCCTGCCCGCCCTCGCCCGGGTGCAGGGTGAGCCGCAGCCGGCCCGGGACCCGGGCGCGGGCCGCCGCGTCGGCGGCGTTCTGGGCCAGTTCCACGACGAGCCGGTCCCGGTAGCCGCCGAGCGCCAGGTCCTCCTCGGCGTTGGCGTCCTCGCGGAACCGGGAGGGGCCCGCGCCCCAGGCGTCGAGCACCCCGCGCCGCAGCCGGGCCGTGCCGAAGGGGTCCACGCCACCCTGGGCCGCCGTTACTCGCACGCTCACGCCGCTGCCTCCAAGAATTGCCGAGCCGAACCGGGCCGAACTCCTGAAGGTATCGCGTGCCGGGCTACTCCCGGCCGGTGAGGTGCGCGTACACGACCACGTTGGAGTCCCAGTGACGGTCCGCGGTGAGGGCTCCGCCGCAGGTGATCAGGCGCAGTTCGGCCTTGCCGCGGGTGTCCCCGTAGACCTTGTCGGTGGGGAACGCGTCCTTCTTGTAGGTGTCCACCGCGTCGACGGCGAAGACGGCGGTGCTGCCGTCGGTGCGGTGGACCCGGATCGGCTCGTCCTTCTTCAGCTTCTTGAGGTTGAAGAAGACGGCCTGGGGCGCCTGCGGGGTGTCCATGTGGCCGACGATGGCGGCGGCTCCGGCCTCGCCCGGCGTCGGACCGTCCTTGTACCAGGCCGCGTCCTTGGGCTTCGCGAAGTCCGGTTCCCGCATCACCCCTTCGGAGTCGAGCCCGACGGTGTCGAGGGGTGCGTCGACGTGGATGTCGGGGATCGCGACGCGGTCCGGGACGGAGGGCGTCAGCACGTCGGCCCGGTGGGCCGCGACCGGGGCGGCCGCGCTGTCGGCGGCGGAGGAGCAGCCGGAGGCGAGCACGACCGCGAGGCCGGCGGTGCCCGCCAGGGCGGCCGCGCGGCGTGCGCGGCCGCCCCGGCGGAGGGTGGGCAGGTCAGGCATTGCGGGTCGCGTCCTGAGCGGCCCCGGCGTCGGTCACGGCTTCGGACCCGGTGGCGGTGAGGGGGGCCTGGCCGGTGTTCACGGAGCCCTTGGGCTCCTTGTGCTCGCTCGGCTTCAGCGGGGTCACCGGCTTCACGGGGGTCACCGGCTTCACGTCGGGCTTCTTGTCGTGGCCGGAGGCCTCGGTGGAGAACTTCACGGTGTCGAACTTCTTGCCGCCCGCGAAGGCGTCCACGCCGTAGTAGCCGGTCTTGACGTCGTTCGCGACGACGGCGGTGCCGGTCCAGGTGCCCTTGCCGTCGCTCGTCAGGTTGACCTGGCCGCCGGCGAAGGCGCCGGACTTCACCTGGGCGCTCTTGTCGCCGGCGCCCGTGGTCACGGTGACGGCCACCTTGTCGCCGGGGCGGCCGAAGTCCTTGGACAGGCGCAGGGTGGGGGACTGCGGCTTCGGGTCCGGTGCGCCGGCCTTGACCGTCAGCTGCGCGGTGGCCTGCACCTTGCCGCCCGGGGCCGAACCGGTGAGGGCGACGCCGTAGTTCCCGTCCTTGACGTCGGCGACCTTGGCGGTGCCCGTCCAGGTGGTGCCGCTCTTGCCCTCGGTCAGCTTGACGTCGCCCAGCGCGGCGGAGGAGACGGCCAGGGAGGTGGAGCCCTCGGGGGCGGTGACGCTGATCTCCACGCTCGCGCCCGGCTTGGCGGTGGAGGCGGACAGCTTCAGGCTCGCGTCGGTGGTGCCGGCCTTCGCACCGCTGCCGGTGCCGGTTCCGGTGCTCGCGCTGCTCGTGGGGGTCGGGTGGGGTGCGTCGGCGGCGAACGCGGTGCCGGCGACGCCGAGGGCCATCGACGAGGCGAGGACGATGCCCGAGATGGTGAATGCCTTGCGCATGGAGTTCCTCCTGAACGGGCCGGGATTCGTTCCCGGCACATCAGACATGAGGGACATCCGGGGCGCTTTGGTTGCAGGGGTGGTGCGGGCCCCGAGGGGGCCCGGCCGAAGGTCCCCCGGTGTGAAACCGCAGGCCGCGGCGGCCTACGGGACGCTCCGTTTGCGGGCTCTTTGCCCCGATTTTTGGGACCAAGGTCCCGGCGCGGAAGCCGCCGCGGGGACCCGCGAACGCCGAGGCCCCCGGCGACGCGAACGTCAACGGGGGCCTCGGGGAGAACGGGGCAGGGAACGGCTCAGAGCTTCTCGATCACGTGGTCGATGCACGCGGTCAGCGCCTGCACGTCCGCCGGGTCGATCGCCGGGAACATCGCGACGCGCAGCTGGTTGCGACCGAGCTTGCGGTACGGCTCGGTGTCCACGATGCCGTTGGCGCGCAGCACCTTGGCGACCGCCGCCGCGTCGATGTCGTCGGAGAAGTCGATCGTGCCGATGACCGCGGACCGCTTGTCGGCGTCCGTGACGAACGGATTGGCGTACTTCGACGCCTCCGCCCAGCCGTAGAGGTTGCGCGCGCTGGCCGCCGTGCGACCGGTCGTGAACTCCAGGCCGCCCTGGCTGTTCATCCACTCCAGCTGCTGGTCCAGCAGGAAGAGCGTGGACAGCGCCGGGGTGTTGTACGTCTGGTTCTTCAGCGAGTTGTCGATCGCCGTCGGCAGCGAGAAGAACTCCGGGATGTGCCGGCTGCCGGACGCGTGCACGCGCGCCGCGCGCTCCAGCGCCGCCGGGGAGAACGCCGCCAGCCACAGGCCGCCGTCCGAGGCGAAGGACTTCTGCGGGGCGAAGTAGTAGACGTCGGTCTCGGTGATGTCCACCGGCAGACCGCCGGCGCCCGAGGTCGCGTCCACCAGGACGAGCGAACCGGCGTCGGCTCCCGCGACCCGCTTGATCGGCGCCGCGACGCCCGTCGAGGTCTCGTTGTGGGTGTACGCGTACACGTCCACGCCGGCCTCGGCGACCGGCTCGGGGTGCGTGCCCGGCTCCGAGGAGATCACGGACGGCGCGTCCAGCCACGGCGCGAGCTTCGCGGCGGTGGCGAACTTGGAGGAGAACTCACCGAAGGTGAGGTGCTGGGACTTCTTCTCGATGAGCCCGGCGGTCGCGATGTCCCAGAAGGCGGTGGAGCCGCCGTTGCCCAGGATCACCTCGTAGCCCTCGGGGAGGGAGAAGAGGTCCCGGAGTCCCTGACGCACCGAGCCGACCAGGTTCTTGACCGGGGCCTGGCGGTGGGAGGTTCCGAGCAGGGAGGTACCGGTGGCGGCCAGGGCGTCGAGCGCCTCGGTCCGCACCTTGGAGGGGCCCGCGCCGAAGCGTCCGTCGGCGGGCTTGATGTCAGCGGGAATCTGGATCTCAGCCACGAGCGGAGCGTATCGGGTCCCGGACACCGTCTCGGAGCCGCGTCCATTCGGTGAGACGCGGTGTCCCGGAGGGCGGGTGCGCGAATCGGTGCCCGGCGCGGACGGTGTCCGGAGCGGCCGCGGGGCCCGTCACCTCGGGGAACGCGCGGCCGGGGCCTTCGGCGGGGAGTGTGGTGGTGTGACCAATGTAAGGCGGAGCACGGCTTGCCACCCGTTACAGACGGCTTAGCCTGGGGAGATGACCGCGTCCACTCCTCCCGTGTCCCCACGCGCCTCCCGACCCGCGACCGCGCCCGCCCCGAACCCCGCCGAGGCGGCCGCGTCCGGTGGTGCCCGCACCCGTTTCGGACCGGTCGCGCTGGTGGTCTCGGCCGGGGTCTCCGTCCAGTTCGGCGCGGCCCTCGCGGTCATGATCATGCCGAGGGCGGGTGCGGCGGGCGTGGTCACGCTGCGGCTGGCGGCCGCGGCGCTGGTCCTGCTGGTCCTGTGCCGCCCCAAGGTGCGCGGGTACAAGCGCGCCGACTGGACCACCGTCCTGTGGTTCGGCGTGACCATGGCCGGCATGAACGGCCTCTTCTACCAGGCCATCGACCGCATCCCGCTCGGCCCGGCCGTGACCCTGGAGGTCCTCGGCCCGCTCGCCCTCTCGGTGGTCGTCTCCCGCCGCCTGGTCAACGTCCTGTGGGCCGGCCTGGCCCTGGCGGGGGTCGTGCTCCTCGCCGGCCACGGGGGCGGCGGCTTCGGCGGGCTCGATCCGCTGGGCGCCGCGTTCGCGCTCGGAGCCGGCGCGATGTGGGCGGCGTACATCGTGTTCAGCGCGCGTACGGGGCGTCGGTTCCCGCAGGCGGACGGCCTGGCCCTGGCCATGGCGGTCGCCGCGGTCCTCTGCCTGCCCCTCGGCATCGTCGAGGCGGGCTCCGACCTCCTGGTCCCGAGCACGCTGGCGCTCGGTCTGGGCGTGGCGGTGATGTCCTCGGTGCTGCCCTACACCCTGGAACTGCTGGCCCTGCGCAAGCTGCCCGCCCCCACCTTCGCGATCCTGATGAGCCTGGAACCGGCGATCGCCGCGACGGCCGGCTTCCTGGTGCTGCACCAGGCGCTGTCCGCCCTGGACGCCCTCGCCATCGCCCTGGTGATCGCGGCGAGCATGGGCGCGGTCCGCTCCCAGATCGGCAAGCGGGCCCTGACGACCTCCTGACCCGTCTCCCCTTTCCCGGGACGCCCGGGACGCCTCCCGCCCCGCCGCCCCACGAGAGGGCGGCGGGGCGGTTCCGTGCCCGCGGGGAGGCGGACGGTCTCGCGCCGCTCCGGCTCAGCCGAGCGGCAGGTCCAGGAAGGACGGGGTGGCCTCCGGGGAGGTGAAGGCCAGCGTGGCGCGCGGCAGGTTGGCGTCGCCGTAGAAGGGGTCGCGGCCGTCGATCACCAGCAGCAGCCGGTGCCCGCGCGGGACGTCGTACGCCGTCGCCTGGAGTTCGATGTCCGCGCGGATCAGGCTGTCCGGGGCCGAGTCGAGGTCGCTGAACGGGGCGTGGGTGACGAGGTGCGCGCTCCCGTCGGGCGCCGTGTCGAACAGGTACGCCACGAAGGTGGACCCGGGGTTCGCCGCCCGGTACGTCACCCGCAGGCGGGGCGTGCCCCGCAGCCGTGCGGTCTCCTCCTCGGGCGGCGCCGCCCAGACGGCCGCCACGCCGCGGTCGATGGCACCGGTCGGGTAGACCTTCGGCCGGCCCGCCATCTCCGCGTGGCCGGCCGTCACGATCGCGTCGGCGACGATCGCCGGGGTGTCCACCCCGCACACCACGCCCGCCGTCCAGCCGGCCTCGGGCTTGTGCGCCAGCTCGCCGCCGCCCGTCAGGTGCACGCGCCGGGTCCGCTCGGTGACGGCGGACCAGCCGGCGCGCGGCTCCAGACCCTTGCCCCACATCACCTCGCTGACCACCTGGGCCTGGTCGGCGACGCCGTTGTCGATGCCCCTCAGGTGGTGGTCGAACCAGCGGTGGGCGTCCGTCCAGATCCGGTTCGGCAGGCCGAGCATGCCGGACGTCTCGGGCCCGGAGTGGTCTCCGATGGAGAGGTCGAGGCGCTTGGGGCCGGTCAGTTCGTTGAACATTCGCACGGTCTGGTTGCCCGGGAAGAGCGTCTCGTGCCAGGCCTGCGCGAAGAGGATCGGGACCTGGCGCCGGTTGAGCTCCTTGACGTGGGTGAGGGGTGAGCGTTGCTCCGCCCACCGCAGGGTCCCCTCGATGTCGCGGTCGGCCAGCACGTTCTCGAAGACGCTCCGTGTCCGGGGGCTCAGTCGGGCCTTCGAGGCGGCGCCCAGCAGGGCCTTCACGGCGGCGACGTGGTGGGTCGAGTTCTCGAGGAAGGCCTCCCCGAGGTCGCCCCAGGTGCTGAGCGCGACGACCGCGTCCACGCGGGTGTCGTGCGCGGCGACGAGCTGGCTGATGCCGGAGCCGTAGGAGTCCCCGAGGAACCCGATTCTGGTGATCGGCCCGGCGGTCCGCTCGACGATGTGGTCCAGGGCGCGACTGCCGTCCGCGACGTCGAGCGGCCCCGCCACGTCGACCTGTCCCTCGGAGCCGGCGAAGCCGCGGGCGGTGTAGGCGAGGACGTTGTAGCCGCGCGCCGCGAAGAGCGCGCCCTGGACGGCGTACGTGAGCCAGCCCAGGTTCGTCCACGGCGAGGGCATCACGATCACCGGCCGGGGGTCCGACCCGGTGTGCCGCCAGAGCGCGGCGTCGAGCAGGTCCCCGTCGGCGCCGGTCACCTTGCCGCGGCTGAACACGGCGACGGAGCGGACCTCCTCGACGTCGGCGGCGCGGGCGGGGGACAGGCCGTGGAGGTCGCCGGTTTCGAGGGCGGTGACGAAGGCGTGCAGGGCGTTCGCGTCGAGTTCGGGGTAGAGGGAGAAGTCGGCTGAGTTCACGTACGTCACGTCGGTTCATCCTCTTCGTCGAGTGCGATGACATGAACGGATGCGCGCTCTGGGCCCGGAGCGAAGCACTCAGTATCGGCGTGACGACGGAGCGTTGCGCCGCGTTCCCGGCGTACGGCCGGATTCGTCCCCGAGGGGTGCGCCGCACCCGCCCGTCGCCTCCCTCGCCGGACCGGTCGGGGATCAAACGCATTGCCGTTCAGGCGAGTTGGGCCAGCCGGCGGGAACGCGACAGTCCGCGAGAAAATCATGCAAGCGTGCTTGATTGTTTTGTGGACCCCTGCCAGGCTTCCCCCACGCCGAGAAGGGGAGCGCACCGTGCCCGATCCGTCCGCCGTCGCCGTCTTCGCCGATCTCCGAGAGGAGAATCGGGACCTCGATTCCCTGGTCGGGGAGCTGCCCGAGCCCGGTTGGGCGAAGGCCACCCCCGCGAGCGGCTGGACCGTCGCCCACCAGATCGCCCACCTGTACTGGACCGACCGCGTCGCGCTGCTGTCCCTCACCGACCCGGCCGGCTTCGGGCAGATGATCGAGGAGGCCCTCGCCGCCCCCGACTCCTTCGTGGACGAGGGCGCCGCCGAAGGGGCCGCGCTGCCGCCCGCCGAACTGCTCGCCCGCTGGCGGACCACCCGCACCGCCCTCGACGAGGCGCTCGCCGCGGCCTCACCCGACACCCGCTTCCCCTGGTACGGGCCGCCCATGAAGGCCGCCTCCATGGCGAGCGCCCGCCTGATGGAGACCTGGGCCCACGGGCAGGACGTCGCCGACGCCCTCGGCGTCCGCCGGACCCCGACGGCCCGGCTGCGGCACGTCGCGCGGATCGGGATCCGGGCGCGCGACTACGCGTACGCGGTCCGGGGCCTGCCGGCGCCCGAGGAGGAGTTCCGGGTGGAACTCACCGCCCCCGACGGGGCGCAGCCCTGGACGTACGGGCCCGCCGACGCGCCCCAGCGGATCACCGGATCCGCGCTCGACTTCTGCCTGTTGGTGACCCAGCGGGTGCACCGCGCGGACACCGACCTGACGGCGACCGGCCCGGACGCCGACCGTTGGCTGGACATCGCCCAGGCCTTCGCGGGGCCGGCGGGCCCCGGCCGGACGCCGGAGGGCTCCCGATGACCCGGCGCCCGCTGCGCGTCGGCAACGCCTCGGGCTTCTACGGGGACCGGTTCGGCGCCGTGCGCGAGATGCTCACCGGCGGTCCGCTCGACGTGCTGACCGGGGACTACCTCGCCGAACTCACCATGCTGATCCTGGGCCGCGACCGCCTGAAGAACCCCGACCTCGGCTACGCCAAGACCTTCCTGCGCCAGTTGGAGGAGAACCTCGCCCTCGCGCACGAGCGGGGCGTACGGATCGTCGCGAACGCAGGTGGCCTGAACCCGGCGGGACTCGCCGAAGCGCTGCGGGAGTTGGCGGCCAGGCTGGGTGTGCCCGTCTCGGTGGCGCACGTCGAGGGAGACGACCTGATGCCCTTCTCCGAGGGCGCGCTGACGGCCAACGCCTACCTCGGCGGCGCCGGGATCACCGCCTGCCTGCGGGCGGGCGCGGATGTGGTGGTCACGGGCCGGGTCACCGACGCGGCGCTGGTCAGCGGGTCGGCGGCCTGGTGGTTCGACTGGGCACCGGACGCGTACGACCGGTTGGCGGGGGCGGTCGTCGCCGGCCACGTCCTGGAGTGCGGCACCCAGGCGACCGGCGGCAACTACGCCTTCTTCACCCGGCACGACGTCCGCACCCCCGGCTTCCCGCTCGCGGAGATCGCCGAGGACGGATCCTCCGTCGTCACCAAACACCCGGGCACGGGCGGGGCGATCACCGTCGGCACCGTCACCGCCCAACTCCTCTACGAGACACAGGGCGTCCGCTACCTCGGGCCGGACGTGACGGCCCGCCTCGACACCGTCCGCCTCGCCCCGGCCGGCCCGGACCGGGTCGCGATCTCCGGCGTGCTCGGCGAGGCCCCGCCCGACACCCTCAAGGTGGGCGTGACCCGGATCGGGGGCTGGCGCAACGAGGTGGTGTTCGTCCTCACCGGTCTCGACGTCGACGCCAAGGCCGACCTGGTCAAGACGCAACTCGCGCAGGCCCTTTCGGGAGTGGCCACCGTGACGTGGACCCTGGCCCGCACGGACCATCCCGACCCGGACACGGAGGAGACCGCGAGCGCCCTGCTCCGCCTGGTCGTCCGCGACCCGTCCCCGGACCGGGTCGGGCGGGGCCTGACCGCCGCCGCGATCGAACTCGCCCTGGGCAGCTACCCGGGCTTCCACGTGACGGCCCCTCCGGGCCCGGCCCAGCCGTACGGGGTCTTCACCTCGTCCCTGGTCCCGGCCACGACGGTCCCCCACGTGGCGGTCCTCCCCGACACCACCCGCCACCCGATCCCACCGGTCCCGGCCCCGCCCGTCTCAGCTTCGCCCGTCCCGGCTCCGCCCCTCTCGGCCCCGCCGGCGTTCGAGGCGCGGGGGTCCGGGCGCGAAGCCTCCGAAGGGGCCCGGGGCGCGGCCCCGGTTCCGGGAACGGGCCCCGCGGCGGCCACCACCCGCGCCCCGCTCGGCGCCCTGTGCGGCGCCCGCAGCGGCGACAAGGGCGGCGACGCCAACATCGGCGTCTGGGCCGAGAGCGACGCCGCCTGGCAGTGGCTCCGCGAGACCCTCACGGCCGACGCCCTCACCACCCTGCTCCCCGAGACCTCGGGTCTGCCCGTCGCCCGTCACGAACTCCCGCACCTGAGGGCCCTCAACTTCACCGTCGCCGGCATCCTCGGCGCCGGCGTCGCCTCGGGCCACCGCTTCGACCCGCAGGCCAAGGCCCTCGGCGAATGGCTGCGCGCCCGCCACCTCGACATCCCGACGCACCTCCTGTCGTCCGACCCCGCCCCGGAGGGGACCCGCCCATGACCCGCCTCGGCACCACCGTGGATCCGCACGCCCCCGAGCACACGGCCGCCCGTACCGCCGCCCTCGCCCGCCTCGCCGAACTCGACGTCGAGCACCACAAGGCCCTGCTCGGCGGCGGGGAGAAGTACACCGACCGGCACCGGACGCGCGGCAAACTGCCCGCCCGGGAGCGCATCGAGCTGCTCCTCGATCCGGACACCCCGTTCCTGGAACTGTCCCCGCTCGCCGCCTGGGGCAGCGACTATCCCGTCGGCGCCTCGATGATCACCGGTATCGGGACCGTCGAGGGCGTCGAGTGCCTGATCACCGCCAACGACCCGACCGTGCGCGGCGGCGCCAGCAATCCGTGGACGCTCCGCAAGGCCCTGCGGGCCAACGAGATCGCCCGGCAGAACCGGTTGCCCTGCATCAGCCTCGTCGAGTCCGGTGGCGCCGACCTCCCGTCCCAGAAGGAGATCTTCATCCCGGGCGGGGCGATCTTCCGCGACATCACCCGGCTCTCGGCCGAGGGCATCCCGACCGTCGCCGTCGTCTTCGGCAACTCCACCGCCGGAGGCGCGTACGTCCCCGGGATGTCCGACCACACCATCATGATCAAGGACCGTTCGAAGGTGTTCCTCGGCGGTCCGCCGCTGGTCAAGATGGCCACCGGCGAGGAGAGCGACGACGAGTCCCTCGGCGGGGCCGACATGCACGCCCGGACCTCCGGCCTCGCCGACCACTACGCCCTCGACGAGTACGACGCGATCCGCCAGGCCCGCCGGGTCGTGGCCCGCCTCAACCACCGCAAGGCACAGGTCGAGCCGCCGCGCGCCGAGGAGCCCGTCCACGACCCCGAGGAGCTCCTCGGCATCGTCCCGGCCGACCTGAAGACGCCCTTCGACCCCCGCGAGGTCATCGCCCGCATCGTCGACGGCTCCGACTTCGACGAGTTCAAGCCCCTGTACGGCACCAGCCTGGTCACCGGCTGGGCGACCCTGCACGGGTATCCGATCGGCATCCTCGCCAACGCCCAGGGCGTCCTGTTCAGCGCCGAGTCGCAGAAGGCCACCCAGTTCATCCAGCTCGCCAACCAGCGTGACATCCCGCTGTTGTTCCTCCACAACACCACCGGTTACATGGTCGGCAAGGAGTACGAGCAAGGCGGCATCGTCAAGCACGGCTCGATGATGATCAACGCGGTGTCCAACTCCCGCGTCCCGCACCTGTCCGTCCTCGTCGGCGCCAGCTACGGCGCGGGCCACTACGGGATGTGCGGTCGCGCCTTCGAGCCGCGGTTCCTCTTCGCCTGGCCGAGCTCCAAGTCCGCCGTCATGGGCCCCCAGCAGCTCGCCGGGGTGCTGTCGATCGTCTCCCGCCAGTCGGCCGCCGCCAAGGGGCAGCCCTACGACGAGGAGGCCGACGCGGGCATGCGCGCCTTCGTCGAGGCGCAGATCGAGTCCGAGTCCCTGCCGATGTTCCTGTCCGGTCGGCTGTACGACGACGGGGTCATCGATCCGCGCGACACCCGTACCGTCCTCGGCCTGTGCCTGTCGGCCGTCCACAACGCCCCCGTCGAGGGCGCCCGTGGCGGCTTCGGCGTCTTCCGGATGTGAGCCCGCAGATGACCATCACCTCCCTGCTCGTCGCCAACCGGGGCGAGATCGCCGTACGGATCTTCCGTACCGCCCGCGCCCTGGGCCTGGCCACCGTCGCCGTGCACTCCGACCCCGACGCGGACGCCCTGCACGTCCGGTCCGCCGACGCGGCGGTCCGGCTGCCGGGCGCGGCCCCCGCCGACACCTACCTGCGCGGCGATCTGGTCGTCAAGGCCGCCCTCGCGGCGGGCGCCGACGCCGTCCACCCCGGCTACGGATTCCTCTCCGAGAACGCCGACTTCGCCCGCGAGGTACGGGCCGCCGGGCTGACCTGGATCGGCCCGCCGCCCGAGGCCATCGAGGCCATGGCCTCCAAGACCCGGGCCAAGGACCTCATGCGGGCCGCCGGGGTGCCGCTCCTCGAACCCGTCGACCCGGCGCAGGCCGGCCCCGCCGACCTGCCCCTGCTGTTGAAGGCCGCCGCGGGCGGCGGCGGCCGCGGGATGCGCGTCGTACGGGACCTCGACCTGCTCAAGGAGGAGCTGGAGGGCGCCCGCGCCGAGGCCCGGTCGGCCTTCGGGGACGGCGAGGTGTTCGCCGAGCCCTACGTGGAGCGCGGCCGGCACGTCGAGGTGCAGATCCTCGCGGACGCCCACGGCACCGTCTGGGCCCTCGGCACCCGTGACTGCTCCCTGCAACGCCGCCACCAGAAGGTCATCGAGGAGGCCCCGGCCCCGGGGCTCCCGGCGCCGCTGCGCGAGAGCCTGCACCAGGCCGCCGTGGCCGCCGCCCGGGCCGTGTCCTACCAGGGCGCGGGCACCGTCGAGTTCCTCGTCACCGCCGACGGCCGCCCGTATTTCCTGGAGATGAACACCCGCCTCCAGGTGGAACACCCCGTCACCGAGGCCGTCTTCGACCTCGACCTGGTGGCCCTGCAACTGCGCGTCGCCGAGGGCGCGGCCCTGCCGACGGAGCCCCCGGAGGCGGCCGGTCACGCCGTCGAGGCCCGGCTGTACGCCGAGGACCCGGGCCGGGACTGGCGCCCGCAGACCGGCGTCCTGCACACCCTGGCCGTCCCCGGCGCGGTCCGCGTGGACACCGGGTTCACCGACGGGGACACCGTCGGCGTGCACTACGACCCGATGCTCGCCAAGGTGATCGCCCACGCCCCGACCCGCGTCGAGGCCGTACGCATCCTGGCGCACGCCCTGGCCGGCGCCCGGGTCCACGGCCTGACCACCAACCGCGACCTCCTCGTACGGTCCCTGCGCCACCCCGAGTTCACCGCCGGCCGGCTCGACACCGGCTTCTACGGACGCCACCTCGACGCCCTCACCGCCGAGACCCCCGACGACGCCGCCCCGGCCCTGGCCGCGCTCGCCGCCGCCCTCGCCGACGCCGCGTCGGCGCCCGGAGCCCCGCTCGCCGCCCGCGTCGGCGCCTGGCGCAACGTCGTCTCCCAACCGCAGACCCGCCGCTACGAGATCGCCGGCGCCCCGTACGAGGTCGGCTACCACCCGGCCCGCAGCGGCCCCCCGGTCCCCGTGGACCACCCCGGCGTCCGCGTCCTGGCCGCCACGCCCGAGCTGGTCACCCTCGAAGTCGACGGGGTCCGACGGGTGTTCCACGTGAAACACAAATCGAACAAGGGGGGTGTGGGGGCCGCCGAGATCTGGGTGGACTCCCCGCTCGGCGCCCACACCCTCACCCGCCTGCCCCGGTTCTCCGACCCCCGGGACCGCACCGAACCGGGCTCCCTGCTCGCCCCCATGCCCGGCACCGTCGTCCGCGTCGCCGAGGGCCTGGCCCCCGGCTCGGCCGTCACCGCCGGACAACCCCTGCTCTGGCTGGAGGCGATGAAGATGGAACACCGCATCGTCGCGCCCGCCTCCGGCACGCTCACCGCGCTCCACGCCGCCACCGGCCAACAGGTCGAGTTCGGCGCCCTGCTCGCCGTAGTCCAGGAGGAAACGCCCGCATGAGCACCGTCGTAGAGACCGAAGAACACCAGGCCCTGCGCTCCGCCGTCGCAGCCCTCGGCAAGCGGTACGGCCGCGAGTACCTCGCCCGGGTCGCCCGCGAGGGCGGCCACCCCGACGAACTGTGGGCCGACGCCGCGAAGCTCGGCTACCTCGGCGTCAACCTCCCCGAGGAGTACGGCGGCGGGGGTGGCGGCATCGCCGAACTCTCCATCGTCCTGGAGGAACTCGGCGCCGCCGGCAGTCCGCTGCTGATGATGGTCGTCTCACCCGCCATCTGCGGCACGGTGATCTCCCGCTTCGGCACCGAGGCCCAGAAGCGGACCTGGCTCCCCGGCCTCGCCGACGGCACCCGCACCATGGCCTTCGGCATCACCGAACCCGACGCCGGCTCCAACTCCCACCGCATCACCACCACCGCCCGCCGCGACGGCGACGACTGGGTGCTGAACGGCCGCAAGGTGTTCATCTCCGGCGTGGACATCGCCGACGCCACGCTCATCGTGGGCCGCACCGAGGACGCGCGGACCGGCAGCCTCAAGCCCTGCCTGTTCATCGTCCCGCGCGCGACCCCCGGCTTCTCCCGCTCCCTCATCGACATGGAACTCCAGGCCGCCGAGAAGCAGTGGGAGTTGGTCCTGGACGAGGTGCGGCTGCCCGCCGACGCCCTGGTCGGCGACGAGGACGCCGGACTCCTCCAACTGTTCGCCGGACTCAACCCCGAACGGATCATGACCGCCGCGTTCGCGATCGGCATGGGCCGGTACGCCCTCGCCAAGGCCGTGGACTACGCCAAGACCCGCCGGGTGTGGAAGGAGCCCATCGGGGCCCACCAGGCCATCGCCCACCCACTGGCCCAGTCCCACATCGAACTGGAACTGGCCCGCCTGATGATGCAGAAGGCCGCCCGGCTCTACGACGCCGGCGACGACATGGGCGCGGGCGAGGCCGCCAACATGGCCAAGTACGCTGCCGCCGAGGCCTGCGTACGGGCGGTGGACCAGTCCGTGCACACCCTGGGCGGCAACGGCCTCACCCGGGAGTACGGCCTGGCCTCCCTGATCACCGCCTCCCGCGTCGCCCGCATAGCCCCCGTCAGCCGGGAGATGATCCTCAACTTCGTCTCCCACCAGACCCTCGGCCTGCCCAAGTCGTACTAGCACCACACCGGGCGCCGCCCCCCCCACGGGAGGGGGCGGCGCCACGACCGGCACGAGCCCCACCGGAGGAACGGCATGACCCCCCTCGTCGGCGCAGCCCACGACCGTGGCATCACCACGCTCACGCTCGACTCCCCGGCCAACCGCAACGCGCTCTCCGCGGACCTCGTCGCCGCTCTGCGCGCGGCCCTCGCCGAGGCGGGCGCCGACCCCGCGACCCGGGCCGTCGTCCTCACCCACACCGGCACCACCTTCTGCGCCGGCGCCGACCTGAAGTCCCCGTGCGACCCGGCGGACTTCGTGGCCCTGCTCACCGAGCTGACCACGCTGGCCAAGCCGGTCGTCGCCCGTGTCACCGGTCACGTCCGGGCGGGCGGCCTGGGCCTGCTCGGCGCCTGCGACATCGCGGCGGCCGGGCCGGGCTCCACGTACGCCTTCACCGAGACGCACCTCGGCGTGGTCCCGGCCGTCATCTCGGCGCCGCTGCTGCCGCGCCTGGACCCCCGGGCCGCCTCCCGGTACTTCCTGACCGCCGAGGCGTTCGACGCGGCGGAAGCCGCCCGGATCGGGCTGCTGAGCCTGCACGGCGCGGACGGCGAGGACGTCGACGAGCTGCTCGCCCCCGTGCTCGCGGGACTGCGCAAGGCCGGCCCGGAGGCCCTCGCCGCGACCAAGGAACTGGTCACCGCCCCCGTCCGGGCCGCCCTGGCCCGGGACGGGGCGGCGCTCACCGAGCTGTCCGCCCGCCACTTCGGCTCCGCCGAGGCCCGCGAGGGCATCGGAGCCCGCTTCGAGCGCCGGGACCCCTCGTGGGCACTGTGACCGGACCCAAGCAGGCCCGCAGCCGGGTGACCCGCCGCCACCTCCTGGAGGCCGCCGTCTCCTGCCTGGCCGAGCACGGCTGGGCGGGTTCCACCGTCGCGGTCGTCGCCGAGCGCGCGGGCGTCTCGCGGGGCGCGGCCCAGCACCACTTCCCGACCCGCGAGGACCTGTTCACGGCCGCCGTCGAGTACGTGGCCGAGGAGCGCTCCACCGCCGTACGGACCCTCTTCCAGGCCGGCCCGGCGGCCCGGCCCGTGGTGGTCGAGGCGCTGGTGGACATGTACACCGGCACGCTCTTCCGGGCCGCGCTCCAACTGTGGGTCGCCGCCTCCAACGAGGAGCAGTTGCGCCCCCGGGTGACCGAGCTCGAAGCCCGGGTCGGCCGCGAGACCCACCGCATCGCCGTCGAGCTGCTGGGCGCGGACGAGTCGGTACCGGGCGTCCGGGAGACCGTGCAGGGGCTCCTGGACATGGCGCGCGGCCTCGGGCTGGCGAACGTGCTGACCGACGACACGGCCCGCCGTGCCCGCGTCGTCGCTCAGTGGGCCCGGATCCTGGACTCCGCGCTGGCCTGACACGGCCGCGCCGCCGCCCCGGCACGACGCCGCCCCGACACGACGACGGCGCCGCCGCACCCCGTCCCGGGTGTGGCGGCGCCGTCGTCGTGTCGGTCCTCCCCGGATCAGGCCGTCTCGGCCATGTCCGCGTAGCCGGCGATCTCGCGCGGGTTGCGCACGCCGGGACCGGTGTAGCGGGCCGACGGACGCACGAGGCGACCCGTGCGCTTCTGCTCCAGGATGTGCGCCGACCAGCCGGCCGTGCGGGCGCAGGTGAACATCGAGGTGAACATGTGCGCCGGCACCTCCGCGAAGTCCAGCATGATCGCGGCCCAGAACTCCACGTTCGTCGCGAGCACCCGGTCGGGACGGCGCGCGTGCAGCTCCTCCAGCGCGGCCTTCTCCAGCGCGGCGGCCACCTCGTAGCGCGGGGCGTCCAGCTCCTTGGCGGTGCGCCGCAGCACGCGGGCACGCGGGTCCTCGGCACGGTAGACGCGGTGCCCGAAGCCCATCAGGCGCTCGCCCTTGTCGAGGGCCTTCTTCACGTACGCTATGGCGTCGCCGGTGCGCTCGATCTCCTCGATCATGCCGAGGACGCGTGAGGGCGCGCCGCCGTGCAGCGGGCCCGACATGGCGCCGACCGCGCCCGACAGGGCCGCCGCGACGTCGGCGCCGGTGGAGGCGATGACGCGCGCGGTGAAGGTGGAGGCGTTCATGCCGTGCTCGGCGGCCGAGGTCCAGTACGCGTCGACGGCCTTGACGTGCCGCGGGTCCGGCTCGCCCCGCCAGCGGATCATGAACCGTTCGACGACGGACCCGGCCTTGTCGATCTCACTCTGCGGGACCATCGGCAGGCCCTGTCCGCGGGCGGACTGCGCGACGTAGGACAGTGCCATCACGGCCGCGCGCGCCAGGTCGTCGCGGGCGGTGCGCTCGTCGATGTCGAGGAGCGGTTTCAGACCCCACACGGGGGCGAGCATGGCGAGCGCGGACTGCACGTCGACACGGATGTCACCGGAGTGGACCGGGATCGGGAACGGTTCGGCGGCCGGCAGGCCGGGGTTGAAGGCACCGTCGACCAGCAGGCCCCAGACGTTCCCGAAGGAGACGTGGCCGACCAGGTCTTCGATGTCCACCCCCCGGTAGCGGAGCGATCCGCCCTCCTTGTCGGGCTCGGCGATCTCCGTCTCGAACGCGACGACCCCTTCGAGCCCGGGTACGAAGTCGGACATCAGGCGGCTCCTCAGATAGTGCGAACACGCGCGGCTCCCGGCGTGATTCGCGGTCCGGCGCGGTCATCCCCGTTGATGCCCGGAACGGTCGTGGGTCACCCTCGCGGGGACCCTCGGACCGGCCCCAAGATTTTGTCCGTTCCGCTTGTCGTTCGGAAGCGTGACATACGGCACACCTCCGCCGGGAGAACGCCTCCCGCCGGCCGGCGGGGGAGCCGGCGGGGGAGTACTGCGGCAGGATGGCCGGCGTGACCGATCAGGACCTTGACCCCGCCGCCATGCGCAAGCAGTACCGCTCGCAGCTCGTCGACGTGGACAGCCTCGCCGACGACCCGATGGCGCAGTTCTCCCTGTGGTTCCAGGAGGCCGCCGACGCGAACCTCTTCGAACCCAACGCGATGGTCGTCTCCACGGCCACCCCCGACGGACGGCCCAGCTCCCGCACGGTGCTGCTGAAGCAGTTCGACGAGCGGGGCTTCGTCTTCTTCACCAACCACGGCTCCCGCAAGGGCCGCGAGCTCGACGCGAACCCGTACGCCTCGCTGCTGTTCCCCTGGCACCCGATCGCCCGCCAGGTGATCGTGACCGGCACGGCCGCGCGCATCGGGCGGGACGAGACGGCCGCGTACTTCCGTTCCCGCCCGCACGGCTCCCAGCTGGGCGCCTGGGCGAGCGAGCAGTCCCGCGTCATCGGCTCCCGCGCCGAACTGGACCGGCGGTACGCGGAGCTGGCGGAGCGCTATCCGGAGGGGGAGCAGGTGCCGGTGCCGCCGGAGTGGGGCGGTCTGCGGGTGGTCCCGGACGCGGTGGAGTTCTGGCAGGGCCACGAGAACCGGCTGCACGACCGGCTGCGCTACGTCCGCGAGGGCGGGAAGTGGCGGGTCGAGCGACTCTGCCCGTAGCCGCGACTGTGCCCGTGAGCCGCCGGGCGGTCGGCGGAGGGGCGGCGAAGGGGGCGAGAACGCAGGCGACCCGCGGGCTCTGGTTCCTCTCCTGCAGTGAGAGGAGCCGGCCGGACGTACCGGCGAGCCCGCGGGTCGGGTGACTGCTTGGGATTGGCGCCTGGCGTTCCCGCCGGGCACCGCACTGGGTGCGTGCGACGACGGGCGCTTTAGCCCGCAGCCACCTCACGCGTCCGGTTTCCGTACATTTCGGGAACCACCTCCCTTCTCGTGTACCGCAGAGCCTACGACCGCTCCCCGGGTCCCTCAACTTATTAATTCGGGCCCCACAACTCCCCTTACCGAGGCTGGAGTTGCTCCCTACACTGGCGTCCCGCGGGGGGAAACGGGGAGGGTGTCATGAGCACACGGCTGCCGCGGGAGTACCGGATCCGCTCGGAGCAGATGGCAGGCGTCTACGTCGCCGTCGGCATCGGCACGCCGGGCGTGCTGCTGACCGTGCTGAACATGGAGAACACCCCGGCGTGGGTGAGGTCCCTGGTCGTGGCCCTGGTGCTGGCCTTCTTCGGCTGGCTGGTCGTGGCCGCGAAACGCTGTTCCACCTCCGCCGACCTCAAGGGCATCCGGGTCCGCCGCTTCACCGGGACCCGCAGGCTGGCCTGGGAGGACGTCCAGGACATCCGCGCCGCCCCGAACCCGAGCGCGCACACCGCGAAGAACCAGCCGACGGTCGTCTCGTACGCCTACGACGACGCCGGCCGCCGCGTCCAGCTGATGTACGTGGACGACAACCACGTCGACGTCACCCGCGAGGTCGACGCCCTGCGCGCCGCCTGGGAGGAGCTGCGCGGTCCCGACTGGGCGCAGGACCCGGAGGCGGTGCGCCGCATCGCGCGGCACGACGTCCGCGACCGGCGCGTACGGCAGGCCTACCTGTGGATCGTCATGATCATCGTGGTGGGCTTCGTGGTGGCGATGGTGTCGCTGTTCGCCGGCTGAGCGGCCCGCCTCCCGGGTACATACCGGGATGATTCCGGGAAGCGGGTGTGGGCTGCGTCACGTTCCAGTTGAATGATCCGACGTGCCGCACACGCGAACACCTGCAGGGGGTGCCAGGTGAGTGCTTCCGGACGTAACGAGACCACCGACGATCTGCTCGCAGCGCTGCTGGACGGGATGGACGCCGCGCTGTGCGCGTTCGACTCCGACGGCGTGATCACCCACTGGAACCGCGAGGCCGAGCGGATCCTCGGCTGGTCCGCCGCCGAGGCGGTGGGCCGGCGCGGGTTCGCGGGCTGGGCGGTGCGCGCCGCCGACGCGCACGACGTGGAGGACCGGATCATGTCCGCCCAGGACGCGCCGGGACGGCAGGTGAACGAGTTCGCGCTGTTGACCAAGGACGGCGGCCGGGTCCTCGTCCGCACCCAGTCCGCCGGCGTCCCGGGCGCGGACGGCAAACCCGCCGGCGTCTACTGCGCGTTCAGCGAGGTCCACGCCCAGATCGACCTGGAGCGTTCCATCGCCCTCAGCGAGGCCCTGATGGAGGACGCCTCCTGGGGCGTCGTCCTGGTGGACGTGGACCTGCGCCCGGCCGTCGTGAACACCCACGCCGCCCGCGCGTTCGGCTCCGGTCGCACCGCGCTCCTCGGCCGGCCGCTCGGCGAACTGCTGACCCAGGGCGTCGAGGAACTGGAGGGCGCCCTCCAGCACGTGCTGGCGGAGGGGGCGCCGCCGTCCCCCGTCGAGCTGTGGGTGTCGGTCCGCACCCCCGAGGGGGTGCGCCGCCGCTGCTGGCGCTGCGGGTTCCTGCGCCTGGCCTCGCCCCTCGCGGAGGAGCCCGTGCCGCTCGGGGTGGGCTGGCTGTTCCAGGACGTCACCGAGGCCCGGCGGGCCGCGCTCGACACCGGACAGTCGCGGTTCCGGTCCAACCAGCTGTACCGGGCCGGGCGGGCCGCCGCCGAATGCGAGGACCCCGCCGAGGCCGCGGCGGTACGCCTGGACTTCGCCCTCGCCGGCTTCGCGGAACACGCCCTGGTCGACGTGCTCGAAGAGACGGACGCGGACCCCGGACGCCGCCGCAGACTCGTCCGGGCGGCGGCGTCGGCGTCCGGCCAGACCCTGCTGCTGCCGGGGCCCGGCGCGATCCCCCTGCGGTACGCGCCCATGCACCCGGCGCTCCAGGCCCTGGACCGGATCGGCCCGGTACGGACCAGCGCCCCCGGCGGCGAGCCGGTCGACGGCTGGGCCCGGGCGCGCCACTGGCCCGAGGACGCGGCGCACGCGCTGTGCACCGTACTGCGCAGCCGCGGCCGCACCCTGGGCGCGCTGACCTTCCTGCGCGGGGCCTCGCGGGCCGCCTTCGAGCGGGCGGACGCGCTCTACGCGGAGGAGGTCGCCGCCCGGGTGGCCGCGGACCTCGACCTGGCGGGCCGGGCCCGCGACCGCCGGTGAGGGCTCCGACGCCGGGCCGCTCGCGCCCTGCGTGGCGGACGGCGCCGGGCGGACCCGCCCGCCTACCGTGATCCGGTGCGCCACACCTCCACCGTGCGCGTCCCGGCAGCGGTCGTCGTCCTGTGCGCCACCGCCTTGTCCTGCACCTCGCCGCCCCCGGCGCCGCGCTTCCAGGCCCCGATCCCGGAACTCGGCGCGCGCGTCACGGCCGTCCCGCCGGGCTCGCTCGGCGTGACCCACCGGGCGGGTTGCCCCGTACGGGCCGACCGGCTGCGGCTGATCCGGATGAACCACTGGGGCTTCGACGGCAAGGTCCACCAGGGCGAGATGGTCGCCCACGAGCGGGTCGTCCGCCCGCTGCTGCACGTCTTCGGGAAGGCCTTCGAGGCCAGGTTCCCGATCCGGCGGATGCGGGTGACGGCCGCGTACGGCGGCGACGACGATGCCTCGATGGCCGCCGACAACACCTCCGCCTTCAACTGTCGCCGGGTCACCGGCGACCCGGGCCGGCTCTCCCGGCACTCCCACGGCGACGCGGTCGACATCAACCCCCTGGAGAACCCGTACGTCGACCGCGACGGCGACGTCCACCCGCCCGCGGCCCGCGCCCACCTGGACCGCGAGCACCCCACCCCCGGCATGATCCGCGCGGGCGACGTCGTCACCCGCGCCTTCCGGGAGATCGGCTGGTCCTGGGGCGGACGCTGGAGCAACCCGGACTACCAGCACTTCTCCGAGACCGGCGGCTAGGCGAGTCGTCCCGAGGCCCGGGCGCCCCGGGTCCGCTCGGTCACCACGGCGTGCAGGTGGACGATGCGACCCGCCTCGACCGAGGGCACGACGAGCGCGATCATCGGCCCTCGCCGTGGGTCGGACGGTGCGGTCCTTCCCGGACTCCATCCGGCGTGACCCCGCGCAACCGCGGTGACGCATTCGCCCGGCGGGCCTCCCCGAACAGGTGACGTCGTGCTCCGGGGCGCGCCGCGCCCTCAGTGGCGGAAGAAGATCCGGTCGCCGTACTCCTGCATGACGCGGCCGTTCCACTCGTGCCCGCCGTCCACGTTGCCCGAGCGCAGCAGCGGGGGCTCGACCCCGCGCGCGGCCAGCTCGCCGGCGGCGGCCGCCATCACGGCCTGCATGATCGCGCAGGTCACGACGGTGGAGGCGGGGGCGAAGGGCGCGTCGATGCCGTCGATGCTCAGTTCGGCGTCCCCGACCGCGATCTTGCTGTCCAGGACGACGTCGCAGTGGTCCTTGAGGAAGGTGCCCGAGACGTGCCGCGCCTTGGTCTCGGTCGCGTACGCCACCGAGGTCACCCCGACGACCTTCAGGCCGATGGCGCGGGCGTTCATGGCCATCTCCACCGGCAGGGCGTTGCGCCCCGAGAGGGAGATGATCACGAGGACGTCGCCGTCGGAGGCCGGGCTGCTGTCGAGGACCGCGCCGGCGAGGCCGTCCACGCGCTCCAGGGCGCTGCCGAGGGTGGCGGGCATGACGTCGATGCCGGCGGTGCCGGGCACGGCGAGGAAGTTCATCAGGGCGAGCCCGCCGGCCCGGTAGACCACGTCCTGGGCGGGCAGCGAGGAGTGCCCGGCCCCGAAGGCGAAGAGCCGCTTCCCGGACGCGACGGCGTCGGCGATGATCACGCCGGCCTCGGCGATCCGCGCCGCCTCCTCGTCGCGCACCCGCTCCAGCAGGCCGATGGCCGCGTCGAAGAACTGCCCGGCCAACTTGCTCTCGCTCATACGCCGAAGGCCCTTCCAGGGGTGAGGTGCGTCCGTGTTCGCCGCTCACCGTGCGGTCTGGACCAAGGGCGTGTCAATACGAACGTCAATGGAGGGACGAAAGGGCTCCCGAGTGGGGTGAGGGACCGCGCCCCGAGATGTCCAGTACGGGCCTTGACGCTCGGGACGGGACGGTTGTCGGCGCGATGCGTCAGAATTGGGGGCAGGGCCAGCGCACGCAATCCGAGGGGCACGAATGTCCGGACTGATCGATACCACGGAGATGTATCTCCGCACCATCCTCGAACTGGAAGAGGAAGGTGTTGTCCCCATGCGCGCCCGTATCGCCGAGCGGCTCGATCAGAGCGGTCCGACGGTGAGCCAGACGGTCGCGAGGATGGAGCGCGACGGCCTGGTGGCGGTCGCCAGCGACCGACACCTGGAGCTGACCGAGGAGGGCCGCAGACTGGCGACGCGCGTGATGCGCAAGCACCGTCTCGCGGAGTGCCTCCTCGTCGACGTCATCGGCCTGGAGTGGGAGCAGGTGCACGCCGAGGCCTGTCGCTGGGAGCACGTGATGAGCGAGGCGGTGGAGCGGCGGGTGCTGGAACTGCTGCGCCACCCGACCGAGTCGCCGTACGGGAACCCGATCCCGGGGCTGGAGGAGCTGGGCGAGAAGGCCGAGGCCGATCCGTTCCTGGAGGACGGCATGGTCAGCCTCGCCGAGCTGGACCCGGGCGCCGAGGGCAAGACGGTGGTCGTGCGTCGGATCGGCGAGCCGATCCAGACGGACGCCCAGCTGATGTACACGCTGCGGCGCGCCGGCGTGCAGCCTGGCTCCGTGGTCAGCGTGACGGAGTCCCCGGGCGGGGTGCTGGTCGGCAGCGGCGGAGAGGCGGCGGAACTCGACTCCGAGGTCGCCTCGCACGTCTTCGTGGCGAAGCGCTGACTCTTGGCGTGGCCTCCGAACGGGCGTAGTACTGGTCGGTACGAGGTAGGACAGGGCCATGGGCGTGACCATGGCCGCGCTCTGGCCGCCTTGGACGCGACGAGACTGTGACGACCTTGGACGTGGGCGGTCCCGGCGCCTTGCGGCGCCGGGACCGGTCCTCCCCTTGCTGACCTGGAGCCCCGAGCTCTCAAGGTCATCCCCTTCGGACCGTCTTCCCCGAGCGGCCCGCCTCCCTGTTGAAAGGATCTCCATCGGCAGTGGCGGCCAATCCTTGAGCAAGGTCACTCGAAAGAGCGGTGTTGTCGGCGAGAGACCCGTTCTCGAATACGGGTTCGATACTCTGGCCGGGAGCGAAGGGGGTGCATCTGCGGTGGTACAGCGCATCGATGTGACTGGGGCCGACGGCGTACGCCTGGCCGCCTGGGAGTTCCGCGAGCCGGCCGGCGAGCCGGGTGCCGCCCCCCAGGCGCCCACCGGGCAGGAGCGGCCCGGGGTCCTGTTACTCCACGGTCTGATGGGTCGTGCCCTGCACTGGGCCGGCACCGCCCGCTGGCTCGCGGAACACCACCGCGTGATCGCCCTCGACCAGCGCGGCCACGGCCAGAGCGCCGGTCCCGCGGCCGATCCCGGCAACCCGACCCCCTTCGGGCGCGAGGCCTTCGTGGCCGACGCCGAGGCCGTCGTCGAGCGCCTCGGCCTCGCCCCCGTGACCCTGATCGGCCACTCCATGGGCGCCCTCACCGCCTGGCAGCTCGCCGCCCGCCGCCCCGATCTGGTGGCGGCCCTGGTGATCTGCGACATGCGGGCCTCGGCCCTGGGAGAGGCCTCGCAGCAGGAGTGGGAGGACTGGTTCCGCCGGTGGCCCCTCCCCTTCCCCACGCAGGACGCCGCCCGCCGCTGGTTCGGCGAGGACGATCCCCGGGTGGAGCGCCCCGATCCGGGACGCGGCGCGTTCTTCGCCGAGGTCATGCACCAGGCCCCCGACGGCTGGCGCCCCGTGTTCTCCCGCCGCCAGATGCTGACGGCCCGCGAGACGTGGGTCCACGACGCGCACTGGGAGGAACTGGCCCAGGTCCGCTGCCCGACCCTGGTCGTCCGGGGTCTGGACGGCGAACTGGGCCGCGCCGAGGCCCAGGAGATGGTCCGGGTCCTCCCGGCGGGCCAGTACGCGGAGATCCCGGACGCCGGCCACTACCTCCACTACGACCAGCCGGACGCCTGGCGGGGAGTCCTGGAGCCGTTCCTGGCGGGGGTCAAGACCTCGTCCTGACCTCCGCGACCAGCGCCGTCCACGCGGCGGCGCTGGTCCGCAGGACGCGGTGGCCGGGATCGCCCGGTTCGCCGGGGTCGCCGCGCTCCGCGACGAGGACCCGGCCGTCGGGGGCGACGGCGACGTACACGCAGGAGTTGCCCTCGGCGCAGTAGGAGGACCGGTGCCAGTCGTGGTGGGTCATGGGGCTTCCCTAAGAATGTGAGGCGGTCCGGGAGGACCGGGTGTGGCTGATGGGGGTCTGTCGTTGATGACTCGGAAGGAATGGCCGCCCGGTCCTCCGGGACGCTCCGACCACTGATTGAGAACTGCGGTCA
>NZ_JAPNLK010000309.1 GCF_026627505.1 Streptomyces sp. H27-H5 | reverse complement strand
TCCGGCAGCCCCACCGGCCGCATCGACATCCGTACCGCCTCCACGGCCGCACGACAGAGAAGCGACCTCAGGAACCATCATCGCGGACCCGACCCCACCCCCGCAGCGAATTGCGCAGCAGAGTCGCCACCTACGTCAAAGCGCGCGTCGAACACCGGATCGTCTCCCAGGCCGTCGTGATCGCGACCGGCGTCACCGAAGACGGCGGCCGTGAGGTCCTCGGCGTCATGGTCGGCGACAGCGAGACCGAAGTCTTCTGGAGCCAGTTCCTGCGTCACCTGCGAGAGCGCGGACTGACCGGCGTCCGCCTCGTGATCTCCGACAGCCACAGCGGCCTGGTCAAGGCGATCCGGAAAGTCATGATCGGCGCCGCCTGGCAACGCTGCCGCGTCCACTTCGTCCGCAACGTCTTCTCCGTGATCCCCAAGGGGTCCGCGGAGATGGTCGCCGCAACGATCCGCACCCTGTTCGCCCAGCCCACGGCCGAAGCCGTCCGGACCCACCTCGACACCGTCGCGGACATGCTCGGCAAGCAGTTCCCCAAGGTCAAAGAGATGCTCCTCTCGGCGAAGGAGGACCTGACCGCGTTCGCGGACTTCCCGCACCAGCACTGGAAGAAGATCCAGTCGACCAACCCGCTCGAACGGCTGAACCGGGAGATCAAACGACGCTCCGACGTCGTCCAAGTCTTCCCGAACCCCGCCGCGGTCAGCCGCCTGGCCACCGCCGTCCTCACCGAGCTCCACGACGAATGGATTGCCTTCCCCCGCCGCTACCTCTCCATCGAAAGCATGGACAGTCTCTATCCAGACACCGGAACCCGGCTGCCCGACACCACCGAAAGATCAGCTACACCACTACAAGGGACATGACCCGCGCCCTCGAGGGAGCTTCATGGAAGAGCGCCAAGGGAACGGGGGCGGTGTGTTCTTCTCCGCGAGGGCGTCGCGAGCACGGCCGGGACCGGGACTGTAAATCGTTTGGCTCTGTCTCACATTCGGTGGTGACGCTGAGTGGCGGAGGTCGTTGTTGTTGGTGTGATGGATGTCAACGAGCTTGTGCAGATGGTGTTCTCGGGGATATCGCCGCTGGTCATCGAGGATGTGGTCGATGAGGGCGGGCGGGTCTTGGTGAGGGCGCGGACTCCGAGAGAGTCCGCTCTTTGCCCGGTGTGCGGGGTGCCGTCGGGGCAGGTGCACGGCTATCACTGG
>NZ_JAPNLK010000308.1 GCF_026627505.1 Streptomyces sp. H27-H5 | reverse complement strand
CTTGTGGCCGCCGCTGGCGTTGATGCAGGTGTTGCCGAAGGCCGGGTTGAGGGCGCCGACGACGTTGACGGTGTTGCCGCAGAGGTTGATCGGGATGTGGATGGGCACCTGGACGACGTTGCCGGACAGGACGCCGGGGGAGCCGATGGCTGCGCCTTCGGCGGTGGCGTCCGCGGCCGCCAGGCCGGCGCCGCCGGCGAGGATGGCGGCGGCTGAGGCGGTGACCGCTACGGCCTTTGCGATACGTGACATCAAGATCTCCTCATGAATGTGGACCTGCCGCAGGGAGTACGGCATGTGCGCCCGTCCAACGCGTGGGCGGGTAGGCGGTTACGGCCGTTGGGCCGGACCGGTGACATCGAGGCGGCCGTCTCTCCAGTCCTGTCGGCAGGGTGGGTCGCGGTCCGGCCGGGGCTTGTGGTGCGGTGGGGGGGCCGGTCGCTCATGCCCGCCTGGCGGAGGGCGCGGTAACGGGCGGCCCACCGCTCGCCGATGACGGGCGAGACATGGAGGCGTCCGGTGCGGCGGCCGGTCGTCCCCGGGCCACGCGGCGGGCCGGACGGCAGCCGTCCGGCCGCGGTCAGGGGGTGCGTTACGGTGTGCCGCGAGGGCCTTTCTGGTCGGTGTAGATGTCGCACTCCACACGAACCCGGAGGGCCCTCACCCGTTCAAGCCCCCTCAGCCGAAACCCGCACCGCTCGTCCACACCTCCCTGGACTCGGGGGTGAGTCCGTCGCGGCGGGTGCGGGTGTTGGACAGTCATACCCCCAGCCGCATTGCGGTTCCGGGCGGTTCCTGGGTGTGTGCGCGGGGGACGACGACGCGTCCTTCGCGTGCGGCGTACTGGGCGAGCGCCTGGGCGCCCCGGTCGAGGTCCCCACCGCCCCGCCCACCGCCCCGCCCGCCGCCACGGTGCGCGGGGGAAGAGCGGGCGCACCCACCAGGAGAGCTGAGAAATGGCTGGCCGAATCCGCCGGTGAGCTCACGCGTAACAGGGCGCCGTACGCTGCCACGGCGGAGTAAGGTCCGAAAGCATAAACCCCGGCAATACCGGCATGCGGAGCGATGCGGGGTGCAGCAGCCGTATCCGCGATACAGCGCCCTCGTAGTCGCACCCTGTCCCCCCACCTTGCTGCCGTGAACAGGCGGAATCGCTACGCGTGGGTGTGGGTTCTGCGGCACTGTTTTGTTCCGGGCGAGTGCAGAACCGATAAAAGGCGCGGGTCAAT
>NZ_JAPNLK010000307.1 GCF_026627505.1 Streptomyces sp. H27-H5 | reverse complement strand
CCTTCGGGAAGTACTGGCGCAGCAGGCCGTTCGTGTTCTCGTTCGTCGGTCGTTGCCAGGGCGAGTGGGGATCGGCGAAGAACACCTTCGTCCCGGTATCGAGGGCGAACTGGGCGTGGCCGGAGAGTTCCTTTCCGCGGTCCCAGGTGAGGGTTTTGCGTAGCTGCTCGGGCAGCTGCGTCATCGATGTGGTGAGCGCTGTGTTCATGGCGATCGCGCCATAGCCCCCGAGCGAGGGGCCGTTCTTCACGGGCGGATTCTCACCCCAGCCCTCGAGCCGGGGCAGGTGCACCAGGAGCGTGGAGCGGCTGCTGCGCTCGACCAGCGTGCCGATCGCGGAGCGACCCGTCCCGATGATCAAATCTCCTTCCCAGTGTCCGGGGACCGCGCGGGCCGCGGCCTCGGCGGGGCGTTCGCTGAGGATGACGTCCGCGGTGACATGCCCCTGCGGTTTGTTCTGCGACCGTGCACGGGGAGTCCGCAGCGCCCGGCCGGTGCGCAGGCACGTGACCAGTTCCCGCTTGAGCGCGCCACGGCCCTCGATGAACAACGCCTGGTAGATCGCTTCGTGGCTGATGCGCATGGACTCATCATCGGGGAAGTCGACAGGGAGACGGTGCGAGATCTGCTCCGGGCTCCATGCCGTCGCCCAGCGCCGGTCCTGCCGATGCGGCTTGTTCAGCCCCTTCCACCTGGGCGTCTTGGGCCCGGTGACGGTCGTGCCGTCAGGGCGACGGACGCTGCCGGCGAGCCGGTCCTGTACGTACTCACGCAACCTGTCGTTGTCTGTGAGCTTCGCGGTCTTCGGGCGCTTCGCAGCCTGCTGCGCTTTCCACTGGGCGACCGTCGCGCGGTACTCCTGCTTGCCGCCGCGCGTGGCGGCGTTGCGGCGCAGTTCGCGAGAGATCGTTGCGGGGTCACGCCCCAGGGCGCGGGCGATCTCGCGCACGCCCTTGTTCATCGCCCTGAGGATCGCGATCTCCTCGCGCTCCTCGAACGTGAGGTACCGGCCCGTGGGCTCGGCCAACGAGATCGGAGGCATGCCACCAGCGTGACGAAACCACCTCGCACCCACCGGCCACGACACGCCGACCGCCAACGACGCCTCCACCGTCGTGACCCCCGTGGCGATCAGTCGCCAGAAGTGGCGCTGCACGACTCGAGACGGATCAGGCCGCCCCGGCGAACGCATCGCCGGCCGCAACGCACGATCAGCGCGCCACTGCCGACGC
>NZ_JAPNLK010000306.1 GCF_026627505.1 Streptomyces sp. H27-H5 | reverse complement strand
TGAGAGCGGACAGCGCAAGATCCTTGTAGGCGGACATTTCGGATCCCGCTTGGCGGACAGCTGATCTCCCCGTCGATACGGCCGTTCGTGTGTCTTCGAACCCAGGTTCCGAACTGGTGATCCCTCCGGGGGTTTGCTCGGTGGTGTGAGGACAACGAGCTGCACCGCGCCGGAGGGACCGTGAAGAAGTCTTGCAGGGAGATCATGGAAATCTATGAGGCCCTGGACGCCACCGGGTGCGCGTACTCGGCCGCCCAACTGGCCGGAGTCGACCCGAAGACCGTCCGCAGGTACGCACGGATGAGGGACACCGGTCAGCCGTCTGACGCACCGGTGGCACGGCCGAAGCTGATCGACCCGTTCCTGCCCAAGATCGAGGAGTGGGTGGAACGCTCGCAGGGCAAGGCCCGCGCCGACAAGCTCCACGAGCGCCTGCTCCTGCTGGGGTTCACCGGCGACGAGCGCACCACCCGCCGGGCGGTGGCGGTCGCCAAGGCCCGCTGGGACGCCGGCCACCGCAGAACGTATCGCCCATGGATCACCGAGCCGGGGCTGTGGATCCAGTTCGACTGGGGCTGGGGCCCGAAAATCCCTGGTCCCGGCGGTGGCGAGCCCCGGGTGACGCTGCTGTTCTGCGCGTGGCTGGCCTGGTCCAGGTTCCGGGTGGTGATCCCGGTCTGGGACCGGACGCTGCCCACGCTGATCTCCTGCGTCGACTCGATGCTGCGGGCGATCGGCGGAGTGCCGACCTACGCGCTGACCGACAACGAGAAGACGGTCACCATCGACCGCGTCGCCGGCGTCGCGGTCCGCCACCCCCAAATCGTCGCCGCCGGACGCCATTACGGCCTTCAAGTGCACACCTGTGTCCCGTTCGACCCCGAGTCCAAGGGCGGCAGCGAGGCCACGGTCCGCGTCGCGAAGGCCGACCTGGTGCCCACCGACGCCAACCTTCGGCCCGCCTACGACTCGTTCGCCGAACTGCGCGGGGCCTGCGCGATCTTCTGCCAGCAGGTCAACAACCGGGTCCACCGCGAGACCGGCCGGGCCCCGGCCACGATGCTCGACATCGAACGAACCCGCCTGCACCCGCTGCCACCCGGACCGCACACCCTGGCGCTGGGCGAGTCGAGGCAGGTCCTGCGGGACCAGACGGTGCGGTTCGGGTCGGTGCGCTACTCGACCCCGCCCGGACTGGTCGGCCAGGAAGCGTGGGTGCGGGTCGACGGCGACGAACTG
>NZ_JAPNLK010000305.1 GCF_026627505.1 Streptomyces sp. H27-H5 | reverse complement strand
CTCGCGACCACAAGGAACCTCGGAGAACCCGCCACCGGAACGGCCATCCGGAAAACCGGCCTGCCCCGCACCCGCGAAAGACACCCGAAAACCAAGATCAGGATTCACGCGGTGGATCGAGGCTGAAAGCTTACGGTACGACGGCCCCCGCACGGACCCCATGATGCCCCTCCACCAGCAACGATCAGCTTGATGATCATGCCTGCCGAAGGAGACTCAGCTCAAGTTGACAACGCCCTATGAATCAGCCCTGGAGTTCAACCTGAGCACACGCCGTACAAACGAAAGACTCAAGGAAGGCTGGTAGACCCCGCGAATAGGGCTCCGTGAATGGAATACCAGACTGAATTCTCACGTCACGACACCCTTCCATATCTGACATTTCGCGTCCAAATCTTTTCTACTCGAATCTTCCGGTTAGGCTTGGGGGCGTGCCAGATCTTCCCTGCCCCGGCATAGAATCCAACATGATAGACGTTGCGACCCTTTAGAAAGAAGACGAGATCCCCTCGCTTTCGATGAGTTGCTGGTACGTGGTGGGCGTAGTGAAACTGCTGCTCAGCCGTGCGAGGAATACGCCGACCAGCCACACGAAAAGAATACTGCATCAACCCAGAGCAGTCGAATCTACGGGGGCCGGTAGCTCCGTATTGATAGGGGAAACCCTTCTTCGAGATTGCTACGTCGAGCGCTCGGACGGAAAGTGATTTCGGTGCTGCTCGACGGGAAGGCTCAGCTGGTGAGGCCGCATATGACACTTGAATTTGGGCCGTTACGGCCACCAGAAGGGTTAGGATTGCGATCGCCATACGCGAGATCTTCATGCCGTTCCTTGCCTCAACTCTCTCAAACGGAATCACCCGACTTGACGGCACAGTCTGCCCCGAAACTTTGCTAGATATATGGAAACGCGCCCCGTCGATGTGTCGCCTAAATCGACATAGACATCACGGGCTTGCGCGAAGGTCCAGCCCCCGCCTGGGGTCTGGCCCAGACGGTGACGCGTAGAGTAATATCGCCCCGACTCTCTATTGGCTCAATTTACTGGATAATGACCACGTCGCGGTTATCAACCAGGGCGATTGCAAAGTCCGTGATTGTGCGTTGGCGCAGGTCAGTTGACCTCGATCCTTCAGTGATGAGGTCGTGTTCGTGGGGTGGTCGGTTCACCCCGGTTTGTTCTCGTGGTGAGGTTCCGGGGTCGTCGCGTGTCGCTGCGGGGTGCGCCGGGTTCCACGGGTC
>NZ_JAPNLK010000304.1 GCF_026627505.1 Streptomyces sp. H27-H5 | reverse complement strand
TCGGACCTGCACGGACTCGACCTGGGGCCAGAGGGCGCGGGCGTGGACGGTCAGCCGGTGTCGCAGGTGGTGCTGCGTGGAGTCGGGCGGGTTCTTGGGCACGACCCCATCGTGCCGCCCCGGGCCACGATCCGCCATGATCTTCGATCATGTGGGGAAACGGGCAGGTCAACAGCGTGATGCGGGCAGTACCGGTCGAGCTTGCCGCTGACGTGCGGGCATTGCTGGAACAGCGGGCCGCGTCCACGAAGGCGGCGGTGCGTGACGCGATGCGGGCCAGGGTCGTACTGGCCGCGTCGGACGGGATGTCCAACGCGGAGATCGCCCATGACCTGTCCGTGACGATCAACACTGTCCGCAAGTGGCGGGGCCGCTACGCCGAGCTGGGACCGGCGGGATTGCTGGACGCCGCCCGCTCGGGGCGTCCGCGTCAGTACGGTGACCTGGTGCGCATCGCGGTCGTGGCCGCGGCCACCGCCGAAGTCCCCGACGGCGCGGCGACCTGGACCCACGTCGCGATCGCCGAGCAGGTCCGCGGCACTGTGTTCGCCCCGGTTTCCGCCTCGTGGGCCGGACGCGTCCTGGCCGACCTGGACCTCAAGCCGCACAAGGTCACCGGCTGGCTCACCCGTCGTGACACCCCGGACTTCTGGGAACGCGCCCGCGACATCTGCGAGTTGTACCGCAACCCGCCCGCCGGGGCGGTCGTGCTGTCCATCGACGAGAAGACCGCGATCGCAGCCCGCTCCCGCAAGCACCCCGCCCAGCCCGCCACCCCGGCGGCACCAGGACAGCCCGGGCGACCGGCGCGCCAGGAGTTCGAATACGTCCGCCACGGCACCGCCTCCCTCGTCGCCGCCATGGACGTGACAAGCGGCGAAGTCCTCACCGAGGTCATCGACCGCAACACCGCGGCGACGTTCACCGCCTTCCTCGACCAGCTCGACGCCACGATCGAACCAGGCAAGAACATCCACGTCGTCCTGGACAACGGCTCCTCACACACCGCCCGCCACACCAAGAAGTGGCTGGCCAACCACCCTCGCTGGCACGTCCACTGGACCCCACCCCACGCCTCCTGGCTCAACCAGATCGAGCTCGTCTTCTCCGCCCTGACCCGCCGTGTCCTGCGACACGGCGACTTCACCAGCCGCGACGACCTCATCGCCAAGATGGACGACTACATGATCAAACGGAACGAGACCGCCCGCCCCTTCAAGTGGACCTACGCCGCCAGCCCCCTCCAGGAAGCCTGAACCCCCCTCCACGAACTTTCGCGGAGCAGCA
>NZ_JAPNLK010000303.1 GCF_026627505.1 Streptomyces sp. H27-H5 | reverse complement strand
TGAGGGGCCTCGCGTTTTCCGGACAGGGATCTGACCGATTAATTCATGCGGCGAGTCGCAGATTCTCAAACTCGGCATGGACTTCCCGCGGAGGCCGGTAACCAACTGCCGAGTGGAGACGCTTGAGATTGTACCAGAACTCTATGTACCGGGCGATATCCTTTCGCGCCTCCTCGCGGGTGGTGTAACTCATGCGGGACACCCGCTCGTTCTTCAGGACGCCGAAGAATGATTCGGCCATGGCGTTGTCGTAACAAATTCCGGTCCGTCCGGACGACCTCCGCATCCCCAGCTCTCCGAGAACGCCCGCGTACTCGGCTGACATGTAATTGCTGCCTCGGTCCGAGTGGAAGATGGCGCTCTTTGCGAGCTTCCGGTTCCGGGCCGCGTTGCGGATGGCCCGGGATATGAGCGGGGTCTGGTAGTGATCGTCCATCGCGTATCCGATGACTTCCTTGGTGCAGCAGTCGATGACGGTAGCGAGAAACAGCCATCCTTCACTGGTCGAAATGTAAGTGATATCACCAACGAGTTTTTCTCCGGGCTTTTCGGCGGTGAAGTTCCGGCCGACGAGGTCGGGCACCAGGCCCGCTGCGGCCTGGGTGAGGGACCACCGCCTCGGCTTCGGCTGGCAGGGCACCAGGCCCAGCTGGCGCATGAGCTGGCGGACGAGCTCCAGGCCGGCCGCGACGCCCCAGCGTGCCAGCTGGGCGTGGACGCGCCGGTAGCCATACGTGCTGTCGGAATCATCGAAGGCTTTCGTGATGAGCAATTTCAGTTCCCCGCGCCGCTGGGCCGTCGCGGAATCCGGACGGCTCCGCCATTCGTAGTAGCCGGACTTGGACACGTCGAGTCGTTCACACATGAACCCGACGGGAAATGCGTACTCCGCCGTATCGAGCCGCATCGTTTCGATGAACTCGTACGTGTTCGCTACCGGACATCCCTCGCGAAGTACGCTGCGGCTTTTTTTAGGAACGCGTTCTCCATCTCGACTTCCCGAATACGGCGTTCGAGTTCCTTGAGCCGGGCTCGCTCATCCACGGCGAGCGGACCAGCCTGCCTTCCGTGGTCGCGCTCGTACCGGCGCACCCATGAGCGAAGCGTCTCGGAGTTCACCTCAAGATTCCGGGCCACCTCGGCAATGGGCTTACTTGATTTCAATGCCATCTGGACCGCTTCTTCACGGAACTCCGGCGAGTACGAACGCGAACGTGTCACTTGCTTCTTCCCTCGATCCCTTACAGGACAACCCTATTGGGTCCCTGTCCGGGAACTTCGGGGCCCCTCA
>NZ_JAPNLK010000302.1 GCF_026627505.1 Streptomyces sp. H27-H5 | reverse complement strand
CCCCGAGGACGCACTCGACACCGCCTGCCACCTCCACCTCACCGGTCTCGACACCTGACACGGGCAAGCGCACGCCAAGCCCGACGTCAACCCCCGAAGGATTTACGACGCAGACCACTAAGCCCGGCGGTGGACACGGTATTCCCCCTGGAGGAGACAGCAGCGGCACACCAGGCGCTGGAAGCGGGCGGTGTCCAGGGCAAGTATGTGGTCAGGGTCGCGTAGGACGGCTGTGGAGGTGCTGATCACAGCCACTCGTTGATGGCAGCGATGAGGACGGTCGCCTCGTAGCGAACCGCCAGCTTGTCGTATCGCGTGGCGACGGCGCGGTGCCTCTTGAGGCGGTTGATCCCACACTCGACCGCGTGCCGCTGTTTGTAGTCGTCCTTGTCGAACTTCGGCGGCCGGCCGCCACGCGATCCACGCTTGAGGCGGTTGCGCGCCTGGTCGGCTTTGTCGGGGATAGTGCAGCGGATTCCGCGGCGGCGCAGGTAAGCGCGGTTTCTGCGGGAGGCGTATGCCTTGTCAGCGCGGACTCGATGGGGACGGGCACGTGGCCGCCCCGGCCCAATGCGGGGCACGCGGATCTTCTCCAGGACGGGTTCGAACTGCGGCGAGTCCCCGCGCTGCCCAGCGGTCACCACGATCGACATGGGCTTTTGGCCCTGCTCGACGGCCAGGTGCAGTTTGGTGGTGAACCCGCCGCGTGAGCGCCCCAGCCCGTGATCACGAGGCTCGGTGAACACGCCACCCGGCGGTTCCTTCTGCAGATCACCCTGCTTGCGAGCCCCGGCCGCATGCTGGTGGGCGCGGCAGACCGTGGAGTCGACGCTCAGGTCCCACGTGATCGCGCCCTTCGCATCTGCCAGGCACTGGAGGCGGGTGAGGATGAGATGCCAGGTGCCGTTGCGCTGCCATCGACGGAACAGGTCATAGACCCGGTTCCAGGGCCCGTATTCGATAGGGATGTCCCGCCACGGAACACCAGTACGGACCCGGAACCGTATGCCGTCGATCAGCTGCCGCCGAGGCCATACAGGCGGCCGCCCCACCTTCCTCCCCTGCGGCAACAACGACTCCAGCACCGCCCACTGCTCGTCCGTGAGATCTCCCCGACCCATGAACCGTCATCATCCATAGTCCCAAGATCCACTTTCGATACACGGCCTAGTGCAGCGCGTTGCAGGTCCTTTTCCGGTTGGGCGGGTTGGGTGCGGTCACGCCTCGTGGTCGGCGAGGTGGACGATGGCGGCGGTGTCGAAGGCGTCGTTGGGGTGGCCGATGTCGGTGCC
>NZ_JAPNLK010000301.1 GCF_026627505.1 Streptomyces sp. H27-H5 | reverse complement strand
TCGACCACCCACCGCACCCTGGCCGCGATGGACATCGTCGTGCGAGGCGGCATCGCGAAAGCGCGGGCGGGGGTGCGCCGGCACGTGTGGACCCTGCTGGAGCTGCGTCCGGGCGGCTTTCCCTGGCTGACCATCGCCGGGAAGCGCCTGCACCGCTGGGTCGTTCTCGACCTGGACGCCACGATCATCACCGCCGCCTCCAAGAAGGAAGGCGCGACGGGCACCTTCAAGAAAAGTTTCGGCCACCACCCGCTCGCCGCCTGGTGCGCGAATACCGGCGAGTGCCTGGCCATGCGGCTGCGGCCGGGCAACGCCGGCTCCAACACCGCGACCGACCACATCCGCGTGCTGTCCGACGCACTCGCCCAGACCCCCGGCCAGGCAACCGCGAAGATCCTCGTCCGTGTCGACGGCGCCGGAGCCACCCATGAGCTCCACGAACATCTCGCCGCGCTGAACACCCGGCGCCGCACCGTCCGCTTTACCACCGGCTGGACCATCACCGATGCCGACGAGAAGGCCATCGCCAAGCTGCCCGAGACCGCCTGGGAGACCTCCCTGAACCAGGACGGCACCGTCCAGGAGGGCTACTTCGTCGCCGAGCTGACCGGCCTGAACACCCGGACCGGATGGATCAAAGGCATGCGGCTGATCGTCCGCCGAGTCAAGCCCTCGGGCCGGCACGCAAAGGACCTGACCGCCTTCGAGAAGAAGACCGGCTGGAAGTACGGCGTCACCGCCACCAACATCAGCAAGATGACCCGGATCCCTGGCTCCCACCAGGCACAGTGGCTCGACGCGGTTGCCCGCCAGCATGCGGTGGTGGAGGACCTGGTGCGCGTGAACAAGGCCCTCGGCCTGCACAACCTTCCCTCGAAATCACTCGACATCAACGAGAGTTGGATGCTCACCGCGAACCTGGCCGCCGACCTGGACGCCTGGCTCCGGCTCCTGAGCCTGCACGATCAGAAGGACCTGGCCGACGCGGAACCCGACACCATCCGCTTCCGGCTCTACCATCTGCCCGCCCGGCTCAGCCGACACGCCCGCCGACGATGGCTCCGCATCGAACGCTCCTGGCCCTGGGCACAAGCGTTCACCACCTCCTGGGCCAGGATCCTCGCTCTTCCGTCCGTCACCTGACGCCCCGCCCCGGCCCCGACGAAGACCAGAACGGAGAAACCCGCAACACCCCGGACCCGTGGAACCCGGCGCACCCCGCAGCGACACGCGACGACCCCGGAACCTCACCACGAGAACAAACCGGGGTGAACCGACCACCCCACGAACACGACCTCATCACTGAAG
>NZ_JAPNLK010000300.1 GCF_026627505.1 Streptomyces sp. H27-H5 | reverse complement strand
CACTTGAGAGGTGCCTTGCCGGTTGGTGCTGGTGGAAGCGTGAGAACTCCCATCATCCCAGGTCAGCGGGCACCTCCTCCCGTTTCCCCGTCCACAGCCCGGCCGTTACACGGTGGATCGAGGCTGAGAGGACGTTCGTGTCATTTACGTAATGGTTGGGATGGTTCTGCCGCGCCAGGATTGGCCGCATACAGGCAGAACAGGCGGTTTGAGGCCGCCGCTTCGGCAGACGCGATCCTGCGTTTCACCCCGGTTCCGGCCAATAGCTCCTGTCCGGTTCGAAGAACCTACCGAAAAGGGCTTTTGCCTCGCTCGATCGAGCGATATGCCCGGGTCGGGATCTCGTGCATGAGTATCCCCATGACCTCTTCGCAGCCGCGCCTGCCGTACCTGAGTGATCTCTCCGACGCCCGCTGGGCGTTGATGGAACCGACCCTGACGGCTTGGCGGGCCGAGCGCCAGAAGACCTCGCTCAACCTCGGCGGCAAGGTCACTGACCTGCGGGAAGTCATGAACGCGATCCTCTTCCTCAACCGGACCGGTGTCCCGTGGCGCTACCTTCCGCACGACTTCCCGCCGCACACCACGGTGTTCGGCTACTTCAGCGCCTGGACCGCCGACGGCACCATCGAGAAACTCGGCGTTCACCTGCACCGGATGGTCCGTGAGCAGGCAGGACGCACCGCCGAGCCCACCGCCTGCGTGATCGATGCGCAGAGCGTCAAGACTGCTATCAGCGTTCCCACCGACACCCAGGGGACGGATGCCGGGAAGAAGATCGTGGGCCGCAAGCGCAGCATCGTCGTCGACACTCTCGGCCTGTTACTGCTGGTCATCGTGACCGCCGCCAGCGTCTCCGACAACGAGGCCGGCAAGCAGCTCCTCACCCAACTCGCCGCCGACCACCCCACGATCACCAAGGCGTGGGTCGACACCGGCTACAAGACCAAGGCCATCGAACACGGCGCCACCCTCGGTATCGACGTCGACGTAGTCCCACGAAACGAGCAGGTCAAAGGCTTCTCCGTGATCCCCAGGCGCTGGGTCGTCGAGCGAAGCTTCGGATGGATCATGATGCACCGCCGCCTGGCCCGCGACTACGAGACCAAACCCGCCCATTCCGAGAGCATGATCCGCATCGCGATGATCTCGAACCTCGCGTAAGCATTCAGAAGGAATTGCGGCTGGATGGTGACGTTATGTGAGGCTTGCTGGTCAGGTGGTTTGTTCGATCGGTGGCATCCAGAGGTTGCCGGTGAGGGCGCGGTGGATGGCCTCGAAGGCGCTCAGTCCGTGTTTGCGGGCGGAGTCGAGGTAGGAGCGCA